>CAZUNI010000034.1:0-51477 GCA_964622265.1 uncultured Acidobacteriaceae bacterium | reverse complement strand
CATATCGCTTGCTTCATGATCGTCTTGCGGAGGGTTGTGCAATAGCTTCTAGCAAGAATGCAAGCCTGCGTGCGATCCTACGATGCCATTGGCCGGTTTGGAGGAGAGGAATTTCTGATCCTTCTGCCCGGGTGCGATTCCAGCGCCGCTGCGGAACGGACGGACCAAATCCGCGCCGCGATCGCTCACCCTCCGATGGAAACAGATTCAGGGCCGCTCAAGATCACAATGAGCCTGGGCGGAGTCGCAACTGGGAATTGGCCGGATGAGCCCCCCAACCAATTGTTACAAATGGCGGACGCCGCGCTTTATCGCGCCAAAGAGGAAGGGCGAAACCGCATAGTGATGGCCGGAGAGGCGGAACATGAGGAGGTGCACCATCCGACTCTTGAACTCTCCTCACATGGGCCCCAAAAGAAATAACCAAGCCTGCATCCTACTCGGCTACGTATTCGATGGTTTTTGCGAATAAAGAGGAAATTCACTTCCCACAACTTCCATGCGCTGCACGCCGCTCCAGCGAATATGTTCCTGCTCGAATCGATCCTGAATCCGGCGGCGCAGTTCCCGCGCGGCGTCGTCCTGCCGACCCGGGATCGTTCGAAGCTGCAATCGCAACGTGATGTTGGCGGGCCCGAACGACTCGATGCCGAGCACCCGCGGTCCATCCACCAGCACGGGAGACCACGCAGCATCCATACGGAGTTCTCCCGACACGCTCTCCAGCGCCGCCAGCGCCGCTTCTGTGGAAGTATCGGACGGCAGGGAGACGTCCACGAAGAGTTGTCCCCAATCGCGGCTGAGGTTTGCCACTTGCGAGATTTCCCCATTGGGAATGCTGACCAGAGCGCCCTGAAGATCGCGGATCACCGTTCGCCGGAGCGTCAGATGCTCGACGCGGCCCGTGACAGCTCCAATTCGCACCGACTCGCCCACGACAAATTGATCCTCCACGATCACAAAAAATCCGTTAATCAGATCGCGAACCAGGTGCTGCGCTCCAAAACCAAACGCAAGGCTGGCGAGCCCCGCAACAGCGGCGATGGGCGTAATATAGAATCCGAACTCGGGCAGTGCTGTGAGGATGGCGCCGACAATGATGATGGCGGTTCCCGCGCTGTAAAGAAGCCCCGCCAGAGTCTTGGCATGCTGCTCGCGCATTTTTGCAACGCGGCCAAGACCTTCGGAGCCTGCAGCCGGAATCAGGCGGCGCGTCACCATTCTCAACAGCCGATTCAGAATGAAGGCAATCAGCACAATGCTGAGCAGCCTCAACCCCCGGGCCAGCGCGATATCGGTCCATTGAAATGCGTTTAGAGTCATAATAATCGCGGGTGATTATAGCATCGGTGGACGCCCGGGGAATCGCCGTATAGAGGCCAGCGACAAACTGGTTCCGTGACAGAAGGAAAATCCCATGCAAACCGGGCGTAGATACTTTCTTTCGAATCTTGCGATGGTGTTGGCCGGGGCACAAAGGCTGTTGGCAATGGGCCAGCGGCAAGGTTCTCCCCCACATGTCCCGCGCAATCCCGATGGTACCGCAGCAGATGGTCCATTCGACGATTCAACTTCACCTCCCCAGCCAGACCCAAAGGAACAACTCAAGCAAAGTCAGAAGAATCTGCGGCGCAATGCGGATCGCTTGGTCCAGTTGGCCAAGGAATTGAAAGAGGAGGCGGATAAGACCGAACAAACGGACGTCTTGTCGCTTTCACTGGTACACAAAGCGGAGGAAGTGGAAAAACTTGCCCGTCAGATGAGAGACCTTGTCCGCGCAGCGTGAAGAATCGACCCGCTTTGCCTGTATCTTTCTGAATCAGGGCCATTTCCACCCGAATCGCACCTGTGATCCAAGTCACGCGCCCAAGTGACCCCTGTCATCGCTGAATCTTCCCCGCACATCCATCATCTCAATTGATGGAGGAGCGCAATGATATTCGCCGTCAATGCTTGGGACGGGCGTAGTCAGATTGCGGCCAGGACAGGGGGATTTTATGCAATGCCAACAATTCTTGTTCACTGAGGAAATGCAGGCATCGGCCAAGGCGAAACAACATATCATTCTGCCTCCACCGCAAAACGCGCCGCAGCATGATGTGTTCGCGGAAACCATGCTGGAAAAATCTTCGGTGCGGCAGCGGCGCAGCCCATTGGATTGGGCTGTATCGCTGGCTGTTCACGTCGTCATTCTCGGCACGCTCCTCGTGCTTCCCCTGTACTTTACGACCGGGCTCGACATTCATAAATACAACCTGACGTTTCTGGCGCCCCCGTTGAGTCCGGCGGCTCCGCCTCCGCCACCGATGCGGGCAACTGCTTCAGTTACGCACGCGGTTCAAAAGTTGGCGCCCCGAACGTACACTCCCGGCAAACTGACCGCGCCGTCCTTCATTCCCAAGCTTGTCGCATCGGTTCCCAGTGAAGCCCAGCCGGATATGCCGATGGAAATTGCTGGCGGAATTCCCGGCGGAATTCCCGGAGGGCAAGTGGGCGGCGTAGTTGGCGGAGTCCTCGGAGGCGTGCTAAATGGTGTTCCGGCTCCCGCTGTTCACGCCTCGGCAGGACCCAAGGCTCCGGTTCGCATCGGCGGCAGCTTGAAACCGCCGCGATTGATTTTCGGGCCCGATCCTGTTTATCCGGCGCTCGCGAAACAGGCCCGCATCTCCGGTGTGGTCGTGATCGAAGCGATTATCGACGAAGAAGGCAAAGTCACCGGAATGAGGGTCATCAGCGGGCATCCGTTGCTGGTTCCGGCAGCACTCACAGCTGTTGGCAAGAGGAAATATGAACCGACCATTCTCGATGGTGATCCTACGCCGATCGACTTGAGGGTGGAAATCAGCTTCAGTGTGGGATAGGGATGTCTTATCGGGGTATGCGCGATTGCGGAGTTAAGTTGGAAAAATGGTGCGGCTGGGGAGATTCGAACTCTCGACCTCGTGCTTCGGAGGCACGCGCTCTATCCATCTGAGCTACAGCCGCACACTTCCTTTATAGCATGGTTTGCGAGGCGGCCAAACGGCTCGCCGTTCCCCACGGCGTCAATCCTGCGGATTCGTGGCGAAGACGGACAACTCAGGCGTAAAGCCGCGATCCTCCATTTCCAGCACGGCCTTCACCATGTAGGCGATGTCTTCGCCGCGCAGCTTGGAGGCTTTTCCTTCTGCGTTAGCCCCGCGCTGGCGGAGAAATTTGTCAGCACCTCGCTCGGGTTAACCAGAAACACGCGGATATTGTGTTTGCGAAGCTCGGCGCGCCAGCACTCGGCTATGCCGCGCAACGCGAATTTGCTGGCGTAGTAGGCCGTGCCGTTGGGCGCTCCCCGCAAAGCCGCGGTGGAGGCGATGTTCACGATATTCCCACGCTGCCGCTTGATAAAATGTTTGGCCGCCTCACGGGCCATGAGCATCGCTCCGGTGACGTTGGTGGCGAAGACGGCCTCGAAGCTCTTGAGATCGAAATCCACCAGATTCTTGAACGATCCAATCCCGGCATTGTTGACGAGAATATCCAGGTCGCCGAATTGTTGGAACACTTCGCGATAGGTCCGCAACACGTCGGCTTCGAGTGAAACGTCCGCGTGAATGGGATGCGCGCCCAGTTCGCGCGCGGCATCCGCCAACCGTTGCTTGTCGCGCCCCGTGATTGCCACGTGCGCACCGCCCGCGATCAACGCCTGCGCGACGGCGTGTCCGATTCCGCTGCTGCCGCCGGTGATCAATGCTGTTGCATTTTTCAGGTTCATCTTTTTCCTCCAATGCGCTTCACAACCCTTTGATATTGCCATAGAGCATCAGAGCTGCAACCTGGGAACGCGAATCTCCCGATTGGCGATTTGCGCTTCTCTAACGACCGCCGCCAATCGGGAGATTGGCGTTCCCAGGAATACCGCCATCGAGAATCCTAGAATGACGTGTTGCCCCGCCACATGGTATCCTTCGCGCAAAGTCTACAAAAATAAGGGAGGCCTCACATGGAACGAAAAAAGGCGTCAGACTTCGATCCGGAACTGCTTAGTCTTTTGGATCAATATGTGCACGGCGGAATCAGCCGCCGCGAATTTATGGATGGCGCGGCGAAGTACGCCGTGGGCGGACTGACGGCTGCCGCGATCTTCGAAAGTCTCCGGCCCAACTACGCCTTTGCCGAGCAGATCCCCAAAGACGATAAGCGTCTGAAGACAGAATACGTCATTATTCCGTCGCCGCAGGGTTACGGCACTGTCCGCGCGTACGTCGCAAGGCCTGCAACAGGTCCGCAGAAGTTGCCGGGCGTGCTGGTGATCCACGAAAATCGCGGCCTCAATCCATATATAGAAGATGTGACGCGCCGCCTGGGCGTCGCCGGATACCTCGCGCTGGCGCCGGACATTCTCACCAGCGTCGGCGGCTATCCCGGCGATGATGAGAAGGGACTCGCGCTGCAGGCCAAGCTCGACCCCGCCAAGATGATCGAAGATTTCGTTGCCGCTGCAGGCTACTTGAAATCCATGCCCGGCTGCACAGGCAAAATCGGAGCTGTCGGTTTCTGCTACGGCGGAAGCGTCACAAATATTCTGGCAGTTCGCCTTCCGTATCTGGTTGCCGCGGTTCCGTACTATGGCGGACAGCCCTCCGCAGAAGACACCGCCAAAATTAAGGCGCACATGTCAATCCACTACGCCGGACTGGACAATCGCACGAATGCGGGATGGCCGGCCTTCGAAGACGCTCTCGTCGCCAATCACATCGACTACACAGTGTATTTCTACGACCAGGCAAATCACGGTTTCCACAACGACACCACGCCGCGCTATGACAAGGCCGCCGCGGAATTGGCCTGGAAACGGACGCTGGAGATCTTCAACAAGACCTTGCACTAAATCAAATCGAATCCTTCCGGCCCGCATGAAGTGTCCGAACGTCCATGCGGGCCGCCTCATCTTTTTCTGTTCTCCGCCGATGAATTCCGAGTAGGGACGCACAAGCCATAGCACCACCCCCTTTAAAGTTTTCTGGTCAATTATTTGGCTGCCGTTCCTCAAAAAAGCGCATGTGTGACGGAGATAACATTGCACTGTGACGATAGTCACAGCGTGTGCCGTATTGGTACGAGATGATGGCAAACGTTATTGTGCATTGGAGCATGAGCCATTTTTACCGGGCACAGGGCTGACTAGAGAGGGAAAGATGCGACGAGCGAAAAGAATTGGCGCAGTTTCATTCACCGTGGTGGCTTTTTGCCTGCTTTGGATTCTGGCCAATACGCCAAAGGCCTCGGCCATACCTGCCTTTTCGCGGAAATATCAGACTTCCTGCGCAACCTGCCACAGCAATTATCCGGAGCTGAACGATTTCGGCGAAGTTTTCAAGAAGAACGGCTTCAAGTTCCCCATGGACGACGATTCCTTTGTGAAGGAACCGCCCGTGCTGCTCGGCGCGAAGGCGCAAAAGGAGGCGTTTCCGGGCGCCATTTACCCCGGTGAAATTCCCGGAACTATTCCCATCTCTTTCCGCTATTCCGGTAATTTTAATTACTCGTCAAAACAGCCGGATGCTGTCGATGCGACGGCCTTTACTCCGCGGACCGATCTATTCGCGCCGAATACCCTCACGATCATCGCGGCCGGCAGCTTTGGCCAGAACATCTCCTTCTGGATCGATAACGATATTTCCGCTGGCGGGTCAGGCGCAAATGGAGGGCTGGGAGACGGCTACCTGAAATTCGACGTGGGCCATTATCTGCACCTGCCCAGCAGATTGCTGAATGTCCGGTTCGGGCAATTCGAACTGGACCTGCCATTCTCGCAAGCGCGATCCATCTATCCCTCGTCGTATGACATTTTCAGTCAAACGTCCCTCGCAGCAGCGCTGCCGACTCCCGGAGTATTTCCGTCCACAAACAATCCCTTCTTCATCGGCACACCGCAGCGCGGCGTGGAGCTCGGCGGGTATGCCAATAATTACAATTTCACATGGTCGGTAGCTTTTGACGACGGAACAAATTCGGCGTATGGACTTGACTCCTCACTCACAGCGCGGAATACGAAAGATGTGTACGTCCGTGTCTCCCAAAAATTCAATTTGGAGCGCGACCCCCAGAGCCGCAATGCGGTGCAAGCCGCAGGAGCGACCGGCCCGCGCGATCACACTTCCATCCGCCTCGGCGCGTTCTATTATCACGGCACCAACGAAACAAATCTCCCCGTGAATGGAAGCCGCCCGTACCCATTCCTGGGGGTCATACAAGATCCGTTTTACCGCGTCGGTGGTGATCTTCGCTTCAAATTCAGAAAGCTGGAACTGTTCGGTGTCGGCATGATGGGTCACGACAATAATCACGACGTGGACACGAATTTAATGACGATCGCCAACGCACCCGCAGTAACGTATTCCGGTGGATTTGCAGGGGCCAACTACTGGATTCACCCCTGGTTGATTGCCTACACGCGGTACGACTTCGTGAATTCACCGTCCGATTTCGCCAGCGGCGTCTCACAATTTAGAACACGCAATCGCTTCAGCCCGGGTTTCCAAATCCTGGTTCGAGCCAATATCAAGCTGATTGGTGAATACCAGTATCACTGGGGCGTGCCGTACACCGATCCGACCACCAACAATATTCTTTATTACAGGCCTAGTTCCTTCGTTTCCGGAATCGATTACGCATTCTGAGTAGCTAATGACACTACATTTGCAACCGAGAGGAATGACGATGCGATCACGCAAAATGGCAATGAAGACTTTAGGAATCATAGGTTGCGCGTTGCTTTTCTCAGGCACGGGCCGAGCCGGAAGCATCAAGGGCAAGGTCAGCGTTCAAGGCCTAAAAACTCCTGAAAACATCGCCGTGTATGTGGATGCGATTCCAGGGAAAAAGTTCGATCCTCGCGCGGAACACGTGGTGATTGACCAGCGCGGGATGAAATTCCTCCCGCATGTCACGGCTGTCGTCCAGGGGGCGACGGTGGATTTCCTGAACAGCGATTCCGTCGGGCATAACGTCTATTGGCCCTCGGTCGGCGGAAATAAGAAACTGGCGCACAACCTCGGGACCTGGCCAAAAGGGGATAAGAAGTCGTTTCAGTTCACCGATGTCGGAACGGCCTCGCTTCTCTGCAACGTTCATCCGGAAATGTCCGGCTTCCTCGTTGTTTCTCCGACACCGTATTTTGCGATTACCGATTTTGAGGGATCGTTCGAGATTAAGGACGTTCCCGCGGGAACCTACACGCTAAAGACGTGGAGCGAAGACGGGAAGGTGACTACGCAATCGGTGACCGTAGCGAGCGGAGCGGCAAGTGTCGAACTGACTGTGAAGAAGTAGCCGAGTCAGCCGCGGGAGCCGCGTCCGCATGAGTGGAACGGCTCCCTGGTCTGTTCTCGCCAGTGATTTGGAGACATGAGCCAATGAATTCCAGAATCCGAATGCTCAAAAATGTGTTACTTGCTCTTCCCGCGCTTTTCCTGGCGCACGCTTTCATGTTTGCCCAGGTGAGTCCCACAGAACTCACGAACCCAAATCTGAAAAATGTCGAGCAAGAGTACCTGCCGCAACTGCGATCCCTGCAGCATGTGATCGACGACACAAAATTTCAGTTTCCTTTTATTCTGACGCGTTATGTGGGGTTAGACCCGAGCCGCCAGTCCTCACTGGATACACGCGGTATTGAATTCGTATATTTCCAAAATCGAATTCTATTGAAAACGTCGGGATTTTATTCGGCGGCTTTTAGTTCCGAGCAGCTCACGCCAAACGAGCGTGCCAGCCGCACCTTTCAGGAAGTCATCACCCCGATCCTTCGGCTGATCGCGCGCGAAATTCCTCCCGATGTGAAATGCGACGGCATCGCTTTTGAAATTGCGTACCACGCACGCGCTCCCCGGCGGGATTCCGATTTCGAGGGCCGGGAAATCCTCGCGGTAGTCCTCGATCGCGCTGACGCCTTTTCCTACCTAAGCGAGGCGGACGACGCGCAGAGGCAGGCGATTCTCAATCGCTCGGAAATTTTTGTGGATGCGCAACCATTCGGCCTTGCTCTCGGGCAGAAAGACGCCCTCAGCTTGGAGGCGATTGCGAACTCGGTATCCAATCAATCCGCTCCGGCTGTTTCGTCTGCCCCGGCCGCGTTTACGGCTAAGCGTGTTTCCCTCGCGAATCCGCGATTCACAACAACAGCTGTTTCAAGCCCCGTTCACCCGTTGCCTGCGGGAACTGAACCTCCGCACACCGTCAGCGTTTCTACAACCGAGGCCGAATCAAAAGCCATCCCGTCGGCAACCGCCGCCGACAGGCTCCAGGCGCAGCTACAGCCGCGACTTGATGCGCTGCTCAAGGAGGACGGTGAGAAATTTCATCTGGTGGATTATGCGCCACCGGCCATTGTCCTCGACCGTAAACAATTGACACTTCAAATGACCCTTCGAAATACGCTGGCTTTCGAGAAAAACTCAAGCTCGATTTACAAACGCGCGGCACAGAGTTTCGATCTGTTCCTTGCGCCGCAACTGAAAGCGCTGATGCCGAAGCTTCCCGAGGCTCTCCAGGTGGATGCGCTTGATTTTTCCGTCATCAATCGCATGGGAAATGAGAAGGACTCTTCTGAAGCAGTGGAATTCGTCTGCCCGCTCGGCGCCGTTCGATCGTTTGTCGATGATGAAATTACCAGCCAGGATTTGATCAACCAAAGCCATGTGCTTGTAAACGGTGTGAGAATTCACCTCGATCTGGAGATCGTCGAATGAAGTTTGCTTCGCTCGAACAATCATCGAAAACGATGCGCTTTGTGCTGCTGCTTCTACTGATGATTGTTTTTATTGCCTCCTTGTTGTATTCACAGTCCGCCGCTCAGAAAGACAGCACAGTAACGCCTGTCACAGGCGAAAGTTGGCTCAAGCATCTTCACAAGTCGTTCGATGAAACCAGTATGGGCCGGACGTGGGACACCGGGCCGGCTGCGCCGCTGCCCGGGGATCAGTCGCCCCGCAGGCAACCGGAGCTAACGCCGGGCTTCGCTGCGAATGTCGTGACGCTTCACGGTTCGGACCTTTTTCGCCTGAATTGCCAGGGATGCCACGGCGCTTCAGGTGGAGGCGCGCCCCCGGAAATCAATTCCGTGATTAATCCGATCCGCGCCACTTCCGTTGCCGTAATTCTGGCGCGCATGAAAAACAGCGGCCAAACCGTCAGCCGGGCGGATGCTACAACCCTCGCAAAGCAGGCCAGCGCACTGATCGTGGAACGGCTCCACAAAGGAGGGCAGAAGATGCCTCCATTTCCCCATTTGAATGATGGGGAGGTTCAGGCAATCATTGCTTATTTGGAGCAGCTTGCCAGCGTTCCCGATGCGGAAAAGCACCAAATCGAACTCAAGGAATCTTCGTACCGCGTCGGCGAGTACATCGTAAAATCAACCTGTCACATCTGCCATAGCGCAACCGGCCCCAATCCCACTGCGCAACAACTGATGAAAGGAGCGATTCCCCCGTTAAGCACCTTAACGATGCGTTCGAACATGGCCGACTTCGTGCGGAAAGTAACCAAGGGCTCGCCGGACATCATTGGGACCTCATCGGCATCTCCCAATAAGGACTCCTACCGGGGCAGGATGCCTGTGATTCGCTATTTGAGTGACGACGAAGCTGCCAATGCGTACCTGTATCTAACAATTTACCCGCCCCGCGATTAAGACAATCACGGATCTCGCTTTTCTTCTGGCTTCTCTTCGGTTGAAGCTAAGCTATGATTGAACTCGATTGGCGAAGTTCGAGCAGTTCCGCACATTCCTGTTTGCAGGCGTCCGGAACTTATGCATCTTTATGACTTCTTTATGAATTTTTGTGTATTCACTTATACTTCGGATTGCATGCCTTCACGCTAATAAAGGAGCACGTTCCCCGACCCTGACGTCGCAGCGGACTTCAACCCAAGATCACTATGTCAACCAATAGCACCCCACAACCGTTGGATGCGACGCGGAAATCGAGTTTACCCAAGGTGGTCGTCGCGACGACGGCGATGCTCTCGTTTATCTCCTTCTGGCGGGCGGCGGCAATTGTACTCAATGACCTTGGCTCGTCTGCGTTTTACGCGGGTGCCATCGCGGAGCAGGCCATCGGTAAGGCTGCCCCCTGGTTCATCCTGGCGATCATGCTGTTCGCGTATGCCGTGCGCTCCATGTACATCGAGAGTTGCAGCATGTTCGTGCGCGGCGGTGTCTATCGGGTCGTCAAGGAAGCGATGGGCAGCACGCTGGCAAAATTTTCCGTTTCCGCTTTGATGTTCGACTACATCCTGACCGGGCCCATCAGCGGTGTTTCCGCAGGCCAATACCTGACTGGGTTTTTCAATGAGCTGTTCGCCCGTTTTCACGTCAATCTGGTCCTTCCCATCAATTCCACATCGGCGGTATTCGCCGTGGCGGTGACGGTTTATTTCTGGTGGGAAAACATCAAGGGTATTCCGGAGTCCAGCGGAAAAGCGTTGCGCATCATGTATGTGACCACCGTCATGGTGGTCGTCATGATTGCCTGGTGCATCCTCACCGTCTGGGTGCGCGGCGCCCATCTGCCTCCCATACCCACGAAAGCAAACCTGACGTTTGCGCCGGAGGCTCTGGGCTGGTTGAAGTTCAGCAGTCTCCCGCACACGGTGGCCTTAATCGGAATTCTGATCGGGCTCGGTCACTCCGTCCTGGCCATGAGCGGCGAGGAAACTCTGGCGCAGGTCTATCGGGAAGTCGAGCATCCCAAGCTCCCCAACCTGGAAAAAGCGGGCCTCGTGATTTTTGTTTACAGCCTGATTTTTACGGCGGGCGTTTCGTTCTTCGCCTCGATGATCATTCCGGACGCGGTTCGACCGCAGTATTTCGGGAATTTAATTAGCGGGCTGGCGCTGAATTTCGTGGGTCCCTACAACCTGAAGCTGGTATTTGAGGGATTTGTTGTGCTCGTCGGCGTGTTGATGCTCGCCGGAGCCGTCAACACCGCGATTGTGGGTTCAAACGGCGTTCTGAACAGAGTTTCCGAGGACGGCATTCTCCCGCATTGGTTCCGCCATCCGCACGCCAAGTATGGCACTTCCTACCGTATGCTCAATCTTGTGGTAGGCCTTCAGCTGCTTACCATCATCCTGAGCCGCGGCGACATCTTTGTCCTTGGCGAGGCCTACGCGTTCGGCGTGATGTGGAGTTTTTCGATGAAAGGCCTGGCCGTGCTTGTGCTGCGGTATAAGCAGCCGGGAAAGCGCGATTTCCGCGTCCCACTGAATTTCACGGTCGGCGGCGTGGAGATCCCCGTTGGACTTGGCTTGATTACAATAGTGCTGTTTGCCCTCAGCATCATGAATCTCTTCACCAAGCAGGTTGCTACGATCGCGGGTGTGGCTTTCACGCTGCTCTTTTTCACCGTGTTCGAAATCTCCGAGAAAATTACGCTTAAACATGGCGCCAAGCACCAGGAACTGGACATGTTTAATCTGGAATCCGACGGAGAGCTGACTCCCGCCTCGTTGGGCGTCCGTCCCGGAAACGCTCTCGTGATGGTTCGAAACTCTAACGCTCTTTATAACCTCGGCGCTGTGTTGGACCGCGTGAATCCACGACAGCAGGATGTTGTCGTTCTCCATTTGCGTGTGTTGGGCCGAGCAGGTTCGGGAGGCAATGAACTTACCGAGCAAGACCTCTTCAGCACCAATGAGCAGGAACTGTTTACGCGGGCTCTCTCTTTTGCAGAGAAGAAGGGCAAGTCCATTCACCTGGCTGTCGCCCCTTCAACGGAAAAGTGGGAGGGAATTCTGCGCGCAGCACAAAGCCTTCAGTCGTCCTCGATCGCGCTGGGTCTTTCCTCCTGGAGAGCCATAACGGACGAGGCTCGTATCGCGGGACTGGCTTGGGAGGCTCTCCCTGAACCAAGGCCGCAACTGACACTTGAAATTTACTCGCCGACCGGCCAGGAACATATCTTTTATCTCGGGCCGCACGCCCCGCGCTTGACCAGCAAGGAAGTCGATCTGCTCCACGGCATCTGGCTGGAACTCAGCAACGAAGTCGCTCCGGAAGAACTTCATCATCACGATGTGGTTCACATTGCCCTTGAGGAGCTTCAAAAAAATATCAGCGATGGACGCCGGCAGGAAGTCATCGACAATCTCCGCAAGCACCTGTCGGATATTCGAACGCGCCGCGCACCCAGTGCCTAAACTGAAGGCGCGGCAATTTTTTATAACCTGCCCATATAAGCTAATCGCGCGCCCACGCCATTTCCTGATCAGGGAACGGTGTGCCACGCAGGAATTCCATCGAAAATCCCTGTATAGTTGGGCGCAACAAACGTAACGAACTCTTTGTTTGCGTGGAGGCCCAGCGATGGCCGGTTTGTATTTCGAACAGTTCAAAGTCGGGATGGTCTTCGACCATCCAATGCACCGCACAATCACGGAAGCGGACAACGTTTGGTTCACAACGATGACGCACAATCCGTCCGCCCTTCATCTAGATGCCGAGTACATGAAGAATTCGCAGTACGGCCAGCGGCTTGTGAATAGCTGCCTCACCTTAAGCATGATGGTCGGAATTTCGATTGGAGACACGACGCTTGGCACCACGGTCGCCAATCTCGGCTGGGACAAAGTGCGATTTCCAAAGCCGCTTTTCCACGGCGATACAATTCGCGTGCAGACCGAAGTGATGGAAATGCGGGAAAGCCGCAGCAAGCCCGATAGAGGCATCGTCACGTTTATTCATCGCTGCTTTAATCAGCACGATTTGGAAGTTGCGTCCTGCCAGAGGATCGCGCTGATGCTGAGACAGCCGCTCCCCGCGAAATAAAAGAAGCGAATCGGCACCGTTCGAAAAATGCAATATACTAGCGGCGTGCGCATGCCACGCCTGAATCTCAAATGCGACTCCTGAGGGAAACATCATGAAAGCCATACAAGTCCAGAAAACCGGCGGCCCGGAAGTTCTCACGTTTGCGGACATTCCTGCCCCTGCGCCAAAGCCGAACGAAATCCTCGTCAAAATTTCCGCTGCCGGTGTGAACTTCATTGACGTCTATTTTCGCGAAGGTCGCTATCCCGCGACGTTGCCGTTCGTCTGCGGGCAGGAAGCGAGCGGCGTGGTGAGCGGAATCGGCGCAGACGTGAAATCGTTCAAACCCGGAGACCGTGTCGCCTACACGGGCATTACGGGCGCCTACGCGGAATACGCAGTTGTGCCTGCGGATCGCCTCGTGCATCTGCCTGCGGGCATTACGGACCGGCAGGCCGCTGCCGCGATGCTACAGGGCATGACCGCGCATTATCTTGCGCACGACACTTATCCATTGAAAAGGGGTGAGACAGCGCTGATCCATGCGGCTGCGGGAGGCGTGGGTCTTCTGCTGGTTCAAATGGCAAAGAATATAGGAGCGCGAGTCATCGCCACGACAGGCACCGAGGAAAAAGCCCGTCTTGCTCGCGAAGCCGGCGCCGATGAAGTGATCCTGTATTCGCAGCAGGATTTCGAAGTTGAAACCAAGCGCCTCACCGATGGAAAAGGAGTGGATGTTGTTTATGACGGTGTTGGCAAGACTACGTTCGATAAAGACCTGAATGTGCTTCGACCCCGGGGGTACCTGGTTCTTTTCGGGGGAGCTAGCGGCGCAGTGCCGCCATTCGATCTGACAAGACTTTCGCACAAAGGTTCCTTATATGTGACTCGTCCTACCCTCGCCAGCTATATAACAACGCATGAAGAACTGCAGCAGCGCGCCACTTCTGTCTTGAATATGATTTCCACAGGCGCTGTGAAACTGCGCATCGAGCATGTCTATCCCTTGCGCGATGCCGCAGATGCGCATCGAGATCTGGAAGCACGCAAGACCACCGGGAAATTGTTGCTAGTCCCCTGATCAATCTCCCTGTTAAAGGTTCTATATGTACTAGTTATGGGCGAATGTAGGACGAATGTTCAAAACCTCGTCCAGTTGGGTAAAATTTCCACTCCGATAGGCGTTTTAACATTTGCGTTAGTCTGCTTCCACTTTCCCCGTTAAGTATGTCGTGTGTTCCCAAATGATTACATTTTTCCCGTTGTGGCACGCCCCGTGCGCTACTCTAGTCGTCTCCGTCAACACTTTGCCCAGAAAGTGGTATCGGCTGGATCGCCGGTGGGAGGCCGTTTAGGGTTTGGTGCCCTATCGCGGTCCCTGGTCCATTGTGATTTACAAATGATTACTTCACCTATGGTGAAGGAGGAGACTAACGGATGACCCCAACAGTTCTGGTTGTGGGCGCTGAATCATCGAAGAGCGCCGATCTGGAAACGATCCTCACCGGCCAAGGGTATGACGTAATTTCAGCGAGGAGCGGGGAGGCAGCGCTCACGCTTTGTCCCAAACTCCGCCCCGACCTGGTTTTATTAAGCGACATGTTGCCTGATATCAATGCGTTAGAAGTATGCCGGCAGTTGAAGGCGGATCCCCGCAATGTTCTGACGCCGGTCGTATTGGTCAATTCCCCCGGGAATAATTCCCCGAAATCGAATGCGGAAGAGGCAGGCGCTGACGATTTCTGGGGGCACACTCCCACTCCTTGGGAAGCGATCAATCGCGTTCAATCCCTGCTCCAACTTAAGACCTATATCGACGAACAGGCGCAATCCGTTGTCTTTTCCCTGGCGCAAACCATCGAAGCCCGTGATCCGTTTGAGGGAGGGCATTGCGCACGGGTCTCCAACAATGCGGTGCGTTTTGGGAAGAGTCTCGGGCTGTGCCAGAACGATCTCGATGCACTGAAAATAGGCGGACTGGTCCACGACATCGGGAAAATTGGAATCCCGGAGGCCATTCTCTCCAAGCCCGGACCGTTGAATGCTGAAGAAACCAGGATCATGGAACAGCATACCCTTCTCGGCGAGCAGATTTGCGCGCCTCTGAAATCGCTTCGCCATGTTTTACCTCTGATTCGCAGCCATCATGAACGAATGGACGGAAGCGGCTATCCCGATAAATTGAGGGGAGAGCAAATCCCCCTGACTGTACGCATCCTTCAAATTGTTGACATATGCGATGCCCTGACCAGCGATCGCTCTTACCGAAAGACTGTGTCGCTGCCGAGCGCGCTGGTCGTTCTCTATGAAGAGGCGGAACGAGGGTGGCTGGATGAAGATTTGGTCACTCAATTCGCACCGATCGCGGTCGGGTCTGAGGGTTCCGCAGCATTCAGCCATCACGGAAGGTGGCGATCCTTTCAAGGACCGAAATGGAGTGAAACAATTCCAAAAAGACAAGCGAATCGCGGCAATTGAGCTAGGCAATCCTGATTCGCAAGACAAACTAAGGTGCCAATCGAGTCCACCAAAGAATCTTACCGACGATTCGCCAATTTCTGTCTGAGCCCAGGGTCACTGACTCATAGTCACGGTTTTCGGCCTCAAGTACTTCCACTTCCCGATACCGTCTGAACCTGGAAACGCTTAACCCTTTATCCTTGTGCCATGCGACGACGATCTTTCCGTCCAAATCGACATGGCTCGCCTCTGAATAATCGACTGCCAAAATGTCGCCATCATGGATCAGAGGGCTCATGGACATTCCCTTTACACGCAGGCAGCTCGTGGAAGACGGGTGAGGGCACCAAGCGGCAGGCGCTGCAATCATATCCTCTGCAGGCGCCTGATCCAGGTCCAGCGTCTTATCTCCAGTATCTCCATGCGATCCCGCGTGGACGCTCAACAACGGGATGGCCACTAATTGGGTCTTTTTGTTGCTGCGTGCTTTCGCCCCACTTCCGGCAACTACGATATCGAAATCAGGGAACGAGGACTTGGGAAATATCCTCTTCTCTTTCGGCAGAAGCCGTATGATTTCTGAGCTCTTCAGTCCCGCGCGCTCCCAAAAATACCAGCAGTCCGGACTGCCCGCCAATTCGCCCAGCTTGATGTAACTGTCCGCGGGCGGTTCCTGGAGGCCCCGTTCCCACCGGGAAATCGCCATGGCCGAATACTGCAATTGTTGTCCCAGCGTTGACTGGCTGAAATGCAGGCGTTCGCGAAGCCCTTTGATCCTTGCAGCCCATTCGGGGATCGCCTGCCGTTTGCCAGTCCGCTTCTTTATTGTACGCTTAGTCATTGTGAGTTAACATCTGTGTTAGGCGGACGTGGTTTGCCCCTGTTCTCCGGGGTATCCGAGGAGAGTCATGAGTCGTACCATAAGCGATACTAGCACAAGCCGTTATGATCTGGCATCACTAGTTAGAGGGTTGTATGGAAGAGTAGCACGCGAACTCGGCCTGGACCCGTCTTACGTAAGCCGCGTCGCTCGCGGGGAGCGCCGGTCGGAAACGGTGGAAGGCGCCCTCGAACGCGAGATGAAACGCATCATTCGATTAATGAGTAGCAATCGCAACGGCGCCAATCGCAGCGGACTCAAGAAGAAATCCTCGAAAAAGCCCAAACGGTAGGTATTTAGAAACTTACTTGTCCGGCTGATCGATCTTGGATAGCCATACTTTCCGCACTGTTCTTGGATTTACGGGACGGCTCACTGTTGCTGCTGGGCGGGCTGTTGCGCACGCTCCACAATGATAGGCGGTTCCGACGGGGCGACCTTGTTTTCGCTAAGCAGTTCGCGTCCATCGTCGTCCAGGGCGGGACGCACGGTAACATCCACCGACAGCCGTTGTCCCGCATGCCCCTTGTAAACTCCGCGAACCGGCGCCACGTCTCCATAATCGCGCCCGTAGGCCACGCGAACATGCTGCAAACCCAGCGGTTTCCCCAAAGTCGGGTCCAGGCCAAACCAGCCACTCCCCGGCACATACACCTCTGCCCACGCGTGTGACGCGTAGCCACCGATCACTTCCTGTAGTTTCGCATCCGGTGTAGCCGCGCTGACGGGAACCAAATAGCCGGAAACGTATCGCGCTGGCAATCCTCGCTTGCGAGCGACACCCAGCAGGATATGCGCGAAATCCTGGCAAACTCCCGCCTTCACGTTGAGCGAATCCTGGATCGACGAATTCACGTGCGTGGCTCCCTTCACATATTCAAATCGCGAATGGATCAGGTCGGAGGCCGCTCGAACAAAACTTGAGATCGTACCGTCGCTGCTCTTGCTCGCGATTTCGATCAATTCATCAAGCTGCGGAACATGGGGCACGTACGCTGTTGGCACAACGAAATCGAGATACTCCTCTTCCAGTTGTTCGCGGAGCGACTCCAGTTCGGCCAGCTTCATGCCATTGGCCGGCGGCATGATCACGTCATGCGCCAGCACCACGGACTCGGCTTCGATTTTCAGGTGATGGTGTTCGGGGAGAATGTTGAATTGGTGGACCCAGTTTCCAAATGCATCGCGGTAGGCAGTGCCACGAGACGAGGGATTGGTGATCAGGCGGAAAGACAGGCAGCTTTGTGTCTCGTCGTGCATCGGGCGCAGCCGGACTTCGTTGTAGCTCTCCGAAACCGGTCCGTCATAGTGAAATTCCGTGGCGTGCAATAAATGATAGCGATTCATGCGACCACCGCGTAGTAGAAGTAGCTGCGTGCAATGTCTTCCCCGATCGATCCGCACATTTCGAGCATCTCGGTCAAATAAGAATGCAGGCCGAGTTTGAAGATTTCATCGATCCGGTCGTACCGCAACCTCTCGAGGACCTTGCCCGTCAGCCGCTCGGCTTCATTGGCGTAGGAGCCAGCGCTGGTGCCGCTGATGGCGCGCAATCCGGATTGCACTTCGGTCATGCTGAAGCGAATCGATCGGGGATGGAGCGGGTGCATGATGAGCATTTCGGCCACCTTTTCCGCCTCGATCGCTGCATGGTATTTCCGGTGATACGCCTCATAGGCGCCCACGGACTTCAGTACAGCCATCCACTGATGGTTGTCCGGCCCGCTGATTTCCGACGGAGCGTCATACAAATTGTGATACTGGACGTCAACAAGCCGCGCCGTCATTTCCGCGCGCTCAATGAACCACCCGATCCTCAAAAACTCCCAGCCTTCGTCGTGAGGCAGCGTTGCATCGGTCACGCCGTGAAAGCGATGGCTGCCAAAGCGGATTGCGTCGCAGAACCGGTGCGGCCCGGCTTCCATCTCCTCGGCGGGATTGAACCGGTTCACCGTGAAGTACAGTCCGTTGAGGTCCTCCCACATTTCCCGCGAAATACAATCGCGTATCGTTCGGGCGTTCTCACGCGCTTTTGCAACGCATTGAACGATGGAACTGGGATTATCCTGGCGGAAAGCAAGAAACTCGAAAACAGCTCGTGCGTCGGCCTCGCCGTATGTCTGCCGGAAACGCTCCTCTTCACCGGCCATTACAATGAGAGGTTCCCAGCGGAGGCGGTAACGGTCCTTCGATTGCTCCAGCAGCGTGTGGAAATTCACATCGAGAATGCGAGCGGTGTACTCCGCCCTCTCGATGTAGCGCGAGAGCCAGAAGAGCGATTCGGCGATTCGCGAAAGCATCATTCGTCTCCGTACAGAACCCAAGTATCCTTGCTGCCGCCGCCCTGGGATGAGTTCACTACCAGCGAGCCTTCTTGCAACGCAACGCGTGTCAATCCGCCCGGCACGATCGTTACTTTCTCTCCGTCATAGAGGCAATACGGGCGGAGATCGACGTGGCGCCCGGCAATGCAGCCGAGCGCCGGGTCGAACGACGGTACGCGCGAAAGTGGAAGCACGTGTTGAGCAATGTAGTTCCGCGGGTCGGCCAGGATTCGCCTCTTAAATTCATCGATCCTGTCCCGATCCGCCGTTGGCCCCATCAGCATTCCATATCCGCCAGACTCTCCGACGGCTTTCACGACCAGTTCGGGAAGGTGCTCGACAACATACGCCAGGTCCTCGCGACGGGAGCACAGGTATGTATCCACGCTCCGCAGAATCGGATCTTCTCCAAGGTAATAGCGAATAAAAGTAGGTACGTAGGCATAAATCGCCTTGTCGTCCGCGACTCCGTTGCCCACAGCGTTGGCCAAGGCAACATTCCCAGCTCGGTAAGCGCCCATGAGTCCAGGGACACCCAAAACGGAATCCGGCCGGAACGTCAGGGAATCTAGAAATTCGTCGTCCACACGGCGATAGATCACATCGACGCGCTTCAGGCCGTGAATCGTCTTCATATAAACGATTCCGCCATCCACAATCAGGTCGCGGCCTTCTACCAGTTCGATGCCCATTTGTTGAGCAAGGAAGCTGTGCTCGAAATAGGCGCTGTTGTAAATCCCCGGCGTGAGAAGCACGATTTGCGCGTCATCACCTCCACGCGGATTCAGGCTACGAAGGATGCGGGCCAGTTCCGCTGGATAGTGATTCACAGGGAGGACTTCGTAGGCCTGAAACGCCTCGGGAAACGTCCGCATCATGACGGCGCGGTTTTCCAGGACGTAAGAAATCCCGCTGGGCGTTCGAACGTTGTCTTCGAGCACGCAAAATTCGCCGGTCTTGGAATCGCGGATCAGGTCAATTCCGCAAATGTGGGTGTGAATTCCGCGCGGCACCTCGATGCCGATCACTTCGCGCATGAAATGTTTGCAGGAATAGACAAGCGCGCGAGGAATCTGGCGGTCGGCAAAAATGCGCTGCTTGCCGTAAACATCTTGAAGAAAGAGGTTTAGCGCGACCACGCGCTGCGAAAGACCGCGATCGATGCGTTGCCATTCGGCGTTGGGAATAATTCGCGGAATCAGGTCGAAGGGAAACAGCCGCTCGGTGCCCCGCCCGTCGCTGTAAACCGTGAATGTGATTCCCTGAAGCAGAAACGAAAAATCGGCATGTTGCCGGCGTTCTTCAAACTGCGCGGGCACCATCTTCGAGAGTTTCTGGAAGATTTTCGCGTAATGGGGTCGCGGCTCATCGGGCCCCGAGAACATTTCGTCATAGAACGTCCCGGTTTTATAGTCGCCGAACAGACCTTGCAAAGGCATTTGTGATGGCATCGAAGCCATACCCCCAGTTTACCAATACTGTGGCCGTTTCATCGGACGAAAGAATCTATCCAAAACATCAGAAATCCTATGCCTGCCATCGTTACCCGGTTGGTAACTCAATGCACTTCTCTATGAACCGGTCAGGTGGTTAAAATTCGTTCGTTCCTGCCTAATGCAGATGATCACGGTCGATATGTAAAATTTTCATAAAGAAGGACTTGGCGTATGGCGCTTGCACCTTGAATTTGCTATTGTACCGCCCACAGGCCCAACACAAATGACAAAAAAACTGGTTCTTCTGTGTCTCTTTTTGGTTTCTTGTTTTTCGTCACGCGCGATCTCCGCGCATGGATTCAGTCCTATGCCGTCTGCAGCAATGCTGATCGCCCCGGCCGTTCATACCGATGCCCAGCAGATTGCCGAGCTGGAGCGCCGTTTAGGCGAGGCCAGGAGTGCCGCGGACAACTCGTGGATGCTGACCAGTTCGGCACTGGTCCTTCTAATGACCGGTCCTGGATTGGCTCTGTTTTATGGAGGACTGGTCCGCAAGAAAAACGTTCTTGGGGTACTGATGCAGAGCTTTGCAATGATGTGCCTCGTCACAATCACGTGGGGCCTGTTTGGGTACAGCTTGGCTTTCGGGTCGGGCAACAGCTTTATTGGCGGGTTTGAACACCTATTCCTTCGCGGCGTGGGTGGAGAGCCCAACGCCGACTATGCTGCAACCATTCCTCACCAGACCTTCATGATTTACCAGCTGATGTTCGCCATTATCACGCCAGCGTTGATCACCGGGGCGTTCGCGGAACGAATGAAGTTCAAGGCAATGCTGTTGTTCATGATTCTCTGGACGATCGTCGTCTACAGCCCGATGGCGCACATGGTCTGGGGCAAAGGCGGCTTGCTGAACGCGGCATTGGGCGGCCCTATCCCAACTCTCGATTTCGCGGGCGGCACTGTCGTACACATTACTTCTGGCGTTTCCGCTCTTGTTTGCGCTCTTTATCTTGGGAAGCGCCTGGGTTATCCCGGGGAATCGGTCCCGCCGCATAGCGTAGTTTTGAGCTTCGTCGGCGCATGCCTGCTCTGGGTGGGCTGGTTTGGATTCAATGCTGGCAGCGCCCTGTCGTCCGGCTCATTGGCGACCAGCGCGTTTGTGGCGACGCACTTCGCGGCCGCCGCCGCAGCGATCGGCTGGAGTCTGGCCGAATGGAAGCGCAACGGGAAACCCAGCGTGCTGGGCGCGATCTCCGGCGCAGTCGCGGGCTTGGTGGCCATTACTCCGGCGTCTGGATTTGTCCGGCCCATGCCGGCCATGGCGATCGGATTCATTGCAGGTATTCTCTGTTATCTAATGGTTGCGAAAGTGAAAGCTCGGTTTGGCTACGATGATTCTCTGGACGCGTTTGGTGTGCATGGAGCCGGTGGGACAATCGGCGCAATTTTAACGGGCGTCTTTGCCGTTAGCGCGGTGAATCCCATTTTGAAGGATGCCAGCGGAAATGTGATTGCTTCCGGCCTGATCGAAGGGAATGCGCACCAATTGCTGAATCAGCTGGTTGGCGTGGGCATCGCGTGGACCTTGGGGATCTTCGGCACTCTGGCCATTTTGTTCGTCGTGGACAAATCGATCGGCCTTCGCGTTTCGCCTGAACAGGAAAATCAAGGATTGGACCTTTCGCAACACGGGGAGGAAGGGTATAACTGGGAAGCTTCTTAGAGATGGGTCTTCCGGTGGATGCCGTGCCATGCTCTGAAGCGGACTTCACAAGAGGCTCCGAATTCAATCCGGCGCGATTCCGGAAGCGAGATCGAAAAAGCGGGCATGCCCACACAATTCCCACCCAGCAGCGAATGGAAGGATGAGTACGCCCGCGAATCCTCAATCCTACAGCAGGAATTTTCCGCCACGAAAGACGGGCCGGATTTTCTAAAGCGCCGGTCGGCGCTGGTGGAATCCTTTGCTGTTCGTGTCTGGGAAAAATCCGTTGTCTTGGAAAAACTTCCGCCTTCCAGTTATTTGCTCTTGGCTCTGGGCGATTTTGGAAGCCAATCGCTGTTCCCTTATTCTGAAATTGAAATTCTTCTTCTCTATGCAGGTGAAAATCCGCCCGACAATCTCGATGGACTCGTAAAACGATTTTCAAGCCACATGGCCGGATTGTCGCTTAAAGTCTCCCTGACTCGAAGTGTTCTATCCGATTTCGAGGCATTCAATTCCGACAATTCGGATTCTGTACTCTCGTTGCTCGACGGTCGGTATCTCGCGGGTGACGCTGACCTTTTCTCCAGGCTTCGCAATCACACGATTCCGGAGATCGTGGCGCAGGAATCCCAGGCCCTGGTGGGACGACTCGCGGAGCTGACCCGCGCGCGCCATCGCAAATTCGGAAACACGGTCTTCCACCTCGAACCCAACGTCAAGGACGCTCCCGGGGGGTATCGCGACTATATGCTCGCGGGCTGGATTGCGCTCCTTTCCAGCATGGAAAAGGAACACAAATGGCCCGCGCCAGACTCGGTCTTTCCCCCGGCGATTCGAAAGGATCTCGAATCGGCATTGCAGTTTCTGGCTTCGGTGCGCTGCTTTCTCCATTTTCGCAATGGTCGCGATGAAAATGTGCTGGCGTGGTCCGCGCAGGATGCTGCGGCGTCGCAAAATGTTGGCACGTCAGGCGCGGCGATGTCTGATTCCGTTGCGTGGATGCGGCTCTACTTCAAACATGCGCGAGCCATTCACCGCATTTCCGCGCAACTTCTGGAGGAGATGCCCGCGGCGCAGTCTCTGTTTTACCGGCAACTGGAAACATGGCGCACCGGCTTCTCCGACTCCGATTTTTCCGTCGTCGATGGACTCATCTTCTTGCAGCGGCCTGAAGAGATTGCCAATCCCCAGTCACTGTTTCGCGCGATTCGCCTGATCGCCGAGCGCGGCTTCAAACTTAGCCCGTCCGCAGAACATCAGGTGGAGCAGGCCCTCCCTCAGCTTGCAAAGCAACTGCCGAAAGGAAGCGAATTCTGGCGCTTTCTCCAGGAAATGCTGGCGGACTCCCACGGCGCGGATGCTCTCCGCGTGATGCACTCCACGCATTTATTGACGATGTTTTTGCCGGAGCTAAAAGATATCGACGCGCTCGCCGTGCGCGATTCTCTGCATCGTTTCACCGTCGATGAGCACACCCTGCAGATCGTCGACAACCTGCACGCCCTGCGCCAGCCGAAAACCAAATCGGACGAACGCTTCGCCGTCCTGCTGCGCGAACTCGATCAGCCGGAATTGTTGCATCTGGCGATTCTCCTGCACGACACTGGGAAAGCCGTCGCCATAAACAACCCCATCCCGGCCAGTCTGGAAATTGCGAAACAATGCCTCGAACGGCTGGATTTGCCCGACGCCGACCGGGCGTCCGTCCTGTTTCTGATCCAGCATCATCTCGACATGGGCGCGACTCTGCGGCGTGACATCTACGATCCGCGCACCATCGCGCAATTCGCGGAGACCGTGGGCAGCCCGGACCACTTGAAAATGCTCTGCCTTTTTACGCATGCCGATTTCAAGGCCGTCAGGCCCGAAGCCCTAACTGCATGGAAGGCCGAGGACCTCTGGCAACTCTACATCGCCACGGCAAATTATATGGACCGCAGCGTGGACGAGCGCGTGCACGCCGACGCAAATGATGAGGTCCTGAACCATCTGCGTTCGCTGGCTCCCGCGGCCGGCACGAAACTGCAAACGTTCCTCGAAGGCCTGCCGCGAAGATACCTGCGCACCCATCCCGTGGACGAAATTCTGACGCACCTCGAAATGTCCACGCGCCTCGGCCAGGACCCCGCGCAGCTCGCGCTCAAACGCACCCGCCACTGGTACGAATTGACGCTGGTCACCACCGACCGCCCATTCCTGTTTGCCTCAGTGGCTGGCGCTTTGGCGGCCTGCGGAATGAACATCGGAAAGGCCGCTGCGTTCTCCAATCAGAGCGGCACAGTAGTGGACAAGTTCTATTTCACCGACCGTTTTCGAACCCTGGAAATGAACCTGCCGGAATGGGAGCGGTTTAAGTGGATCGTTCATGCAGTCCTATCCGGGAAACAGGATTTGAATCGCCTGTTGAAGGAGCGCCTGAAGCCCGAGGCGGATAGCCCGGACAAAATAACTTCTCCAACACAGATTCAATTCGACGATGCCTGCTCCACGCACAGCACGCTGGTGGAAATTATTACGCCCGACCAGCCCGGCCTTCTGCACCGGATCAGCTCCGCGTTTTCGCACCAAAATTGCAATATCGACATCGCCCTGATCGATACCGAAGGAAACATGGCCATCGACGTTTTTTACCTGACCACCTCCGGGGGGAAGCTCACCCCCGAGCATCAGGAAAGCCTTCGCCAGGCTCTTCTGAAGGCCTTTTCCGAGGCAGCATAAAAAGAGTATTTCGTTGCACATCTAATGAATCAAAATTGACGTATAGTAATCGCATAGGGAAGAAGGCGTAGAGTTCGCCTATCTTCCAAGGAGGCCGAACATGCTGTTGAAGCGTTCCCCAGACCTGAAATATTCGGACATCACCCCACGCCAGGCGTATTTGGATCGTCGCAAGTTCCTTTACGGTCTGGGGTTAGCAGGCGGAATAGCGCTGGCAGGCAGGGGCTTGTCGAATCTCGCGTTCCCCTCCGTGCGTGCGTATGCCTCCACCAAGCTGGACGGCGTCACCAAGGGCCCGTTCGGCACCGACGAGAAGATCACCGACGAAAAGGTCGTGACGACCTACAACAATTACTATGAATTCGGCACCGATAAGAGCGATCCGGCCAAGAATGCCACCAAATTTGTGACCTCGCCGTGGTCGGTTTCGGTCGAGGGCGAAGTCGCCAAGCCCCGCAAATTCACGATGGACGAAATTTTGAAGCTCGCGCCGCTCGAAGAGCGTGTTTACCGCCACCGCTGCGTCGAGGGATGGTCGATCGTAGTGCCCTGGGTCGGCTATCCGCTCAGCGCTCTGGCAAAGCTGGTGCAGCCCACTCCGGCGGCCCGCTACGTGGCATTCGAATCGTATTTCGACAAGAAGCAGATGCCCCTGTGGAGCCGCGCCGGGATCGACCTGCCCTACGTCGAGGGCCTGCGGCTGGATGAAGCCATGCACCCGCTGGCGCTGCTGACCGTCGGGATGTACGGCGAAACGCTGCCCAATCAGGACGGCGCGCCGGTAAGAATGGTCATCCCCTGGAAGTACGGATTTAAGAGCGCCAAATCGCTGGTCAAGATCAAATTTACAAAGGACCAGCCGCCGACCACCTGGAACATTACCAACGCCCACGAATACGGTTTCTATTCGAACGTAAATCCGACAGTCGATCACCCGCGCTGGAGCCAGGCCAAAGAAGTCCGCCTGCCCGGATTTTTTAAAAACACGCCGACAAAAATGTTTAACGGCTACGCCGATCAGGTAGCCAGCCTCTACAACGGAATGGACCTGAAAAAAAACTACTAAGCGAGCGCGGCCAATGAATCGAATCCTGATCAACAAATGGACAAAGGCGGTTGTGTTTCTAATCTGCCTGGTGCCCCTCGGAATTATCCTAGCGGAGGGACCCAGTGGCTGGGGTGCGAACCCAACTCAGTTCCTCGAGCACGCCACCGGCGATTGGGTCCTGCGCTTTCTGGCGATCACTCTGGCAGTGACGCCGCTGCGCAAGATCAAAGCCCTGGGCCTCACGCAATTAATCCGCTTCCGCAAAATGTTCGGCCTGTTCGCGTTCTTCTACGCCTGCCTCCACTTCGGCCTCTATATCGGCCTCGATCAGGTCCTGGATTTTCACGGCATCTGGGCGGACATCGCGAAGCGTCCATACGTCACCGTCGGATTCACGGGCTTCGTCCTGATGATCCCGCTGGCCATCACCTCGACAGCAGGAATGGTTCGCCGCATGGGCTATAAGAACTGGCAGTTGCTGCACCGCTTGATCTACGTGAGCGCAGTGGCTGGCGTCGTTCACTTCTACTGGCTGGTGAAATCGGACGTCCATCTGCCCCTGATTTATGCCGGCATCATGGCCGTCCTGCTAGGCTGGCGCGTGTTCGACTGGTTTTCGAATAGCGGCAAAAAACCTACCCCAGGCCGCCCAGTAAGCAAAGAGCCTGCTGCTGTCCCCGCTTCTTCGTAAAAAAAACATTCTTAAAATCTTCGCGATTTGCCCGCCCGTTGAACTAGTCCTGCCTATTGGACTAATCCCGAATGGCCAAAAGCCACGAAGGGGCGACACAACGTAGCCCACCGCGGCAGCGGTGGGAAAGGAATACGGAACTTCCGGAAAACCCCGGCAGGGGTGACACAAGGATCTCATCGAGATTCCCATCAGAGCAGCCAATTTCCGCGGCCTGATTTTCTAATTCCGCATCGAGGGGAACCCTGTGTCACCCCTGACGGGGTTTCCCAATCAGCCCACGCGCTCCCCCCCGCTGTCGCGGTGGGCTACGATATTTCGCCCCTCCGGGGCTTCGGTAGTGTCCTAATAGCGAATCTCCTTTAGTTATTTGTGGCATTGAGCGTGCTACGAATCCACTCCGAAACCGTCTGCTTCTTGGCCTTTGCTTTTGATTCAATCGCTCGTAATTCGTCAGGAGTAACCCGAATGCGTAAGGTTCCGACCTTCGCCGATCCTTTTGGAAGTTTAGGCCGCCCGACCCTCTTAGGCTTCTGCTGCTGGCTCAAGGTTTCTTAGCTCCTGTACGATTACCGCTTTAACGGCGGCTTCTGCCGACAAAATCGGTTCACTGTGAAGCACGGTCACGTGACGTTTCGGCTTCTTAGGGTTATCTGTATCGTGTGCCCATGCGTATATCTTGGTTGTCTTGGGATGACCTTTGACCTCGAATACCTCAACTGTCCCATCCCACACGGTCTTGCCCTGATATGTCTCTTTTACGGGCACACTCTCAACGTGAGTGGCCTCAACGCCATGCAATCGGCGTATTACGCTCCTGAGATCGTCTAGGTAGCTCACACGGTAGCCTCAACTAAGTTCCCGACTGTCCAGAAGTCGCGCTCAATTCCTGCCGCCATCGCGGGTGTCGCTCGCAAAGTATTGTGCCGCTTCACAAAGTTATAGTAGGCGAAGTTTAGAGCAATTGCCGCCTCAAAGTTTTCTAGCTTTTTGCTGAAAGCGTAGGTCAGGCGAGTCAGGCGGCGCATGTGAAGACGCGTCGTGCCATTCAATCGTTCAACGTGGCTTGTCGTAACGAGGTCCATATCAGGACGGCCAGAAAACGTCCGCTTGTCCACTCGTATAACTTCCGCATCGGCAGCTTCGCTCTCGTAGACCTTAATAACTTGCGCGTAGTCCACGTTCATTCCAAACGCCCGTTCTACCGCTTCCACGTAACCGGGAAGGCCATCGGTGGATACTTGGATTCGATTCTTCATCCGTGACGCCACATCGCTTACAAAGGCGTTTGCAGTCTCCATATTGCGCTTTCCAACCTTAAACGAAGGGACTAGCTTAGTATCGGCGTCAATCGCACAGAATGTCCAAACATCGCCGCAAGCAGGATTATCGTCAGGCTGAACGTGCTTTTGCTTCTTGCCGATGAATCCCCAAAGTTCATCGAATTGCAGGTGTTCGCAGGAGAGATTCCTCATTTTGGCATCCATCAATTCCGCACATCCTTTACCAACGCGAACACCAAGCCGCATGATCGTGTCCCGGTGAACGCCTGTCATACGTTCGATCTGCCGGATTCCCGAACCTTCGGCCGGTGCGCTTATGATCTGAACTTGCTTCACTCTCTCTAGGAAGGGTGCCATGTTCAATCTCCTTATGGCACTTACTGTACCCCAATAATTATTGATTGTCAAGGGGCATTTTTGTGGTACATTATTGCGAAACGAGAGGATAAAGTGGGCAACAACCATCGCAAGAGGGGCAAACACCAACATACTGCCGATCATCGTAAGGAACCAACCAAACAAAGCGAGGTTTGTCCGATGGCTACCAAGCATACTGAACCCAATGATAAGCAGGGGCATACCGAAGAACAGCAATATCGAAAAGACCAGCTTGATGTGATGCGCGATCAAGTGTCTAAGGCGAGGGTGTTGAACTGGATTTCTGGCATTGGAGCTGGAATTGCCATTTTGGCCCTTATCGGCTTGGTGATCACAGCATGTCTGCTTAGCGAACAAAACCGAATCAGCAAGACTGCCTCTGACAGAGCCTATAGGCCATATATAGGGGTGAATGGCATTGAGCGAGTATACGGAAATGCCACTCGACCTATGAAAGTCACCCAAAACCCCACTCCAGAAACTACCGTCATGGATTTTAAAGTGAATATGAAAAACTTTGGACCCGTCCCCGGAGTTAACTACACGGTTGATTGGAAGGTTTCTGTTGGTGATGAGCACAAGGTCAGTCCGACTATTCCAAATAGACCGACCACTGTTTTTCCCGGACAGGACGTTTATGTCACTGGTCAGATAGGGTTGAAGGATTATCCGTATGTCGCGCTTGGGGAGAAACTCCTCGTCATTGAAATTACTATAAAATATGACGGACCCACCGGACCCTCCGAAATCTGCAATAAACAACAATATAATCCAAACAATAATGCCTTTTTTGACTTGGGCGCATGTTCTCCATGAAAAGTGGCGCATTAGGACACTACCGGGGCTTCCGTTCGCTTGGATTTGTACCGCCGCCGCAGGCCGAACCTGGGAATTATATACTTGACTTCCTAACCCTCTTTTGCTATTATTTGGCTCAGAGGGCGAGACAATGAGCCGATCAACCATCAGCACCTTTCAACTCTTCCAAAAGTTTCCCGACGAAGTGAGCGCGATTGCTTTCCTTGAAAAGAGGCTTTGGCCCAACGGCCCCGTATGCCCACAGTGCAAGGCGACGGTGCGGATCACAAAGCGCAAGGACGGCTTCTATACCTGCAATGCCTGTGTGTTCAAGTTTACGATTCGGACAAAGACGATCTTTGAACGCTCGCATGTTCCGCTGCACAAGTGGCTCTATGCCATGTACCTGCTAGTTACATCGCGGAAAGGCATTTCGTCCCTTCAACTAGGCAAGGAAATCGGCATAACCCAAAAGTCCGCGTGGTTTGTCTTACAACGTCTCCGAGAGGCTTGCAGCGACAGCATTACGATGCTCAGGGGCACCGTCGAAATAGACGAGGTTTATATCGGCGGCAAAGAGCAAAACAAGCACATGCGCGAAAGGCTGAAATTCAGCGGTGCCGGTTCCATCAACAAAACTCCGATTATCGGGATGCGTGAGCGTGGTGGTCGGACGCGGGCACTGCCGCTCTTTGATGGAACTGGCGCAATGTCCATCGAACGCACAGTGCGCCAGAACGTCAAAGAAGGTTCTACACTTCACACCGACGAACTGGCCGCATACAAGCGTCTGGATAAAGACTACAAGCATGAAAGCGTCAATCACAGCCAAGGTGAATACTCCCGTAAAGGCGTTACGACA
Organism: uncultured Acidobacteriaceae bacterium; assembly: GCA_964622265.1. Classification (GTDB taxonomy): domain Bacteria; phylum Acidobacteriota; class Terriglobia; order Acidiferrales; family UBA7541; genus Palsa-360. The sequence continues at coordinate 22,098 of CAZUNI010000034.1, read as the reverse complement.
AACGGCATAGAAAGCGTTTTCGCGGTCCTACGGCGCGGTTTGCATGGCGTTTATCACCATGCCAGCCCTAAGCATCTTGCCCGATACGTTGACGAGTTCAGTTTTCGTTTGAATGAAGGTAACGTGAAACGCCACACTTGGGATCGACTCGATAGCTTCGTGGATGCGGTCGCGGGAAAGCGTCTGACGTACAAGGGGCTTATCCAATGAAACGCAAACCTCGGAAATATCAGAGCAAACTCACGCTACACCCGATGACGTTTGAAAAGATGGTGGACACGGTTTTGAAGTACAGGCCGCTGAAAAAGAAGAAAAAAGCGAGAAAAGCGGTAAATGTCTAATGCCCAGACTTGATGGAGTTCGCGCCAAAATTAAACGGGCCGAACAACACATTGACGACTTGGATATCGCTATTCGCTCGTTCTGTGAATCGAAGCCCTATACTATTGGGGCCAAGCCGCACCCTATAGCCGCAATCCAACATACGACTCTTTATGTCAGTGACGTTCGGGGAGTGCCGACAAACATCGTTCTCCTCGTAGGGGATGCCGTCCACAATCTTCGAAGTTCCTTGGACCATCTTGTGTGGCAGTTGGTTACAGCAAATAACGCTACCCCTACTCGAAAGACGTGTTTCCCGATCAGCAATAGTCTTGAGAAGTACGCATCTGCCATCAAGCGCGGAGTAATAAATGGAGTCTGCGTTGAGGCGAGAGAACTCATCGGCAACATGCAATGTCATGTCACTGGTGATTACGCGCTCTGGCTCCTCGGTGAACTCGACAACATCGACAAGCACAGACTTCTGATTACGGTCATTTCCCGAGTAAATGAGTGGAGTGTGGATGTTGTCAAAGGACGGACCATCTCGTTTAATGAAACGGCGTTTATTCCCTTGGAACTCGGCTGTGAGATTGTGAATATTCCCACAACAACCTACGAAAGACAATGCAACGAGGATTTTAACCTCGGAATTGACGTAGCGTTCGGTGAGCCGAAGGTTGCCGAAGGCCAGTTGGTTCTTATAACGCTCAAGAAATTGGCGGAATTCACCGAGAGAGTGGTCGGCCAATTTGAGAGGTTCCTTGGTTGAGACTAAAATCTTAGTTTTGGAAGTCATGTATATAGTTCCCCCGAACCTTCCTTGTAAGCCGCTGGACCGTATGTTAATTTCATTTGTTTGATTTCCAGCGAGGGAAGCGCATGATTCGCAGCTATCGTGGGCGACTGCCCCAAATTCCGGCGTCCGCCTACATCGATCCCGATGCCGTCATCATCGGCGACGTGACCATCGGCGAGCAATCGAGCGTCTGGCCGTGCGTGGTGATCCGCGGCGACGTAAACTGGATTCGCATCGGCGCGCGCACTAATATTCAGGACGGCTCGGTGCTCCACGTGATGAGGGACACCCACCCGCTCCAGTTGGGTGACGCGGTGACCGTCGGCCACGGCGTAATCCTGCACGGCTGCACCATTGAATCGCACGTCCTGATCGGCATGGGCTCCACAATCCTGAACGGCGCGAAAATCGGCGAAGGCTCGATCGTCGCGGCGGGAACATTAGTCCCCGAAGGCGCAATCGTCCCTCCCGGCAGCCTGTTCATGGGCCATCCGGGGAAGTTTCGCCGCGCGCTGACGCCCGAAGATCAGGCCAGCATCGAGGCGTACGCCGCGAGGTATATCGAGTATTCGGAATCGTATAAAGCAGAGGCAGGGAAGTAGTGATCCTAAGAAGGACGGAATCCCGGGGAATTAGAAAAATTCCGATGCCCCACAAAACGTCAGATTCGAGAGCTTTTAGTAGCACACGTTTCAACCTGTGCGGTTTTGATCTAGCTGTCACGAACCCCGCACAGGTTGAAACCTGTGCTACTGAACCCCGCCGGTTCACGGAATCCATCCTTGGCAGATAAAGGCAAATTCCAAGCCATCAAAGGCGTCCGCGACATCCTCCCGCCGGACTCCGCGCTGTGGAATAGCGTCGAGCAGGGTGCGCGCGAGGTTTTTGGCACTTTTGGTTTTGCTGAAATTCGCGTGCCGATTTTTGAGCCGACTGAATTGTTCGCACGTTCCATTGGTACCGAAACTGAAGTTGTGTCTAAGGAAATGTATTCATTCGAAGATCACAACTTTCTTGAACTTGAGCAACTACGCGCAGCTCTTACAACCAGGAGTATTGGCGTCGACGAGATATCTGATTTTGCGATCTATGAACGAAGTGTGCTCGCTTATACAGCTATTTTGTCTGAGAAGTTTGAGAAAGGCGAGGTCCCAAGAACACCCGAAAACGAGCGAATACTTCGATCAATACCACCGATTTTTGAAAGAATGAATAAGTTTGGAAAGCAGTTTGTTCAGACCCAGTCTAGTTCTGAAGTGGATGGCTTTGAGCAATGCCTTGTGAGTCTGAAAATAGCTCTCCGCTCATTTCGTTTCGGTGATTCGTTGAGCCTTCGCCCCGAAGCTACGGCTTCAGTTGTGCGAGCCTATATCGAGCACGGAATGCAAGTTCTCCCCGGCAACGTAAAGCTCTACTACATGGGCCCAATGTTCCGCCGCGAACGTCCTCAAAAAGGCCGCTATCGCCAGTTCTATCAGATCGGTGCAGAAGTCCTCGGGCCATCGGACGCGCCGGGGATCGACGCCGAAGTCATCGAAATGCTCCTCGCGTTTTTCGAACGCGTCAAACTCCAGGGCGCTCTGCTAAGCATTAATTCCATCGGATGCAAGACATGCCGTCCTGCATACGTGGAAAAGTTGCGCGGTGAGCTCCAAAAAGTGCGCGAGCAACTGGGCGCGGACAGCCAGCGGCGCATCGAGACCAATCCGCTGCGCGTGCTGGATTCGAAACTCGAACACGAGCAGGCCATCATCGAAAAGCTGCCTCGCATCGCCGAGCATCTTTGTCCCGATTGCAAGACGCATTACGACGAAGTGAAGCGGCAACTCGGCCTGCGCGGAATCGTGTATCAGGAAAACTGGCGGCTGGTGCGTGGCCTCGACTATTACATGCGCACTACGTTCGAAATCACCGCGCCGGGTCTGGGTTCGCAGAACGCTGTCTGCGGCGGCGGGCGGTACGATGGCCTGGTGGAATTATTGGGCGGACAGGCATCCACAAAAGGTATCGGCTTCGCCATCGGGACCGACCGGCTCATCCTTTCATTGCAGGAGCAAGGCGCAGGCGTCGCGCAGGGCGGCCTCGATGTGTATTTAGTTTGGTTCGGAGCAACAGCGCAAGCCGCCGCAATCGGGCTGGCAAAGCGTTTGCGCGATGCGGGTTTGGTCGTCGAACTCGCCGCCACCGAAATGAAGTTCGGCAAAGCGCTGGGCCTGGCCGACCGGCTAAAAGCGCGCCACGCAATCATCATCGGCGAAGACGAACTAGCCGCCAGCGTCGTGGCAGTAAAGCGCCTGGCCGACGGCACGCAACAGAAATTAGCGGAACCGGAATTGCTTGCGTATTTTAAGTAGCACAGACTTCAGTCTGTGCGGTTTTGGTTTTGCCTCCGAAATCAGAAACCAAAAACGGACAGGTTGAAACCTGTCCTACTGGAAACTCGAACGGAAGGAAAAGAAAACACTCGTGCTCGATCCACTTGGAACACTGCAACGCACACACTACTGCGGCAATCTCCGCGCCACCGATGCCGACAAGGAAGTCGTCCTGATGGGCTGGGTCCACAAGCGGCGCGATCTGGGCACGCTGCTCTTCATCGATCTGCGCGACCGCTCGGGCCTGGCGCAAATCGTTTTCAATAAGGAACAACATCCAGCAGCGCACGCGCGAGCCGAAGAGTTGCGCTCGGAATTTGTCGTCGTCGTTACCGGGCGCGTGGTGAAGCGGAACAAGCCGAATCCCGATCTGGAATCGGGCGACGTGGAAATCATCGCCACCGAGCTGCGCATCCTGAACACGGCGAAGACGCCGCCGTTCGTGGTCGAAGACGATTTGACCGCGAATGAAGAGACGCGCCTGCACTACCGCTATCTCGATTTGCGGCGCACAAAGCCGCGGCAGAACCTGGCGCTGCGCCACCGCGTGATTTTGGAAATCCGCAAGGCCATGGACGAGATGGGCTTTTTCGAAATCGAAACGCCCATGCTCACGCGCTCGACGCCGGAGGGCGCGCGCGATTATCTGGTGCCCAGCCGCGTGCATCCCGGCCAGTTTTACGCGCTGCCGCAATCGCCGCAGATTTTCAAGCAGATACTAATGATCGGCGGGATGGACCGCTACTTCCAGATCGTAAAATGTTTCCGCGACGAAGACCTGCGCGCCGATCGCCAGCCCGAGTTCACACAACTCGATCTGGAAATGTCTTTTCCCACGCAGGACGCCATTTTCAACGTGATCGAAACGGTGATGGTTCGCGCGTGCGCCGTGGCCGGCATCTCCGCAAAAGATCCGTTTCGTCGCATGGAGTACAAAGACGCGATTCGCCTCTACGGCTCGGACAAGCCAGACCTGCGCTTCGGCATGGAGTTGCACGATGTCACCGAGCATTTCGCTCCGGCGCGCGAGGTAATGCACATCGAAGGAAACGTCCAAGCTCTAGCCGCACCCGGCGCTGCGACGTTCTCTCGCAAGCAGCTTGACGAAATCGTCGAGAAGGCAAAAGCTCTAGGCGCACGCGGCGTGTACACGATCAAAGTCACAGCCGAGGGCGTCACGTCCCCGCTGGAAAAAAATCTCGGCGCGGAAGCGCTGAAGAATATCGCCGCAGCCGTCGAAGCCAAGCCCGGCGATCTAATCGTTGCCGTGACTGCCAAGGAACAAATTCCAGGCACCGATGCGGCCGCCATGATTGCCGGTCAACTGCGTCTTCTTCTCGCGGAGCAATTGAAACTAATCCCCGCAGACCGCTGGGAATTTGTCTGGATCACCGGGTTCGCTCTGTTCGAATGGAACGCGACGGAAAAGGCCGTCGTCAGCGCGCAACATCCCTTCACCGGAATCGTGGACGAAGACCTTTCGAAACTGGAAGACGCCTCCGACGAAGTCCGCCTCTCGATGCGTTCGAAAGGCTACGATCTGGTGCTCAACGGCGTCGAACTGGGTTCCGGCAGCATTCGAATCCACCAGCAGGATGTCCAGTCGCGCGTGTTTCGGGCACTGGGACTAAGCGATGAGACGGCGCGAAACAGGTTCGGCTTCTTCCTCGATGCGCTGACCTACGGTACGCCTCCCCATGGAGGCATCGCGCTGGGGCTAGACCGCGTGACGGCGCTGCTAGCTGGAGAGAAATCGATCCGCGAAGTCATCGCCTTCCCAAAAACTTCGAAGGCGCAGGATTTGATGGCCGAGGCTCCATCGGATGTGGATACCGACCAACTTAATTTGCTGGGCATTCAATTGAAGCCGCTCGATTAGATTGAATTCGGTTTCGGAGGTCGGGGCTTCAACCCCGACGCATCGGCGTGTAGGGGATGGGGCTTTAGCCCCTGAAGTTCACATGAGTAAACTCCCTCACAGAGTTTCGCCCGGGGCCACCTATTTTATTTCATCAGCGACTTGGGAGCGCCGTGAACTTTTCCGAGTGCCAGACGTCGCGGAAATTTTGGTCCGACGTATGCTCGTCTGTCGCGATAAAGGGGCCTATCAGCTTCATGAGTTTGTCGTGATGCCCAATCATTTTCATATTCTCATGACTCCTGGAGAGACGACCACGCTGGAAAAAGCAGCGCAGCTGATCAAGGGTGGTTTTTCGCATGAGATTCATGCGCAACGCGGGAATAAGATGGAAATCTGGCAAGTGGGTTTTCACGACTGGACGATTCGCGACGGCGAAGACTACCGAACGAAAGTCAGGTATATTCAGATGAATCCGGTTCAAGCTCGGTTGGTTGAGAAACCGGAGGACTGGCCGTTCGGCTCGGCAAGCGGAAAATTTATTCTGGACACTGCGCCGGAGAAATTCAAATCTTGATCTTCAGGGGCTAAAGCCCCAGAGGAGAGAACCTCGAGTCGGCCGGGCTGAAGCCCGGCCCTCCTAAGCGGAATTAGGAGGTCGGGGCTTCAGCCCCGACGTAAAGGGCAGAAGGTAGTGGGGCTTTAGCCCCTGAAGCAGAATGAACCGAATACGCATACTTCCGGAGAACGTCGCCAACAAGATCGCCGCAGGCGAAGTCGTCGAGCGTCCCGCGTCAGTTGTAAAGGAGCTGCTGGAAAACGCAATCGATGCAGGGGCGCGTTCGATTCGCGTGGAAATCGAATCGGGCGGCAAGCGGATGATTCGCGTGATCGACGACGGCACCGGAATGGCGCAGGACGATGCGTTGCTGGCGTTCGAACGCCACGCTACGTCCAAACTGCGCACTGCCGACGACCTGCTCTCGATTGCCACGCTTGGGTTTCGCGGGGAGGCGCTGCCGTCCATCGCGGCGGTCTCAAGGTTGCTGCTGCAAACGCGCGCGGCGGAGGAAGAGGAAGGAACGCGCGTCGAGTTTGCCGGCGGCAAATTGGTGAGCGTTAAGCCCGAGGGGCTTCCGGCGGGGACCACGATCAGCGTGGCCGATCTTTTTTACTGCGTGCCCGCGCGGCGAAATTTTTTAAAGTCAGAGACTACCGAACTTGGACACATCGCTTCGCTGGTCACGCACTACGCGTTGGCGCATCCAGACAAACAATTCGTTTTGAAGACGCCGACGCAGGAAATCATCAATGCTTCGGCTGTTGAAGCGATGTCCGAACGCGTCTATCAGCTTTTTGGACGCCAGTCGCTCGAAGAACTGTTCGAAATCCCGCCGGTTTCTTCGCCCATGCGCGCTTCGATCACCGAAACGGAATTGACTCCCGAAGAACGCGCCGCCGAACTGGTGGTGCGCGGATTTGCCTCCAGGCCGGACGTACAGCGCAGCAACCGCAATGGAATCTATGTTTTTGTGAACAAGCGCCTGGTGCGTGACCGCCTGATCTTGCATGCCATTCACGAAGCGTACCGCAACGTGCTGCCTCCGGCGGTTTTTCCGGCGGTGCTTCTTTTCCTCGATCTGCCGGCCGAGGAGGTGGACGTCAACGTTCACCCTGCGAAGATCGAGGTGCGTTTCCGGCATCCGCAATTCGTGCACGATTTCACGCGCGATTCGATTCGCCAGGCGCTTTCGCGTGCGCGTCCGATTCCTAATTTTCCCGGCGTCGCGGCAAATGCGGGAGCGCCGGAAAACCAGCAAGGCAACGTCGCGGCAGTCGCGGCTGCGGGCGTGGGGAATGGCAATTCAGTTCTGCCTCGCGCCGTGATTCCCCCGATGAATGCAAGTGGCGCTGCCGTCGCGACAGATTTCGAATTGAGCGCAGCGCCGCTGCGGCCGGAGGCGCAGCGCTTTCAGTTCGAAAGCGGCATCGGGACATTGGCTGAAGATTCGGCGGCAGGACAGTTGGGCGATTCGGCTGTCTCCGTATTTCGCGCCGGGTCAACGAATGTGGATACCGTGCTATCCGCAAGCGCCGAAAGCCTGAGTGAACTCAAGCCGCTGGGGCAGGTAAGTTCCAGCTTCATCGTGGCGATCAACGGGGAAGGGTTGTGGATTATCGACCAGCACGTGGCCCACGAGCGCGTGCTGTTCGAAAAGCACCTGCGCGCGCGGCGCGAAGGGCAACTGACTGGCCAACGAATGCTCGTGCCGATGATGGTGGAGCTTGCTCCGCGGCAACTGGTGATTTTCGAACGCGTCGCCGAGGAGTTGACCGCCAACGGCTTCGAAGTTGCGCAAATGGGGCCGCGCAGCGTGGCCATTCACGCGACGCCTGCGGGGATTGCCAATGCGGACGCCGAGCGCCTGCTGATGGAAATTCTCGATGGCATCGAGCGCGAGAACGCGGCGATTTCGATGGATTCGCTCCAGGCAAAAATTGCTGCGTCGACGTCGTGCCACGCGGCCATCAAAGTAAACATGCCGCTGGACCAGACGAAAATGGAGTGGTTGCTGGCGGAGCTGGCCAAGACGGAAGCGCCGATGAGCTGCCCGCATGGGCGTCCTATCGTGCTGCGCTATTCCGTGAAGGAAATCGAGCGCGCGTTCAAGCGCATTTGAAATTCAAAGAATGAGCAAATTAATTATTGCGATCGATGGCCCCGTGGGTTCGGGGAAGAGCACCGTCGCGCGGCGCGTGGCGGAAATGCTGGGCTATACGCATCTGGACAGCGGCGCCATGTACCGCGCCGTGGCGTGGAAGGCGTTGTGCGAACGAATTCCCTTGAACGCGCTGGAGCAGCTTGCGGCACTGGCAAGCCGCGTTCGAATCGATCTGGTATCGCGCGACGGCAAGCAAAGCGTAATTCTGGACGGCGAAGACATTACCGACTGGATTCGAACGCCGGAAGTATCTCATGCAGCGTCGGTGGTGGCGGTGATTCCGGGAGTGCGCCATCCTCTGGTTGCTGAACAGCGGCGGGCGGGTGAGCAGGGCGGCGTGGTGATGGAAGGCCGCGACATCGGTTCCGTGGTTTTTCCGCACGCCGATTTGAAAATTTTTCTGGATGCTTCGCCGGAAGTTCGCGCCGGACGCCGCTGGCAGGAGTTGCATGAGAAGGGCGAGGCGGCAGATCCGCTGATTGTGCTTGCTGGGGTGCACGAGCGCGATCGCCGTGACCGGGAACGCGAGATGTCGCCGCTTGTCCGGGCTGCCGACGCCGTGGTGGTGGATAACACGGCGATGGATGCGGAAGAGACGGCACGCGCGATTGTGTTGCTCGCGCGGGAGCAGGGAAAAGCCGCCGCCAACTGAACAGTTCTCCACGAGGGGCACCGCGTTCTGGTCATCTAACCGACAGGAGCAAGGTTTACTGTTTTTCGCAGCGATGCGGCCCAATCCAGCGCGGACGCATACAATGCGGAAATGTCCGATTCCTTCATCCTGAGCTTGGTTGTCAGCGCGGTGACCTTGTCCCAATCGGCGCGCTCCAGTGCGGTGGCAATGTCGAGTACGTCCCGGTAGGAAACTTCCTGCTGCAGCAGGGCTTCTTTGATGTCCGTTCGAACCGGCAGCTCCTCGAGAATTAAATCCAGAGGCTGGTCCAGAATCGCGTCCACAACGGAGAGCAATCCCAGAAGAAAAAGGTCGCTGGCCTGATCCGCCATTCCGGCAAGCGGCGCGAGCAACTCGCAAAAACGTCCGCGCACCAGCGGAACCGTCATTAGCTCGCCGGGCTTGCCATCGGCCATGACGCTCATGGCGACGACGGCAACCCATTTTCGGATTTCCTGCTCGCCGAGCAGGCTGAGGGCCTGATTCACCGAATGAATTTCCATGCGGAATCCGAAGGCCGCCGAATTCAGATAGCGAAACAGCTTGAACGTAAGGGAAGGCTCCCGCTTGATTTTCGAGGCAATCGCCTTCATGTCGAATTCGTGAGCGGCAGTCTCCTTCAGCAGCTGAATGTAGGCCAGTTTGGAGGAGGGAATGGCGCGGCGCGAAAGGATTTCTGGGTGACAAAAGAAATATCCCTGAAACAGCGAGTAACCCATTTTCATGGCTTCGGCAAACTCTTCGTGTGTTTCGACTTTTTCGGCGAGCATTCGGATTCCGCATCCCGCGTAGCGCGCAACCAGCGCGCGCTGCTCCGCGCGGCTGGTTAGGCGGAAATCGACCTTAATGACGTCTGCGATTCGGACCAGCGGGGCCCAGTCCGGCGTGTCTACAAAATCATCGAGTGCGAGGAGATAGCCCTGTTGTTTCAACTCGCGGCAAACCTCGATCACATCTTCATCGGGCTGAATGGTTTCGAGAAGTTCGACCACGACCAGATCGCGGGGAAACAGCGAAATGTAGCCCTGCACCAGGAAATCCTTCGAGCAGTTAATGAATGCCCGATGCCCTCCGGTGAGCGCGGGCAGGCCAATCAGCAGCGAGGTGTCGAACATCGAGGCGGAAGCGTGGTCGAGATTTTCGATGTCGCAGGAATTTTCAATCCCGGAGCGGAACAGGAGTTCGTAGGCAAATAACTCGCGTTCACGGTCGAGGATGGGCTGGCGCGCGATGAACTTCATGTATTGCTCCCTTCCGGGGCAAATAGATATTCCCCGGCAGGCTCGGCGCCCGCCGGTCATGGAAGGGGGGATGAATCGTGCGACGCGCTAGGTCGGGCTGGACATCGATGCGAGAAACTCGGCGTTCGATTTCGATTTCGAAAGACGTCCGCAGAGCAACTCCATAGCCTCGACCGGTGAGAGAGGATTCAGCACTTTGCGCAGAACCCATACGCGATTGAGTTCGTCGGCTGGCATCAGTAACTCTTCTTTACGCGTGCCGGAGCGGTTGATGTCGATGGCCGGGAAAATGCGCTTATCGACAAGGCGCCGGTCCAGGTTAATTTCCATGTTGCCGGTGCCCTTGAATTCTTCGAAGATCACGTCGTCCATGCGGCTGCCGGTATCGATCAGCGCCGTGGCGATGATGGTGAGCGAGCCGCCCTCTTCGACGTTTCTGGCGGCAGCAAAAAAACGGCGCGGGCGCTGCAACGCGTTGGCGTCAATACCGCCGGAAAGCACTTTGCCGGATGGCGGGGTGACGGCGTTGTAGGCGCGCGCGAGACGCGTGACCGAGTCGAGCAGGATTACAACGTCGCGCTTGTGCTCGACCAAGCGCTTGGCCTTTTCCAGCACCATTTCGGCGACCTGGATGTGGCGTTGCGGCGGTTCATCGAATGTGGAGCTGATGACTTCGCCCTTCACCGTGCGCTGCATGTCAGTGACTTCTTCCGGGCGCTCGTCGATCAGCAGCACGATCAGCGAGACTTCCGGGTGGTTGGTGGTGACTGAGTTGGCAAACGCCTGCAGCATCATGGTTTTTCCGGTGCGCGGGGGCGCGACGATCAATCCGCGCTGCCCTTTGCCGACCGGACAGAGCAGGTCCAGCACGCGACCGGTGAGGTTTTCCTTTGTGGTTTCCATTTTCAGCCGACCCGCAGGATACAGCGGAGTCAGGTTGTCGAAGAAAATCTTGTTCCGCGCGACTTCCGGGTCCTCAAAGTTGACGGCTTCGACCTTGATCAGCGCGAAATAGCGCTCGCCATCTTTGGGAGGACGGACCTGGCCGGAGACGGTGTCGCCGGTTCGCAGGTCGAACTTTCGAATCTGCGACGGAGAAACGTAGATGTCGTCCGGACCGGGGAGGTAGTTGTACTCCGGGGCGCGCAGGAATCCGAATCCATCGGGGAGGCATTCGAGGACGCCTTCCGAGAAGATCAAGCCATTCTTTTCCGTCTGGGCGCGGAGGATCTGGAAGATCAACTCCTGCTTGCGCATGCCGCTGGCGCCGGGGATGGCCAGGTCCTTGGCGATTTTCGCCAGGTCGGTGATGTTTTTCTCTTTCAGTTCTGCAAGACTAATACTCATTGTTTCGTTTTCCTTAAGCATTCGATTAGAGATAAGCCTGAAACTCAGGCCAGTGCGATTCTTATCGGCGGATTCCGGGCGGCTTATGGCAGTTCCCGACCGGCACAGCCAAATTGGAAATTCAGGTTACTTGCGATACGGCGAACTGACAACGAGCGTCCCACACCCCAAAGCAAACCTGTTCGAGCTTGCAGTACTTTTCTCCGGGGACGAACGATCAGAGGCTTTCCCCTAGTTGGTCAATTCCTGATCCTTCTCGGTTTCTGTTTCGAACTTCGTGGCCACTTCCGGCACGGTATCTTGTGCCAGAGGTTCCAACGGCCTTTCCAGAGCGATTTGGAGGACCTGGTCCATGTTCTCCACAAAGCGAAGGGTCAGTCCAGCCTGAATTTCCGCCGGAATTTCGGCCAAATCCTTTTCATTGTCCTTGGGCAGAATCACGGTGCGTATGCCGGCGCGATGCGCGGCGAGCAATTTTTCCTTCATCCCGCCGATGGGCAATACCTTGCCGCGAAGAGTGATTTCTCCGGTCATGGCCACGTCGCAGCGCACAGCAGTTCGCGTCAGCGCGCTTACGATGGAGGTTGCGATCGTGATTCCCGCCGAAGGGCCATCCTTGGGGATTGCGCCCTCGGGAACGTGCATGTGAATGTCGATATGCCGGTAGAAATCGCGCGGGAGGCCGAGAGTTGCGGTTCGCGACCGTACATAGCTCATCGCCGCCTGCGCCGACTCCTGCATCACGTCGCCAAGTTTTCCGGTGAGCGTCAAGCGCCCCTTGCCCTGCATGATCGTAGCTTCGGTGGAGAGCACTGAGCCGCCGACCTCGGTCCACGCCAGCCCGGTGGTGAGGCCTATTTCGTTTTTCTTCTCCGCCCAAACTTCGCGGTACTTGATGACGCCCAGGAATTCGTTCACGTTCTCCGGCGTCACCGCGATCGAATACTGCTTGCCTTCCTTGACCACGCGCCGCGCAACCTTCCGGCAAATATTGGCGATTTCGCGCTCCAGGCTGCGCACGCCGGCTTCATGCGTGTAATGCCGGATGACGTGGGTGACGGCCTCGTCGGTGAAGGTGAGGTTGGCTTCGGTCAGGCCAGCCGCTTCCAATGCCTTGCGCACCAGGAAACGTTTGGAAATTTGCGCTTTTTCGACTTCCGTGTATCCCGGAATCCGCAGGATTTCCATGCGGTCCTGCAGAGGCTGGGGAATCGTGTGCATCACGTTGGCGGTGCAGACGAACATTACTTTGGAGAGATCGTATTCGACGTCGAGATAATGATCGGTGAACGCATGGTTCAGTTCCGGGTCGAGAACTTCCATCAGCGCGGCGGATGGATCGCCGCGGAAGTCGGTGGACATCTTGTCCACTTCGTCGAGGACGAAGATCGGGTTGACGGTTCCGGCCTTCTTCATCATCTGAATGATCTGGCCGGGAAGCGCGCCGATGTACGTGCGCCGGTGACCGCGAATCTCAGCTTCATCGCGGACGCCGCCGAGCGATACGCGAACAAACTTGCGTCCCGTGGCGCGTCCGATGGACATGGCCAGAGACGTCTTGCCGACGCCCGGAGGTCCGACGAAGCACAGAATAGACCCGCGCGGATTTTTTACCAGTTGGCGTACGGCAAGATATTCGAGGATGCGTTCTTTTACTTTTTCGAGGCCGTAATGATCTTCTTCGAGGATTTTTTCGGCGAGTTCGATGTCGCGGATTTCCTTCGATTTCTTTTTCCAGGGCACCGCCAGCAGCCATTCCAGATAATTCCGGCTTACCGTGGACTCCGCCGACATGGGCGGCATCATTTCCAGCCGCTTCAATTCCTGGGTAGCCTTCTCCTGCGTTTCTTTGGGCATGCCCGCGGCTTCGATCTTCTTTTTCAGTTCTTCGAGTTCGTTCTTTTCGCCGCGGCCCAGTTCCTTGTGGATGGCTTTCAGCTTTTCGTTGAGGTAGTACTCTTTTTGAGCGCGCTCCATCTGGCGCTTTACGCGCGTATTGATGTTGCGGTCCACATTGAGCTTTTCGATTTCGCTCTCGAGGATTTCTCCCACGCGGGTCAGGCGGTCCAATGGATCGAAATTTTCCAGCAGCTCCTGCTTTTCCTCGACCGGAATCTGCAGGTTCGATGCAATCGTATCGGAAAGCTTGGCGGCATCGTCCACGCGGGTGGCCGCGATCATCGTGTCGTAATTCAGGCTTTGCGAGAGCTTGACGTATTGCTCGAACATGCCGGTCACTTTGGTGACGGCCTGCTCGACTTCGGGAGACGGCTCGACCTTATTGGAGATTACCTTTAATGTTGCCCGGAAGAATCCTTCGTCCGCGGTGACCTGCACGACCTTGGCTCGCTCGACGCCTTCCACCAGCACGCGCAGATTGCCGTCCGGCAAACGCACACTTTGCACAATGTTCGCGAGCGTGCCGACCGAGTAGATTTCCTCGGGTTTCGGGTCGTCGACCGAAGCGTCATGCTGCGTGGCCAGGAATATTTTCTTATCGCCAGCAAGAGCTTCTTCAAGGGCGCGCAGGGAACTTTCCCGCCCAACGATGAAAGGATTCATCATCTGCGGAAAAATAACCAGGTCGCGCACCGGCATCATCGGCACACGCTTCAATTCGCTTTTTTCTCGATTGAACATGGGTCCCCTAGAAATTGAGGGCTCCTTGGTTAATTCTCTGGCGGGTTGCACGCTTCACATAAAGCGTGCAGCGTAAAAGTACAGCCCGCACCCGTCTCGCGGCTTATCCCGCTTTTTCCAGCAGCGACCAATTGATTTCGCGGCTTCGGACCATTTCGGCGGTCACGACGAAATCGCGTTGTTTGCGCTGGGCCGGCAGGTGGTACATCAGTTCGAGCATCAGATCTTCCAGGATCATCCGCAGGCCACGCGCGCCAACCTTCCGTTGCAGGGCCAGTTCGGCAACGGTTTCCAGTGCGTCGTCGGCGAATTTCAACCGCACATTCTCAAATTCAAATAGCCGCTGGTATTGACGAATCAGCGCGTTCTTCGGTTCCGTCAAAATCTGCACCAGCGCATTCTTATCCAGGTCGCCCAACACACCGACAACTGGCAGACGCCCCACGAATTCGGGAATCAGACCGTAGCGAATCAGATCGGTGGGCTGCACCTGCTCAAGCATTTCGATATTGCGGCGCTGCATGGTGGAAGGCTGCGCGTCGGTGTGGAAGCCGAGCGATTTCTGTCCCATGCGCCGCTCGATTGTTTTTTCGAGGCCCACGAAGGCGCCGCCGCAGATGAACAGGATATTTGTGGTATCCACAGGGGTAAATTCCTGGTGCGGATGCTTGCGCCCGCCCTGCGGGGGCACATTGGCGATCGTACCTTCCAGAATCTTTAACAGCGCCTGCTGCACGCCCTCGCCGGAAACATCGCGCGTGATCGATGGGTTCTCGTCCTTCTTAGAAATCTTGTCGATCTCATCGATGTAGATGATCCCTTGCTGCGCCTTGGTCACGTCACCATCGGCAGCCTGCAGCAGCTTCAGGATAATGTTCTCGACATCCTCGCCGACGTATCCCGCTTCGGTAAGAGTTGTCGCGTCCACGATGGCGAAGGGAACTTCCAGCATGCGGGACAGCGTCTGCGCCAGCAGCGTCTTGCCGGTTCCGGTCGGGCCGATCAGAAGGATGTTGGACTTGGTCAGTTCGACGTCGCCGGGCTGGCGGTTCAGGAAAATTCTCTTGTAGTGGTTATAAACGGCGACGGCGAGTTTTTTCTTGGTCTTGTCCTGACCGATGACGTAACCGTCGAGGAACGCCTTGATTTCCGGAGGCCGCGGCAAGCGCTTGTTTACAGGATTCGCCTGCTCCCGCTTTTCTTCGACAAGAATTTGTTCGCAGACGTTCACGCATTCGTTGCAGATGTAGGCACGCGGATAGTCCGAGGGCGAGCTGATGAGCTTCTCGACCTGCTCCTGCGTCTTATGGCAGAAGGAACAGCGTAGGGGTTCGTCAGTGCTGAGTTTTCTCAACGGTGTGATGCCCTCCGGCGGCTCAGGAAAATCTCGGTGCCGATCGGATTATTCTAGGCCCCTTTTTTCTCTTTGGCGCACCGTCGCGTCTTCTTACTACTAACTGATTGGAACGCGTTAGCGGTGCTTGGTAATGATCTCATCGATCAGGCCGTATTCCTTGGCTTGGGCAGCGGACATGATGAAGTCGCGCTCCACGTCTTTCTCAATCTTTTCCAGCGAATTGCCGCTGTGCTGGGCGATCAGCGCATTGATCGAAGAGCGCATGCGGATGATCTCCTTGGCATGAATATCGATGTCGGTGGCCTGGCCGGACAAACCGGACATCCACGGCTGGTGAATCAGGATTCGGGAGTTGGGCAGCGAAAAGCGTTTCTTCGGCGCTCCGGCCGTCAGCAGGAGCGCGGCGATTGACGCGGCCTGGCCGACGCAAATCGTCACGACGCTGGGCCGCACGAATTGCATCGTGTCATAAATGGCCATACCTGCGGTGATCGATCCTCCCGGCGAGTTGATATAAACCGAAATGTCCTTCTCCGGATCTTCCGCCTCGAGAAAGAGCAATTGCGCGGTCACCAGGTTCGCGACGTGGTCGTCAATCGGCGTCCCGATGAAGATGATGTTGTCCTTCAGCAGGCGGGAGTAAATATCATAGGCACGTTCGCCCCGGTTGGTCTGCTCCACCACCATGGGTACCAGCGTTGTTGCGTATGGAATCGAATTTTCGGAAGATTTCATAAATGATTTTTTGGGTACGCAGGGAGCCCGAGAGAAACTGCCTTATTTTTCCTCAGTTTTTGTCCGGGTCCGGGAATTTTGAATGAGCCAGTCCAGAGTTTTTTCACTCCGAAGATTAGATTTCATCCTATCGAGCGTCCCCTGCCTTGTCAAGTTCGCGCGAACCGCTGTTGCCGATTCGCCACTGCGCTGCGCCAGCTCTTCGATCTTTTTTTCGACATCTTCGTCGGTCACGTCTATGTTTTCCGCGGTCGCGATCCGGTCCAGCAGCAGCTCGGCCTTGACGTCCTCCACCGCGCGATCTTTCTGGCGGCTGCGGAGGGAAACCCAGTCCACGTTCACGGCGCGGGGGTCCACTCCCTGCGAGGCGAGCGACCGGATAGTGCGCTCGAGGCGCGAATCCATCTGGTGTTCGACCAAAGCCTGCGGCACGGGGAACTCGTGCGTCTCCACCAATTTTGCGATGAGCTTTTCGCGAGTCTGATCCTTTACGCGCTGGTCGCGCGCGGCATCGAGGTTTTCACGAACCTTTTTCCGCAATTCCTCGATGGTTTGCACGTCGCTGATATCTTTGGCGAATTCATCGTTTAGCTCGGGCCGCTTCTTCTCTTTGATGCCCAGAATTTCCACGGCGTACGAGTACGTTTTTCCCTGGAGCTTCTGGTCGGGATAGTCGGACGGGTACGATACGTCGAAATTCTTGTGTTCGCCGGGAGTGGCGTCTCGCAGATGCTCGTTGAAGGCGTCCATGGTTTCTTCGCCGCCCACGTGACAGAGCACGCTTTCGGCTTCCAGCACTTCGCCGCCACCGGCGGGGACGCCTTTTAGCTTCAACTGTGCGTAATCGCCGTCGGCGATGGCGCGGCTTTCGACCGGCACAAAGTTCGCGGCGCGATCGCGCAATTCATCCAGAGACTTATCGACGTCGGCGTCTTCCACCTTGACGTCTTCAATCTCGACTTCCAGGTCCTTATATTGTCCCAGCTCGAATTCGGGCAGCACCTCGAACGTGGCGCGAAACTTTACCGGACCGTTGTCCGCAAAATCGACGTTGTCGATTTGCGGGCGCGTGATGGGCACAAACTTTTTCTCGGTGACAGCGCGCTCCACCTGATCGGGGACCAGCGACTGCAACACTTCGCTTTTGATGTCGTCGGCATATTTCCGGCGAATCAGCGTGATCGGCGCCTTTCCGGGACGGAACCCGGGCACGCGCGCCACGCGCTTGAATTCACGCGCTACACGTTCCACCGCTTTTTGCACGTCCTCGGCGGGAATTTCCAGTTCCAGCTCGCGCTGGCAAGTCGCTTCACTCATGGTTGGTCTTCGTTTCTCAGGTTGTGGTGCTGTGTTTCGGATCGGTCCCAAACGCCGCAACATTCCATCTTTCTACATCTTTGCCGCTTCTTGTTCCGGAATAAGAAAACGGGAAAGCAGTGCGAGCGGGATACAACGAAATCGAAGTATAGGGGAATCCATCAGTCGCGTCAACTCGCGCGAGGGATATTTCATTTCCTGGGAACGCCAATCTCCCGATTGGCGGGGGTAAACACGCCAATCGGGAGATTGGCGTTCCCAGGGCTCGGTACCGATACGCGATGTGCCAAAGGGAGACAATTGCGCGTCCAGAAATGCTTTCTTAGACTGGATGACATGCCATTGCGCGACGGTGCCGGAGATCCGTATTCACGAGGTCGCATTGGCCAATCGTTTTCCACCGCACACATTGCCGTCATTGTATTTGTCTTGAGCTTCGCGATTTACGCTTTTTCGCCGCAGGGCAGCCCTGAAACCTACGATCTCAACCAGGCCGGGGAAGTCGCGCGGGTAGCAGTCAGCGTCGCGGAACGAGGAACTTTTGCCGATCCTTATTCTTCGCTTCCTACTGGTTTCACCGCTCACGTTGCGCCGGCGTATGTGTTCGTGTACGCGGCAGTCGCGAAAGCGTTTGGAATGGGCCGGGCCGGAGCCATCGCTCTCTGGTCTTTGAACATCGGCTTCCTCGCGCTTCAGTTTGCGTTGCTGCCGGTCTTGTCGGAACGGCTTCGGCTTGGCGTCCTGCCGGGCGTCCTCGCAGCCGCATTGGGAGTCGTCGTTCAGCCGTATCGTGTGCTTCCGTTGTGGGAATCGCTATTTACGGGAACTTTGATGATTGTGCTTTGCGTGCTGACGCTGCCGTATTTCGAGTCACCGGGGGATTGGCAGCATTCCGTTCTTCTCGGTTTCCTGTGGGGCGTCATGATTCTGGCCAGCCCACAATCGATTCTGCTGCTGTTTGCGTGGCCGCACTTTGCCGCGATGGAAAATTCACCGGAACAGTTGGCGCGAGCACGGCACGCCATGCTTGTGGTTCTTGCAGGAGCGGCGCTGGCCTGCCTGCCGTGGTTTATCCGCAACTACCAGCGATTTAACGCCGTATTTTTTGTGCGCGACAATTTTGGCCTCGAGCTCTACACATCGAATAATTCGTGTGCCCAGCCGACACTGCTGGAAAACATCAATTCACGCTGCCACTTCCAGACGCACCCGAATCCGAATCCCGAGATCGCCGGGGAAGTAATGGACAAGGGGGAAATTCAGTTCAATCGAGAAAAGTTGCGCCAGGCGCTGGCTTGGATTGCAGCGAATCCCCGCGCGTTCGCATCGCTGACGTGGCGACGCTTTGTAAGGTTCTGGTTCCCGTATCTTGGCGGTCTTCGCTATGCAATTCCGACGGGCATCCTCACGATTCTTTCATTCGCGGGGCTGAGGCCGATGTTTCGGGCCCGCCGGCGCTCGGCGTGGGCAATGAGTTTGACTATATTACTCTATCCATTAGTAAATTATATAATACAATTCGAGGTGCGCTATCGGTATCCCATTTTCTGGGCGACGTTCCTGCTGGCGGCCTACGCGGTTTGTGAAATTGCGCGCTGGGTGCGAACCGGGACCGGCGCCGCCGAGCAACAGGAAGAGGCGGTCTCCGCTTTCGTGAAGTGAGTTGGCGAAGAGAAGTGCATCCGCTGCGCGCGGAGATCTCTGTGGTTTTTCTCTGTGGGTGCTGTGTTCAATTTTGAGAAGCGGTATACGGAAAACACCGGGGTCGCAGTGGCCATGGAGAAACCGGCCTTCCTCTTTGCGTTGCCCCAGGAAAATGGGATGATTTTGCCAGGGATTCCAGTACAATCAGGCCGCGCATGACTGACTCAACCGACAATCCCCTGCCGGTGGGAGCCGCGAGCGAGTCTCCTGCGCAGTCTGCTTCGTGGGCCTCGACCGCTTCCTCGTTGCTTCCGTGGATGGTTCCCGCGCTCCTCACGCTCCACATGAAGCGTTACATGATGGTCAGAGGGCAGGCCTATCAGTTGGTCGCGCGCTTGATGGGCCGTTCGGACCTGGTGATCCACACGGGTCTGAGCCGTGGCGAAGAGTTTTCCTTTTACCGCGCCGACTTGCTGATTTCCGGCCTTGTTGTGCCTCTGGCGTTACTGCTCCTGGTGCGATGGATGCCTCGAAACTGGCGCGTCCCGTTCGTGGCGATTGTGAGCGGAGTGGTTGCCTCTGTCCTCTACGTCCAACTTCGTTCGCTCGAAGAGATGGGCCGATATCTCACCTTGGATTCGTTCACTGCGGCTTTAAGTTGGGGGTGGCACGAGCCCCTCGCGAATACGGCGTATCTGGGCTCTCAGGGAGTCATCACCGTTATAGCGCCCGTCCTTTATATTGCCGGGGCCTGGTGGTTGAGTAGCCATATGTCGCGCGATGTTACGAAGCAAGGCAAAAACATACATAGAAAATATGCAAAGCTCGCAATTCTATTCTGCGGCCTGTTGGGGTTCACGGCGGCGGCCTGGGCGACGCGAATTCCCGCCACTCCCTACCATGACAGCGTCCTGATTCGATCGTTCGGCGCCCTTTGGGGAGATCAGGAAATAGATCCGCGTGATTTCGACGGCTTGAGCGACGCTGACCTGATCCGCCGGTACCGCGATCTTATACACGCCACTGTTTCCGGGCATGATCCGCGGTACTGGGGGCGCGAGCGCGGGGCCAACGTCCTGTTCTTTGTGATGGAAACCATGCCGGCCAGATTCCTTCCACCTGATGGCGGCTGGGAGGATCTTCCTAATCTGCGGCGGCTGCGAGAGCGATCCTTCGTTCCCCTCGAACACTACACGACATATCCGTTGACGGATCATGCGGTGTTTTCGCTCTTTAGTTCGTGGTATCCGGCGGGGGGCATCAAACTTTTTGAGCGGCGGCATGCCGACACGCTCGTTCCCGGTGTGATTCGCACGCTTGCGGACAGCGGCTACCGCACCGTGATGTATCACCCGGACAGTTGGACCGGCCTTCGCCAGGGCTCCATGTTTAAGGCGCTGGGCTTTCAGGAAAATCGCTCTCCTGACACGGATTCCGCGATAGTCGGGAAACTCGGCCTGAACGACTGGAAAAAAGAACGCGTGGCCGCCGACCGCGCGGCGATCGAAGCGCTTAAGGGCGATCTCGCGGAATTTGGGCGCGAGAAGAAGGGATTTGGCGTGGCGATCTTTCCCCAGATCGGCCACGGTCCATGGCCAGACGATGGCGCGCATGGCGGTGAAGCGGACCTGCTCCACCGCGCGCACGCAATTGTGGCCACACAGGACGCGTGGCTTGGTGAAATACTTAGCGCGTTGGAGCGCGCGGGGGAACAGGAGAACACCATCATCGTTGTTTGCGGCGATCATGGTGTGCGTTCACGAGTGGAAGATCCGGATTTCGTCGGAGGACTGGTGGATGAGGAATCCTTCCACGTGCCGCTCCTGATCTATGCGCCTCGCGCGCTCGATCATGAGGAGAAAATTCCGTTGCTGACGTCGCATATTGACGTCGCTCCGAGCGTGCTGGATTTGCTGGGGGTCGACAAGGGCCGCGAGCCCGAGCAAGGTGCGCCGCTCTGGGAGCCGGCAATCCAACAGCGCACTACATTCTTTTTCGCCGCGCAGATGCTCGGCGGCGATGGCTATTATTCCGCTGGAAACTTCTTCATGTGGAGCCAGGTGACCGGCGGTGTCGCGAGGAGTTCGCGCCCGCATTTTCTTCCCGCGGATTTTGTTCCGCCCAACTCTCCGGATGCGCTCAACGCACGGCGGGAATTGTTGCGGATGCTGGCGCTCCAGGAAGTATGGATTTCGCGTCTCGGCAAACATGCGGGCGCGGTTGCATCCAAGTGACGAAATCCCGATCTTGATCGCTGGGGAAGTAATGGACAAGGGAGAAATTCAGTTCAATCGGGAAAGGCTTCACCAAGCGAAGGCCTGGATTTCGGCAAACCCGCAAGCGTCCGCGTCGCTGACGTGGCGACTCCGCCATAGGATGCACCCCATAGGGCAGTGTGCTCTTGACCGGTCTGGACCGGATACTTCGCGGCGATGGCAGCCTTAACTTCCGTCTCCAGGAAATCAGGAAACGCCGATCCCATTGGGGCAAGCGTGTCTGGCCGGTAAGGGTCCGGGTAAGGCACAAATTCCCGGGCGCGCTCCAATCCGTTGCCATCGCCCTGGCGGATTGCGTCGGAGCCGTTGTCGATGCCGACTGCGATCAGCGGCGGTATCTTGCCGGCGGTAATCAACTCTGTCAGCGTTTCATCCGCGCCCATTTCCGTGTGGTCGTAGGAAGCGCAAACATCGAACGCGCTGGCACCGTCGAGAATGTAGAGCACGGGATATTTTCTTGTGGGGTCATACCCCGGCGGCAACCAGACGCGAAGGTTCCGAGTGTTATGAAAAATGCGGCTGGTGAGCGGTAGGATCTCCAGGCTGCCGACGACGGTGGACTTGCAAGGAGCCTGCTGCGCGAATGCGGCAAAAGGCAGAAACAGAACGGTTATTACAAGAGCGATCTGGAACCGGCCGAACATGCGGATGAAGGTAGCAGAAATCCAGTAATGCACAATAGTTGTATAGGTTTCAAAAAAAGATGGTGCGGAAGAAGGGACTCGAACCCCTACGGCCTTTCGGCCACCAGCTCCTAAGGCTGGCGCGTCTGCCAATTCCGCCACTTCCGCG
>CAZUNI010000033.1:0-53467 GCA_964622265.1 uncultured Acidobacteriaceae bacterium | reverse complement strand
TCAATACAAATCACAACAAAAAAGCGAGTTTATTTAATTTTTAACGGAGGACTGAAACCTGTCCTACTTTCCTGCGGCGGAAATTACTGGTTCGTCTCCGCCGTTGCGTCCCGGGCCTCGGCGGCGGGCGTCGATTCCCAGGCGCTTGATCTTTTGATTCAACGTGGAAAGCGGAATCTGAAACAGTTCCGCTGCTTCGGTTTGATTCCAGCCTGTGCGTTCGAGCATTTCGGAGATCACGCGGCGTTCGACTTCATCCATGATTTGAAATAGCGAAGGATGCGAACTATCCGCGCCGGAACGCGCGCCGGGTTCACCGGGAAGTGGGGGAACAATTTCGGAAAGTTGCATGCGAATACCGCCGATGAGTTCCTTAGTCCGCACGCTTTCGGGGAGCAAATCCACATCCATCAATTCTTGCGAAGAGAGCACCACCGCCCGCTCGACGACATTTTCCAATTCGCGCACATTTCCCGGCCAATCGTAGTCAACCAGAAGCTTGAGGGCTGCGGGAGTGAATCGCGTTAACGGGCGCACATTTTCCTCACAAAATTTTAGAAGGAAATGGTCGAGCAAGAGGGGCACGTCTTCCCTGCGCTCGCGAAGCGGGGGAAGGGGAATGGCGATCACGTTCAAGCGATGATAGAGGTCCTCGCGGAAGCGGCCTTCGCGCACCAGGTTGATCAATTGCACGTTGCAGGCGGCGATGATGCGGACGTCCACCTTGATGGTTTCGGTGCCGCCCAGGCGCATGAATTCGCGCTCCTGAATCACGCGCAGCAGCTTGGCCTGCGTTTCCGGACCGATGGTGGAAATTTCATCGAAGAAAATCGTGCCTTGATCGGCGACTTCGAACAGGCCCTTCTTGGAGGCCACCGCACTGGTGAACGCGCCCTTCACGTGGCCGAACAGTTGCGATTCGAGCAGGTCAACGGGAATCGAGCCGGTGTTGATGGGCACAAATGCCTTGTCGGAGCGCGTGGACGCGGAGTGGATTGCCTTGGCGATGAGTTCCTTGCCCGTGCCGCTTTCCCCGTGAATCAGCACCGTCGAGCGGGATGGGGCAACCTGCGTAACCAGATCGAGCACCGCCAGCATCTTGTCGCTCTTGCCGATGATGTTGGGAAAGTTGTAGCGCTGCTTCAGCGCGCGCTTGAGCTGGACATTTTCCTCGCGCAGGCGGCGGCCTTCGACGGCCTGCGCAACCTGAACCAGCAATTCGTCGTTGGACCAGGGCTTGGTGATGTAGTCCTGCGCGCCGCCTTTGAACGCGGCTCGCGCCATGTCGATCGAGCCATAGGCTGTGATCAATATGATGGAAAGGCTCGGGTCGCGGCGGCGGATTTCGCGAAGCATGTCGAGACCGTTGCGGTCGGGAAGGCTTACGTCCAGCAGCAACAGGTCGAACGGCTTTTCCTCCAGAAGAGCGAGTCCGGCTTCGCCGGTTTCCGCGCTCGACGTCGCGTAGCCCTCCATCGTGAGGAGGAGGTCCAGTCCTTCGCGGATTTCGGATTCGTCATCAACTACGAGAATAGAGCCCTTAGACATGAACCGCTTTCCGTGCGACGGGGAATTCGATCCGGAAGGATGTGCCCTTATCCGGTGTCGAGCGCACATCGACCTTTCCGGAGTGCTCTTTAATGATTCCGTAGCTCACCGAAAGTCCTAGCCCCGTGCCCTTGCCCGAAGATTTCGTGGTGAAGAACGGGTCGAAAATGCGGTGCAGATTTTCGCGGGGAATTCCGGACCCGGTGTCGGTGATTTCGATTTCGACCGTACCGTTGTTCGATGCGGTGCGCACCTCGACCATTCCGCCGGCGGGCATGGCGTCGCGCGCATTCATAAATAAATTCAGAAATACCTGCTGTAATTTGTTATTTGAGCCTAGAACCGGCGGCAATTCGTGTTGCATATTTCGAGTGACCTGCACTTGCGCGGTTTTGAATGGATGCGCAACCAGCGAGAGAGTTTCCTCGACGACGGCGTTCAGATTCACTTCTGTGAACTCGAGTGCACCGGTGCGCGAGAAATTCAGCAGGTTGTTGACGATTTCGCTGGCGCGAAACGTCTGTTTAATGACTTTTTCAATTAACTGGTGACGCGGATCACCGCTGGGCAATTGCTTTGCCAGCATTTGAATGTAATTGGAAATGACGGCAAGAGGAGTATTTACCTCGTGGGCCACGCCGGCCGCGAGCAACCCGAGCGAAGTCAGTTTTTCGGTCTGGACCATCTGTTCTTCGAGGCGAATCCGCTGGGTAATGTCGTCCATCAGGATCAGGCGACCGATGCGTTCTCCGGACTTGCCAACCAGCGGCGCGACCGAAACGTTGACCACCAGATTGCGTCCGCCGCGGTTCTTTATGGGCAGCTTGTAGAGGCTCGAGACGCGCTCATCGCTGGCCCGCGCTGAAATTTCCGCCATCAGATCCTGCGGGAGCACGTCGTCCAGCTTATGGCCAACGGCTTCGTGCCGCGGCACGCCGATCAGACGCTCCAGTTGCGTATTCCAGGATTCGATGGCTCCGTCCAGGTCGACGGCAATCACTCCGACGTTAAGCGATTCGACGATATTTTCCGAAAAGTCTTTTAACCGTTCGATCTGCGCGGCCTTTTGTTCCAGCGAGCTATAAAGCTGAGCATTATCCAGGGCCATGGCCAGGTAGCCGCCAATGGTCAACAAAAGTTCGACGTCTTCGCTCGAAAGGAAATCACCATCCACGGTTTTTCCCACGCCCAGCACTGCGACGGCGTGATCGCGAATCTGGCAGGGAATGAAATAATTCAGGTCCAGTTGTTCGAGGGTCTGGCGAATCGACGGCGTAATTTCGCGCGCGGCGCGGGCGGATTCGTTGAACAGAACGCCTTGCGCAAACGGTTTTTTCTCCGCGTCGAGGAAACTCAGGTCTAATTCTCCCGAGTATCGCACACCGACCGACCGCGCCAAGCGGTAGGTTCCGGGGTGTGCTTCGCCGTCAATGAAGATGGCTACGCGGTCCACCAGCAGGGCCTGGGAAATTCGGTCCATGACTGAGGCGAGCATCGGATCGAGCCGCACTTCGGAGCTGAGAGTGCGGCCGAACTCGATCAGCGTCCTTCGATAGTCAAGACGATCACGATAGAAGAAGCGGTCCAGACGCGCCTGAATCCAGTCGCGGAACGGCTGGAACAAAAATGCGGCAACAAAAATGGCAATAACGCCGCCCATCGTGCCGGATGGCTGCGTCGTATGGAACAGCGCCCCGATCAGCGCAACTAATCCAATGTATACCGCCACCAATCCGCCGCTTGCGGCAGTGTAGGCCAGACCGCGCTTGAAGATGATATCCACGTCCATCAACCGGTAACGGATGATGGCGTATCCGAAACAGAGCGGGATCAGCGCCAGCGAGACCGCGGAGATGTTCATCCAAGGCCGGGGCACGATGCCCATGAAATAAGGCACAACGTAAAAGCAGAGAAATGGAAGAATGCCGGCCAGCGCTCCGCCGGTGACCCACTTTAGCTGCTGCCGCAGGATGCCGGAAGACGCGCGGCGATAGCTGTTCACGAATGCCCAAGCCGCCAGAATAAAGTAGGTTCCCAGGCAGGCAAGATCGAGCTGGTCCAAGCGAATCCGGCCTTCGACCGAAGGCATGAATCCGAGTTGCTGCATTCCAACGAGAACACGCACGAGCAGGAGAATTCCCGGGACCCCATAGATCGCGGCAAGCCTTGCGCTGTGCCACTTGCCTGCCGGACGGCGCTCCGGAAACACCAGCGCGAAATGTAGAAGCAGCGCGGGCTGCAATAACCTTGCGACAATTCCCGCCCAATAAATTTCCCAGTCGAATGTGCTCAGTTTGCCCGTGTATTGGAACGAGTACAGAATGA
Source organism: uncultured Acidobacteriaceae bacterium (assembly GCA_964622265.1). Lineage (GTDB taxonomy): Bacteria > Acidobacteriota > Terriglobia > Acidiferrales > UBA7541 > Palsa-360. Next base: position 49,594 of record CAZUNI010000033.1, on the reverse strand, counting down.
ACGAAGCCAGACAAAAAATATAGAAGTGCACAGCGCGCTTGGCATTCCAGCGGCGCGCGAAAATAAATAAGCCGATGAAGAGATACAGCAGTCCGACGACGCGCAGATAGTCTTCGATCGAGGAGTGTTTTTCGGCAGGCTGCGTAATCAATTGCGCTTCGAATTGATGCCCGCCGCGGTCAATCCGGTAATGAGCCTGCGACCACAGGCCGATTCGCCACAGACGCTTGGTTACATCGAGGGAGTCATGAATATCCGAATTGTTGACGGCGAGGACATGGTCCCCGGTTCGAATGCCCGCACTGGCGGCGGGAGAGTTGGGGCTGATATGCCAAGCCTCAACTCCCGAGGGGGTGTCCAGCCAGGAAACTCCGTCATCCGGCGCACTGAATATGGTGCGTTGCTGGAAGTTCAGAATGCCGAAAACGATCGCCGCGAGGGTGGTAAGGGAAAGGACCGCCGCGCCTACTCGGATTCTCAACCTGTCATTGATCGGCGCGCTCAAGAGATACCCCAAGACAGCTACACCCAGATAATTATAACTTATTGCAAACGAACTTCCATAATCTATAAGGTTTCAAATTCCGTAAGTGCTTGAAAACAAGGGAGGATGCTGAGACGGAAGAGAAGGGAAAATTATATAATTCCAATTATGGGAGGCATCTTCCCGATTTCAATAAGTCCGCTAGAAGCTAGAACTGGAAGCTTACTCCGCCGCGAAACGATCGCACGACGGGAATCAATACCATGCGCGTATCCTGACCTGCCACTGGCACGGACCCTTGGTCTAACAAGTTGCTGAAGTCGGCCAAAGCTTCCCAGTGCCCTCCCAATCCAAATCCGGGCAAAGGCTGCCGGACAGAGAAGTGCAAGTTAGGCTCCATCTGGTACATCGCTTCGGCATAGGAGTCCAGACGTGAAAGCGTAGTTCCGGAAATCCACTTGTAGCTGGCCGTGAACGTGGTGCCCGTACGTGGCATCTTTCCAGAAACGCGGGCAGCCAGACTATGGTGATTCCGTGTCACAAAGCTGTCGCGAAGATCGGCTGAACTGGTTGTCAACTCGCCCAGTGGGGAAAGGGCTCCGGCCCAGGAATAGACCGCGGCAAATTCCAAGCCTGAGGAGATCTTCTGGCTGTACGCCGCACGGGCGCCCCAGGAACTGGTTCGACCGCCGTCGTAGAGGAATGCGTTCGAAAAGCTATCTTGGAAAAAATCCGGGTTGGTCGTCGGGCCAATTCCAAAAATAGCCTGGTGCCTGGATGCATCGTGAAAAGCGGCGGTTTCGAAGCTGGCGCGCTCTCCCCATTTGTGTTTTACAGATGCCTCCTGATGCCAGCTTCCCTCAAATACAGGTTGGCCATTGCGAAAAAGTACCGCAGGCAAGCTGTCGAGCTGAGTGATGGCGGATTGCAGGGCATCGGACTGCCCGGGCTGATTCACGGACGGATTCGCCGTTGCAAGAAGGGCCGCAGTCCAATTTCGGCTTAACTTCGCATCGAGTTCCGCATGCGGATGCACGGCAGAAGTCGAGGATGCAATTCCAACGCGGAGGAACTCTGCGCCGGCGCGTAAAACAACACGATCGGTAAGCGCAAGCTGTTCGGAATGATCGACGCGGATCTCCTGAAACATCAGGTTATTGATGCCGACATTGGTCTGGTGCATCACGAACGTGGTCTGCGGACCGTTTTCGAGCGAGCCGGATGGCAGCCAGACAGTGGCAAATGCGCCGGATGCGCCCCGCTCATAACTCATTTGCCCCGCGAGCAAAAGCCGTCCGAGGGCGCCGAGCCGCTGGTCATAGGACATCTCAGTAGCAGGAGAATCAGGAAGGTTCGAAGGAGATCCGGGCCGCATAGATCCGCTGGTCAATTCGAGCAGCCCGCGCGGGCGCTGTGGCTGAGGGATATCTTTCGAAAGAGTGCTGTCGGCAAGGTCGATATCGCCATCCCGCCATTGCAAGATGGGGCGGGTAGCCGCTGAGGAACGCAACACCCACTTCCAGTCGTCCGGCTCTGCGGGAGCTTCCGATTGCCGACGCAGGCTATCGAGGGAAGAAAAGATGGAGTCCACTTGCACGCGCAACAGAGTCGTCAGGTTGGCCACTACGGCGACATGCCGCTCCATGGCCGGAAGAAAACCGGGAAGCGAAATGCGCAGTGAGTACTGACCGGGTTTTAGACGATCGTTAAAAAAGGCGCCGCGTTGATTGGACAGCAATTGAGAAACGGTGCGTCCCCCCGCATCTTCGGACATAAGCCAAACTGTGGCGCCCATTTGCGGCGTGCCTGACGGGTCCAGGACGATACCTGAGATCGTGCCATATCCGGGTTTGGCGGCTGACGGAATCGCCAGCGCAAGGGTAATCGCCATCACCCATCCAAACATCTTTCCAGATTGTTTCATCAAGCTTGGCTACCTCCCGGTCGCGTTGTTCGCCGCGGAATTGTTTACAGCCGGGGGCGTCACAGTAAAATCCGCGGAACGGGTCACTGTCTGCTTGGTTAGAAGATCGGTTGCCTGAATTTCCAGTTTGTACTTGCCGGGCGCCAACGCTTTAGGCGCAATCACCTGCTGGAATGTAACCTGTTCGCCGTTTTGCTTCAGTTGTTCACCCGTCTCAACGTTGTGGGCCACGGTTTGCTGCCCCTGGCTCACCTTAACGTCCAGCGAAAGATCGTTCTTGTGGGTCTTGTCATCGACCTTCAGGTTGTAAAATTGCAGGTAGATGCCGAGCGGCTGATCGGCATGGAATTCGGCGTCAAGCTTGGGGCGGACTTTTGTCGAGCCCAGAACGAACTGGCCTACGCCAACATCCCTTGAGGAAACCGGCTCGAGCTGGTCGGCCAGAATCAAGGAGCTTGCATCGAATTTTTCATCCGGCATTTCCGAAACAGGAAGGCGCGTATTCAGCACGCCCACGTTGCCGCTATTCACGTCCTTGATGACCACGTCGATCTTGTACAAGCCGGGGCGCAGCGGCACGCCTTTCTGATAAAGCGAATATCCCTTCAGAGAGGACTCCAGCAGCGAATCGGGAAAATCCCGCTGAATCACATCCTCGAAAGTCTGAACGATGCGTCCGCTCAGAGTGCTGATGCGCGCAAAAATGTTCAAAGTCCCCGAATTCACGCCATCGTGATTCTTGAAAGTCAATTGCTTGTTCTGAATCTGGATGGTGATGGGCACCAGAATCGTGTCGCTGGTAATTCGCAGGAAATCCGTGTGGTAATCGAATTGGATTTGGTTGCGGATAATTCGTGAGCTGACCACTTCCTCGAGGTCCTTGAACTTCACAGGAGGCGGCGCCTGAACTTTCGCAAATTGCTCGATCCGTTCGAATTCGTCCGTCATGGAGACACCGGCGCCGTTTTCACCGGGCCCCAGAGGCGCGGTGGAACCATCGGTACGGCTGAAACGGGATGCTTTGCTGCCATCGCCCATCTGTTCGAGCATGCTGAGCCCGGCGCCGGGAACCATTGCAAGCGCATCTTTTTCGCCGGGGTCCAGAGTCATGTGAAATTCGCCGGTGCCAGTCGGGTCTACGAATTCGATCGTAATGTTGCTGCCAATTCCTTCCATGTAGCGATAGCGCCAGTCATCGAACGCGTAGGTCGTTGTCTGGCCGCCGCCTTCCGACATGGGCCGGTTGTAATTGCTGCCCTGGGAATGGGAATCGATTTCATCCGGCGGCCCCCACATGATGTAGATGCGCCCGCGATCGGTCTTCCATCCGGGAATTCCGGAGGCGAACTTCTCATTGGCATACGCGATGCGGCGATAGTGTTCTTCCTTGAACTCGTTTTCCACGGTATCGGGCGTGGGATCGCGGCGCTGCCAGAATGCCTCGATAAATTGCTCGCGTTCTTCGTTGGTCTGGAGGTGCAGGAAAGCGTTGCGCTCTTCATCGCTGATGATGTACGGAACCTCTTCCTGCAGCCACTTCTTGTACGGGGTGTCGAGCTCTTTCTGAAGTTTGCGGAGGTTCTTGCCTTTATCGTTTTTCTTCTTGCCGGTGTCCTGCTGCGAGTTGGCAGGAGCATCCTGTTTTCCACTGTCCTGCGAGCGCAGCCCTACGGGGAGCAGCAAGGCTCCGCCAACCAGCAGGAAAAACGGGATTCGGCCCAAGCGGTTCATATGCATACCTCACCTGATTCGGAAGGTTAATTCTATCCCTCACTAGAAGATGCGTCAATCAATAGAATGCCGAAAATACTCGTTCCGGTACGGCCAACGACCCCATCATGTGTAACGACCCGATCCGGTCTTATCCCGTTTTGGGCGGCACCCATCCCAGCGCTCGGCACACATGTCGGTGCAAGCTAAGATTAGGGCTGACCAATACGGGTTGCCCGGAATGGTTGCAGATAGTCCGCCACAGAAACCCTCAGAACTCCAAACGCAATTGAAACGCGATCATGCGCGGCGTACTGTCTCCGCCCAAACCAACGCCAAGTAAGCCAGTCGGTGGAGAGGTCGTGTATGTAAGCGCTCCAAAACCAGTCTGGGTAGAAGGCTTTCCTGGAATGCCGGCCAGCACAATGCTGGGAAGTCCGAAATTGGGATGATTGAATACATTGAAGAATTGGGTGTCGAACCGCAACTTCCACTGCTCAGTTAAGGGAAACGATTTTGATAGATAGAAATCACTCCATGCAAAATCGGGTCCGCGCAGAGCGTTACGGCCAAGATTCCCGAATTGGCAATTCTCAGGGTTATCCCCTCCTACGCACGCGCCAGTGCTCGGGTCAACTGTCGAGACAAACGCTGCCGGATTAAGCCACTGAACCGTGCCCGGTTGCGTAACACCGGGAATGGGATTGTGTTCATAAAGCGGCACGCCGGGTACAACGCTGGCGAACTGCGGCCCGCTGCCGTTCACGATCCCGTTCCCGTTGGCCGAGTAGGGCGTGCTGAGGACAGAGAATGGAATCCCACTGTGCCAAAACACGGTTCCCGACACTTGCCAGCCGTTCAGCGCATTGCCAAGAAAGCGGTTTCTAACTTTGATAGGCAACTGATAGACATACTGAGCATTAAGATTGTTCCGGATGTCATAGTCGCATGGACCGTAATCACGGGCCAGGTCGCCGGGAAGCGGCGAGAGGATTCCTCCTGCTGAGAACTGCAGGAATCCCCCGTTCGAGACCGTGTCCATGCAACGACTCCAGGTATAGTTGATTTGTCCCATAAGACCGTGTCCGAGACGCTTCATCGCGGTTAATTGCAATCCGTCGTAGTGACTGTTTGCCCCGGTGGACAATTGCGTCACTGCCCCGAATCGGGGATCGGTAGACTGGGCATAGGGAAACGGCGCGAAGCATCTCTGGCAGACTGTCTGATAGCCGTTCACCTGCGTTTGGTATGGCTGATTGACTGCGCGCGTGCCGACATATTGTGCGTGGATGCTTACTGTAGAACCGAACTCATGCTCCAGGCCGAGGCTCCACTCCATGAAGTATGGAGCGTGAAGTTTTCCGTCGGGCACCGCCGTGATTGCGACAGGAGGAAGACAAGTCGCAGAATTTGTTTGTGCGGACGCACAGGAAAGCTGGCCCTGTGTAAATCCTGAACTGAATGCTTGATTGGCGGCCACGGTCGCATCGACCGCGCTATTTGGGACACCCGGCGCAATGGCCGTGCCGCCGACAGTCCCAAAAAGTCCGCCCTGGAAAGTCTTGACATAGGGCGGGTTGACGCTGACCACATCGGCGATACTCCCGGGCAAAATGTCGCTGAAAATACCGAAACCGGCGCGCAGCACGGACCTGGACTCAAATTGCCACGCGATCGCCATTCTCGGTTGCAGGATCGCGAGGGGAGTTGAGGAAAATACGTTGCCCAGTCCGGTCTGAATGGCGGCGTTGAGCGGTTGATTTACATTATGCGAAATGGAATCGAAAGACCCGCGAAGGCGCGCAATTTGCCCGTGGGGATTTAATGGGTTGGAATTGAAAGTGTCTCGAACGCCGAATGTCCATGTCAGCTTCCTGGTCACCTTCCAGGTATCCTGCGCATAGAGGTCGAGATTCAGAAAGTTGAACGGTTCGTTTGCTGACGTCGGAAAAGTCTCTGTCGCCGTCGAGGCAACTCCATAAATGTATTGCGGCAGGGTGGTGTACGTCACGGTGGGGACGGTTCCCTCCCCAAAATCATAATCATTCAAGCGAAGGATGCGCGTATTTGTCCCGAAGCGGAGTTCGTGGTCACCGTGACTCCAGGCGAGATTGTCGTTGATAAAGAAACGGGAGGCGCGCCTTCCCTGGATCCAGGTGTTGTCTAATCCTCCCACAGTCGTAAATGGAGCATTCGCGCCGCTGCCTTGCAGGACGATGGGAAATGCGGATAGTGTTTTCTGAAAATCACTGGGGCCAAATAAACTTGAATACCAGGAAAATGCGGGGTTGAAATAATTCACCAGATTCTGCGAAAAAACGTGCGTATATCCCGCCGCAAAGGAGTACAGGGGTTGAGGGGAAAGAGAGTTGAACAATGGATTGATGGGATCTGTATATGCGGCCTGGAGTCCGGTGTCCGCCTGTAAGCGAAACCATGTCGTGTTTCTCTCATTGATGTTGTAATCGATGCGCACCGTCTGGACTTGTTCGTGGTCATCGCTCGAATGGGAGACGCTCTGGCGATTGGCGCAGCCGTTTCCATCATTCGCAAATGCAGGCGCCCCCCCGCCGACATCGAACGGGCAACCGAGCACCGCCAGGGGCGTTCCGACCGTATTTCCGTAGAGTGAAAACATCTTCTGATAGAACGGCACCAGCTGCGGCACCGGCCGATAGATCGAACCTGTAACGGAGTCCGTGCCCCCAAAAGGAAGTTGCTGTAGAACGTAACTCTGAAATGCTGAAGTTGGAACGGTAGCGGCGGTGACGATAGGCAGGGCAATACGAACCCACTCGCTGTCGAAGAAGAAAAACAGCTTGTCGTGGATAATCGGCCCGCCTACGCTGCCGCCGAAATGGTCCACCGTGGAGCCGGGCTTATGATTTCCCGCCGTGGCGTTGGTGAAAAAATCGGCCGCGTTAAGCTTCGCGCCGTTCCACAATTCGTAGAGGTTCCCGTGAAACCGGTTCGAACCTGATTTTGTAACATAGTTGACTTGGGACGCTCCGTACCGGCCCTGATCGACCTCATAAGAAAGCGTGTTGACCGTTACTTCCGCAATCGAATTCAATCCGAGGACAAGATTTGTCGAAAGCCCGCTGTTCAGATTCGTCAGCGGGTCATTCGTTTCCAATCCATCGACGATATAGCCGTTCGAAAGAGCTGGCAGCCCGTTGAACTCGACGTTGCCATACCCATTTGTGCCGCCAACGAAATCATTGCCGCCGCCTGCCGTGTTGATAAGGGCGCCCGCGGCAAATTGGAGAGGGTATGTTAAATCGCCGCCCGGATTGGGAAGATTTTCCAGGGTGGGAGCGTTCAGATTCGTGGATGTATTTGCGTTTCCCGGATTGATGATGGGGGCTTCGCCGATAACTTCAATGCTTTCATCTGATCGCTGCAGCTGGAGCGTAAAATTGACGGTCTGCTTCTGACCCAACCCGGCTTGCACATTGCCAATATGCTGCAGCGCAAACCCATTTGCTTCCACTTGGACCGAATAAGTATCCGGATTCAACTGCGGAAAATTAAACTGGCCGGCATCGTCAGTCTTGGCCGAGCGTTTTAGGCCGGTCTCTTCATTCGTAATTGTTACCGTGGCGCCTGGTATAGCAGAGTTAGTTGGATCGTTCACCTGGCCGATGATTGCGCTGGTTGTTTCTCCCTGCGCCAATAACGCCATTGGGAGCACAAAGAAAATACCGGCGAGTAGAAAAACATAGAACGACATTCGCAACATGTCCCTAACGATCCCTCATGCATCCGTGGTGCCGTGACTTCGGAAGGGTCTGCGATTCCGGCCGTGAACAAGCTTAACCCTTTAACCGGCACATACAACGAATATTAACCACAGTTAATGCAAATAGTACACCTAAGTTTATACTGCTAAGGCTCATCGGACTTGAGTCAATGCCTTTCAGTTGCTGGATTTGTTAGGTCTAACTCGCGCCTCCGTCTCCCTATGGGCGAGCTCGACTCCCAGTTGCCGTCGGTTATCGAGATCGATAGGTCACGAGGAGCAAATCATTTTGTTCCACTTGGAAATGAAGGTAAAATCCAGTGTGCTATGAGGCGAGTGTCGGGCACGAAGAAGCGTTGACCTCATACATAAGAACACTTCGCAACAAATTCGATAAAGTGATTGATTGACTACAATTGGAATTTTTAGAGGACTTCCCTGCGTAGTGCGCGACCAAGTGAAAGAATGCATTCAGGCTAGAATGTCAGGGTCCCAGCTTATATGAACTTATGGCAAAAAATAGCTATCGGTGCGACTGCTGCCGCAGCCATTGCCGGCGGGGTTTGGTTTGCCATCTACGAAATCAACAAGGATCTGGTTACGGTCCAGACTGGCACGGTATCGCGGCAGGACCTAAATTCGGTTGTTACCGCATCCGGTGAAATCAAGCCGCTGACCTATACGAATGTGCTGGGCGAGGGCATCGGCAAGATTACGCAAATTGTGGTGAAGGAAGGCGATCACGTTAAGAAGGGCGACGTGCTGCTGCGCCTGGAAAATGTGCAGCCATCCGCGGATGTGGATGCGCAGCGCGCCGGAATCGACTCTGCGGAATCCGGAGTGAGTTCCGCCGATGCCAATAATTTGTCGGCGCAGGCTGACGTCAAGGCGCGCTCCGCCGATTTGGAGCACGCCAAGCTGGCGTGGGACCGCGGGCAGCAATTGTTCAAGGAAGGCCTGATCGCCAAGCAGGATTATGATACTTCGAAGGCGACGTACGACAGCGCAGTGGCGGCGCTGGCTTCCGCCCAGGCGCGGGCTGACCAGGCTCGCGCGCAGCTTGCCCAATCGCGCTCCGGCCTATCGCAGAATCGCGCCATGCTGAATCGCCTGCGCGACGTGCTGCGGAAAACGACCTATACGGCGCCCATCGATGGCGTGGTGACTTACATCGCCGTGCGCGTGGGAGAAAACGTGGTGCCGGGAATTCAAAATGCAACCGGCAGTTACTTGATGACGATTTCCGATATGTCCGTGGTGACTTCCGAAGTGATGGTGGATGAGACCGATATTACCAGCGTGAAATTGAGTGAGACTGCCGACGTGACCATCGATGCGCTGCCCGGCAAATTGTTTAAGGGCAAGGTTACGGAAGTCGGCACGCAGGCGGTGCTGCGAACTTCGGGGCTGGCGTCCACGCAATCCACAACCGGCAATCAGGAAGCGAAGGATTTCAAAGTCGTCGTCACCCTGGAGAACCCTCCTGCCGGGCTGCGCCCGGGTCTTTCGTCGACTGCGAAAATCACTACCGCACAGAAGAAAGGCGTCGTGACGATTCCCATTCAGGCGCTGGTGATTCGCACGCGGAAGGACCTGGAGGAAGCCGCGAAGAACGCCGGACGGAAAGCGGACGATTCCTCGACTCTGGCAGCGAGCCGTCCTGCAACGGATTCTGTTGCTGCGGGAGCTTCGACATCGCAAAACGAGGAAATTCAGGGCATTTTCGTGGTTCGAAACGGACGCGCGCAGTTTGTCTCTGTCGGGACCGGCATCATGGGCGTCACGGATATTGAAATCATGAACGGAGTTCAGGAGGGCGACCAGATTATTACCGGCAGCTACAAAGCCCTGCGCACGCTGAAGCCGGATGCCCGCGTGAAGGTGGACAACTCACCGCCGAAAGATAATGGATGACAGCTGGTGTCTGGAGCGCATCTAAATTTCAGCGAGGCTGTTTGGCCTCGTCCTTTCAATGATATCGTTCAAGTTGCCGGTGAATGTGCAGGTTCGAGGAGCCGATTGATGCCCGTGGAAGCAGTATCGCCCGATTCGTTTCGCCAGGATCTCGTGGACCAGGGATTTGCCATTAAGACTGAAGACCTCTGGAAAACGTACGAGATGGGTACGGAAAAGGTGAATGCGCTGCGGGGCGTCAACATTGATATCCGCCGCGGCGAATACGTCGCCATCATGGGTCCGTCCGGCTCCGGAAAATCCACCTTGATGAATTTGATCGGATGCCTGGACACGCCGACTACCGGCAAGTACTGGCTGGCCGGCCGCCTGGTCAATACACTCGATGACGACGAACTGGCTTATATTCGCAACAAGGAAATCGGGTTTGTTTTTCAGACGTTTAATTTACTTCCGCGCGCTACGGCATTGCATAACGTCGAGCTACCGTTGATTTACAACGGCACTCCGGTGGAAGAACGAATCGCCAAGGCAAAACGCGCTCTGGCCGCAGTGGACCTTACTGAGCGAATGAATCACAAGCCGAATGAACTTTCCGGCGGGCAGCGTCAGCGTGTCGCAGTGGCGCGCGCGCTGGTGAACTCTCCCTCGATCGTCCTGGCGGACGAGCCCACCGGCAACCTCGACACCAAGACGGGCGATGAAATCATGGCCTTGTTCGCGCGCCTGCACAGTGAGGGGAACACAATTATTTTGGTCACTCACGAACATGACATCGCGCAGCGGGCCAACCGGATTATTCACGTTCGCGATGGCAAGGTGGAGTCCGACGAGGCAGTGAAACACTAACTTCACGGCGAACTTTCTATCTTGATCCGCCAAATCAATCGCATGTTTGCATCGCGCACAAATTGGCAGCTCGGAACGAACCTATTTACGCAGGCACTTGAGGAGCACCGGCGGTCCGGGAAAGAGTTGCTGGACCTGACGGTTTCGAATCCTACCGAATGCGGCCTTTCCTATCCTGAAAAGGAAATCCTCTCCGCGCTGGCCGACCCGCGCGCTCTTTCATACTCACCGGAAAGTAAGGGGTTGCTTGAAGCGCGCGCGGCCGTCGGCGATTACTATGTTGGCCGCTCTGGGTTCTCCGGCGAATGTGGTCGCGTTGATCCGGAGCGCGTCATCCTCACTTCAGGGACCAGCGAAGGTTACAGCCACATTTTTCGCCTGCTTTGCGAACCGGGCGATGAGGTTCTGGTTCCCGCGCCCAGCTATCCGCTATTTGAATTTCTTGCCGACCTTGGGGACATCCGGCTGGTTCCGTATCCATTGCTTTACGATCATGGCTGGCAAATCGACTTTGCCTCTTTGCGCGCGGCGATCACGCCGCGTTCCCGCGCGGTGCTGGTGGTGCATCCCAATAATCCGACTGGGTCTTTCGTGAAGGTGAAGGAGGCCGTTCAGCTTGCCGCGATTTGTTGCGAGCGCGAGATGGCCATTGTCGCCGATGAAGTTTTTCTCGATTATTCAGGCACGCCCGATCTGGCCCGGACGTTTGCGCTCCATGAAGCCGCGCTCACATTTACGCTCAGCGGCCTATCCAAGATTTCACTGCTGCCGCAGATGAAATTGGCGTGGATGGTTGTGAGCGGCCCGCCGTCGCTGGTGCAAACCGCCGTCGAGCACCTCGAAATCATCGCGGATACTTATCTTTCGCCGAGCGCGCCGGTGCAACTCGCACTGCCGAAATTTCTGGGTTTGCGCCACGGACTTCAGGCGCAGTTGCAGCAAAGAATTTCCGCGAATCTCGCGGTTCTGGATGCGGCTTTGCGCGAATCTAAGGTCATCACACGCCTCGATCGCGAAGGTGGCTGGTACGCTGTTCTGCGCGTCCCGGTTACTGGAGCGGACGAAGATCTGGCCGTTTCGCTACTCGAACGCTGCTCGGTCCTCGCGCATCCTGGACACTTTTTTAATTTTTCGCGGGATGGGTTTCTTGTGCTGAGCCTGATTACGCCGGAAGTGCAATTTCAAGAGGGCGTCCGGCGGCTGGGGGAGTTCTTTGCGGGATGAAAACATAACTGGAGCTGGGACGTGCTAATAGATAGCTCAGATTCTTCAGAGTATTTTGGATACGAGAGTTTTAGAGATTTCAAGAGCGACCCTGAGATGTTGCGGTATCCCAATGCATGTCCAATTAGGTCCTGCATCACGACGCCGGTCCTTATCCCGTTCGGCAAGAGTAATAAACCGTTCTGCTCCACTCATGGAATTAGGCTTCACTCGAATACCTTCGTATATTGGAACGGGGATGGGCGGAAGGAAAAGAATAAGGCCCGGTTGCGAAATTTTCGCATTCGTCCGGACCTTGCGGAAAAGATAGCACTGAATTCTGTTGGAAAAGCCGAGACCCACCGCCTGGGGTATGAGAACTCGGAAGATGCGCTCACCTGGAACGTCTTTGTGAGTCTCGCAGAAGCGAAAAAACTGAGTCTAGCCGTAAAATTTCTGACCGGTTTTGACGTAGGCGCGGAGCCCGATCTCTACTTGTGGGGCAAGCTGGTTGACGTTACAGGAACTAGAAATGAGACCGAATTGTTTCAGCCGCTTCGCGACGTCAGAGACCTATTGGAGCAAGGAATTAGGAAATTCAACACAGAGCCTGATGTCATGTTGGTGCTCGACGGTCAACTCGTGATATGCGTCGAGGCAAAATTCACTTCTGGAAATACTCTAGCGCATGAAGAAGAAGTAGAAGTCGGAGATAAGCCTAAGGATCGCAATGGCTTATTGGAGCGCTACTTTGACGAGGCCCCGGAAGGGACAAAGCGGGCCATCAAAAGGGATAAAATTGGCGCAAATTTGCACAGTCAACTTTTCCGAAATATTATTTTCGCCTCTGCAATGGCAAAGGGTTGCAAGTGGCATGTCGCAAATCTAGTGAGCCAAACGCAATGGAACTGTGGCAAAAAATCCAAACAGAATTCATTTGTCAACCCAGAGGAATCTATTCGGTCCTATCTAAATCAGAGTTTCCAAAACTGTTTCAGCTTCCGGACTTGGGAGCAGCTTTATAGAGAATTGGTCAAGGACGACGCAGAGCTTGATCGGTTGAATACCTATTTTCTGACCAAGAGTGCGCATTACCGAAGGGCCTTTGAATTGGATTAAGAACCTCGCGTGTCAACAGGCACGTCAATCTATGCGATAGCGCGTCATGACTTCTTTAAGAGGAATAACCCGATCTTTACCGCTGCGAATCCGTTTCAAACTGTTCTCGGCGAGATACAAGTCCTCCAGATCATCCAAGTGTTGAATGACTGCCTCGCGGACGTAAAAACTCTTGCTTTGCCCGGTACGGCGAGCCAGCTTCTCGATGCGCTTTTCAACGGATGGAGGAAGCCTGATGGTCAGCATGTGCGTCACTCAGGTGAAGTTAACATATTGGCGCCGTCACTCCGCGTTTTGTCATGCTTCCGCTTCCAGAACGACTACGGGCTGGTAAGTTCGCGGCACCAGAGCCTCAGCAATGGCGATCAGGCGTTCCTGCTGGCTGAAGACGCGGAGGCGCGCTGGCTTCCATTCGCCGGAATCGAGTTCGGCGGTTGCGCCTTGCGCGGCGCTGACGCGACCCGGCTGGATTTGGGCGAGCTGCACGGTGAATTTTGCGCCGTGGCGCACGCGCTGTTCGACGAGCGGGAGGACTGTTACGCTCGGCAATTCCGGCAGCATGCGTTCGAGCGGGATTACGTAGCGCGCGAGATCGCCTTCCGCCGAGGCGCGTTCGAGGTCTTCCAGTTTTGTGGCCTGGTCGAGCGTAAATTCGCCTACCGCAGTGCGGACGATCTCTGCGAGGTGCGCGCCGCAGCCCAGTGCTGCGCCCATGTCGTGCGCCAGCGAACGAATGTACGTGCCTGCGGCGCATTCGATAGAGAATTTCGCCAGCGAGCCCGCAACTTCATCGACATGGAAATCGTAAACTTCGATTTCAGCAGCCTTCAGTTCGACAGGTTTTTTCTTTCGCGCGAGTTCGTGCGCTGGGCGCCCGTGGATTTTTTTGGCGGAATACGGCGGGGGCATTTGCGCAAAGCGTCCCACACTGGCTGTGGCCAGGCGCTCGATTTCTGCGCGGTCGAGTATGGGAGCGGTGTCCGGGCCCATTGGCGCACCCGCGGCGTCGTAGGTGTCGGTGGCGAAGCCGAAACGGAATGTGGAGGTGTATCGTTTGCGGCGCCCAATGTAGAACTGAGCGAGGCGCGTGGCGCGGCCCAGCAGCAGCACCAGCACGCCCGTTGCGAGCGGGTCGAGTGTGCCCAGATGGCCGATCTGGCGGAATCCCAGGATGCGGCGCGCGGCATCGACTACGTCGTGCGACGTTCTGTGCTGCGGCTTGTCAATGACCAGGGCGCCGTCGAGCGATGCGGGCTGAGATTTTCGCGGCATGATTTTTGGTTTGTCAGTGAAGCGGCGAAATCAAGGCGCGGTCTTTTTGGTTTGGCGCAGAAGCTCTTCGATTCGCTGGCTGTACTCCTCGGAATGATCCAGGGTGAAATGAATTTCCGGGGCGCGGCGAAGCTGTATGCGCTCGGTCAGTTCGTGGCGAATGTAGCCGACTGCTGCGGCAAGGCCCCTGATCGTGCTCTTCTGCTCGGCTTGATCCCCGATCACGCTGACGAATACGCGCGCGTGTTTCAGATCGGGCGTGACGCGCACTTCGGTGACGGTTACCAAGCCCGCGATGCGCGGGTCTTTCAATTCGCCGGCAACCATGATCCCGATTTCGTGAAGAATTTCCTCGGCCACGCGCTGGTGCCGATGTCCCTGGACCGTCATCGTTATCTCACTCGATGCAGGAATCTGAACGCCTGCAAATTTCCTGCGTACTTATATCACTTCCAGCTCATGGCCGATCAGATCGCGGCCCAGTTGTTTTTCGGAATCCTCAAGGACCGTGCGCAATGCCTGTTCGACGTGTCCGGCGTTGTTCGAGAGGCTGACGATGCCGACCACCGAGCGCTGCCAGGAATCGTGTCCGTCGAGTTCGGCGACGGCCACGTTGAACTTTCCTCGCAGCCGGTCTTTCAAGCTGCGAAGCACCTGCCGCTTGTCTTTGAGCGAGTGCGCCTCTGGAATATAAATTTCGAGGGTGAGCAAACCGATTGGCATCGTCATCCCTGCGAACCGAACCGCAAGACAGGGCCTGCAAATGGGCTTCTTAGCAGGCTTGACCTATACGCGCCTGCTGAAGATCAGGCCGAAGCTTCCGCGAGCACGAGTCTTTGCATGTGGAAACACTCGAGGACGTCTCCGACTTGCAGGTCGTTGAAGTTGGAGACGCTGGCGCCGCACTCGAATCCGGTGCGAACTTCGTTGGCGTCGTCCTTGAACCGCTTCAGCGAACTGATGCGCCCGGTATGAATCACGACTCTCTCGGGAGGTGTTCCCTGGTTGCGCAACACGCGCACTTCCGAGTCGCGCTTGAGCACGCCGTCGAGTACATAGCATCCGGCGATGGTGCCAATGCCCTTCACGCGGAACGTATTCCGCACTTCGGCGCGGCCCAGACGCGTTTCCTTGAAGACCGGATCGAGCAGGCCGGTCATGGCCTTTTTGATCTCGTCGGAAACTTCGTAGATGATCGAGTGCAGGCGAACTTCCACGCCTTCGCGCTGCGCCAGGTCCGCGGCCTTGCGGTCCGGCCGGACGTTGAACGCCACTACGATTGCGCCTGATGCGGACGCCAGCAGAATGTCGTTTTCGGTGACGGCACCGATGCTCGCGTGAATAATCTTGAGCTTCACGCGATCGTCGGAAAGTTTTGGCAGCATTTCGCTCAGCACTTCTACTGAACCCTGCACGTCGCCCTTGATGACGAGCGGAAGTTCCTTGACGTCGCCGGTCCTGAGCTGTTCGTGTAACTGGTCGAGCGTGATACGCGCTCCGGCGGATTTTGCCAGCGTCGCTTCACGCAGCTTGTCCTGGCGGAATTCAACGATGTGACGGGCTCGCGCTTCATCGGCAACCTGGAAATGATCGCCGGCTTCCGGCGCGCCCTGCAAACCGAGGACTTCCACGGGAGTGGATGGCCCGGCGATTCGGACCGGGTGACCGTGATCGTCAAACATGGCGCGCACTTTGCCGTACACAGCGCCGCAGATAAAGACGTCGCCGGTATGCAGCGTGCCTGTCTGAACCATGATCGTCGCAACAGCGCCGCGCCCTTTATCCACGCGCGATTCGAGCACTGTGCCGGCGGCGGGAGCTTTTGGATTCGATTTCAATTCGCGCAGGTCGGCAACCAGCAAAATCATTTCGAGCAGCTTGCTCAGATTTTGTTTCTTTTTTGCTGAGACTTCGACCATCACCGTGTCGCCGCCCCACTCCTCGGGCATTAAACCGCGTTCGGAGAGTTGGCGCTTGACGCGCTCCACCTGCGCTTCCGGTTTATCGACTTTGTTGATGGCCACAATGATCGGCACGCCGGCAGCTTTCGCGTGGTCGATTGCTTCCTGGGTTTGCGGCATTACGCCGTCATCGGCTGCGACCACCAGGACGACGATGTCAGTAACTTTCGCGCCGCGCGCTCGCATGCGGGTGAATGCTTCGTGACCGGGAGTATCCACGAACACGATCTTGCGTCCGTCGATGTGTACGACGGATGCGCCGATGTGCTGCGTGATGCCTCCGGCCTCACCCTCGGCGATATCAGTTTCACGAATCGCATCGAGCAGGCTGGTCTTTCCGTGATCGACGTGGCCCATGACGGTTACGACAGGCGGACGCGGCTCAAGATTCTCCGGCTTTTCCTCCCGCGCGACTTCCTGGACGACGTCTTCCTCGAATGTCAGAACCTTGACGGTGCCGTTGAATGCTTCCGCGAGGTTGGTGGCCGTGGGCGTGTCGAGCGCCTGGTTGATGCTGGCAAAGATGCCGCGATCCAGCAAAATTTTTAGTAATTCCTTGGCGCGCACATCCAGCTTTTCCGCCAGGTCGCGGACGGTTACGCCTTCGGTGATGGTAATTTCGCGTGGTTCGCGTGGAGGAGGCGCGGGCGCGCGTTCGATCTGCGCGGTACGCCTTTCGCCGGGACCGACTCGTGCGCGAACCGGATGAAGCTTGCGCTCGCCTTCTTCAAAGCGCTTCTCCATCGTGGGCCGGGCGCGTGCCGCGGGTTTGCGCTCATAAATTGGTTTGCCGGGCTCCGCCTTCGGAGGCATCTGGCCCGCTGGAAGCGGCGGTGCCGGACGTCCTCCGCCTGGTCGAGGAGCGCCGGGGCGTCCGGGCATGGGTTGTCCGGGACGCATGGGCACCGGTTGCCCGGGACGGCCTGGAGCGCCGGGGCGCACAGGAAATCTGGATTGCGGAGCGCCGGGACGCACGGTTGGCGGACGTACTGGCGCGGGAGGATTCACGCGAGCGCCGGGCGGTAATGGATTCCAATTCGGTTTGGGTGGCGATGGCTTCCCTGGAGCAACTGTGGGGCGAGCCGGAGCTCCCGGCTTTGCAGTCGCAGGCGATCCAGCGGTCTTCAAGCCAGCAGGTGGCGCAGATGGAGCAGTCCTGGCAGCTGTTGATGTAGGCTTCGCGGACACAGGATGAGTTGTTGCAGCTGGCCGGACAATCGGTTTTGCGGGCGGAGGAACTGTCGGCGCCGATGCTGCCGGTTTTGCAGGGGCAGGCGGTGTCACAGCAACTGGCTTCGCAACTGGTGTCGGTGGAGCAACCGCAGGCGCAACTGGCTTCGCTGGTACTGGAGGAGGCGCCGATACCACAGGAGGAGCAACCACTACCGGAGTGGGAGGAGCAACTACAACGGGAGGTGGCGGAGGGGGAGCAACCACAGACGGCTTCATGCGCGCTGCTTTGGCGGCTGCTTCTTTCGCGGCCTTTTCCGCTACGGCGTTTTCCTCAGCGGCGACCTCAGCTTCGGCCATATCGCGGAAATGTTTGCGCACCCTTACGGCGGCGTCGACATCGATGGAACTCGAGTGGGTCTTTTTCTCGGTAACTCCGGCTTCAGGCAAATAATCGATGATCGCCTTGGCCTTGACCTCGAGCTCGCGCGCCAGTTCGTTGATGCGGATCTGATTCGGTTCTGTCATTGCCCTCCGGGACTACTCCTTGCCACTATTGTCGCTACTGCTGCTATTGTCCGGCGTTTCCGCGGACTCGGTGGAATCGGGAGATTCTGAATTTCCCGGTTCTGCTTCTGCCGAGGCCGCAGCGGCGACTGCGATTTCTTCCGTTTCCGTGGGACCTTCGATCTCTTCCGTAACGATGTCCACTGCTTCCGCGGATTCTTCCGAGGCCTGCTCCTGCTCGGGTTCCTGTCCGGGCTCCTGTTCGGGGGCGCCTTCGGCAAATTCCTGCTCGGCGGGCGCCTCGACGAATTCCGTCTCCTGCGGCTGATTTTCCAGCGACTGGAAATAGGCGGCCACAGACATCTGAATCTTCTCGACCATCTTCTCGCCGATTCCCGGAATTTCCGTAAGCTGCTCGGGAGTCATATCGGCCAGCATTTCAATTGTCGAAACGCCGTGAGCTTCGATGCGTTCGATCGTCTTCGGTCCCACGCCCGCGAGTTCAGAAAGCGGCGTGCCCGGAGCGGTGAGCGCGGCCATTTGTGCCTCGATTTCCTGGCGCTTTTCTTCCTCACTCTTGATGTCCACGTTCCAGCCGATCAGCTTGCTGGCCAGGCGAACATTCTGGCCCTTCTTGCCGATGGCCAGGGAAAGCTGCGTATCTTCGACGATGATTTCCAGGTGGCGCGTTTCAGGATCGATGATTTGAACGCGCGTAACCTTTGCCGGGGATAGCGCTTTTTGCGCAAACGTGACGGTATCTTCGGAGTAGGGAATGATGTCGATTTTTTCGCCGCGCAGTTCGCGAATGATCGACTGCACGCGCATGCCCTTCATGCCGACGCATGCGCCTACCGGGTCCACATCCTTGTCGCGGCTCTGCACGGCGATCTTGGTGCGCTCGCCGGCTTCGCGCGCGGCGGCGCGGATTTGCACCGTGCCGTCATAAATTTCGGGAACTTCCATCTCAAACAGGCGCTGCACCAGAACGGGGTCGGCGCGGGAAATGATTACCTGAGGTCCCTTGGCGGAGCGGTCCACCGCGCGAATCACCACGCGCAGACGATCGGCGATGTTGTAGGTTTCCAGGCGCGATTGTTCGCGCTTGGGCATGCGCGCTTCGGCGCGGCCCAGGTCGACAATCACGTCCGGACCTTCGGTGCGCTTGACGACGCAATTCACCAGTTCGCCGACGCGGCCGTTGTATTCGTTATAAATCGTGTCGCGCTCGGCTTCGCGCACCTTCTGCATGATCACTTGCTTGGCGGTTTGCGCGGCGATGCGGCCCAGCACGTCGGTCGGTTTCGGAATCAGGACTTCGCTGCCGATTTCGGCGCTGGGGTCGATCCTTTTGGCTTCCGCCAGCGTGAATTCCTTCTTCGGATCGGTCACTTCCTCGACCACCGGACGCACGGCGAACACTTCTATCTGCCCGGATTCCGGATTGAACTTGGCGCGGAGATCTTCCTCGGTCTTGTAATATTTGCGCGCGGCAACAATCATCGCGTCTTCAATGGCCGCGACGATCACTTCCGGTTCAATGTGCTTGTCCCGGCTGATCTGCTCAATTGTCTGGTACAGCAGGCTTGCCATTATTCCTCACCTTAAAATTCAACCACCAGGTTCGCCTTGCGAATTCCTTCCATCGGCAAGGCAATCACGCGGCCTTTCACTTCGATCTGTACTTTGCCTTCGGCGACTCCCGCCAGGCGGCCTTCAAAAAACTTCTGATTCTCGATGGGCTCAATCGTCGAGATCCGCGCCAGGCGACCGGCAAATCGCTCAAATTCCGCCGGCTTGGTCAGCTTGCGGTCGAGGCCAGGCGAACTTAATTCAAGGATATAGGGCGGCCCCGGAACCAAATCCTCCACGTCCAAAATTACGCTGAGCTGATTGCTGACCGCTTCGCAATCCTTGTGGCTGACGCCCCCGGGTTTATCGATATAAACCCGCAGAAAGCGCTCTTTGCCGACTTTCCATTCGACATCGACCACTTCTATGCCCAGCGATTTCGCCACCCGTTCGGCAGCTTCGCTGACTCGCTCTAAATCCATCTCCGCCTTCCCGATGCCCGCCGGATTCGATTTCCACAGCCGGCGATGCCTTCGGCCCCCAGCGCACCGGCATGCGCCCAACAAAAAAGTGGGCTTTCGCCCACTAAGTCCTGCGTCCGGCTTAGGCTAGTAGAGTATAGTCAGCCATTGCTGCAAATGCAAGCAGGGGAAGGCGCACCGCCAGAAGCTGGAATCCAGGGGCTCACGCGATTTGCCGGGCGCGTCAAATTCGAACGATTTTGAACTTCCGGGTGCCGCACCCTTCATCCGCCGCGGCGGATGAAGGGTGCGGGTTTTGATGTCGTCGGGATTATAAAATGTAGCTTTCTTCTGCGTGCTTTTCACTTTCTTCGCCAGATGGTTTGAGTTCCCGTGAATCTAAACCCCGTCCCTTCGAAAACCACGAAGGAACGGGCACCCGGAAGAACAAAACCGCTTTCATGCTGGGCCACACATTACCGCTCCGCCTCGCTGGATTCCATCCAACGATTCCAATTTGCAATCGCCGCCCAGCGGGAGTATCGTGTGCAAACTTTCGCTGGGAGGGTGATCACGATGGGTGAAGTCAAAATCGATAGGCGCGGTTTTTTGCAAGGGGCCGGGCTCGCGGCATTGGGCGCGGCGGGGATCCTTCCTGCATTTTCCGAGGAACAATATGCGGCGCCGAACTCCACCGGCACTGAGCGCGCTACGCTGAAGGCGCCGCCCAATTCCTGCGACTGCCACGTCCACATTCACGACAGCCGGTTTCCCGCCACTCGACCGGGAGTGGCCCCGCACGCTACGGTGACTGATTATCGTTTCTTGCAGAGGCGGACCGGGACCACGCGGAGCATCATCATCACGCCGAGTCCGTACGCCACGGACAATCGCGTCACGCTCGACGCCATTGCGCAACTGGGGCCGAATGCGCGCGGCGTTGCTGTCGTCCAGCCCACGATTACCGACGCTGAACTCGACGTTTTAGTCCGCGGCGGGTTCAAGGGGATTCGCCTCGCATTGAATCCCAATGGGAATGGAGGATCGGGCGCGCCGATTGAGGTTCTGGAGCCGCTTTCGAAACGTCTCCACGACATCGGCTGGCACATCGATATGAATATGGACGGCGATGCAATTGTGGCCGGTGAAAAAATGTTTTCCCGGATTGCCACGCCGATTGTGTTCGATCACATGGGACACCTCCCGCAACCGATGGGCGCGCAGCATCCGGCTTTCGCGATCGTTCGCAGGCTGGTGGATCAGGGGCGCGCGTGGGTGAAGTTGTCGGTGACATTTAGGAATACGAAGGTTGGGCCGCCCACTTATGCCGATGCTGTGAAAGTTGCTCAGGCCTATGTGAAAGCTGTGCCTGAACGGCTGGTTTGGGCTAGCAACTGGCCGCATCCAACTGAGGACCCTAGCCCCGATGATGCGCTGATTTTTGACTTGATCGGTCAATTTGCGCCTAGCGCTGCGACGCGCCAGCGCATCCTGGTGGAAAATCCTGCGATTCTGTATGGGTTTCCGAAATCGGGCTGATTGGCGTGGTGCTGGGGTAGAAAATAACGGAGCGGGTTTTAGTGGCGTACGCTTTAGCGTGCGTGGTTTTGGTTTTGCTTGGCTGTCACAAAGGCACGCACACTAAAGTGTACGCCACTCGAGGCAAAAAAACGGGGCCGCGCTTTGCGCGGCCCCTGGTTCATCAGCCTATTTTCGGAATCTGATTGCTCTACGGCGTGGGCTTTTTTGCCGGGGCAGGCGTCGACGCGGCAGGCTTCGCTGCCGGAGCCGCAGTGCCACCCTTTATTGGATACGCCTGATCGTATAGGCGAACCACATCCTGGGTGACATCGGCCTGGGACGAGCCATAAACCACCGGGCTGCCCTGAGCGGAAGTATCTAGCACGGCCACGTAGCCGTTCTCGCGGGCGTAGCGGTCGAGGACTTCGAGCATCTTGCGGCCGATGCCGTCGACGATTTCACCTTGCGCGGCGTTCAATTCCTCGGTCAGGCCGTCGTTGTCGCGTTGCAGTTTGCGGGTGAGCAGTTCGCCCTGGCGCTGCAGCTTGGCCTTTTCGTCATCGCTGAGCGTGCGGGCGCCTTCGCTCATCCGGCGCTGGATGTCTTCGATCTGCTTTTGCGTATTCTGCAATTCGCCCTGCCGGGGCGCGAATTGCGATTGCAGTTGCGCCTGCGCCTGTTTTCCCTCGGCCGTGGCAACGATGGCGTTGCGGACGTTCAGGACGGCGATCTTCGTGGGGGCTGCAGCGCCCGTGCCCTGCGCTCGAACCCCAGCAACTGGCGCCAGGAAAATCATCGCTAACGCTGCTAGTCTGCTTGTGGAACGTAAATTGACGTTCATTCTTGCTCCTTATAGTCTTCTCAGACGGGTCTCAAATGATGATTACAAATCGCGAATTATAGCGGCCCTATTTCATGGGCGTCAATCACAATCGCTCTTACATCGCCTGCGCCACCCCCATTACCGATGCCTGCGAATGCCCGGGAGTTGGCCGCAACAATCTCCTCAGTGAGGCAGCGGTATAAAAAGAACGCGTCCGTTCGCTGAATCCGCAATGACCGCCAGGTTGGTCAGCGGATGAACATCCAGTCCGAACTGCAATTTGCTCGTCAACGAAACGGCTGAATTGGCCGGCGGCGGAGGCAGCGTCAGCAAAGCACGAACCTTATTGCTGAGGATATCGACAACGGAGATCGTATGGCTGCCCGTGTTCGTGGTCACCAGCGTGCCGGTCAAACTATTGTACGCAATGGACGTCGGGTTAATTCCCACGCGAAGCGATTCGACCTGCTGCTGCGCGTTTGGATCGTAAGCCACAATCGTATTGCTTAGGCTGGAAGCTGCCAGAAAAAGATTGCTGTACGGATCGTAGGCAACCGAGGTCGGTAAATTGGCAGTGAAGCTGGTCTGCAATGCCGTGCCCGTATCCAGCGCGATGCCCACGGAATTGCTGCCGGTGGAGGCGACCGCCACCTGACCGCTTTCGTAATCGAAAGCCACAGCGACGGGGCTGGCCCCCGTGGGAATACTTGGGACACCCAAGGTGGCGATATTCAGAATCGAAACGGTGTTGGCTCCGCTATTTGCGATAGCCGCTTCTCCGGTATCCTGATCCGCGGCCACACCCACCGAACCCGATCCCGTCGAAACCGTGTTTACCACCGATCCGGCCAGTTCATCCACGATCGAGGCGGTGCCATCTTGATTGTTGGCCACAACGGCATAGTGCAAACGTGGGAGAACTGCCACTCCCAGCGGGAAATTTCCAACCTTGACGGCTTGGCCCGTGCCCGTCGAGAGATTGATCAGGGCGACGGAGTTGCACCCGGTGAGGGTAACCGCGGCGATGTTCTGCACCTGATCGATGGCCACTCCCGATGGGAACGGCTCTGCCGTGGAGCATCCCGGGGAGACATCGATGCTCTGCGTTACCGTGAAATCGGTGACATTGGTTACAGCCAAATTGGGATTTTGCACATCCAGCGCGTAGAGATGCGCTGAAGTCAATAGCGAAGGCGGAGCGATCGCGGTAAGCTTTCGGTCGCTGACATAGGTTGTAGCCAGCGGGCTCCCGTCAAGCCGAACGACAGATGTGTTGGTGAATCCCTTCCCGATAATTGTGATTGTCTGTGCGCCGGGGGCAGCCACACCGGTCAGACTGGAATTGACCACAAATTGCCTGGGGCTTGAATCGGTAATGGAGAACGGCTTGATCGTCCCCAACTGCAAAATGGTCACGCTGTTGTCGCTCTGATTGGCCACCACCGCGAGATTCGATCCTGGATCGATCGCGACTGCTACAGGGAAGGCGCCAGACGGAAACAGGCTTCCGCTAACCAGACGCGCCGGCGTGGAAGGATCCAGCACGGATAGCGTGTTGGCGGTCGGGTTCACCGTGACCGCAATGTTCGTCAGCGGATTGTACGCGCCGGCGACACTTCCTGTTTCAACGCCACCGTTTTGTGCTGTCAAGACCAGATTAGAAACGGATTGGTCCAGCAAACTGAAGAACGATACGGTGCCGCTGGTGGAAGGATCGACCAAAACCGCCTGATCTGTTTCAGGATTGATGCCAACTCCCTGAACCGTCGTGGTCAAGCCAAGATGCACCACCGGTTCGGCATAATTCACCGTTCCGGACGCGTTAAAGGCGATCTGGTCAGGCTGAGTCCCGCTCGTCTGAGTATAGGTAAACTGGCCGCTCAAAGGTCCCGCGGTTACCTGATAAAAACCATTGTAGCTGGTGTCGTTGTTGGGTCCTGTGACGCCCTGAATCAGGACGGTATCGCCGGTCTGGACCTGTAACGGCGATTGGGGGACGGAGGCAGTGGAAGCCTGCACGGTCACGGTCACGACGTTGGAAGCCCTGGCAATGGTTGTAATGTTGTTGGTGGTCTGCTGATTCAGATCGACAACTCCCAATGAGCCAAGGCCGCCAGGGGTCACGAGCGCCCAATTCAGATGCGGCTCGACGGCGATATGGGGGTTGGTGCCCGTGCTGATCGAAACCGGGCCAAGAATGGCGGGGGGTGCCTGGCTCAAATCCATGAGCAATCCGTATGGCCGGCTTTGCATGGCGATCAGAGCACGCCCCTTGCACGCGTTCGTTACCGGGTCCAGAGAGGAGCAAGGACTGACGCCAACCGCAACAGGGGTATCGACAAGTGGAGGGGTCACGGATGTCACCGACTTTGAGGTCAAATCGATTACCGCAATCGTTTTCGAAGCCGTGTTTGTGACCACCGCAAGATTCCGGACAGAATCGATGGCGACCGTCTTTGGACCGGAAGTTGGGCAAGGCGCGACCGCCCCGACTCCCGCCGTGCAGATGGAAGCGGCTACTATGGTAGGCGAAGCTGTGGTCAGGTCAATCAGGGTCACGTCGTTCGATCCGGTATTTGCAATCACAGCCATGCCTGTGGCGGGATTGATCGCTACATCGCTTGGCGTAGTTCCTACCTGAAGTCGTGGGGTAACTGTTGTGACCGCTGAAACATTGTAATTCGGCTGAACGGCGATATTGACAACCGCGATTTTCGACGGATTCGTGGAGCTGCGAATGGCCACCGGATAGAGACCTGCCAACGTAAAGTCGCTCGCGTTGGAACCGCCTCCCCCGAGGATGACGGACATTTGACGAGCGTTAGCTATCTGGGCTGCACGCAGTTGCCCGCCAAAAGTGGCGCTGACTGTGGGGTTGGCGCTGGTTCCGAAGAAGCCGCCATCTATATTAAAGCTAAGCGCTCCGGCGGTGCCCTGCTGGATGGTGTCCGGCGAAGGACCCACGATCACAGGGCGAACGCCGGTCAGCACAACCTGGCACTGTGTTATATCCGGCGCACAATTCTGCCGTGCGCCGTTTTGCTGCGAGACGCTCAACTGAACGATACCCGGAGTGGCCAGAACGGTATCCGGAATGCGCGCGCGGATCACGGAACTGGAATCCACGGCGGCATTAAGCGGAAAGATTTGTCCGTTTTGCGTGAGAAAAACGTTGTTCGTGGAAATGAAACCGGTCCCCGTAATATACACATCCTGAAAGAGCGATCCCAGGCCCGCCACTTTCGGGCTCACGGATGTCAATGTTGGATTGGCGGCGGTGACAATCGTAACGGTTGTGGTTGCTGTTACGGACGTGTCTTTTACAGAGGTCGCCGTTATCGTGACCGTGCTCGGTGAAGGAGCTGTCGCCGGAGCTGTGTACGTGCCGGTATTGGGATCGATCGTTCCTATGCCGGTGAGAGTCGTTGAAAGCGACCACGTGACCACCAGGCAATTGTTGGATGCCACTGTATTGTCGCAGCCCGGGTTGCTCACGCTCGCGGTAAACGTGAAGGTCTGGCCGGTGCCGACGGTTGCGTTGCTCGGCCCGACCGAAATGGCGATGCCTGTAATGATCGTGACGGTGGCGGTTTGCACGATTGACGAATCCGCCGACGAAGTCGCCGAAATGGTCGCGGTGGGGGTAATCACAGGGGTTCCATTGGTGGTCACGGTCGGGAGTGTCTTGGGCGCGGTATAAACACCGTTTCCGTCGATGGTTCCGCAGGCCGGGGCGGTTACTCCGGATGGGCACGTCACAGTCCAGGTCACGGCCGTATTGGTTGTGCCGCCAACGGTTGCGGTAAATGGCTGAGTTGTATTGGTAATAACGCTGGCGCTCGACGGGGAAATCGTCAGCGTAACGCCCGACGACTTATTGCCGCCGCCGCAGCCGAGGGCGCCAAGACCCAGAGCAAGAATTAATATTGAGCAGAACTTCCAGCCCCTCATGCCATTCCTCCCCCAAGAAGCCAACAAACAATCGAAGTTTGCTGCACTTACAAAACTAAAATGAACTCAAGACCCCGGATGCCATTCCCGTCCACGCGCTTAGAAAGTCCGGCTCACTGTAAACCGGAACGTGCGAATCGGATCGAAAAAATTGGTCCGCTGCGGGTTATTGAAACTGCTCACAATCTGGGGCACCACCTGGGTGTTCCAAAGCAACGGCGGCAACCCGGCCAAATACGGATTCCAATTCTGATCGAAGCAATTTGAGGTTAGCGTTGCCGTACACGCAGGCTTGGTCGGATCAATGTTGTTCACGTTGCCGGGGAATTGCGTGGTCGGCGCGGTGATGACCTGGCCCATCCGGAGCAGGTTGTAACCCCAATAAATGCGGAACGGCGCCTGCACGATGGGTAACTGGATAACCACTTCAACGCCCAGCGTGCTGCGCATCTTGAAATTGGTGCCGCTCTGAATCGGCAGTGTCGTGCTGATGTTGGTCAACGGAAATTGCGTCGTCAATGAAGTCAATTCCGTGGAATTCAGCTGCAACTGGTCGTTTCTCAGAACTCCCGTGGTGCCGATATCGCCAAAAAGAGAAAGGCTCACATGGGGGGCGACCGGAATCCGGTACTCGAGATTTGCGACAGCCTCGGTGTCGCCGCCGGGAAACGATGTTTGATAGGAAAGCGTGGGAACCCTCACCGCACCGACCGATGGATTTCCGTTTCCGTCAAGAAAAAAGGGATTCGTGTACGTCACCGAAGTCGTGGTGGGCGTGGGGATAAACACCACCGGAGACACGGTGCGCTCGTCGAAGCCGCGCAGATCGGTTTCCCCGCCCAGATAAAATCGGCTGAAAGGAGCGATGACCTTGCCGCCGTATCCCGTTTCATAGGCGGTCAGCAGGCGCATTGCGATTACGTTGCGATGGTGGTAGTTCGGACGAAAATACTTCGCTTCGACAATCTCGGTGACCGTGTTGACATTGCCGCCGAGCGGTCCACCCTCGAAGGATGTCGATGTAAAAAAGCTTTTTCCGTGGGTCGGGTTCACCGGATTGTCGACGGTGTTGTAGGTCAGGCTCGGGACGACGCGGCTTTCATGAATTCCCGTAAGCGACGAGGGACCAGCCAGTTGCTGGAATTGCAGCGCGCTGAACAGCGCTGTCGCGGCAGTGCTCAGCGATTTGATGCTAGTGTCCGTATATCCGTAGGTGAGTCCCACGCGAGTAAATCCAAGGCGACGGATCGGATAGCTTCCAAAAATAGTGAAACCATTGCTGTTCTGCGTATAATTCTGCACCGTATTGGGGTCGAGCTGCACCTGCGTACCCAAGGCCAGCGAAGTTTGCCGCGCCTGATCGAAATTGTACCGGCTCGTGAATACCGTAAATCCTGAACTGATGGGGCGGTCGAACAAATAGGGCTCGGTAAATCCGAAGGAAATGTTTTGTTGAATGTTGCCGACGTTGGCAGCAACTGTAAGCGTTTCGCCGAGACCCAGGAAGTTATTCGTCTGGTAAGTAACGCCGATGTAGCTGCCCGAGAGGCCGCTCACACCACCGGTCAGGCTGATCGACTGCTTGCCCTTTTCTTTTAGCTTCAGAAGAATGTCCACAGTGCCTTGCTTGACGTTACGTTTGATTTCCGCATTCTCAGGCTTGACCGGCTCGAAATAATCCAGCTGGTTCAGGCGCAGCAGGCTGAGTTCCCACAAATTGCTGCGGAACATGTCGCCCTCGCTGAGCAGCAGCTCGCGGCGGATTACTTTATCGCGCGTTCCGGTGTTTCCGCTGAAATCGATTCGGCGAACGAAGAACTGCTTTTGCTCGTCGAACGCAAACGTAATATCGATGGTCTTGGTGTCTTCGTGAACTTCCGTGTCCGGCACGGCCGTGAAGTCGATGAAGCCGTAATTGCCGTAGAGTTTCGTGTAGTCCTGGATCGCCTTGCGGACTTTCGCCACGCTGAAGATCTCACCCTTCTTAATGGGGAAAACGGCCTCCAGATATTCTGTCTTCAGCGAAAGCCCCTTGTCGGGGTCCGCGCTGCGCACATGCAGTGTTCCCATGCGGTAGCGTTCACCCTCTTCGATCGGGATTGTAATGTTGGTCGCTTTGCCCGGCTTCGATCCGACCAGCGGCACAGGTCCGGGAAGATAACCGCTATTGACCGTAACATTCTCAAGGATGGGGTCCTTCACCAGCACCTTGAAATATCCATTGTCCTGATACAGCCCGCGGACTCCGATTTCCATATCCTCATCGAGCTTCGGCCGGTCGAACGTCTTGGACAAGACCGGAATTGATCCCATAAAACTGAGCGGAATCGCGTAAGGGCGCGAATTGTGCATCGATCGGATGATTTTACCGCTGGAGAACGCCGTGTTCCCGGTGATGAATATCTTGCCGACCTTTACTTTCGCGCCTTCGGTGATATTGAAGGTGAGCTTTACCGCGTTGGTGCCGGGAATTCTTTCATACGTCGGCTTTACGATCGCGAATTGTCGTCCATGCTCGGCAAGCAATTCCTTCAGGACCACTTCTGCTTTTTTGATGCGCGTGGGATCGAACTGGCTTTCAATCGACAATCCGACTTTCCGATCTTTGAACCGGTCCAGAATGTCCGATTCCGAAACCGACTTGTTCCCTTTGTATTCGATGCGCCGAATGATGGGTCGCTCGGTGAGGTAGAAAATGACGATCTTCGAGTTCGCTTTGTCCGGGCTGTCCTGAACTTCCAGACGGATGTCTTCAAAATATTGAGTGTTCCACAGCGCATGGAAATCACGGCGCAAAGTATCTTCATTGAGTGTGTCGCCGGCGCGGGAAAAAATTCGACCGCGAAGCGTCTCGCTGCGGATTCTGCGGTTTCCCTGGAATTCAATACGCTCTATGGTGGAGGCGTCCTGTGGATTTGCCGCGGGCGCAAGTTGTTGAGGCAAAGAATCGGTAAGCGCGCGTGCCGGAAGCTCAAGGCAAGCGCCCATTATCGCGAGTAGGCATACAACGCCCCCGCGAAACATAGCTAATAGACAAGAATACTTTTTTGCGGCCCTTGAACCGGTCAAGGCCGCTTCCCCCGAAACAAGATTGTACGCTCCCCCAGCCGGTCTCAGATGAGACCGGCCTGCGCGCGTAGGATTCGCTAGTGGGATACCGGGGTTGCTTCGACCACCGGTCGGAATCCAAGCCCGTCAGTTGAGACGAATACTTCCAGTGTTGCCGGCCGCTGCAAGCCCCCTTGAATCAGCGACTCCGACAACGGATCTTCGACGTACTTTTGCAACGCCCGCCGCAATGGCCGCGCACCGTAGTTGCGATCCCCGCAGGTCTTCTCGAGGATCCACTGGCGTGCTTCCGACGTCAGGACAATCTGTACCTGGCGGTGGATCAGAGTGTCATTGATCTGGCCGACCAGCAAGTCAATAATGCGGAGCAACTCTTCATCGCCGAGCGGATTGAACAGGATAATCTCATCCAACCGGTTCAGGAACTCGGGATTAAAAACGCGCTTCACCTCGCTGAGCACCAATTCATCGAGGGTCTTCACATTGCCATCTTCCGCAGCCGACTGGAATCCCAGCGTGGATCGTTTCTGCAAGTGGCGCGCGCCAAGATTCGAAGTCATGATGATAATCGTATTGCGGAAGTCCACCGTATTGCCGAGACCGTCGGTGAGTTGACCGTCTTCGAACACTTGGAGCAGGATATTGTACACATCCGGGTGGGCCTTTTCGACCTCGTCGAGCAAAATAACCGAATAAGGCGTCCGGCGAACGCGTTCGGTCAACTGGCCGCCCTCTTCGTAGCCCACATATCCTGGAGGCGCGCCGATCAGTTTCGACACGGAATGCTTCTCCATGTACTCGGACATGTCGAAGCGCACCAGCGATTTTTCGCTGCCGAACAGAAATTCCGCCAGCCGGCGCGCCACTTCCGTCTTGCCGACGCCCGTGGGCCCAAGGAAAAGGAAGCAGCCAACTGGCCGCCCCGGAGCCTTGAGTCCCGCCCTGCTGCGGCGGATCGCCCGTGCGAGTGCAGTGATCGCTTTGTCCTGGCTGATGACGCGTTTGTGCAGCTCGATTTCTATGCGCAGGAGCTTTTCCTGTTCGTCTTCCTTGATGGCGTTGACGGCGATGCCCGTCCAGCGCGCCACCACATCCTCGATGTCTTCGCGCGTGACGATGCCTGTGTTGGTGTCATCGAGCTTTAACCGCTCGCGCACCACCCGCAGGTTTTCCTTTTCCTTGCGTTCTTCCTCGGAGTAGAAGCGCGCCTTTTCGAATTCATGATTCGCGATGGCCGTTTCCATCCGATGCGTGATGAACTTCACGCGCTTCTGCACTTCGGCCACTTCGTCCGGAAGCATGGCCTGGCGCAATTTTACGCGTGCTCCACCTTCGTCGATCAAATCGATGGCCTTGTCCGGAAGAAAGCGATCCGGAATATAACGGCTGGAGAGATATACGGCGTAGCGAATCGCCTCGTCGGTGTAGCTGACCGCGTGGAATTTTTCGTAGCGTTCGCGAACGCCTTCAAGCACCTGGATGGCTTCATCCTCGGAGGGGGCGCCCACTTTAACGGCCTGGAAGCGGCGTTCGAGCGACCGGTCCTTCTCGACCGATTTGCGATATTCGCCCGGCGTGGTCGCGCCGATGCACTGAATTTCTCCCCGAGACAGCGCGGGTTTTAAAATGTTGGCAGCGTCCAGCGAACCTTCTGCCGAACCGGCGCCAACCAAAGTGTGAAGCTCGTCAATGAAGACGATGGAGTTCTGGCTCTCCATCAATTCCTTCATGATGGTTTTGAGACGTTCTTCGAACTGGCCACGGTATTTCGTGCCAGCTACGATCAACGAAAGATCAAGAGACAGAATGCGCTTGTCGGCAAGAAACGGCGGCACATCGCTGTCGGAGATGCGCTGGGCCAATCCTTCGACGATGGCAGTCTTTCCTACGCCGGGCTCACCGATCAGGACTGGATTGTTCTTGGTGCGGCGGCACAGAATCTGAATCACGCGTTCGACTTCGCGCTCCCGGCCGACCAGCGGATCGAGCTGGCCTTCCAGTGCGGCCTGCGTGAGGTCGCGGCTGAATTCCGCGAGCAGGGAAGTTTCCTTGGGACGTGTGGCCGGCGCTTTTTCGCCCGCGCTGCGTGCGAGCTCTTCGCGCAATGCGGAAAGTCGCAGCCCGCGCTCCTGCAGGATTTCCGCGCCAAAGCATTTTTCTTCGCGCAGAATTCCGAGCAGTAAATGCTCAGTACCGACGTGCTTGTGCCCCAGGCGTTCGGCCTCTTCCGTGGCGAAGTTCAGGATTCGCTTGGATTCCTGGCTGAGGGGAACCTCGACCGAGGTGGAGATGCGCTCACGGATCGTGATGCGCTGCTCGATCTCCTTGCGGATGGACTCGATGGACCCATGGGAACGCAGGAACCGATTGGCCAGAGCCTTATCCTCGCGCATCAGGCCCAATAGCAGGTGTTCCGTCTCGATGTACGGGGATCCGTACTGGCTGGCCTCGTACCGCGCAAAAAATATGACGCGGCGTGCCTTCTCTGTATAGCGTTCAAACACGGGTCACTCGTTTCTCCCTCAGTACAAAAAACAGGGCTTTTGGTCTATTTCCCAACCGGCTGGAGCAATCCGTGCTCTAACTGCAGCACGCGATCTGCGCGCCCCGCCAGAACTGTGTTGTGCGTTGCCAGGATGGAGGTGAGCCGATACTCGCGATGTAATCGCTGCATCAACTCAAAAATTGCAGTTGCGTTTCGCTCGTCCAGGTCTCCGGTAGGCTCGTCCGCCAGTAGCAGGGCTGGTTCCTGCACCAGTGCGCGGGCAATCGCCACACGCTGTTGCTCCCCACCGGACAACTCCCCCGCACGCTGCGTTGCACGCGCTTCCAGGCCGACTTCCCTGAGCCAGCGCGCGGAGATCCCAAGCGCCTCACTGTATCCTGCTCCGCGCATTAACAACGGCATTGCCACATTCTCAGCCGCCGTAAAATCGGCCAACAGGTGGTGCCGCTGCCAAACAAAACCAATGGAGCGGTTGCGGTAATCCGCAAGCTCGCTTTCCTGAAACGAATCTATCGCCTTCTTTTCGAAGTATACTGTACCGCTCGTCGGCGTGTCTAGCGCGGCCAGCAAGTGCAGCAAAGTACTTTTGCCGGCTCCCGATGGACCAATCACTGCAATCAACTCGCCCGCTTCCACGCTCACGTTAATCCCGGATAGAACAGGTACATTTGACGTCCCATTCGTGTAGGTTTTTCGAAGATCGCGCGTCTCGATCAGCACGCCTGAGCGCACTTTGGACACTTCGCGTGTGCCGATTGCCGGTGCTGCCGCTTGAGTCGTCATAATCGTTCGGTGCGTACTCTCAATTCCTTGGATGCCGTCTTCTCAGAATCGTTGGTCTACTATGGTTCAATATGAGACCAATGGGCTTGTGGGGCAAACCATTTCACATTATGGCCTTTTGTGTGCCTGTCCACAAAATTGCCATATTTTTCCTCTTAGTGACACTGCCCCCAACCTATTGAAACAGAGGCGATTGTAGCATCGATTGGATTGCTTCCTTTAGCTTGCGGCCGCAGAATCCACTTCGGCTACGCTTACCCCATGTAAAGGAGCAACCCATGCGCCAAAGGGATTACCATCTGCATCAGAATTTTCACGGGACAGCATACCGATACACAGTGTCCCATATCGAGAAGATGAGGTGCAGCTTTTTGTCTTTTGCGATGTCAAAATTGCGCGCCGCCAAAATTCCGAGGGCTATGTCGATTCCGGCCTTTCTGGAACGACTATCATGTGAAGTACGATATTCAATCTAGGTTATCCGGAGGACACTATGAAATATCTATGCCTGATTTATGACGACGAAAAAAGAAGGGCAACTATGACCAAGGATCAGTTGGACACGATGATCGGTGAGTACGGCGCTTTCACCGAAAGCATCAAGAAGAGCGGCCAGTATATCGGCGGCGAGCCGCTGCAGCCCACGCAGACTGCTTCGACCGTGCGCGTCCGCAACGGAAAAGTTTCCGCCACCGACGGTCCCTTCGCGGAGACCAAGGAACAACTCGGCGGCTTTTACCTGATCGATGCGAAGGACTTGAATGAAGCCATTCAGGTGGCTTCTCGCATTCCCTCTGCGAAGACCGGCTCGATTGAAGTCAGCCCCATTATGGCGTTTGGAGCGCAACAGGCGTCTTCCGGGACAGCCTAGCCATGACTGAACCGGCGAGCGCCAGGGTACGCGAGCAGATCGACACCATTTATCGGTCCGACTCACGCCGCGTGCTCGCCACGCTAATTCGCCTTCTCGGCGGTTTCGACACCGCCGAGGAGGCGATGCACGATGCCTTCACGGCCGCGCTGGACTCGTGGCCCAAAGACGGCTTGCCACAGAATCCGCGTGCATGGCTCGTCTCCACCGGACGCTTCAAAGCCATCGACCGGCTCCGTCGGGGCGCTCGCTTCGATGCGGCGCTTGCGGAAACCGCCACTCGAATCGAGGCCAGCGCGCCACCTCCCGCTGATTTGGACGAAAATGTGGAAGACGATCAGCTCCGGCTTATTTTCACGTGCTGCCATCCGGCGCTCTCTCCCGACGCGCGGATTGCTCTCACGCTGCGCGAGGTTTGCGGGCTCCAAACTGAAGAGATTGCACGCGCCTTTCTGATTCCCGCGCCCACTCTGGCGCAACGCATCGTCCGTGCCAAAGGGAAAATCCGCGATGCAAATATTCCTTATCAAGTCCCATCCAGAGCCGAGCTTCCCGACCGCCTCGATGCCGTTTTGCATGTTCTCTATTTAGTTTTTAACGAAGGCTATTCGGCCTCGGCCGGTCAGTCTGTAACGAGGCACGATCTTTCCGCCGAGGCGATTCGCCTGGGGCGCTTGCTGATCGAACTGCTCGCCGAACCGGAAGTCATGGGACTTCTAGCGCTAATGCTGCTGCATGACGCGCGACGTCTGGCGCGAATCTCTACCGAGGGCGATCTGATTCTGCTCGACGATCAAGACCGCTCCCTCTGGAATCTTGACCAGATCACCGAGGGATTGAAGCTCGTCGAACAAGCCCTCGCATCGCGAAGATTTGGCCCTTACACGCTGCAAGCCGCCATCGCCGCTGTCCACGCCGAAGCTCCCACCGCCAGCGCCACCGATTGGAACCAGATTGTAGGGATCTACGAGGTCCTCCTGCGGGCTGACCCCACTCCCGTCGTCGAACTGAATCGTGCCGTGGCCATTGCGATGCGGGACGGACCTGAGGCGGGATTGGCGCTAGTGGAAGCGATCCTCGCGCGCGGAGAACTTGCCGACTATTATCTCGCCCACTCGGCAAAAGCAGATTTATGCAGGCGTCTGGGACACATCCCGGAGGCGATTGCTGCGTACGAGAGCGCCCTCGCTCTAACGACTCAGTCGCCGGAACGCCGCTTCATCGAACGCCGCCTGACCAAACTGCGGGCCAACCTTCGAAACCGATGAAATCAAACCCCGGAACGTTTTCCTCACGCGCAGGTCTATCGCCTTTCGCTTGGGGCATGCAACCTGCCGATACCTCAAGTATGTCCAATAATAGACATCGGGAACACATTTCAATTCGTCTTGGTTCAGTGTTAGGCTTCAGGCAAGGACGTGATGAACTCAACTCGCATTCGACTTTTGGCGGCAATGGCTCTCTTGATCCCTCTATGCTTTGCGGGCACGCTGTATGCCCAGGAACCGGTCGGTCCGAAACCTCCTGAAATTTCGCAGGAGGTTTCGGTTAAGAACCCAACTTCGCAATGTGTCGAGCCGCCTCCCGTAGTGACCCCGCAGGATTACACTGGCCCATTGAAGAAGACTGTTGGTTTGTTTACGCAGCAGTTGGAGCGAAAGACGGTCCATCCGCCGCACTTCAAGACCGGGTCAATGCTATGCACCTTCGACGTGAAGGATAAATTTATTTTGTTCGTGCGCGATTCGGTCGATCCTGTCGTATTTCTCAGCGCCGGTTTTAACGCCGGAATCAGTCAGGCTCAAAATGATGACCCAACCTTCGGACTGGGTATCCGTGGATACGCCAAGCGGTATGCCGCCAATTATGGCGACCAGGCCAACTTTAGGTTCTTCAAGGATTTCGCCTATCCCTCGATCTTTCACGAAGACCCGCGCTATTACCGCCTGGCCCACGGCAGCGGCGGCAAACGCTTCCTCCACGCCGTCGAGCATGTAGTCGTGGCCCACACCGACCACGGCAATCAAATGTTCAACGTCTCGGAATGGCTCGGCACAGTAAGCGCCCTCAGCCTGAGCAATGTCTATCACCCCGGCAATAAGCGAGGCGTCGTGCCAACCGTAGAAGGGGTGGGCATCAGCTTCGCCAGCGATATTGGCTTCGACCTGCTCCGCGAATTCTGGCCGGAAATTTCCCGGAAGTTCAATCTGCCGTTCCGGGCCGAGCCTGTGGATGACGCCGATTTGAATCCGGCAGTAAAGTGATTTGTCTGAATTGGCGAAACTTCCCAAAACGCCGTCATTCCGTTCACGGAGAACGTTCTCGATGAACCGAGGCGCGCTGTGCGCCGAGGAATCTCTCTTTCTTTATTTTTGGATTCTACTCGGTCAATTCCTTCAACGATTGAATATCAGCTGCGTGCGGGAACCGCATCACCTTTGGAGTCTTCTTCCTGGCATGCCACAAGTCGTACTGTCCCTGCATCTTCAGCCAGAAATCCGGTGACGTCCCCAGCGCCGCCGAAAGTCGCAGCGACATTCCTGCGGTAATGCCCGCATGTTTGTTAAGGATGCGGGACAAAGTTGCTCGCGTCACGCGCAGACGCTCCGCCGCTTCCTTGACAGTCATGCCGCCCAGGTAATCCTTCAACACCTCTCCGGGATGTGCCGGGTTGAAAATCATTTCCGCCTCCGTTAGTGATAATCCCGGTAGTCCAGCAAGACTGCGTCTTCGCCATCGAACGCAAAAATCAGCCGCCAATTTCCGCTCACGCTCACGGCCCAGTGCCCTTCAAGGTTTCCATGCAGCGGGTGCAATCCGTAACCGGGAGCATTCATATCCGCCGGCTTGCTCGCTGCGTCGAGAGCCGTGAGCAGGATTCGGAGTTTGCTTGCATGCGCGGGCTGAATTCCCGCCTTCGACCCGGTTTCAGCAAAAAGTCGCAGTCCTTTGTGCCGGTAATTCCGAATCATGCGTGTAGTGTATAGCTACACTATACGGATGTCAAGTGAAGGGGCTCAATGACGCACTGATTGTTGGATCAGGTGATTTCTCGTGCTATGGATTCGTCGAGTATCTCGGACACTTAGACCTCAATGTTCGCGCCGTTTCCGGCTTTTGCTGGACGTTTCGCCCTTCACGTTGCCACGCAACCAGTCAGTGAAGGCTTTTTCATCGAGTTTTCCTGCCGCCAGTCCAAACACTGCCTGTGCGGCATCTTCTTCACTAGCGCTCAAACGAAAACCATTCATTTCCAGGAACAATATCCCCAAAAGAAACCCGGTTCGCTTATTTCCGTCGAGGAAGGGATGGTTGCGGACGATGCCTGCGGTGTAGGCAGCAGACAATTCTACGATGTCGGGATTATCGCCATAGGCGTGAATCTGTTGCGGACGGGCGAGGGCCGATTGCAGAAGGCCTTTATCGCGCACGCCCGTTGCTCCGCCGTCGATGGTGAGAAGGCGTCCGTGGAGCGCAAGAGCATCGCGCTCGTCGATCCAAACCAGGTCGCTCACTTGGAAAGCGCGTGCAGGGTGTTGCGGTAGCGGCCGATAATGTCCTCTGCCTTCGCCATTTTCTTTTCAAAGGCGGGATCGTAGGGCGTGAGCTGATAAGCGCCGCCGGGTCCCTCGATCAGGAACAGTCGGTCGCCGTCCCCAGCGCGCAGGTGGCTAATAGCCTCCTTGGGCAGAACGACGCCAAGGGAATTGCCGATTTTGCGGACTTTGAGTTCCAGCATGTGGCTCCTCGCAATGTTATAACAATTGTAGCAACGTTTTTGGAGTTGAGCAACAGGCTTTTCCAATCGCAATCACAGCAAGAATCAGCCTCTACTCGTACCGAAGAATATCGACAGGCAAAATACGCGAAGCAGCGCGCGCTGGAATCAGCGTAGCCGCAACACTGATCGCCAGCGCCGCGGCTGCGATCCAGATGGCGTCGAAGAAGTTGGCCTGGAACGGAACGTAGGGTACGGAATAGACTTGCGGATCGAGTGGGATCAGACGGTAGGTCCCAGCGGCCCAGGCAATTGCGTATCCGGCCACCAACCCTGTGATTGTGCCAACCACTCCAACCAGCAATCCCTGCAGGACAAATATGTTGCGCACCTGGTTGCGGTATGTCCCGAGCGACATCAGGACGGCGATATCGCGGGCACGGTCGGTGACCGTCATGGCCAGCACGACCATGATATTCAGGCCGGCGACAAATGTGATCAGCCCGATGAAGAGCGCGGTGACGAGTTTTTCCAGGCTCAGTGCGCGGAACAAGGCGCGATTTTCATCCTGCCATGTGGTTGTCGCGAGGCCCGGTCCGGCGGCAGCGGAAATGGCGCGTGCGGCGTCGGCGGCCTGATCGACATCGCGCACGCGAAACTCCAGGACACTGGCTACATC
Source organism: uncultured Acidobacteriaceae bacterium (assembly GCA_964622265.1). Lineage (GTDB taxonomy): Bacteria > Acidobacteriota > Terriglobia > Acidiferrales > UBA7541 > Palsa-360. Next base: position 11,785 of record CAZUNI010000033.1, on the reverse strand, counting down.
ACCTACTCCGGCAAGATTTTGCGTGGCGGCCATCGTGGCGAAGGCCCAGTTGGCGTCGTAATCGTAGAAGCCAGAATCGAATATGCCAGCGACGCGAAAGCGCTTCGAACGCGGCACCATGCCGTAGGGAGTCAGGCGGCCTTCGGGGCTGGTGAGCGTGACGTAATCGCCCGCGCGGAAGTTGAGCTCCTCCGCCATCAGTTTGCCCACAACGATGGAATCGAAACCGTCGGCGTCGGGCGTAAAATCGGCAGAGCCGGAAACGATGCGTCGCAGAGCATCGTCGGTGCGGCGTTCAAGCTCCGGATCGCAACCTTTGATTACGACGCCGCGCGCGTGGCCGCTGCCGGACAGCAGCACCGTCAGGTAAATCGCTGGCGCTACGCTGCGTACTCCCTCGACATGACTGAGCCGGTCACCGAGAGCGCGATAGTCCGCGATACCCTCGGCGCCGGGGCGAATGAGATTCACGTGCGCGGAGACGCCCAGCAGGCGATCCTGAATCGTGCGGCGGAATCCGGTGTTCATGGCCAGCGCGATTACGAGCGTGGCGACCCCGGCGGCGATGCCGATGACTGAGAAAAGAGTCACCATCCGCAACACGGCAGGTTTGTAGGGTGATCGCAAATACCGCCGCGCGACCAGCCACGCAAATTTCATTCTTTGTAGCCCGCGCTGGGCTCAGGAGGGGTTTTGGGATCGATATCGGGAGATTCTGCGACGGGTTGTTCCGGAGCCTCTTCACCGGAAGCCTCCGGCCGGAGGAGCGGGAACAGTATCACTTCGCGGATCGAGTGCGAGTCGGTGAACAGCATGGTGAGACGGTCGATGCCGATGCCTTCGCCCGCAGTGGGTGGCATGCCATGTGCCAGCGCGCGGACATAATCCATGTCAACTTCGCGCGGGACCTCTTCGCCCCCTTTTTCGACTTGCTGACGGAAGCGGCGTTCCTGCTCGGCAGGGTCATTTAACTCGGAAAAGGCGTTGCCCAGCTCCATGCCCACTACGTAGATTTCAAAGCGCTCGACCAGCGACGGGTCATCTTTGCGGCATTTCGAAAGCGGCGAAATGTCGGTGGGGAAGTCATACAAAATCGTTGGCTGAATCAATTGCGATTCGGCGACGGTTTCGAACAGCAGTCCGGTAATTTCCCCATCTTTTAAGCTGGCAAGGCCCAACAGCGGTTCCCGGCCAACAGATTGCGACCATGCGTTATAACGTTCAGCAATCGCGCGTGGTCCGCCGGCAGAGGTCAACTCTTCAACCGTGGGAGTTGGGACCACGCCGGATGGCCAATAGCGGCACACGGCTTCGCGCATCGACATGCGGTGGAACTTGCCGAAGTCCACTTCGTGCTCGCCATACTTTACGACTGTCGATCCTGTGACTTCCTTTGCGAGATGCGCGAAGAGTTCTTCGCTCAGGGTCATCAGGTCGTTGTAATCGCTATAAGCCTGATAAAACTCCAGCATGGTGAATTCGGGATTGTGCGAGGTGGAGATCCCCTCGTTGCGGAAATTGCGGTTGATCTCATATACGCGGTCGAGGCCGCCAACAATCAGGCGCTTAAGGTAGAGCTCCGGTGCGATGCGGAGGTACAGATTCAGATCAAGGGCATTGTGGTGCGTCACGAATGGCCGCGCCGCCGCGCCACCCGCTATCGGCTGCATCATCGGCGTTTCGACTTCGATGTAGCCGCGCGTGTCGAAAAACCGCCGAAGTTCACGGATGATCTTTGCGCGCCGGAGGAAAACGCCTCGAGCGTTTTCATTCGAAATCAGGTCCAGATACCGTTGCCGGTAACGGACCTCGACATCGGACAGGCCATGCCACTTTTCCGGCAGTGGAAGCAAAGCTTTGCTCAATAGGGTCAGCTCCCTGACCCAAACGGTCAATTCGCCTGTTTTGGTGCGAAATAAATGACCGTTTACGCCGATGAAGTCGCCCAGATCGAGCATCTGGAACAATTCGAATATCTTTGGACCGACAATATCGAGTTTTACGTAAATTTGAAGACGCTGTCCCGATCCGGAGATATGCGCGAAACCTGCCTTGCCATGCAACCGCATTGTGAGGATGCGTCCAGCCAATCGAACTGGTGGTTTTTCGGCTTCGAGCGTTGCGGCGTCGGCAGAAGCATATTTGTCAACAAGTTCCGCCGGAGTCGCGGTCCAATCGAACTTGTGGGGATACGCCTCATGGCCGCGAGCTTCGATCTCGGCAAGCTTCTTCTGGCGCTGAAGATATTGATCTTGCGGCTCGAAAGGTAACAGGAAAGTCTCTCCTTTGGATAAGTCGTGGGGCAGTATAACGGGAGCACATCGTGCTGGCAAGGAAGCCGGCTTCGTTGCGGACTGTGCTATCATTCCCTCGCTCAGAGGGGGTCGATGCGACTTTTGCGTGCCAAAGGAGCAGCCCAACGTTCGCGTACCGTCCGTGAGGATTGGTTCGCGTGGTTGCCGGAGGACATGGACCGGTTGTTCGGGGCCACCCGAAACGAACTGGAATCCACAAACTTGATCCTGAGCGTCACATTGGACGAAGCCCTATCTTTTTGCGAAGAAGAACAATTCGCCATGGCTCGTGAGAGGGCGATTGTGTTTGGGGAACTATTCGATCGCCTGTCGGTTTGCCTTCGGCTTGTGCTCCGCACGATTGAGGATCACGGATCCCATTTCGGGACTTTGCCTAACGTGACACCTCTTGCGACCGCAAACTTTCGCGGCACGACAGCGCAACGAGTTGCATTTATGGACCATATGCTCGCAAAATTTGTTTTTCGCAGTCGAACGCGCTTTTTCCATAAGCTAAACGCCCTGAAGGAGATCATCGAGGAGCTGCAAACGGAAACGCACGCCATTGCGAAAGACGTCAGTCAGGGGAGATTAGCCTTCCCGGATCGTGGATGGAAAGAGCTGGAAGTGCTCGGCTATGACTTGAATACGTGCATGGGGGAGACGACAGTGGTCTTGAAATCGTTCTTCTGCGTATTGCCCCCTGAGGAACTGGAAGCCTTTCGGCAGAAGCTAATCACCCACCTTCCAGCCCTTCTAGGGACAAACGCGAAGCGCGAATAGCCTTGCCATGGCGGAGTGTGTGGGTACAGCTATCAAACCGGCAACAAGAAATCAAATAAGGACAACTCAAGGAGCCATGGGAGCATCCCATTCACCGGATGCGTCCCGACGGGTACGGTGACCCGCACGAGACGAACAGAATTCAGCGAGCTAAGTGAGGCAGAGGCCATACGCCTCGCCCAGTCGGGCGACGCGGGTGCGTTTGAACGCATCTATCAGCTTCATAATCGGCGTGTCTATGCCCTATGTCTGAGGATGGTCGGTAATACCGCCGAGGCCGAAGATCTTGCGCAAGACGCCTTCATGCAGTTGTTCCGCAAGATAGGGACATTTCGTGGAGAGTCGGCGTTTTCGACCTGGCTGCACCGATTGGCTGTAAACGTGGTTCTGATGAAGCTCCGAAAGAAGCGGTTACCGGAGACTTCGTTGGATGAAACCAACGACCCTGACGATGAATCGAGCGGCCCACGCAAAGAAATGGGCACGCAGGACTTGCTCCTGACCGGTTCCATCGACCGGGTGCATTTGGAACGTGCGATTGAACAATTGCCGCCGGGCTATAAGCAGGTTTTTGTGCTTCACGATATTCAAGGCTTTGAGCACAACGAGATCGCCGGGCTGATGAAATGCTCTATCGGGAACTCCAAATCGCAGTTGCACAAGGCGAGGATGCGGCTGCGGGAGCTTTTGCAGGAAACTTTGCGCGATCAGGCTCGCCAAGAGCGTCAGGACGCCAAGACCGAAGCGGCTGGGTCGGATTAATCGGCTGGGTCCGATGAAGAGATCAGAGAAGTTGAATTTCCGTTGAAGGCCAGTATAAGTCAAGTGGAACAAGGACGATGAACATGCAGTGCAGCGAATTCGAACAAATTCTTGAGCAGCAGGAAGGGCCATTGCCTGACCTTGCAGTGGCTCACCTCGACGCGTGCGAGGCGTGCAGCGCTCTTACCGCGGACTTGGATTCCATTCACAACGCAGCTGTCGAACTCGGCGTTGAAGGCATTGCTCCTCCCGAACACCTTTGGGTGTCTTTGCGCCGCCAGTTGGAGGAGGAAGGAATCATCGCAGAACCGCGCCGCGATTCCCCTGCAGTCGAACGCGGCTGGTGGTATGCCTTTCAGCGGCCGGCACTGGCCGGGGCGTTTCTATCCCTTGTAATTGCGGCGGCGGGTTTGGCTGGCTTTACGGGTAACTCCACACAGATGGCCGTGCATGCTCAATTCGAATTCAAGCAGAATGCGGCGGCAGTGCCCTCGGCGTACAGCGTGTTCAAAGAAGAACAAGTGGCGATGGGCAATGAAGAAATTCCGGGGTTCCAGGCAAAAGACGCCGCGGTTACCGCTTCGTTTCGCCGCAATTTGAGCATCGTTGACAACTTTATCGCCATGTGTGAAAAGAGCGTACGCGAACAGCCTGAAAATGAGATGGCGCGCGAGTATCTGTACGGCGCCTACGAGCAGAAGGCCGAATTGCTGGCCACCGCCACGAATCGCAGCACTACGGGAGGGTTGCAGTGAATTCATCATGCAATGCAGTCAAATTTGGCGTAATAAGCGCCGCAATGATCGGATTTGTTCTGGTCGCCGCTCCCGTACGCGCCGATCGCATTGAAAAACACTTTACTGTGCAGACCAAGCCCATGGTTACCGTGCGCAACGCGAGCGGTAAGGTCCAGGTGAAGGCCTGGAGCAAGAATGAAGTCCAAATCGCATGGACCAATGCGAGCGGAAAAACTGCCGTCGAGACGGAACAGGCCGGGAATCGCATCGAGGTTGCAACGCGCATGACCGATGAGGGCGCCTCAGCGGAAGACCTCAAAACCGATTTTGAAATTACAGTTCCGGTGGAAAGCGAACTCAGCGTTCGAACCGACTCCGGAAACGTGACCGTCGATAGCGTTCACGGCGACATGACGTTCGATACCGTTGGCGCGAACCTGCAACTATCTGACGTGTCAGGCTATATGGTGATCAAGACCATAGATGGCTCGCTGGTGTGCACGCGATGCGCGGGGAAGCTGGAAGCCAACTCGATCAGCGGAAACATGCAGGTGCTGCAACCTGCGCTGGACAGTGTCCGCGTGCAGACCTCCTCCGGCAATATCCTGTTCGACGGCGGATTCCTGAGTCGCGGCGTTTATATTATGAAGAATTTCAGTGGGACGATTGAAGTCCACTTTTCCCCGACCGATTCCTTTGACGTGAATGCAACCTCGCTGAAAGGCAATGTGGTGAACCAGGCCTCTTTCAAGCCGGACACACATGGCAGCCAACACACTCCGTCGAAGTGGGGACAAAGTCTATTCGGCACCATGAACGACGGCCGCGCAAAGGTCGAGCTGTCTTCCTTTAGTGGTACAATCAAGATTCTGAAGCGTGACTAACGCACTCGGGATCTCTTGCAGGAATATTCCCAACCGAAAATGAACGCGACCGGTGCCGTCCCGGAATTCCGCGTGGTCTGCCTGACAGGCTTCATGGGCTCGGGCAAGAGCACCGTGGGGCGCATGCTGGCCGCGCAGCTTGCCTGGCATTTTGTCGATCTCGATACCGAGATCGAGAGAGAGACCGGTTTAGCAATTTCACAAATGTTCGAACAGAAGGGCGAACCCGTTTTCCGCGACATCGAGCACGAGCGCTTGTCCCGCGTGCTCGGCTGGGCTTCGGAACGCAGCGCGCGGATGATTCTTTCGCTCGGGGGCGGCACGTTCGCGCAACCGCGCAACACCGCGTTGATCCGCGATTTCGGAACCTCGCAGCGCGTCGGCGTAGCCGTTGTGTGGCTCGACTGCACCATCGAAATGCTGCTGCAGCGCTGTGTGCTGATGGGAGATAGGCCGCTCTTCCGGGACGAAGAGAGCTTTCGTAAGCTATACCAGGAGCGCCTGCCCTATTATCAGCAAGCCGATTTTCGCGTCCAAAGCGATGGCGAAAGCGTCCGCGTCGTCGAGCAGATTATGGGCCTGGGCCTGTTTGATCGGTCAGCGCGCGCTTCCGTGGACGAAGGCGCCCCGGGATATCCGCTCCGATGAGCAACGTAATGAAGAGCGCGAAGAGATTTTCGGTTGTAATTCTGGGTCTGTGTCTCGCATCGAGTTTTAATGTCAACGGTCCAACTACGTTTGCGCATCCTACTCCGCAAAAAGAAAAAGAGAAGAATCAGAAGACCGCTGCCCCCGCCTCCGCGATGGTTCCCGATAAGGGCAAGTTCCGCATCACCTTGGACGGCCAGGTAGTCGGCAACGAGGAATTTGAAATTTCTCCATCCGGCCAAACATGGATGGCGCGAGGTTCGATGACAGCACATGCTCCGGGCGGCGGAGACGTCAAGGCGACCGGCCAACTTAAGTTAGCGGCAGATGGCACGCCCGTCCACTATGAATGGACCGCACAATCCGTTAAGAAGGGTTCCGGCACGGTCGATTTCGCTAACGGCAACGCCAAGAGCGCGATCGATCTGGGCGCCAAGACGCCTTTCCTGCAGGATTTTACGTTTGCTTCCCCGCGCATCGCGGTGCTCGACAACAATCTCTACCACCAATATGCCATCCTCGCGCAACTCTACGATTGGAAAGCCGGGGGCAAGCAGGTGTTTCCGGTCCTGATTCCGCAGGACAGCACGCCGGGCAGCATTTCGGTGGAATCGATTGGGCAACAGCAGGCGGCGGGTGTTAGTTATGAAGCATTGCGGGTGAGTTCGACGGATCTGGAAATTCTTCTCTACCTTGACTCTGGGCGACGCTTGATGCGCGTTGAAGTGCCTTCCTCGAAAGCTATCATCGAACGGGAAAAGTAGCACAGGTTTCAACCTGTGTGGTTTTGGTTTAGTTTTGGAAGATGGCAAAACCAAAAGCGCACAGATTGAAATCTGTGCTACCTACGGAAGCTCTCCCGCATTTAACTGGCGCAATATGGCTGCGCTTTGCATGCGGATGTAGTTGTCGGGGTCGTTCCGCAGGCGCTCGCGCAATACGCTTACAATTTTTGGGTCCACCGCGCCGGAGGAAGCTTCACTGCGAAGAACATTGATCAGGAGATGGATCGCCTCGGCTCGGACTGCGGCATTTTCGTCATTCTGCAAGGCCTCGATCACGGTTTCACGCACCATTGGGTTCTGATCGACTTCCTGTAACGTGTCGAGAGCCTTGATGCGCACGCGCGGATTGCGATCGAGGCGCGCCGCGGTGCATACCGCGCGGAGGACCTCGGAATCCGCGCAACGGGTGTGCAGTACGTCGAGAGAGTTCATGCGAACGCTGGGTTCGAATTGTTGATCGTTCCCCAAAACAAAAGTCAGTGCGCGGAGGACATCGGCGTCGTCCGGAGGGCCCTCAACATTCATGGGCTCCTGCGCCATAAATTGCACCTGGACTCGCGGGGATGGCGAGCCGGACGGCGTGACCCAGGCGACGTTTGCGCTGGCGGCGCTTCGGAGCTGCTGTTCGGTAAACTTTGGCGCGGGCACCGAAGCGGAAGCTACGACGGGACTCGGCGATGCAGGCGGCGCGACGTGAGTCCGCTGGCCGAGCACCCCTGCCAGGAAACCCACGACAACCAGCGCGGCCATGCTCATCGCCGGGTGATAGACCAGCGTGTCGCGGAGTACATTCCACCACGCCAATGGGGAAAAGACCGGACGCCATCCCGTGGGATTCGATTTTGCCTGCTGGTCGTCGAGCGTTTCGGCAAACGCGCTGCGGCATTGCGCCAGCAACAGGCCGGAACGATCCAGCGAATCGGCAGGCTGATCGAGCGAAGCGATCTCCCGGTACAGGCGCGCTTCACGCGATACTACGGCAGCGCAAGCAGGGCATTCCGCCACGTGTGCTTCCAGCGCCGCGATTGCACCAGGATCAAGCTCCTGGCAGGCGTGGAGGATGGCAAGCTCTTCGATTCCCTCGCAACGTATTTTGAATTCGGATTTGTTCTGCTCGTTCACAGTAAACCTTCCAATTGTGTGCGTAACTTACGAGTCGCTCGAAACAGCGAATTTTTCACTGTCTCCTCGGTGGTGCCGAGGATTTCACCGATTACGCGCAGCTTCATCCCCTGGTAATGCTTCATTTCGAAAACCATCCGCTCGCGCGGAGTCAACTGATCGAGTGCAACAGAAATGCGCTGGCCGATTTCGAGGCCCATCAAGCGCCTTTCCGGATTGGACGCGGCATTTAACTCCGGCTGGCGGTCGAAGAAATCTCCCCCGGAAGATTCGGCTTGGGCGTGGAGCGTGGGATCAGGAGCCTGATCTTCGGGGCGGCTCTTTCGACGGCGGAGGTGGTCCAGACAAACGTTGGTCACCACGCGGTAGATCCAGGTATAGAAACTGCAATCGAATCGGAATCGCGGCAGGTTTTTGTAAACTTTCAGGAAGGCTTCCTGATAGATGTCTCGAGCGTCTTCGGGCTTGTGCAGAATATTGAGCGCTATGCGCAGGACATCGCGGTCGTAGTGATGAACGATCTCTTCGAATGCCTCACGGTCACCCGCCTGCGCGCGTTCGATGACGGCTCGTTCATCGAATTCGGCCACGGCTCTCCTGCTAACTCCGTCTCCAGGCCATGCGATCGTCATTCCGTCTGGCGCCATTTTCCAGATCACTCCGTACGCCTCGAATGGAGGACTCCAAACGATTAGACGTGCGAACGCTGAGAAAGATAGCCGCACATCGAAGTGAAATTTAGCGCTTTCGATATGCCGCTAAAGTAATCATAAATAATGGCTTAGGCTTTCAGTAGTACGCTCCAAGCGTCGTCATTTTGGTCCGGTCCGGATACAGGGCACCTACAGCCTGCACGTAAGCGCTGCGGTCTGTGTACCAGACTGCACCCTCTTTGGAGATTTCAATCTTCGGCATATCGGTTCGCCGCGGGCTTGGAAAATACGTGAACTTCTCCGTCTTCGGATTGAAATGGAGCAGTGCGCCGCCCTGGCCGGAGTCGCTGATCCAGAGGTTGCCCTCGTGGTCCGGCTGAATATCGTACGGATAGGAATACTTGACCGGCACAGTGTATTCGACGATCTTGCCCGTGCTCGGATCGAGCTTGCCGATTTTCCCAACGCCATCGAGCGCGTACCAAACGATCCCCTGATGATCTACTGACAGGCGGCGCATCGAGCACGGTCGCGTGAGCGGAGTGTATTCGATGAAACTCTCCGAAGACGGGTCGAACTTGGCTACCTTGCAGCGCGTCCACTCGGCGATCCATAGATTGTCCTGCTTGTCCACTGCCAGGCCGTATGGGAAGGAGAACGCCGTGGGAACAGTGTATGCGGTCATCTTTCCGGTTTCGCGGTCCCACTTGCCCAGTTGATTTGCGTAGCTCATCGTGTACCACACGTTTTGCTTGGAATCGATCACTGGAGTGTGGCCGTGATTCTGCTTGTTCGTTTCCTGGATGCCGAACGGGAACAGGTCCATCTTTCCCGTTTTCGGGTCAACCCGGCCCAGGCAGATATCGCCGACCCACCACATTTTTCCTTCGCCATCCAGAGTGATTCCGTGCGGGAACGCAATCGTGTTGGGAATCGGATAATCCTTGAACGTGGCGGTGCGCGGGTCGAATGTGCCGATGTTCGGCCCTCCGGCTCTGCGCTCGGTGAACCAGATGTTTCCGTCCTTGTCAAAATGCGCGTCGTGCATGGGGCGTCCGAATTCCTTCGGGATGTCGTACTCCACATACATGGCTTTGGCGAGCGCGGCTTCATCGACGGGCATTTCCGGGACCGCCAGGCCGCGCTTGGTGTTGTCGGGACCGAAGTTCTTCACCAGGTAGGCGACCAGGTCCTCGCGTTCCTTGGGGCTGAATGTGCCGGGGACGATGCGACCGGGAATCGTTGCGTAGGGATTGCTCATAAGGTCAATGGCGGCGTTCCATTCATCGGCATCCCATTGATGGCTGGGAAGGAATTCCGGGCCGTGGCAGACCATGCAGGTCTTTTCGATCAAGGGCTTGCCGGCTCCCGCTGGGTATAACTCATCGTACGAAACAGGAGTTGACGTGGGGCCCTTCGGGCCTTCGCCGCCTCGGACGATTCGCGGCGTGGCCATCGGAGCTTCGTGCATGGAAATGTTCGCCGTGGCGGAGCCTCCGGCGGCGATCGTTAATTTCTGAACGTCCGCGTCGAACCCGTTCTTCTTGACGCTGATTTCATAGTTTCCCGGCAGCAAATTCACCATGTCATATTTGCCGTCCACGGTATAGACCATGTACACCATGTTCTTGTCCGTATTCCGGGCGTAAACCTGCGCAGCCTTGAAGGGCTTGGGAGCATCCACTTTTCCGGAAAGCGTGCCCGTTCCGGCGATCACTCCCGCTTCGGTCGTTTTCACCAGAATGCCGCTGGCCAATCCGAAGCAGGCCAAGGCAAGACCAGCAACCGCCAACATCGTCCATCGCGAAATTTTTCTATTCATAATTCATTCTCCAGTAGCAATTCTTCGAAGGCTGTGAGACAAGAGAAAATTCCAAATGAATAGGCAAATCATTACACCACTCCCCGTAACGGTCAAGCGCAGATCCTGTTCGACGGAGCCTGGCGGAATCCTACTGTATTTTGCAGGGGAGTTGCGTTGAGCCGCGCCTCTTCTGGAGCATCCAAGACTGCCGGACCTGGACCATTTCAAGCTCTGGGGAAAATTTCCGTCGTGCCCATGATTGCGGCGACGTACTTCATGGTGGCCGGCGGTCCTTATGGGTTGGAGGAAGTGGTTCAGAAAACCGGCTATCTGGCGACTTTGCTGATCCTGGTGCTTACCCCGCTTTTGTGGAGCCTGCCGACGGCGATGATGGTCAGCGAACTCGCGACGGCAATTCCTGAAGAGGGCGGTTTCTACATCTGGGTGCGGCGCGGCATGGGGCGCTTCTGGGGATTCCAGGAAACGTGGCTGACGCTGGCGGGCAGCGTATTTGAAATGGCGCTGTATCCGAATCTTTGCGTGGCCTACCTTTCGCGGTTTTGGCCCGGACTGCTGTCCGGCCATCGCGGACTCATCTTCGGCTTTGCCATGATCGCGCTCTGCACGGCGTGGAACATTCTCGGCGTCAAAGCGGTTGGCGATGGTTCCGTCTGGCTGAACATCGCGTTGCTCGCCCCGTTCGTCGCGCTGATCGTTTTCGCTTTGGGAATGGGACGCAGCGGCGTGGGCGTGCCTGTCCCTTTGCGCCACGTCGATTTGCTGGGCGGCGTGCTGATCGCCATGTGGAATTACATGGGCTGGGACAATCTTTCGACGATTGCGGGAGAAGTGGAAGCGCCCAAGCGTACTTATTCGCGGGCAATGTTTGGCGCGGTTGTGCTGGTGGTTGTGACCTACGTGCTGCCGGTTGCGGCAGTGGCGCACACGGGAATTAATCCGGATAGCTGGACCGATGGCGGCTGGGTGGACATTGGCCGCTTAATTGGCGGCGAAACGCTGGCCATTGCCATCGCCATCGCAGGAGTGATCGGGGCCGTCGGCTCGTTCAGCACGCTGATGCTTTCCTTTTCCCGGCTGCCCCTGGTGATGGCCGAGGACGGCTACCTTCCACGCGTCTTTGCGCGACAGAATTCCCGCACCGGCGCGCCGTGGGTGGCGATTGCAGCATGCGCGATTTTGTGGGGAGTGTGTTACCCGCTCGGATTTGAGAAAAACCTGATCCTCGATGTCCTGCTGACAGGCCTGAGTATCCTGCTGGAATTCTGGGCGCTGGTGGCGCTGCGGATTCGCGA
>CAZUNI010000032.1:14511-55420 GCA_964622265.1 uncultured Acidobacteriaceae bacterium | reverse complement strand
ACGCGCGAAACTGCCCAGCCGTATCATCAAGAGACTTTTTCAGCAACCTGCTAGGCGAGTCCGTCGCGAACTTCGGAGAGCCTCTGCCAACGTCGACACTGCCCTGGGCGCCTCACTGGCCAATTGCCCCGCACTTCTATCCGCCGCCCGTTCAATGCCCGTCTATGCGAACGAGCTCCTTAGTTGATCTGGCATCTCAACGGAGGCGCCTCCATATATGGGGGCGGAGCCCACAAGTCCGCTGAGTTGTGTTGGAGGTCTCGCTGCAAACGACCTTGATCTGGCTTGCCAATCTTGCAGCCGCGACACGCTTCCAACATACCAAGCTAAGAGTCGCGCTAAATGGCCATCCATTAGCTCAAAGGACGCCGCGTAGCGTACGTCTTCCTGGGCAATAGAAGCCCGCAAAGCGATTTTCTCGGCGCAACTTAGACTTGCCGCCGCCGCGCTGCTGCACTTTGATGCACAAATCGCTGTGCCCCATTTTGTGCCCCACCTCAATCAAGAATTATCGTAAAGTGTGGTAGAGGAGCGATGGTGAAAATGGCCGCTACTGGAGCGAAGAATCAACGCCATAACAAATTATCGCGCTTGGTATCAGTTGTCTTTGGACGCTCTCTTAATCAGCGGGTTGTAGGTTCGAGTCCTACCCGGTTCACCATGACTAATCTTTCTCCTTTGAATCCTCAATCCTTTCTCATCATCTGCGAATGTCTGGGACGATGGACTGGTTTCGAATCCTCGTCGAACTTGTCCACTCCCCTTCAATCCATGATGTAGAGTTGTTGCGAGTTGGCGCATTTTCGTGAAAGAATCACTCATCTTCAAGTATAAGTTCGATACTTGCCACATTGGCGAGTCGGTGGAGATATTCGATGAATTTCAGGATACTGACTTCTCTGTTTGCGATCGGTATGGCCCTTGGGTGGAGTGGGACTGCCGCTGCACATCATTCTTTCGCGGCAACCTATTTGGTAGATGAAACCTCGACAATAGAGGGTACGATGAAGGAATTTTTGTGGCGGAATCCCCATTCTTTTGTGCGCGTGGAAGCGCCGGATGAAAAGGGAGTCATGCAAGTATGGTCGATCGAATGGGGCGGCGGAGCGCAGCTGAGCCAATCGCATGTGACGCGCGAGACACTCAAACCGGGCGACCACGTCATCGTCACCGGCAATCCCGGTAGGGACCCGCAAGAGCATCGCCTTCGAATGAAAAGCATCACCCGCCCGTCTGACGGGTTTAAGTGGGAGGGTGCCGTCCAATAGCGATTCAAGCCCACTCGTTTCTCAAGTAAGAATCACTGGGGCAGTGTCATCGGCTTGGTAAAATCTTGCCTCGGCGCCGATTCCATCGGTGGCCTGGGCCACAACGGCCGGCAAGGAGCTGGATTCCACTTCGATCCGTCTCCTTCGCGCTTGAATTGCGTTGTGGTGATAAACCGCTCTCTTAAATATTGAGGATCGTCCACTATCGAAGTGAGAAGAATATATGCTTGCCCGTTGCGGTCGATACGATCGTAATATTCCGTCAAAATAGCATTTTCACTATAGGGTACTCCGTTGGTTCGCAGGTAGCCTGCGCGCATGTGTTTGGTGATAACCGCCAAATTCCCGCGTTTTCCCGGAAAGGTACCGCCAAAACTTCCGCGCACTTCCGGCTGTTTTTCCCACTCAGCAACCGAGTCTCCCTGTATTTGCAGGGTGCCGCCCTTCCACTTCGATCCATCGAAATGGAATAGCCGTGTTTGCGACCCTTCGTCGGTATCCATTCGCAATGTATTTTCATTTGTCCAGGTGATGTGCAGTCGTTCCGGTATTCGCATTACGTTGCCGGCCCCGTAGGCCTTGCATTGGTTGCCGTCATGTTCGTCTTTTGCTGGATTCCATGTATCTGCTACCCGTTTGCCCTCCGCGTTCAGGGGAACGCTGGCATAATCGCCCTTCGCAGGTGTAATCATGCGCCAGCGCCAGTCTTCGTCCACGATCGAGACCCAGTACCCGGTCAGGTCAATCGGTGCACTCTCTTTTGGCGTAGGCGCAGCCGGTGCGGCTCCTTGCGGTTTGGCCATGGACGCGGTGGCAAAGGAGAAGATGAGAAAGGCCAGAGCAGCGGACTTTCGTGTGCGAGTAAACGTGCGAAATGTCCTGCCCTTCATCTTGCCCCCGGCGCAGACGCGTTCTGTCGCGGCACTTTTGACTTAATCTTGTCTCGGTAAACCGCCTCAATAAACTGGTCCTTTGACGCGGCGTAATGACCGGTCACATCGTAATCGGAGGTTGGTTCTGCGGCTTTCACTTGCTCGAGGGTCATCCCTTGCTCAATCATTTCTGAAATACGAGCCCGGAGAATTGTCACCATATCGCGATAATTCACCACGTCATTCCGGTCACAAATTCGACCATGCCCTGGAATCACGTAAGTGCCGCCTTCTTCGGCGTCCTCGGGAACAAGCAGGTCGATAATCTGATTCAATCCGTCAATGAATCCGTCGATGCCCCCACCTTTTTCCAGGTCTATCACCGGGTAACTGACCATGGGATTGAACAAATCCCCCGTGCTGATTACTCCGGATCTGCGAAATAGAACAAAGCTATCTCCATCGCTGTGTGCAACTTGCGGGTGATAGAGGTATATCTCTTCGCTGTTATACATTCTCCAAAAGTCCGCGTCGTACGTATCTGTGGGCCATAGTTCGCTCGGCACAGGAGATTTCTGGCCGGTAGGAGCGCTCATCCTGTTCAGTACATTAATATTCGCGATGATCGCCGCCCCGGAGGGAAATTTCAGTGCAAGGATGTCGCTTACATCGTGCCCGAAGGGAATGTTGTCCGAGTTCGGCGTAGCCCACCCGGCTTTGGAAAAGTTGGCATTCCCGCCAATTAGATCCTCGTCCAAGCTGGTTACGAGGATGGTATAAATCGGCTTCTCTGTCAGGGCGTGTATGGCGCCGATTACTTTGTCGCTCATCGGTGCAAGCCCCGTATTTACGACCGTCACGGACTGTTCCCCCACTTGCACTGTGATGTTACCGCCCGCACCGGAAATCATGTACACGTTTCCCTGAACGTGCAGCAGCTCAATTTTGCCGTCATCGAGCCTGAGGCATACGCCTCCGGTCGGTAACTGGTTGCATGTGGGCAGCAGGTGGACTAATTCATTTTTGCTGTTGGCGGGCATCTGACCCTGGCCGGGGTTTCCGTAAGCAGAGGAATATCCGGCTAAAAGGAGTAGTGCCAACATCAGGACGTTAAGTTGTCTGACGAAATACGGCATCTTTATGCTCATTGTTGTTTTTTTCGCGGGAGTGGCGGCGGAGCAGGCATCATCTCCAGTTTGATCCGGTATTCCGGATACATAGTTTCGGCTCCTCCACGAGCCGCCTCGGTAGGGATTCCCCATCGCGATGCAAACTCCGTAAGAAACGCATTCTTCCCGGGCAGATGAAATGCAACATACCCTCTAGGGTGCGGCACCTGGACATTTGGCACACAGCTATTCGGATAAAGCTGGAACCCTGAGTGAGAAACCCAGCTCGAAGAAAGCACTAATGGCTCTGTTAGGTATTCCGGGTCTTCAACGTCCACCATAAGGCTTAGGACGTCATGGTGACGGACATAGTATTCAATTACCGTAGCATTCTCACTACGAGGGAGCCCGTTGCGACGCACCCATCCTTCTTTCAAATGAGTTGTCGTGACCTTCAGAATATCGCCCTCCCATTCACCGGTCGAGTATCCTTGCCATGTATGGGGCGCATTTTCTGAGGGATGAGGGCGACCATCCATGAATATTGTGCGCAACGGCATCATGTATGCCAGTTCGGTATGCCAGGCGGTAATCCCCTTGGTGAAGGGGTCCATGTCCCCCCAGATGCGCATATTCGCCGGGCCGCGAGTGCCGTAATCGGAAGGGTGCGGCTCGCATTCGCGTTCGAGCATTTCCAATTGTTGTGCATCCCAGGTGTCTCCCCGCTTGCGCGCGGCGTCATTGACTGGAAGCCCTGTATAATCCGCAATTTCCGGCCCTGCCGTCCGCACTGGCTGGTCTTCATGAATCTTGGTAATCCACCCACCAGAAAAATCCACTTGTCCGAAAGCAGGCAGAGTTCCCGACACGACTGCGAGCGACGCTAACACGACTGCCGGAGAAATCCGAAAGGAGTAACGCATGATGTCTCCACGCGAAAAATTTTGAACATTTATTACCACTATCGCAGAGCAAAAACAACTTATGCTTACTGCCCAACTCTGCACCGATATCGGCACACCCGGGCGTCAAGCCATTAGGAGTTAAGGAGTTCGCGAGGCCACGTAGGCGGCAATCGACACCATATCGCCTTGGCGCAGATTTTTCACCGCAGCCTTCATCGATTCAGCTCCCTTGCCGTTGCGACTGCCGTTCTGGAAGTCGAATAGCTGCCGAAAGATATACGTCGCGGACCCACCGGCAATCGCCGGTACATTTCCGAAACCTTTCAGGTCAGGACCATGGCAAAATCCGCACTGAACTGTGGGGCCCGGCATAATCTTGCCCGCCAATACTTTTTCGCCACCGGTTTTGACAAGATTTTCGCCTTTCTTGATGCTGCCAATCGGCACATAGGCAACGAAACCGGATTCGGAATCATGCAACGCCGTTCGCTCGACGCTCTCCGGAACTTCCATAATCCGCGTTCCCATTGGTTCCATAACCACCGGTTGAACAGGAATGAGTTCGCCGCCCGCAAGACGGGTCTTCGGGACGGTTGCCGATTCGACCACTCGTATCCACGGTTTGTAAGTGAGGATGGAAAAGTACTGAACAGCAGCGTCGATCTCATTTTCGGTCATAGCCTTTGCCACATCGACCATCAACGCCGGGGGTGCGAATCTGGTCTCGGAACTTTTTCGCAAGCCATTTTTAAAATCCGCAATTTGATCGAGCATATATGACGCTGAGAGGCCCGCTAGTCTGGAGGATGTCGAAGGACGTCCCTGCCCGTTCGGAGCGTGACAAAAACTACACCCAAACATCATCTCGGGCTTCCGACCATTTGCAACTATCCCCGGCATTGGAGGGTGGTTGTTGGGATGCCAGTCCATTCCTTGACGGACTTGATTCAAACTCAAGGCAACCTCGGCGCCCGGCAGGTGGATTGGAGCGTCATTGTCCACTGCGGTCAGGTGCTGATCCTCTTGGTAAGCCTTGATCATCGGCGTGAATGCTACACCCGGAGGGTCCAGCGGATAGGCCCATGACGGCGTCTCCTGTACCGCTGAGGCAGACTGCCCCGCTGACCGATCCTGAGCCGACATGAGTGAAGGTATGCACAGTGCAATCGCGATTACAGCGATGACGGCTTTTTGGCGATTTCGAACCTTAAACATTTATCCGCGCCCTTTGTCAGTTGCTCGTAAGATATGTCGGCTAAAATTGGCGATATTAAACTTTGCTCGCGGCATTCTATGCCGCTCTTAAGCTTCCTGCAACGAATTGAATTCAATGGAGCTTAACCACCTGTCGATACATTCCTGAAAAATGATGAAATAATCGCCAAGGCTATGTATTAAGATTGCATTTCGCGCTTTCCATGGACTTGGAACGACTTGATTGCGCGGACCATACGAAACGGAGACATTGTGCGCTCACATCATAAATTCCTAGCACTGATTGCTTTCATCTTTGCCATCGGCACTGTATGCCAGGGCGCGACCATCACAGGAACCGTCAAGGGCACCGACGGCGCTGCGTTCCGCGGGGCATTTGTCCAGGCGCAGAATACCAAGTCAAAGATTACCGTTGCGGTGCTCTCCGATCCGCAGGGGCATTATCGGATCGAGAAGCTGGCTGCGGGCGAATATCGGCTCACGATCAGGGCTCTTGGTTTCCGCGTCGATCCTGTCACGGGCGTGAAGCTGACCGCCGACCAGAACGCCGCCCAGGATTTTAAGCTGGAGCAGGGCGCGGTCCGCTGGAATGAGATCTCCTATAACCAGGCGAAGCAACTTTGGCCGGCGGGAAAAGGGAAGGAATTGCTCGACCGGAACTGCTCGACGTGCCATCAGTTTCAGAGCCGCATGGCGTCTGTACACCGCGATGCGGAGGGCTGGGCCGACCGAATCGCGTACATGCGAACGGCGATGCATTTTTCCTTCCAGCATTTCACCGATCAGGATGCGTCAGACATCGCCGCGTACCTGACCAGCCTGTTCGGTCCCGAGTCGGTGCTGCCGAAATCCCCGGCGGACATGCCCGGCTACAAGGCAACCGTGCGGCCCGTCAGCGACGACGCTCTGAACATTGTATATGTGGAGTACGACATGCCCGGCCCGAGCCGCATGCCCTTCAGCGCCGCGCCGGACAAGAATGGCTATCTGTGGATTCCGAACTTTTCGCCGTCCAACAAGCTGACTCGGCTGGACCCAAAGACCGGCGAGATGATCGACTATACGGTTCCCGATACCGAGCCTTCGGCCATGCATTCCGCAGTCCCTGCGCCGGACGGTTCGGTGTGGATGGCGGAGCAGGCCTCCAATCGACTTGCGCGTTGGGATCCCGACACCAAGCAGATCACTGAATATCAGGACCCGTACGCTCCCGGCCTCGACGGTTGGGGAGATGGAGGCCAGAAACACACCGTCCGCTTCGACACCAGCGGAAGGGTGTGGGCCAGCGGTGTTCCGCTGACGCTGTTCGATCCGGAGACCAAGAAGTACACGCACTTCGAGGAAGGCAAGTTCATTTACGATGTCAAGCCGGATAAGAACGGCGACATCTGGTTTACCAGTCCCGGACCGGACGAGATTGGCAAAGTCGATGGTAAGACCTTGAAGGTCACCAAATGGACAATGCCCACGCCGAAGTGCTTTCCGCGAAGAATGGAAATCGCACCCGACGGAATGATCTGGATCGCCGAATTCAACAGCGGGAAGATGGCGCGGTTCGATCCGACGACTCAGACGTTCAAGGAATACGCGTTGCCGGGACCGGACCCCAGTCCGTACGGCCTGGGCTTCGATACCGATGGATACCTCTGGTACGACTCCCACAAGACGGACATGCTCGTCCGCTTCGATACCAAAACTGGCAAGACGCTCGAGTATCCTCTCCCGCATTCGGAAATCGCCATGCGCGAATTCTTCCGCGATGCGCAGGGCAGGATGTGGTACGGCACAAACCCGAATAATAAGGTGGGATACTTCTACCTGGCTGCCAGCAATGGCGCAAAAGCCGCGGGCGGCAACTAGATCCGGGACCTCAAAGTGGCACAGGCTTCAGCCTGTGTGCTTTTGGTTTAGATGCCACAACAAGACGACTATTGTTCGCGCAGAGCCCCGGAGACGCGGAGAAAGCTTGCTTCTTCCAACCCGTTGACTGCCCTAACTATTCCTTCCTTCATCAGGGCAGCGCCAAAGTTAAAGATGTAGCCCAGTTTCAGGCCTGTGAGGCGAAGATAGGTCTGAATCTGCTTGCGATGCGCGTTATGAATTTGCTCCACAGACTTCAATTCCACGATCACTTTTTGGGCTACTAGAAGATCGGCTCGAAACGCTTCCTCGAATTTCATGTGCTTATAGTGGATTGTAATTGGTTCCTGGCGCTTCACATCCAATCCCCGCAAGGTTAATTCGTAGGCCATGACTACCTCATAGACCGACTCCAGCAGCCCCGGCCCCAAGTGGCGATGCATCTCGATCGCAGTGTCGACCAGAATCGTGCCAATTTCATTTTCCGTCATAGGAAAAACCTCCGGAATGGTCTCGCGCAGAGACGCAGAGGCGCAGAGAAGAGAAAGTCATAAAAGCATAGAACGTTTTTCTTTTTTCATAATCTATTGTTTTCTCTCTTATTCTCTACTTTCTTTTCCCTCTCTGCGCCTCTGCGTCTCTGCGCGAGACAAAGTTTTACCTCGCCGCCGTCATGCCGCCCTTCTTCCCAGCCAAATAAAAATACCCAACCCGATTATTCGGGTTCGTCCCGTACCACATGTGCCCCTGCTTATCCATGAAGAACTCCCTCATGCAGAGTTCAGAATGGGGAAACGGATACTCGGTGACCTTCTCGGTCTTGGGATTGAACACGCCGACGGTGTCCTGATGGTGGGAGTCATACCAGATATTGCCGTCGGCATCGATGCCCATTGCGTACGGCGTGGGATCGGGACCGGGCAGCGGGTATTCCTTGAAGGTTTCGGCCTTCGGGTCGAAATGGGCGAGTTTGCCGGCATCGAATTCACCGATCCAAATGGTTCCGTCGGCGTCCAGTTCCATTCGGCGGGGATAGGACTTCAGAGTGGGCATCGTCCACAGGGTGATTTTCATGGTCTTGCCATCGACTCTGCCAATCTTGTTTTCGTTCGCCACGGTGAACCAGACGTCGCCATTCCGGGCGGGCTTCACGTCGTAGGCCTGCTTTATTTCGTCGAACCGCGTGTACTTTTCGGTTTCAGGATCGAACATGGTTAGCGGGTTGCCGGTGGCCCACACTTTTCCGTTCGGCGCGATTCGAAGCGTGTGTTTTGAGCCTCCTCGGGGATCGCCTTCTCTTCCGGGGAGATACTTATCCTGATATTCGATAATCTTTTGCGTGGCAGGATCCCATTTCCCCAGTTTGTTCGAACCTTGCTCGGCCATCCATACCGAGCCGTCATCCGCAGGCACCGCCGAGTGAATCTTGGCCGCTCCGATATTGGGTGCCATGAAATCGGTTTGTTGCCCCGTCTTGGGGTCGAGTCGCGTGACGCGGTTGGCGATTCCGTAGTCCGGAATCCACACATTGCCATCCTTGTCGGGAGCGGCACTGAACGGCATCAGGTTCGGCTTTCCCATTTCGTACTCGACGTACACGATATTCATCGCGTCGTTGCTGAATGTACGCAACGTGTCCTTATATTTGGGCATGTCCGCGGGAGATTTCGGCAGCACCGAATCCGGACCGAACAGGCTGGTGAGGTACGTCGCAATATCGTCGGCGTCCTGGTCCGTCAGTCCTACCTGCATGGTCGAACGCATGAACTCGACGCGATCCTTCCATCCGTCGGCATCTCGCCGCACGGACGCGATACGGCTTTGAAACAGGTGGCAGGTCTCGCAGTTCTTGCTGAGCAGGGCGTTTCCCTTTGCCGAAGGGAACAGCTGCATTCCCTGGTAAAAAGAAATTTCATTCCAGCGCACAGTCCCCTTTTGCAGCGCGAAATCGAATGAAGTGGTTTGGTCCGCCGTAAGTGTCACGCCATTTTGAGGGGCCGCGGTGAACCCGACCGCCTTGATCTGCACGCGATATTCCCCGGCGGGAAGCTGTTCGACGCGGTAGCGCCCCTGACCGTCAGACAGCACGTTGACCGTAATCTTTGTCTTCGCGTTTTGAGCCATGACAAACGCCCCTTGAAACGGCGCGCCATCGACGCCCTTCACTGTGCCGGTAATGGTTACGCTCTGGCAGATGGAGCCCAGCAAAATAACCGCGCTGAACAGGGCTAGAACTCGAAGATAGGACTTCATGATTGCTCCTCAAAACATGTCAGGGTTGGAGTAAAGCCAGTCTTACAGGTCGGAACGCGGAACCTTGGCTCACCGTGGCGACAGTAGCATGGCAGGCCGTGTTTGACAATAATGATGGGTGATGTCCGTGTTGCAGTTCGCGCAATGAAATCGGCTTGAAAAGAAACGCGGGCAAAGGGCTCTGAGTTGGCAATGCTCCTGAGCCGTTCGCCCGCGAAGAGATCGCAGTTTTTTCTACTGGTTCGATGCCATGGTGCTGCCGTTCTTGCCTGTCAGATAAAAGTAGCCGACTCGATTGTTCGGGTTCGTCCCGTACCACATACGCCCCTGCTTATCGAGGAAAAATTCCCTCATGCAGAGTTCGGAGTGGGGAAACGGATATTCGGTGATCTTTTCGGTCTTGGGATTGAACATTCCGACCATATCCTGATGGTGGGAGTCGTACCAGATATTGCCATCGGCATCGATGCCCATCCCGTATGGAGTGGGATCGGGGCCCGGCAGCTTGTATTCCTTGAAGGTTTCGGTCTTCGGATCGAAATGACCGAGTTTGCCGCCGGTAAATTCGCCGTACCAAATGGTGCCATCGGCGTCCAGTTCGAGCCTCCGGGGATAGGACTTCGGCGTCGGTGAAGTCCATTGCGTGATTTTCATGGTTTTGCCATCGACTTTGCCAATACTGTTTGTCCGCGGAGCCGTGAACCAAACGTCGCCGTTCTTAGCCGTTTTCACGTCGTACGTCATGGGCACTTCCTCGAAGCGTGTGTACTTTTCGGTCTCTGGATCGAACATCGTCAACGGAGTGCCGCTGGCCCACACTTTTCCGTTTGGAGCGATTCGCAGCGTGTGCTTCTGTCCCCCGTTCGTGTCCCCTTCTTTGCCGGGGAAATACTTATCCTGATATTCGGTGATCTTCTGTGTGACGGGGTCCCATTTACCGAGCTTATTAGAGCCCTGTTCGGTCAGCCACACGGTGCCGTCGGGGGCGGGCACGGCGGAATGAACCCTGGCGGTTCCGATGTTGGGGACCATGAACTCAGTTTGTTGCCCGGTCTTGGGGTCGAGCCGCGTAATTCGGTTGGCGATCCCGAAGTCCGGAATCCACAGGTTGCCTTCCTTATCGGGCGCGGCGCTGAATGGCATCAGGTTCGGTTTGGCCATTTCGTACTCGACGTACACGATTTTCGTGGAGTCGCTGCTGAAGGGGCGCACGGTGTCCTTGTACTTGGGCATATCTGCGGGAGATTTCGGCAGCACCGAATCCGGACCGAACAGGGTGGTGAGATAGGACGCAATTTCGTCGGCGTCTCCGTCGGACAGGTGCACCTGCATGGTTGTCCGCATGAATGCCACGCGGTCCTTCCAGCCATCGGCATCGCGCCTCACGGATGCGAACCGGCTTTGAAACAGGTGGCAGGTTTCGCAATGCTCGTTCAGCAGGGCATTGTCCTTCGCCGAAGGAAACAGTTGCATGGCCTGATAAAAGGAAATTTCATTCCAGCGTACGATGCCCTTCTGCAGTGCAAAATCGAACGAAGTGTTCTGGTCCGCCGTGAGTGTCACACCGTTTTGAGGTGTGGCCGTGTAGCCGACGGCCTTGATCTGCACTCGATAGTCCCCGGCGGGAAGCTGTTCGATGCGGTAGCGTCCCTGACCATCCGACAGCACGTTCACAGTGATTCTGGTTTTTGTGTTCGTCGCCATGACAAAGGCGCCTTGAAACGGCGCGCCATCCACGCCTTTCACAGTCCCGGTAATAGTTGCGCCTTGGCAGGCGGAGCCAAGCAAAATAAACGCGCTGAGTAGCGCAAGAACTCTCAGTTGTGACTTCATGGTCGCTCCTTAGAACGATGTCAGGGTTGGAGTAAAGCCAATCGTGCAGGTCGGGATGTGTAACCTTGGCTCACCGAGGCGACAGTAGCATGGCAGGCCGCGATTTACAATAATTTCAGCCGCGAAAACCAGCATAAATGCAAACGAATCGGAGTATAGTCAACCCAATTGACGCTTCCCGCCGATGCGAATAGAATGCGTTCATTCCGGGCAAGCGATCGTTCCATAGGCGGTGCAAAATGAAAATCAAGGCGATCGGATTCTTTTTCGCGTTCGTTGTTGTCCTGATGCTTGCAACGCCGGTCCTGGCGCACCACGGCTACGCGGCTTACGACATGCTATCCACCCGCACGATGAAGGGAACGGTCAGCTACTTCGCGATGGTCAACCCACACGGCCAGATCGGGATTGACACCAAAGGCGACAGCGGCGAAATCCAGCATTGGGTCATGGAAAGCGGTTCGGCGCACGGACTGAAGGACCAGGGCTTCGAATCGGATACGTTTAAGGCGGGGGACGAGGTCACAGTCTATTTTCATCCTGGTAAAGGCGACCCGCATGTGGGACTGTTCATTAAAGTGGTATTCCCCGATGGCCGCATACTGCCCAAGCCGAAGGCCGCTGAATAATCGCTTCAAACGAATCTAAAGCACGGGGAGCACTTGATGAGAATTCGAAATTTATTCTTCGTCGTTGCCTCGATTGCGGCGTTGTCCATCTCTCCACGATTGAACAGCCAGACGCAGAGCGCTCCTGCAGCAGCAAAGCCCGGAGCAACTGCGGCCCAGTCATTCGATCCCCACAATCTCACCGGCACGTGGATCGGTTACAACTGGCGCACGGACACGGGGCAGGCCAAAGGGCCGCATGGCGAAACAAACTACGGCACGTTCGATCAGAAGATACCCGAACCAACTCTGACGGAATGGGGAAAGCAACATTTACTGTATAAAGCCATCACGCACGAGGTGATGGCCGGGACGCACCTGCCCGGCTGGGATCGGCCGGGACATATCTGCCCCAACGTCGAGGACCCATGTTTTTCCGCGGATCAAAATGGCGTGCCTGCCAACCAGCTCGATGGCGAATACTCCGGCAAGGATTGCGAGCCGATGTCCACGCCGGCGATTTATGATTTGCCCTACCTGGGGCAAATCGAATTCATCCCCGCGCCCGATGGGAAACGAATCTTCCAGCTATTCGAATACCATCGCGAATGGCGCACGTTCTGGATGGATCGCGAACATCCCAAGGATATCGATCCGACATACGAGGGAGACTCCACGGCCCACTGGGAGGGCAACGACCTGGTGGTGGACACAATCGGCTACAACGATAAGACGATGCTTTCCCACTTCATCGGCCATTCCAAGAGCGAAGCCTTCCGCCTGGTCGAGCATTTTCGCCTATTGGACAAGAACAATATGGTGATCGAGATGACGTACTACGATCCCAAAGCGTGGGGCGACAAATCCTGGCCGGGATTCAAGAAATTTTACCATCGCGCCCCCATGGAAAATTTTCGGGAGTACATTTGCAGCCCCAGGGAAAATCAGGCCTTCGATAATGTGGTCATAGCGCCGGAGAGCGTTGCCATTGAGGGTATGAAAGGAAAGTAGGCTGAGCTTCAGGTAGTTTCCCAATTTAGAGAAATGTCTTTAGTGAAACTCGGAGCTACGACTTTGGAGCCCAGCCTGGGAACGCCAATCTTCCGATTGGCGACGGTAGGGAGGCACAACACGCCAATCGGGAGATTGGCGTTCCCAGGTTTCAACCCCAACAACTGGAATCAACCTTAATTTGGGATACTGCCGAGCATCAGGTCCCCTATGAACCCAATCAGCCGCCCGGGTTGTACCCCAACGCCTTATAACTCTCCGCTTTGTCGGGTGACGAAAGATATTCCAGCAGTGCCTTCGCTGCTTGCGGGTCTTTCGCGCGGGTGGAAACAAATCCCACCAAAGCCGTCGGTTTCGAAATCTCGAGTGGCAGGACTCCCACCAGTTCGACGCCCGGATCGGTAATTTCGCTCAGGAACGTCATCCCAATTTCGACTTCGCCGCTGGCCACCAGCGCCATGCACGCTCCGCCGGTTGATTTGAGGATGCTCTTCGCCTGCACCTGTTCGAAAATACCGAGCTTCCGGAGAGTCTCATTGATGCTGAGCCCCACTGCCGCGCCGATCGCTGGATCTGGGTAAGACACAGATTTTGCCGCAAGCAACATCCGTTTCACGGCTTCGGGCGTCGAGATGTCAGGCTTGCGAGTGCTCTTTCGAATAAAGACGGCGGCAGATACGGTCACAATTGGCGTCCGGCTGGCGACGCCCACGTTTCCCGAGGCGAGGACTTCGTCCAGCGGCCATTGCATGATGGGCACGTCGAACGCTTCACCCTGAATAATCTGTTTCTTGGTTCCGATTCCTGTACCGATTGTAGCGATCACCTTGTAGCCGGTTTTTTCTTCGAATCCCGGAAGAAGTTTTTCCAGCGCAGCCCGCGCGCTCCCTGGAGCGATAACCGTAATCTCATTCTGAGTATGAGCCGTTCCTGCGACGCTCAGTGCCGCAGCGAGTACGACAGCAATCGCAAACGCACGTTTCTTCATGACGCTTACCTTTCCTTGCGCGCGCAAATCGAATCGTTTAGTGCCCCGGCTTATACCCGTGCGCCGTATATATTGCTGCTCTATAGGGCGATGAGACGTACTCCAAAAAGGCTTTCGATGCCGCAGGGTCTTTCGCATGGGTCGAGACGAATCCCACCAGCGCAGTCGGCGTGGAAACTTCGAGCGGTAAAGGCCCCACCACTTCGACGCCGGTATCGCTTATTTCGTTGAGGAACGTCAGGGCAACTTCGACTTCGCCGCTCGCGGCCAGCGCCATCGCCGCGCCGCCAGTTCGCGTCTGTTTACTCTTCGCTTGTACCTGCTCGAAAATCCCGAGCTTCTTCAGCGACTCGTCGATGCTGATTCCCACACCCGCGCCAAGCGCCGCGCCCGGATAAGACACGGCTCTTGCCGCAAGAAACATCCGTTTGACCGCCTCGGCCGTCGAGATGTCGGGTTTAGCCGCGCCTTTTCGAACAGCGACGAACACGGGCATGGTTGCCAGCACTGTCTGAGTGCCGACGACAACATTTCCCGAGGCGATTACATCCTCAAGAGGCGACTGAAGGATTGGAACGTCGAACGCCTCCCCTTGAACCACTCGCCTCTTGGTCTCGATGCCGTTGCCTCCGCTCGATTTAATCTTGTAGCCAGTTTTACTTTCGAACCCCGGGATCAAGGCATCCAATGCCGCTTTCGCGCTGCCCGGCGCTATGATCGAAATCTCAGTCTGCGACTGTGCCGGGCACGAGCCGATCAGGACTAGAGCTGCAACCATGACTATCGAAAGCGCACTTCTTTTCATCACTCTTGCTCCTTATCGCTTGGCGGTTTCGATGGAACTACCTGGCGCCGGGCCTGAATCCTTGCGCGGTATAGATAGGCGCGGCATCGGGGGATGAAAGGTAGTCCAAAAGCGCCTTCGCGGCTTCCGCACTTTTCGAATGACTGGCAACGAAGCCCACAAAACCAGTCGGAGTCGAAATTTCCACTGGAAGAGCGCCGACCAGCTCTACACCCGGGTCACTTACTTCGCTCAGAAATGAGATGTCAATCTCGGCACCGCCCTTTGCGACCGTCGCCAACGCAGCGATGCCGCTCGGCGCCAGTTTCACCTTCGGGAAAACCTGTTCAAAAATGCCGAGCTTCTTCAGCGTCTCGGTAAAGCTCGCGCCGGACGCCGACCCCATTGCCGGGTCCGGATAAGTAATGGATTTGGCCGCGAGCAAAGTCCGCTTGACCGCTTCGGGAGTCGAGATATCGGGCTTGGGAGCGCCCTTCCTTACCACCACTCCGATGGCGACGGTAGCGAGTGGCCTCTGACTGCTGGTGACCACATTCCCCGATGCGAGCACGTCCGGAACAGGGGGCTGAACGACGGCCACGTCAAACCCGTCGCCCTGCAGCACCAGTTTCTTGATCACCAGGCCAGTGCCGTTGGTCATCTTTACCTTGTAACTGGTCTTGCTTTCGAACCCCGGGATCAGTTTGTCCATTGCAGATTTGGAGCTGCCCGGCGCGATTAGTGTGATCTCGCTTTGAGCGCGGGCTTCCCGCAAACTACCCATGACAAGGGCCAAACAGGCCGCGAACAATAGTATTCTTTTTTTCATTGTGGAATCCCCAGGTTAATCTCGCATTCGAATTGATACGTCAGGATAGCCGTTCTTATACACCGACCTGCTGGCAGCGGCCAATTGTTTCTGGGCCGTGGTTCCCCACGTCACTTTTGCGGCAATTTCCGGTTTCGAATGTGCGATCTCCACTCGATCAATTCCGCCAGCAGCGCTTTTTCCACCTTCGAAGCGATCCCCAACACGATTGTCCACGTTTCGGATAGTTCCAGTTGCTCGTCCCATTGCGTCAGCATTCGATGCAATTCGCGGTAGCGATCGCGGCGTCTTTCATAGTCATTCACAACCAGCAATGCGCCGGCTACTGTGGCGAGCTGAAAAAAAGCGGCCGAGGCGAATGCCAGTTCCGGCTTCCAGCGTCCCGGCATCCACACGCGAAATCCGTGCGCGTTCGACAGAATCCACAGGTTGACGCCGCCGGCCAGAATGCCAATAGTCCAGATGAAAATTTTATATCTGTGAACCGCTTTTGCCGCCTGGGCTGCGTGACGGGAGAAATAAGCAATCTGATTCTGCACGCGGTCAGCACGATAGGAACGTTTAAACTCATCGAGACTGCTCTGTCGAGAGCCCTGATCCGACATTTTCAGGAAGTTCAGAGACGTCAGCATGCCCGCCAGTTCAGGCACGACTTCTGGTCCCACCACGTCATAGAGTGCTGGCGTATGCCAGAGCGCCAGACAGGACCGGCAAATTTCCGCGGCGGTTCGAACACGCGTCCAGGTGGTCTGACGGTGCGTCAGCCTCACAACGAATGGCAGCGCAGCCGCCATGAGCCCGAAAGCGGTGCCCATCCACAACCAGATTACGGCCTCGCCCGTGAAAGCAGTTCTCCCGCTCAGCAGCGCTGCGGCAGCTGTACAAAAAATGGGAATAGCGGCAAGGCGGCGGAACTGCGGAGCAACCTGGCTGGCTTTTTCGTCAACTTTTGCAAACCACGCCCGCGCAAGATCCTGAGGAGTCTTTACCGGGAGATTGGCTGCACTATCCGGCAGTCCATTCAGAAATTCCATTTCCGGATCGCGCAATAACTCCTTGCTCTCGTTTAGATACTGCACCGCACACGTCTCGCTGTTAATCCAAACAATTGGCCGACCCAGTTGCAAAGCGAAATTCACCGCGTCCGCTGTCCCGCCCATACCGCGGGCCTGCTTTCCGTCCCATAAGGCAATGAGCAGCTCGCTCTGCTGAACGGTCTCAATGCTGCACTCGTAATAACCTTCAGCGGATTTCTGGCTCCCTCCCTTGACTTCCACCGTCAACGAAGCAGCCATCGCACGCTCCGCGCGTTTCCACGTGGCATCGTCAAAATCATCGCGAAACATTTCCTTCGGGAAAGGCAGGAAAATCCTGATCGGAATTTTCAACTCCAGGCAAGTCTCAGCGAAGAGCAAATCACCGCCTTCAGCCGCAGACGATACGCCATAGACCGCTCCTGGAACGCGCGTCTTCCAATCCTTGAGCACGTTTCGAATGGCCTCACGGCATTTTGTTTCATCCTGAAGCTGGCGGTGGCCGCTGAATCCGATCGCTAAAACAAGAGGCAACTTGACGGAGGATTGTGGCTCTTTATGTGTGAAATTCATTCCGATGTCCGGAAGGCGTTCTCGTGTGGACGCATTCTTGTCTTAATCGACTTTCAGGCGTGACTTCATAAGGACGACGACATAGGGATTGAGCGTGGAAAGGACGTAATAAATGCTGAGTTCGGCCCCTTGCACCCGGGTCCATCGCTCGACAACGTAAGGAGCATAAGCGCCGCCGCGAACGGTCGAGGGGTCGCCCTGGTTCTTGGCTCCCCGGACCGGACCGGCGAGCCCATCGTCCTTTTTCAAAAATGGGTTGTGAATAAATTTCCCCAGAGCGCCGTCGCGCATTGCGTTGAACACGATTTGCGGCTCGCTCCACGGTCCCCAGGGCGTGCGGGAATAAGACAACTCGATGCCGACGGTCGGCTCCCGGCTGTCGTAAGTCATCAGCCAAAGACCGAGGTCTTTGCACCAGGTGACCGAGAGGTCGCCGAGGGTGCCCTTTTTCACGACCGGCCTGGCATCCGATTCGTTATCGCTCCAGGTGGGAGCGCCAGTAGCATCCAATCCCGCGAAGTAGCGCGTTCCTTTGCCGCTTTCGAATTCCGCCACGGGAACAATCGAAAGGGAGGCATCGCTCATTCGATATTCGCCTGTACCCCAAACAAGGACATAAGGACCGCCCGGCGGAAGCCCCGTGATCGAGGACGGTTCTGCGTGCATAGACATCTTGATGAAATGTCCACCAGGCAATTGGGAGACCGTGCGAAGTGGTTGAAACGTTTCCGGCGCGCTGAACCTTGTGAGCACGGTGCTGTCCACTGTCCGGTCCAGAGGATGACTGTTCATGATCGCCACGTACATCCGGTCACCCAGACTGATTCCTGACACAGGTTCTTCGATGGCGCCGATCGGATTGCGCCGAGATTTGTGGACGTCGTCAGACGGCTCTACTGCAAGATAGCGGTTGCCGGCGGTCAGAAAATTCAGCGCCACGCCGGCTTCCGGATCGGACGCTTCGGCCATTGCAATTGTCCCTAGCGAACGCGGAAAACGGCCAACGGTGATCCCGAACAGGAAGTAGGCGCGCCCCTGATGTTCGAAGGAATAGCCCAGGTCGCTGCCCTGCAAGCCGTATCGCGTGAAGGTCTGGTTGCGCGTCGGCTGATTGCGCTCCTTATCTTCATCTCCGATCAATTGTTCGAGCTTCACCGTTGAACCGATCACGTAACTGAGGTGGGTCTGGCTTTTGGCAGGTGGAGATGCGGGGGCGATGTTTTTCTTCGGCGCAATTGGAGCGGATGCGGCGGGAGTCGCGGGCGGCGAACTGACTGGCGCATCGTTCCTCGGCATTGGCATTGCCGCCGCAGGCAGGATCGATTGTGCGGACGGAACGTTCGCAGCGGTTTGCGTCGCAGTTTGCGCGACAGTTTGTGAATTGGAAACGCTGCCGCGAGATTTAGACCAAAACATCAACGAGCCGAGTATCAGAATGACCGCGATCAGAACGCCGATAACAGGGTTTGTCCACGCAGGCCTTGCCGGATGCGGCGCGGTGTGCGCGGTGGGTGGCGTAATCGGCGATGCCATCGCCGGCCGAGAGACTACCTCCGCATCTTTCACGCCGCGCGACAGCAGCGTCTGAACATTGGCAGCCAGCTTCTGGAGGTGGACCTCAAGCGGCGGCGTCAGGGCGTCGAGCCAATGCACGCTGCCAATAAAGTAGTCAAGCGATTTGGCTGGCGCTATATCTTCAATGCGCAAAGGCATGACGGTAACGCCGGAGCTGACTGCCCGTTCGATCTCTTTCGGAATGTGGCTGGACAAATTCGCTTTTGCGGAAAAAACGAGCACCATGATGCGGCATTCGTGTATGGCGTCAATGATCGCTTCGCCGTAGTGGATGCCGGGCAACACGTCGCGCGGCGCAATCCAGCAGCGAATGCCGCTGGATTCGAGCTTGGCGCAGACGGCATCGGCAACCGGCTTATCGCCCGATGCGTAACTGACGAAGACGTCATGCGCCATGCGAAATTACCTTTCCGTAGAGCCGGGGACAGAAGGAATTTTTCGAGCGGATTCTAACATAGCAGCGCTCCGATTGCAGATTTCTGGCGAATGCTCTTGCCGTGAAGCCACCGTCGTCCAGAATCTGTAATTTCCGCAGCCACGGCCGGATGCAAAGAGCGCTTTTTACCTTCCGTGTGCCTCGATACAATGGACATCAAATGCCGGAGAACGCCACGATTCGCCTGGGGACATCCGCCTTCACAGCCGCAGGCTGGCCGGGAACTTTTTATCCGCAGGGATTGCCCGAGCGCGTATACCTCAGCTACTACGCCACGCAGTTCGATACAGTCGAGGTGGACAGCACGTTCTACAGGTCGCCCAGCCTTTCCACAGTAAAGGGCTGGTATTCGAAAACGCCGCCGGGTTTTCTTTTCGCCGCGAAAGTTCCCCGAACGATCACGCACGAAAAGGTCTTGCGGGATTGCGATGAGGAGTTGGATCAATTCCTGAAAGTCATGGACGCGCTGGGAGAAAAACTCGGGCCTTCACTTTTTCAATTCGGGTATTTCAATAAAAAAGCGTTCGCCGGCGTACAGGACTTTCTCGCCCTGCTGATTCCGTTTCTGAAGAAGCTCCCCAAAGGCTACAGATTTGCCGTCGAAATTCGAAATAAAACCTGGGTAACCCCACAATTTGTAGAGGCTTTGCGCTCGCGCGGCGTGGCGTTGGCATTGATCGATCAGGCATGGATGCCCCGTCCCGCGCAGTGGTTCGAGAAGCTCGATCCGATTACGACGGACTTCACGTATGTGCGCTGGCTCGGAGACCGGAAGAGCATCGAGGAGCAAACCAAGGTCTGGGACAAAACGATCGTCGATCGCGGCGCGGAGCTGGTCGAGTGGGTCAAGCTGCTAAAATCGATCCACAAGAGAAAGATTCAGATATTCGCCTACGCGAACAATCACTACGCCGGTCATGGCCCGGCCACTATTGAAACTGTACGCGATTTGTGGGGCGGACAATTGAAAACGCTCGCTGGACCGGAAAAGACCTCGACACTATTTCCAATTTAAATCCAATTATTGGCCCTCGGACCGAAGCTTCCTTATTTCCATTCAGTTAGAAAATCGCAAGTGGATTTAGCGGCGACCCGCTTCCGCCTTCCACCGGCAGCGGCGCGAACGTCAGCATAAATTCGTAGCGTTTCAGGCGTCGCGCAGTCTCAGCGACCTGCTCCAGATCAAGATTTTCGATGATCGATACGCCCATCCAATTAAGCACCGCCAGGTGGACGGGATTCACCAGAATGCCTTGTTCAGGCCCCCATCCGGGCCTGGGATTCCATTCAATATTGCCGTCGTGGCCGATGAATGCGACTTTTCGCTCTTTGATCCAGGGGATGACGTCCGGATGATAGCCCGGAGCCGCGCCCGTTACAGGCCCCTTCGCTGCTTTTCGTTTCCAGCGCCCCACGTAGAGCAGAATCACATCGCCCGGCCCGGCCTTCACTCCGGATTTTTTCTCCCACGCTTCCAGATCGGCGCGAGTAATCGGCGTCCCTGGCTCGATCCAATCCACGCCTTTCAGCTGCGGCATGTCATAAAGGACGGCGCGAGTAACGACGCCATCCTTCCAGGCCATGATGCTGTCTTTTTTGCATCCGGTCTCGGGCGTCAGGTTGTCCGCAGTAGGGAAGCCGTTATACATCTTCCCGCCTTCGAAGAAGTGGCAGAACGCGTCCATGTGGGACACATCCAAACCGTGATAGCTGACGGAATAGGTATCGGTGGTTCCGTTTTCGGTGATGTGGTTTGTCGTGCGTTGGAACACCGAACCTTCGGCCACTTCCGGGTCAGCCTTCTGCGGCACTGGGTGCGCCAGTGAGACCACAATTCCGTCTTTAACCAGCCTGACCGCGCTAAGAGTTTTTTCCGGAGTGATCAGGTTGCTCATCCCGCGCTGGTCGTCCGGACCCCACTGCCCCCACGTTTTCATCTGGTCTTTCCATTTAGGGTAGTCCGCCGCAGTTGCTGCCGTCGAGTTTTGGGTTTGCGCCTGCGCGTTGCGCGCGGAAGTTCCCAACAGGCATGCCACCAGCAGCCCGATGGCCAGAATGTTTTTGAGGTACCGTTGCATCGCATTCCTCCCAACGAAAATTAAAGTTGTTCCGTCGCTGAACACAGGCAACGCATATCTTCTACACTCTTATTTGCGATATTCACATGAAAAATTGAACACGGTCGAGCGAAAAGAACCGTGCTGATTTATGAATTAGTAGTGGAAGCTGACCTTTGGCGAGATTTTAAATGGAGGCGAGGTTTCCTATTCGGATTGCTCTGAGTCATAGTCACGGCAGCCCTCCCTTGAGCATCGGGCGAATACTCGGAGAGGTCGTCAATCGATGCATGATTCAATATGGGACACCAAGCCTCAGATATGCTCTCCGTCAATAACTTCGGCGAGAAACAAGATTGGGTCTAGCTTAACGCGAAGAATTGTGTCCTGAATCGGGATGGTCCGAAACTGCCCTTACTTTTCGTTAAGGGTGATTTCGTGTTGCGATTGGCATTCTGCTGCGGGATCGAATGGCAGAGACTTGCTCTGCTCACCGTGGGAGACCGTGAACTCAGCCGATTTCTTGATTTGTTCCGGCAGGCCTTCGATGCGCGCCTTGCCATCAAAATTCGTGCTGACCGTCGCATCCAGCCGATGAAGGCCCATGAATCCGTACTTTAATTGAATGACGATCTTGGCATTGTAGATGCCTTTTCCGGATGCGTCGCTCACCACGAAATCGGCGCTGCATGAGCCTGCCCCGCCTTTCACGACGGGAATTTCCACGCTGTTAGGAGACTGTGGCGATGCAAAAGAGCCCGGCGCGAAAAACGAAACTGTCAGCAGGCACGCGACCCAAAAAGTCCGTCCAGTTGCTTGTGAGATCTGCATGAAAGGTTGCCCTCAGTTCATTACTGTACTCCAGTTTTCTGCCAGATTTCTGCGCACTTTTGAACGCATAGTGAAACCAGTTCCGGATTGGCGGCTCGTCCCCGTTAGCCCATCACGATGTTGACTTGATGCATCTTACCATCGTCTGTTAGCGGAATATTTGCGTGTCTATCGAGTGCATTGCCGTCCAGATTGATTGACGCCACGCCGCGAGAGACACCGGAGGGATTTTCCACCTTGATCTGATAAGTGGCCGACAAATATTGGAAATTGATGGAGTAACTAGGCCAGTTTCGGGGGATGCACGGATCGATGGAAAGCATCGCCCCGTGGACGCGGAATCCCAAAATCCATTCCAGCCCAGCGCGATAGAGCCAACCTGCCGAACCGGTGTACCAGGTCCACCCCCCTCTCCCGACATGGGGAGGTTCGGTGTACACATCGCCTGCAACAACATAGGGCTCTATTTTGTAGCGTTGA
Organism: uncultured Acidobacteriaceae bacterium; assembly: GCA_964622265.1. GTDB lineage: Bacteria > Acidobacteriota > Terriglobia > Acidiferrales > UBA7541 > Palsa-360. The sequence goes on along the minus strand of CAZUNI010000032.1, from coordinate 32,899 downwards.
ACGTTGGCACGAGACAAGGTACGCGGTATAGGATTCAGCATACGGAACATATCGTAGGCCTTATCGCCGTCGCCGAGCGCCGCGAAGGCGATCACCGTCCAGGCTGCGGCATGGGAATATTGGCCTCCATTTTCACGGATCCCAGGCACGTAACCTTTGATGTAACCCGGATCGTGCTGAGTGTTTTCAAAAGGCGGCTTAAAGAGGAGCATCAGTCCCTCGGGACGGAGCAGCAGTTGGCGGTCCACTTCACCCATGGCGCGCGCTGCGCGGGCGGGTTCGGCAGCGCCGCTCATAACTCCCCAGGACTGTACGATCGAGTCGATCCTGCATTCATCGTTTTCGACTGAGCCCAACGGCGTGCCATCGTCAAAATATGCGCGGCGATACCATTCGCCATCCCAGCCGTCGCGTTCGAGTGCCGCTTTCAATGCGCTCACATGGAGACGCCAGGCCTCAGCTCGTCCGTGTTCACCGCGCGAATCCGCAACTTTGGAGAACTCCCAAAGAATCGTATGCAGGAACCAGCCGAGCCAAACGCTTTCTCCTTTACCATGCTCGCCAACTCGATTCATTCCATCGTTCCAGTCGCCCGTGCCGATTAGTGGCAATCCGTGGCTGCCCACGGCAAGGCTTCGGTCCAATGCGCGCGCGCAATGTTCAAACAGCGTCGCGCGTGTCTCAGAAACACGAGGCTCGAAATAGGAATCGATTTGTCCCTCGGCCAGCATGGCTCCATCCAAAAATGGCACGACTTCATCGAGCACATCTGTATCGCTTGTCGCTTCCATGAATTGGACGACAGCATAAGGCAGCCAGAGAAGGTCGTCAGAGATGCGGGTTCGCACGCCACGCCCCGACGGCGGATGCCACCAGTGCTGAACGTCACCCTCGACAAATTGCCGTGAGGCTGCGCGCAGTAAATGCTCGCGAGTGACTTCGGGTTTGGCAATGCACAAAGCCATCCCGTCCTGTAGTTGGTCGCGAAATCCGTACGCACCACTCAGTTGATAGAAAGCTGCGCGCGCCCAGATACGCGACGCCAGCGTTTGATAGAGCAGCCAGCGATTCATCAAAAGGTTCATGGCCGGATCGGGTGTGTTGACCTGTACGGCATTCAGAACCTTGTCCCATTGTCCCGTGACCTCGGAGAGGATGGCGTCCAGTTTCGCCGCGCGATATCGGGTGATTAACTCGCGAGCCTTCTCCCTGTTTTCCGCCTGGCCCAAGAACCACACGACTTCCGCGGTTGCACCGGCACGCAGTTCAATAACGGTTTGTAAAGCAGCGCACGGATCGAGCCCTGCTCCTACCTTCCCGGAAAGTGGGCCGCCACTCTCCAGCGCTGCGGGGCGATCCAGCGCTCCGTTGCGGCCAAGAAATTCTGTACGGTCGCCGGTGACCGACGTGTGCCTGCCGCCAAGATCCGCAAAGGCGATTCGACCGCCGAATTCTCCTCCCCATGCGCTTCTCACAAAGACCGCTCCTGTTTTCGAATCGATCTCCGTAACAAGATATGGCGCCGACGAGCTGCGTGAATTTCCCAACACCCATTCGGCATACGCAGCGATGGTAAGACGCCGCACGCGGCCGGAATCATTTTTCAGAGTGAGCCGGGAAATCTTGATCGGGTCTGCAGACGGCACGAATTGCAGCAACTCCGTCAGAATTCCGTGGGACCCGTGATGGAATCGGCTGTATCCATGGCCGTGGCAGGCAATATAGGGAGCAGTTTCGTCGCGAATCGGTAGCGCCGTGGGACTCCATATTTCCCCGGAGGTCTCGTCGCGGATATAGATGGCTTCTCCGGGAAGGTCGGTAACGGGATCGTTCGACCACGGTGTGAGTTGATTTTCCCGGCTGTTGATCGACCACGTATGGCCTGAGCCGGATTCCGAAATGAGGAAACCAAAAGATGGATTCGTGATCACATTGATCCACGGCGCTGGTGTCCGCAAACTTTCTTCCAGGACCGTCACATATTCGCGGCCTCCATCCGCAAATCCACCGAGGCCGTTGAAGAATTCCAGGTTCCTCTGAGGGAGCGGCACGTTCTGGCGTTTTACCGCGCGACGTTGTCGCGGGATGAATGGACCCAAAGTTTCCGCACGCTGAGATCGCGTGACTTGCTCAGACAAAGTGCCCCGCCGGCTGAGCAACACAGACCGGGCAACGGTCTGAAGCATCGCCCGTTCCTGTGGAGAGATGAGTTCCGCTCGCAACAGGAAAATGCTGCCGCGCAAATTGGTAGTATTCGGGGAGAGCCGCAAGCGGCTGCCCCGCACCAGTCCCTCCAAAGAGACCTGCAACTCCTGGGCGTACGAGGAGGACTTTTCATTAATTACCACGAGATCGGCGGATAGTTGTTTCATGCGCCAGTATTCATGTGCACGCAACATTTGCCGTACAATTTCAATATCTTCCGATTCATCGATGCGCACCAGGACAATGGGCAAATCGCCGGAAATTCCATGGGCCCATAGCGCGGAACGCTCCAGCGTACTGCGGCCCAATACATCGGAAGCTGGCCGGGAAGAAGCGTCGGAGTAGAGTACGGCGTTTGCCAGACTCTGAAATAGATGGGCTTCTTCAAGATCGATACCCATGTGATGGAGCTGCACTTGAGCCTGTGTCCACGCTAACGCCAGTGTGCGCTCCACAGTCGTCGGTCCGCGATACTTATCCGCCAGTTCAATGGCCTGCTCACGGGTTGGAGCGACAATCGTGGAGAAGACCACGCGCGCCGTGGTCCCGGGCAGAATCCTTACGGTCCTCCTTAAACTCATGATCGGGTCGAGCACGGAGCCATCGGTATTCGAAAGCGGGCGTCCATCGATGACGGAAATGGGGTTGCGCACATTGCGCCCGCGCCCTAGAAATCGCGAGCGATCCGTTTCGAATTGCAGGTCACCGACAGTTTCGCCTTCCACAGCCACTACATGCGCTGCCCAAACCGCGGTTTCTTTTTCGGATTGCCTGCGTCGCGTTGCCAACAGCGCAGCGACTTCGGGGACAAATTCGGTTTGAATAAATAAATTCGAAAACGCCGGATGAGCCTCATCGGCAGCCTGCGGCGCCAGGCAGACCTCGGCGTAGGAAGTAACCTGAATTACGCGCGCACGCATGCCCAGATTTGTGATGCAGACTCGCCGGACTTCCGCGTCATCCTCAGGGGAGACTACGACGTCAAGCGTCGTGGTCAGCGAGCCGTCGCGTCTGATAAATTCGGCGCGGTCTTCGTGAAACGTGACTTCGTAAGAGTCGGGTTCGACGCCGCTCGGTTGGTAGCCGGCAGACCAGACTTCACCTGTCTGTTCATCGCGTAGAAACAAATAGCTGCCCCAGCAGTCGCGTGTGGCATCCTCGCGCCACCTTGTGACCGCGATGTCCCGCCAACGGCTGTATCCTGAGCCAGCTGTGGTCAGCATTACGGCGTATTTGCCGTTGGAAAGCAGATGCGTCCGTGGAATGGAACTGTGTGGAGTGGTAAAACGCCGCGTGGAAGGCGGGACCAGCTCGCGGACCAGGGCCGTGGCAGATACTTCTTCTGCGCGAGGCCGAGCAACCAGTACGTCCCGCGGGGTGCGCTCCTGCAAAAGTAGCTCGGTCGCCTGCACCATGGGCTCGATGTGAAAACGGCTGCGCATCGCGCCGTCATTCAATAAGTTTGCAATAGCAATTAACGACATTCCCTGATGGTGTGCCAGGAACGTACGCACAACGGCGACCGTCTCGCCTTCCGGAAGGCGCGTGCTTGTATAATCGAGCGCTTCATAAAACCCGTACTTACCATTTCCGCCGGCGTCTTCCAGTAGACGAAAATTTTGCAGGGCCGCCACCGGATCAATCATCGCGGCAAGCGCAGTGGCATATGGTGCGATCACTACATCCTCGCCGAGACCTCGCTTGAGTCCCAGTCCGGGCACGCCGAAGCTGGAGTATTGATAGTTGAGGTTGAGGTCGCGCGCATTGAATCCCGATTCCGAAACTCCCCAGGGCGTGCCCAGCTCCCCGCCATATTGAATTTGCCGCTGCACAATCAGTTCGTAGGTCTGGCTCAACAGGCTTCCTTCAGGAAAACGCATCACAAGCGCGGGCATCAGGTATTCAAACATGGAGCCCGACCAGGAGATCAGCGCAGATCCGCGATCCACTGGCGTGAGCGAGCGGCCCAGGTGAAACCAGTGCGATGACGGGACTTCGCCTTTCGCAATGGCAACAAAACTTGCCAGGCGCGCTTCCGATGCGAGCATGTCATAACAGTTGGAATCCAGGGTCCCGTCCGCTACGCGATAGCCGATCGAAAAGAGCTTGCGCGTACTGTCAAACAGAAATCCGAAATCCATCGCCTGTACCATTCGCTCTGCAGTCTTGACGATGGTGGAAAGGCGGCGAATTAGCGCAATCGCCTCCGCGGCAGATCGCTTCAACGCTTCGGCCAACGCATCGATCCGCCGGATGGCGCCGGGGTCAGCTAGGTGATTATTCACCAGTCGCGCACGCAATACGGAAACTTCAGAGAGAATAGAGTCGAATTTGTCAGGTGCATCCGCCAATAGGGGAATGGAGCGGAGTGACTGTTCGATCGCCAACCATTCCGGCGCCTGGTCTCGAAAATCTTTGCCCAGTCCCCTGATGTCTTCTGAATTCAGGCGTGCCAGCGGAATCAGGATTTCCAAATCGCGGCTGTGGCTTTCGACGCAAGCCTTCAATGCATCGGCCCATATGCTCATTTCAGATTCGAGACGGTCTCCCTGCTCCTGCTCCAACACTTGAGCTATGTCCGCCACAGTCTGAGCGTGGGCGCTTAACTCCTTGAAGCGGATCGCCCATTCCATGGAATCCAAGGGCATAGGATCGAGCGAATTCAACATCGCGTTCACGGAATTAATAAGCTGCTTCCGCGTTACGAGATGTGTTCGCGCCGGGTCGGCAATTTTGAGAAGCCTCTCTCGTAGAAGGCGGCCTGTATCGTTCAATCCGGAGAGAAGGTGCGGTCCAACGGATGCCTTTTCCATTAACTCCCGGCAACTATTGCCGAGGGTTAATAAATGTCCGGCGAGATTTCCGCTGTCCACGGTCGAAACATATTTGGGTTCGAGCGGGCGCAGATCGAGGGTGTCATACCAGTTGTATAAATGCCCGTGGAATAGTTCCATCTGATTTAAAGTGGCCAGCGTGGCTTCGAGCCGCTCGACTGATTCCAGGGTGCCTATCCACCCGAAGTCTCGCGCGCAAACCGTGGAGAGAAGGTATAACCCGATATTTGTCGGGGAAGTTCGGTGGGCGACAACGGGCTTAGGCGTCTCCTGAAAATTGTCCGGAGGAAGCGCGTGGTCCTGATTGCAAACGAACGTCTCAAAGAAATGCCAGGTCCGGCGCGCAATCAAACGGAAAGCGTTCGCGTCGGCCACCAACAACCGGTTTTCTTTTTGAGATTGCGGCAAACGGCTGATCCAGAGTGCGACGGCTGGAGCTGCAAGCCAAAGTGCAATAACCGAGGTCGCGGCAATCCAAGCTCGTGAGTGCCCATAAGCCAGAACTGCGATGGATACAAGCGCCACCGCAACACCACCGGCCATACGCCAATAGATTCCGGAAAGCTTCGAGTTGCCCGAAAATTTAGACTGCGCCGCCGTCACCCACTCCAGCAAGTTCCTATGCGTGATAAACACGCGTCCCAGCGTCCGCAGAATCGCGTCACTCATCAGCCACGCCTGGAATGCCAGGAATGTAAGAGTCAAGCCAATTTGCGATACGCCCAATTCCAAATCGTTGACCACGCCGCGAAAATGGCTTCTCAGGGAGATGCCTTTTCGATGCGGGCGGAGTCCACTAAAAAACGGCAGGAGTGCAGGAATTGCAATTATTGCGAGAATGAACAGCGACCATACCCAAGGGGAAGTCCGCGGCAGACCCCAGCCGAGAACCAAAGTAAGAAGTGTGGCGGGTGCTGAGAGGCTGCGCCGCAGGTTGTCGAGCATCTTCCAACGGCCAATTATTGGAATCCTGGTTGGACTCTGTTTTCCATTGTCACGATGACTGTGTCCGAAAAGCCAGGGCAGCAGTTGCCAATCTCCGCGAGTCCACCGGTTTTGGCGCGCCGCAACGGCTTCGTAAGTGACGGGGAATTCTTCGAATAACTCAATGTCTGTGGCCAGGGCGACCCGCGCGAAAATACCTTCAAAGAGGTCATGGCTCAAAAGGGCATTTTCCGGCACCTTGCCGGCTAACGCCGCGTCGAAGGCATCGATATCGTAAATGCCTTTTCCGGTGTAGGACCCTTCCTGGAACAAATCCTGGTAAACATCCGAAACAGCCGCTGAGTACGGATCGATGCCGCCGGGACCGGAAAAGACTCGTTGTGAAATCGAACTCTGATGGTCAATGGGCAGCGAAGGAGTAATGCGCGGTTGGACGATTGCATATCCCTCAACTACGCGCCCATCGCGAGCGCTGAACCTTGGCCGATTGAGTGGATGAGCCATTGTGCCCACAAGGCGAGCGGCTGCTCCCCGCGGAAGGCGCGTGTCCGCATCGAGCGTTATCACGTAGCGAACGTCCGTGAGATTAGCCGGGAGGGGACCGCCGATAGTCAGAAATGTGGTGCTCGTCGAACCGCGCAGGAGCTGGTTCAGTTCGTGCAGTTTCCCTCGCTTGCGTTCCCAGCCCATCCATTTTCTGTCGCACTGGTTCCACGCGCGTTTTCGATGGAAGAGGAAAAAGCGGTCGCCGCCGCCCAAAACAGGTCCATATTTCCTGTTCAGACGTGCTATCCCGTCCTTTGCTATTGCGACCAGACCATCGTCCCCTTGCATAGTCTCGCTCGGGGCGTCAAGCCAATCCGAGAGCAGCGCAAATCGTAAGTCTCCTTCTGAATTTGCAAGGTAATGGACTTCCAGGCGTTCGACGTGCTCAACGACTTCCACTGCGGTGGTCAGCAGGGTGGGGATGACGACCATCGTCCGTAACTCCTCAGGGATTCCGTAGCGCAGTTCCATTCTGGGGAGCTTTCGCGGGCCGAGCAAACTCATCACCGTACGATTGATCAGAGCAATCGCCAAGTCCGAGGCGGGGACGGCAGCCAGAAAACCAAGCAGCAAGAGGCCACCTGTAGCCATGCCCCGTTCATGAACACGCCACAGCGGTAGCGCCAGGATGATCGCAGTGACCACAGCAATGGTGGCCAAATAACCGGGCACTGCCGTCCGGACATATAAACGAAGCAGCCGGCGCTTCCATGAAACGTGAAAGCCAAGTTCGCGCTCGAAGGCCAGGCGTCCCCGTGAGATCAGGTGATAGCCCGGCTCGGCGTGACGTTCCCGGCAGACACCTTGTGGATCTTCCTGCGGACTATTGATTTCCTGCTGAACGCGGCGCACGACACGTTTGGCAACTTCTATTTCGGAGTGGCTCGACCCGCGAGAAAGGTCTTCGATGGCGTGCCGGTAGTAGTCCCGCGTGGAAAAATCCAGGTTGGCAAACGGGGTATCCTTGCGGAGAACTTCGTCCACCAGACTGACGCTTTCGAAAAACTCCTTCCAGTCAAATTCGGAAATCAGTCGCATGCTGGTAATAATGTTGCGTACCGACACGCTCATGGCCCCTTGTTCCTGGTGTTCGGCATGAACAATTTCATCGGCACTGGTTCCGCCGACCGCCAGGCGCTGGTCGAGCCAGAGCAGAACGGGGCCGACCTTGGGGTCCAGGTCCCGCAATCGTTGGACCAGTTGCACAGCGAATGCCTTATCCAAAGGGGCCTTCTCAAGGCGGTCGAGGGCAGGAAGGATTGCCGATTGTCCGCCGGGACCAAGCAGGCTATCGGCCAATGCATCGGCTTCTCGCCGGGCCGCCCTGCTGCTTACCATCCGCTCCGCCATCCGGCGCAAATTTTCCACCAACACGACGCGCAGGGTGATGGCCACTGCCCAAAGTTCTCCAATCGTGAGCGGTTGCACGCGCTGATATGCGGTTACGAAACTGCGCAGCGCCTCTGGGTCAAACCGGCTGTCTGTGTGAGCCACATACGCCCACGCGACTCCGAAAACGCGGGGATAGCCTTCCAAGTGACCCGAGGCAAGCTTGGGCAGTTTGCGGTAATAGCCTTTGGGCAGATCATCCTGGATCTCGCGGAGTTGTTCATCGACGATGTGGAAGTTATCGACCAGCCACTCTGCTGCGGGTGTAATCGCATGTTCTTCTTGAATTGCACGGGCGATCGACCGATAGGAAGTGAGCAGCACGCGTCCGTTTTCCATGACCCGCGGAATCAGCGGCCGTCCGCGAGTCGTTTTCGGCAATACGACCTGCGCTGCTGCAAGGCTTTCTGCGTGTTGCTCGAGACGTTCCAAACTGAACAGCTCGGAGCGTATCGGCTCTTCCAGATTAGGGACAAGAATTGTCGGAGTGTGACTCATAGTCATTTTTGAAATTAAAGATTGCGGTGCGGAAGATGCCTGCGAGAGCAGCGACCTTTCTCCCAAGAGGATCGAAGGTCACCCAGCCAAATTCAGACTTGCGTTCAGGACGGCTTAACAAATGTCCCAAGCGTGTAATACCGGTTTCAATTTGACTATTTTTTTATAACATTCGGGCCTGCTATGCCTTTTGTTTCGACCCGATTGCGAGCAAGACGGCCCCGGCCGCAAGCGCCAAGCCACCCACAATCGGTGGGAGCGGAACGTGTTCCTGCGTGTCCGCAGTGGCGTGAATCGGTCCCACATCCAGAATGTCCTTATGACGGGTGTAACTAAATCCTTGATAGATGAGAGCTAAAACGCCCAGAACCGCAAGCAGAATTCCCAGCATGGTGGTTGATTGCATTTTTCTTGCCTCCGTATTATTCCTGGTCAGGCAATCGGCCTGCGCCCCTGGATCACACGAATCAGGACGACAACTATGGCCAAAACCAACAGAATGTGAATAAAACCGCCCATCGTGTAGGAGGTAACCAGCCCCAAGAGCCATAAGACGAGCAAGATCGCGAATATTGTCCAGAGCATTCGAAACCTCTCTCAATGGCGGTCTTCAATTTCAATCTCTCTATGCCATCGCGAGAAATTTAGGATCGAGCCGATTTATTGCGGGCTCCTGTTGGAGCCCGCTCCCTGACGTGCCATAACACTTACTACTTTCCCCGAGTGCTATGATAGGGGAACAGAAGAAACCCGTCTGTTCACTTATGGACAGTTCCGTCGCAGATCTCTCTAAGGTTTTGCGGATGAGGCGATGAGGCGTCGGGAGAAAGCGATCACATTCCGAGAGGCCGGCACGGTCCAAATTGCCAACTTTTCGCTCGCGGACCAGATAAAAAACATTCCAGCCGCAACCAGGCCCAGACAGAGAAATGCCGCGCTAAACAGGAGCAAGGAAGCGAGGAGTTCGCGTACATAATAAGAGTACAATCCGAGACCTACGATCACCGCACCGATTCCACAGATGTATTCGGCTGTTTTGATTTCGCGCATGGATTCCCCCTGTGCCTCGGCAACGTCTGAAATTCAAGGGCGGCGAGAATCGGAGAAGAACCATCCCAGCCCAGAATCATGATCCCTTTCATCATCTCGCCGTCTAAGCAAGCAGGTTAGATGGAGTATGCGCGGACGTCTGTTCCATATTGCTCAGGCACGCAAACTCGTCTTCGGATAGGAAGCGCAATGGGCACAGAGAAACAGCAGAGGGGCACAGCGGAGCAAGAGTCTGGGCAACTTGGTCGTTTAAGCGGGCTTGATGACATTCCAAACGTACAGGTAATTCTCGTCCGTGGCTGTGGCGACGTTCAGTTTGGCGCCGCGCGTAGCGCGGTTCAGCGCTGAGCGAACGTTTTCCTTGGTGTTGCCCAGCTCGGTCAGCGGCACTCGAAGCGCCGCGCCTTCCTTCAGTTGGATGAGGTCTTTCAAAATCATGGAAACGATCTTCTTGTTCTTGCCGCTTCTGGAATGAGGGACGTCGCCCAGATCCAGCGTTCTGAAATTAGCTGCAATTCGGCGAGGATTCATGGAAAGCCTCCTTCGCTCCGTACACATAGCAAAGGCTACGCATGCGTATGCTACCCGTAGCGTATCACAGAAATACAAGTAACAGACATTTATCGTGACGTGTTCTATCCTGTACAGCCTCTAACAAGAGGAGCTTCCCCCTTAACGAATATCAATCCTCCCTAAATGCAGCGAAAACGATGGGCCAAAATCATTTTAAATATTCTCCCCGTATGACTTGACTGCTGCTACGGTGGTAGCAACAGGAGAGACGAACATGGAAAACAGGAAAACACGCTTCGACCAGGTTCCCGTCACGGTCGCAATGAGAGCACTCCGGATTTCCACCGGTGGGGCGCAAGGAAGTTCCAGTAGAAACCAGATATTGAAGAACTCCGTGCCCAGACGCGCGGGACGCACACGGAGTCAGCGCAGGCTTTTGGCCATTAGCGCGCGCAGAGATCGCTTGATTTTCGTCATGATATAGATACGATTGAATCGGATAGGCAAGTCCTCGGTAAAGGAGATTCTTATGAGACACATGATATGGATCGCGACCGCGCGCATGGAAACCTGGGGTTGTTCGGAATGCACCTGGACATTCAAGCCCTCAGGTCCGCCGGTCGGCAACTTCCTGGAAGAGATGATTCAAAACTTCGAGGGTCAACGCGACAAAGACTGTGCGCTGCATGTTTGCGCTGCGCACACAAGGCCCATGAATAATCGCGATAACTCCAGAGTTTCCCTCAATCTGACGATGGTTCCTATGACACGAATCCAGGCCATCGGAATAAATGCGAAGGCATGAGGAGACCGATATGAAAACGAACCGCCCAGCGATTGGAAAGACAAACACAGGAAAGAAACCACCGCCTTTCAACACGGAAGCTTTTCTTCATTCCGCCGGTGTAGCGAGAACCATGATGGAGTTCGGGAGAAAGGACACCCTATTTTCCCAAGGCGATCCCTGCAAGAGCATCATGTACGTCCTAAAAGGCGGGGTGAAGATCTCCGTCGTCTCCAAGACCGGCAAAGAGGCCGTAGTAGGAATGCTGGGGGCGGGTGACTTCATCGGTGAAGGGGGATTAGCAGGGCAATCGCTGCGGATGGCGACGGCGACTGCTATCACTCCTGTGACAGTGCTGGCGATCGACAATAAGGAAATGTTCCGAGTGCTCCATATGGAAAGCGAGTTTTCCGACCGCTTCATTACCTACATGCTTCAGCGCAATGTCCGAATCGAGGAGGACTTGATCGACCAGCTTTTTAACTCCAGCGAGAAACGGCTCGCGCGCGCCCTGCTTCTGCTGGCCCGCTATGGCACGCAGGATAGAATCCAAAAGGTGCTTCCCAAAATTCCGCAAGAGACACTGGCCGAAATGATTGGCACCACGCGCTCCCGCGTCAATTTTTTCATGAACAAGTTCAAGAAGATGGGTTTCATCCATTACAACGGCGGGCTGCAGATCAACTCTTCGCTGCTGAGTGTCGTCCTGCACGACTAATGGGGCGGGAGATTCAGGAGAAACGTCCGCCTAATTTCCATGTCCACTTCTTGCTGTTGCTGCCGGGCCAGAAGTAGAAAACGACGGTAACCGTGGCCAATAACATCAAGATGATTGCCAGGATGACGGGATGCCCGTGCGCCACGATGAAAGCAATGATTTGCCGTCCGTAGCGCGCGGCCAGATAGGACAGGAACATATATCTAGTGATTCGGCCAACCGCAAGAGCGGCCAGGAATTTCCTCGCCGGATATTGCATGGCGCCTGCCGCAAATAGAAAAGGGACCATGGGCACAGGCGGCGGCAGCAAAGCAGGAATCGCAATGGCGGCGAAACCCCATCGATTAAAGATCCCGCACACTCGATCCACCTTCCGGGACGGAAACCTGCGCTGGAGGGCTTCTTTCCCTCCCTTGCGGGCGAGGCGGTATGTTGCAAAGCCACCAATCAGCGACCCCGCCGTCGCCATTAGGCCATAATAGAGCCACAACTGTTCGTGGCGTGCGGACAAGACAGTTGTGGCCACATCCATAATGCCGGGAACCGGAAGCGGCGAGTTGTCAAGGAATCCGAGGGGAATCAGGCCTAATCCACCGAGATGAAAGAGCCAGCGCCGCGCGCCGCGCACTGCGGCTGGCAGCAACGCCGCGATGACATGACCGGTGATCATCTCAACTTGGCCTTAAAACTAGAGGGCTCCGCTTCTGGATTCAGGGCAAACAAGCGGAGCCCTCTAGATTATGCTCCGACGACTTTTTCGACTTGGCCGATCTTCTTCAGAATTTTCCCGCCAAGCTTTTCCCCCTGGCCTTCGGCTTCCAGGTCGGGATTGTTTGTCGCCTGTCCAACTTTTTCCTTAACCTTGCCCTTCACTTCGTGAAACTTTCCTTTAGCTTTGTCCTTTGTGCTGTCTTTCATGAGATGCCTCCTGACGCTAATTCTCCATTTTAGATACAACCGAAGTTAACGCAATCCACCTACCAGATAGACAATCACTAAAATAAGCAGGACCGTGCCAACAATTCCAAGGCCCCCGCCTGTTCCCCACCGGGAGTAGCCGTAGTACCCTCCCCCTCCTCCGAACAACAGCACCAGAAGAATAATTAGCAGTAACATCGCAGGTCTCCTTTTATCGTTAGTGTTTTCAAGATTTCAACCATGCTCTGCGCCACACTCGGCTCCCATGCTGCAACAGGCACCCTGATTGGCGACCAAACCAACCAAGCTCTATCGACCCACCTCAATTCACTTGGGTTTCGGGGGCACCGGCGTGTTCCTCGATAGCCACAATCAAATCTTTTCGGACATTCATCTCCCAACCGGGCTGGATGCAAACGCGCACCTCGGCAGGTGATTCGCCAACGATGCGGCAAGGCATCGGGACATGGCATTGCCGGATAACGACCAGAAGAACCACAGGTCTACCGAACCAAGCGGAATATACAGGTGAGAAGGTTTTTGTTCCCTCAATATTCATGTTGGCCTCTCTCTAAATCTTTCGGTAAGTCCGGGAATCGACTGTTGCGGAAGTACAAGCACTTTGTATCGCGGAGGAAACAAAAAGACTGTTCAATTCTGAACAATTTGTTTCTTGGCGCCTGATTAGCAGTACATATCAGGCCGTCTTTTGCATTTGTTTCATCTTGTAGAGGGCGCGATCCGCTGCCTGCAAAAGGGACTCGATGGTTGTGCCATCCCCAGGATAAACGGCTATGCCCACGCTCACGGAAAGCAAAGGCTCCTCACGATCGCTGGACAGTCGTTCGCAAATCCGGTGTGCGACCGCGTTTGCTTCCGGAGCGGAAGTCTCCGGCAAAATAATTGCAAATTCGTCGCCGCCATATCGCGCCGCGGTATCGATCGACCGGCAGGAAGAGCGAAAAATATCGGCCAGGCGGCACAGCGCCCGATTGCCCGCCAGATGCCCGTGGCTGTCGTTAATCCGCTTCATGCCATCCAAATCGAAAAGGAGCACGGCAAATGCGCGCCCTGTGCGGTCTGAGCGTTTAATCTCCGATTCCAGGGTTTCGGAAAGCTTGCGGTAATTTGCCAACCCCGTAAGTGAATCCGTCGCAGCCAGATGCCGGAGGTGGTCCTCGGAGGCGCGTTGCGAGGTCACGTCCTCGACGATCACCTCGTATCCATCAGGCGATCCCTTCACTTTCCCCACTTGCTCGCCGCTGAGCCGAACCTTCATGGGTGTTCCATCTTTCCGCTTCAATTCAACTTCCACCAGATCGACGCGGCCTGTCTGCCGGTAAGATTCGAATAGCTGTGCCCGCTCGGTGGGATCGCGGATAATTTCCGTGGCCAGGTTCACAGCCATCAATTCCTGTTTCGACCCGTAACCCAGCATCGTCACGAGAGCTTCGTTCACATCGAGAAACCGCCCGTCCACGTCAAAGTGGCATATGCCATAGGTGGGGTTCTCCACCAGAGCGCGATAGTGGGCTTCCGAGTGCCGCAACTCCTTCTCGGCATTGTTCCGCTCTTCGCGCCACGTCTTCTCCTCCACGGCCAGAGCGACCGCCAGCGGCAGACGATTCAGGCGATTCTTATCGACGCAATCGAATGCACCTTTCAGGATGAATGCGTTTGCCATGTCTTCATCCAGAATGCGCGAGGCCAGGATAAAAGGAGTCTCGCCATGCATCTGGTTCAGGAATTCGAGCGCCTCCATCCCCGTCCATGTGGGCATGGAGTAATCGCACACGATGGCATCGTAGGATTGCGTGCGCAGCCGCTCTCTGAACTCATCCTGGGCCTGAACCCAATCCGCGGAGACAGCAAAATCCATCCTCTTCAATTCGTGCAGGCTGAGTTCGACATCGGCTTCCTTATCATCGACGAAGAGAATGCGGACTTTCCTCCGTCGGTGGGTCGGAATGCGGTGTGCAGCCTGAATTGGATGTTGCTGAAAAGTTTGGCTTTGGCTCAAAAATGGCACGAGAAACCACCTTCAGGATCTCCAGAGCGGGCCCAGGATCCCCCGGCCCGCTAATGGAACTAGTATGAATATCCCACAGGTAGACTGACCTAAAGTGAACCTACCGACTGTTCCATTTTGAACACTTTGCTATCATGTCGCCGACTGGGTAACACGGTCGACCTTCGGGCCTGGATTTTGGAAATGTACCCGAAGTTGTAGCACGCCTCCGATATGTCTTCCATAAACGAACGTTTGGGCCCCAGCGTGCGCTACTGAACGCTGGGGCCCATGACGCCAGCATGAGACGCGCTATGGGCGAGGACTTAGCGGCAAGTTTTCGGAAATAATCCCGATTGTTGTCCCGATCACTTCGCCGGAAACCACAAGCTCCACCCGTCGGTTCTGTTGGCGTCCTTCTGCGGTGTCATTCGAAGCCACGGGTTGCGTCTTGCCAAATCCCCGCGCAGTCATGGACGCTGCGGGAATGTTTTCGATTGCGAGGTAATCGCGGACTGAATCGGCTCGGTGCTCCGAGAGTTGCTGGTTCATGGCGTCGCTGCCCACGCTGTCGGTGTTCCCTTCAATTGCGAGTTTGAGTGCGGGGTAGGCCAGAACGATTCCCGATATTTTCGCGAGCTTCTCGCGCGCTATCGGACGAAGCGTGGATTTACCGGTGTCGAAGAGCACATCGGATAGGCTCACGATGAGGCCACGGGCAGTGTCGCGCGTGGCAAAAATGACGTTGAATTGTTGCAGCAATTTCGCTCGCAATTCCTCGCGGTCCTGGACTGCCAGGTTACGTTGCTGATCTGAGTTTGCGGCGGCGAGGCGGTTACGTTCCGAGTCTTCTTCAGCGCTTTTTTGCGCCTTCATCGCGTCCGCAGTGGCTTGATTGGCATCAACGGCGACGGCGCGGTTCCTGTCCGACTCCGCTTCTGCATTGCGTTGGCCTTGCTGTGCGTCCGCTGTGGCTTGGTTTGCACCGGCGGCGGCTTTATCAGACTCCGCGCGGGCACGATTCGCTTCGGCTGTGGCCGCTTCCGCGCTCATGCGTCCCTGCATTTCTTCCGTGGACTTTGCACGGGCATTCGCGAGTTTTCCGGCTTCGCGGTCCTTGTCGGCATTCAAGCGATCTGCATCCACGCGCTTTACAGCGATTTCACGGGAGTCATCCGCTGTTTGTACAACTTCGCGGGACAGGGAAATCAAGACTTTCTTGTCATAGTGTCCCCTGGTACCCATGGCATCGGCCCGATCCATCTGCGCGACGGCCTTTTGATAGCTTTCGGTTGCGTTGGTGTCCGCTCCAGCCGATTTGGCGATACGCACGGCGTTGCGCGCTTCGAAAAATTCCAGCGGCAATTTGGAATTCAGGACCACTGGATCGAAATGATAACCCGTGGGAATATAGCCGCCCCGATCGATGAGTTCATACTTGGCATCCACTGCTTCACTGGACCCAACTGTGTCCGGCCGAATCGCGTTTTCCATAATCACAACGTTGCTGGGGCGGCGGACGGCATAGTAAGGCTCCGCGGTCACGATGAGCGCAAAGGCCTGCAGGTCCGTCGTGACGTCCAGCTTGCTGCGATGGTTATCTCCCACGAGTACCTCACCAACATTGACCGACCGGCCTTCGGGAGAAATCGCCCACATCACGTAGGTGAGATATTCGGTGCCGAAGGTAGTGGGCTTGTCGAGCCCCTTGAATTCAACTTCAATCTTCATGGCGCCGCGCTTGCTGGCTACTTCCGCCTCGCCGGAGGCGCCCGGCATCAAGTCGGTGCCCTGGAAATCGATTTTAGTGGAGCCGCTGCGATGCGCGTATTTCACGGCGCGCGTGGTGCGGCTAATTCCATTTCCACTGTAAGTTTGAGCCCGGGTGAATGTGGATACACCCAGTATTGCGAGAACTGCTAATAAAGCTGCGGAACTTTTCACGGTTTGTCTCCTTGGAATTACGGTGAGCGTGCAGTATCAGGCCTACGGACAGCGAATACTGTGCTCTATTGCTCGTTTTGCGAAGATTGTTCGAAACTGAGCCCTTTGCAGAAATCGGTTTGGCTAGACTTGCCGGAGGTGCTGACTTCCAAACCGGTCATTTTGCAGTGCCAATTGGGGATATCGGCAACAAACTCGTTCGAATCAGCGATTCCACCTGACTCCAAACCACCGGATCACACTCAATCTGTGTATGCGGCTTCACGACGTAGCGGTCGTACCATGGATACTCTGCGCAGTTAAGGGAACTGGTCGCATAGTCAAACCGGAAATTTCCGATGATCCTGGTGCGTCTGGCATCGGCGGCGCGAATATCGTGGTGGCCGTGCACAAATCCATTTGGTTGATAGAAGTTGGCGGCCTGAGCCACATTGGCGGGAATCGTCATGTCATCTCGTCCGAACTTAGATACGCTGTCCACCTGCAGTGTGAGCAACACTGGAATTCCGTCTTTTTCCAATGTACGCGCCAGATAGATGGATTCGGAAGCCCCCCAACTGTGCCCGTAAAGGATAATCCGGGCATTTTGCTTTTCTTCCGGCGTCAACGTTCCATCCCGATTGGTATCCAATATTTTCCGTATCCTATTAAATGCTCTTTCCCCGCGATAACTCTCAAACGTCTCCACATCCACGCCCGTTGGGTATAGCTTGCGCAAATGCGCTGCGAGCTGGACCTCACTATGAATCGGATTATCGTGCGCGACGAACCCGCCGACGAAACCGATGACAATAGCCGGCGGTTTTGCGGAAACTTCATTTCTGGAGGCTGGTTGTGCCGAAATGACCTTGCTAGGATTGAGAATAGATACAACGAAAAAGATGGGAGCACTTATTGAAAGTATTTTCCCGCGAACTGTGGGCGACCCGATCATGAGAGTAAAGCTCCTGTGAGAAATACGATTGAATCGCGCTGTTTCATTCTAACGTGGGTGCCGCGTTGACCTCTGGCCGCTCAACTGGGGGATAACTTCTCCGCATGACGCGGAAAGGCTACGCTGAGTCTTGCCGTCCGCGACGGTCGGAACCGGCGTCACCAGTTTTGATTGTTCGAGCGAAGTCAGCACGTTCTGCCAGCGCCGCCATACGCATAGGCGCGCGCCTCTTTTATCTGATCCTCGGTGAGCCCGGGAAAACGCTGAAGAAGCGAACGAAGTTCGTCGGTCCACACCAGGTCTATGATCTCCTCGTGGGTGAGCACCGAGTACGCGTTCATACCTCTGTCGGAAAGCAGCCTTAAAAGAATGAGTGCCGCCACGCGCGTACTCCATCGACTCCAGCGTCCGGAATTTGCAGGCATTGTTTGATCTTTCCCGGATCCGTCCATCGAATAATCTTCAAAAATCCGCCCAGGCGGCATTCTCAATCGTCGAGATCTTCACGCGCCGGGTCGATGTTGAATCCGGTTAACGTCGAGGATCGGACGTCAGAGAACAACGCTGATAGCGAAGCGAGCGCCGGGATAGTACGGGTCATACATGTAATACCCACCGTCTACGTAATCGATGTAAACGTCATCTGTGTAGTACCAGCCTACCGGCCACGGTTCAACAAATCCAAACCAATAACCGCCGTACTGGAAGCGGGAATATCCGCTGACAAACACGGGGTTTCCCATTCGAAACTCGTGGCCACGACCGAAATTGGAACGGAAACGTTCGTCAGGGATTCGGCCGTTGCCCCTCGAGCTCAGCCGTAGCGCCGGCTGCGAGCGCTGCGTGGCCATCGCCGACTGTGTGCGGTGGGGACTCTGTGAAGACGCTTCCTGCTGCTGTTGCTGTGGGGCCTTTGCCTGCTGCTGCGGTTTCTGCTGTTGTTGCTGTGGGGCCTTGGCTTGTTGCTGCGGTTTCTGCTGTTGTTGCTGCGGGGCCTTGGCTTGCTGCTGCGGCTTCTGCTGCTGTTGCCGTGGGGCCTCGGCTTGCTGCTGCGGTTTCTGCTGTTGTTGCTGCGGGGCCTTGGCTTGCTGCTGCGGCTTCT
>CAZUNI010000032.1:0-14411 GCA_964622265.1 uncultured Acidobacteriaceae bacterium | reverse complement strand
GCTGCTGTTGCCGTGGGGCCCTAGCCTGCTGCTGCGGCCTCTGATCCTGCTGTTGGGCGGGCTTGGCGTTTTCCGCTTCTTTCTCCGGTCGTCCTTGCTTTGCATTAGACGTTGCGACAAACCCGAGAAGCAAAAACAGAGTTGATACACCGATAATTTGAATCGATTTATACATGGTATCTCCTTTTTCCGGCGAGCTCTAGGTCCAGTCCACACACGTAAAGTGTGGCCATACCTACGCTACCCTCTGGATGTTTCACGAGGTGTTTGATCGATTCTCGCGGCTCGCCGAGCCTGCGCACGAATGTTCAACAGCCGGATTTCTTATCCGACGTGGATTCTGGAGAGCGATTGAAACAGGCCAAACACATTACCGAGCCACCAAAGCACGCCAATCACGACGACTGCGTTCAAAATCGATTTGATGGAACCCGCCATTGGAATGAACTGATTAATCAGCCAGAGCACGACACCGATGACGATCAACGCAAACAACACTTGGCCTAAAGGCATGATTTTTTACCTCACTTGATTGTGTGAGCTTCTTATTCACTCACGCATAATACGAACTTCGAACGCAGGAAGCTGTTCACTTAAGGACAAAGCAGGTACTTTTAAATCCAATGTGTCTTGGCTGGCGATGAAAACAGTGGTTTGCCCCCTGTCGGCGAACGATTGAAATGTGTGCACAATGGAACATACAGCTCGTGCACCTGAGAACAGGATGCTATGGCAGATGCACTAAGCGTGGGGGCCATGATTACTGCTGGAACTGTGGAACATGCGCGGCAGGCACCAATGAATTCCATCGGGGGAACCGCGTTGAAACGCAAGAAAATCCAATCGATCAATTGGGAAACAACTCTTCAGGAAGTCGCCGGTGGCAACGCAGCAGTAGAGTACAGCGCGAAACGCAAGATCTTCTGGCAAGGCCAGCCGGCGGATTCCATATTTTATATCCGGCAAGGCAAGGTCAAACTGGCGGTTACCTCCAAACAGGGGAAGGAAGCCATCGTCGCGGTGCTCAGCGTCGGCGATTTCCTCGGAGAGGGCTGCCTTGCAGGCCAGCCGCTGCGCATCTCTACGGCTTCCGCGCTATCCGATTGCACCTTGATCCGGATTGAACGCCCGGTTATGACGCGAATGCTGCACGACCAGCACGACGTCTCCGAATTGTTCGTCACGCATCTTCTCTCGCGCAATATTCGGTTTGAGGCGGACCTGGTTGACCAGCTTTTCAATTCCAGTGAGAAGCGCCTGGCCCGCATCCTCTTATTGCTTGCACATTTTGGCAAGGAAAGCAGAGCCGAAACTGTCCTTCCCCGAATCAATCAGGAACACCTGGCACAAATGGTTGGCACCACACGATCGCGCGTCAGCCACTTCATGATGAAGTTCAAAAAACTCGGGTTTATCGATTACTCCAATGGACTGACCGTCCATAGCGGCTTGTTGAGTGTAGTTCTGCACGATTGATCTCCGTCACAAATCCCTCGCATCTGCCCCACGATTAAAGGCGCAGTTTCCTTCCCGATGCCACATTGTGCAGTTTTGACCACTGGTCTGTTCTGTATTGAACTGACGGCATAAGCCGCAACCTGTATAAGAGGAATGCCACTACCCGCCAGCCGGAATCTGGTCAAAGGTGGAGGCCCCTAAAACGGAACATTGTCCTCGCAAATCGATATGAACTTAAAATCGGAAACGCCTCGAATTCCGTGAGGCGAGTAAGTTTATTCAGCGAAAAAAACGAAGCACTGCAACTTGGAAAAGAGGTAACAAAATGGAGCGAATCAAAAGTTTAGCGATAATCTGCTGTTTGGTGCTCACGGCTATGGCAGTTGCAACTCACGTCAAGGCCGATGATTCTAACAAGAAAACCACAATCACGTTCACCGAGCCATTCGAAGTTCCGGGTGCGGGTGCTCAGATCCTGCCTGCCGGCACCTACGTATTCAAGATTATGGAGTCGCCGAACGATCGTGAAATCGTCCAAATCTTTAGCGCGGACGAACTGCACCTCTATACGACCATTCTTGCGATTCCCAATGTGCGCTTAAAGGCGACAGACAAGACAGTGCTGACGTTCGGAGAACGAGGCGCTGGCCAACCGCAAGCGATCAAGGCCTGGTTCTATCCCGGACAGCAGTGGGGCCAGGAATTCGTTTACCCGAAGACACGGGCCATCGAACTGGCTAAGATCGTGAACGAACCCGTCCTCGCGATGCCCATCGAAGTTACCGATACGGTTCCGGTTGAAACCTTGAGAACTGTACCGCTCGCAGCAGTTCAACCCACAGGTGAAGAGGTTCCAGTCACCGCAGTAGTGGAAAACCCGCCGGTCGCCGTTATGGCACAGGCTGAACCGCAAGCGCAACCTCAACCGCAAGCCCAGGCGCAGACCTTACCTGCGACAGCCAGCTCACTGCCGCTGTTTGCATTGATCGGTCTGTTGTCCCTGCTGTCAGGCTTCACTCTCTTGGTCATTTCAAAGCGATCCGCTTAGATCAAGGGATGGATGTATCTTGTAGGGGGCAGGTGAAGTTGACCTGTCCTCATGGGTGGGAAGTGTGGTCTACGACGACCATCCACTTTTCTCTATTACCCGAAGATATGCATGCCGCAAACGGAATCGGGAAATCTTATGAAACGACATCTGCGTCAAATCGTAGTCGTGTTCTCGGTTGTCTTTCTCTTCAGTTTGGCTTGCGTCGCCACGACTGGGGGATCGGCTTTACCCGGCGTTCATCAAAAACAAGACGTTCCGCAGTCTAGCCAAGCTCCTCCATACGTTCTTCGAACCAATGTGGACCTGGTTGTCTTGCGAGCCACGGTGAGGGACCACAAGGGCGCTCCAATTTCGGGACTCGGCAAAGAAAACTTCCAGGTCTTCGAGGATAAAGTCCTTCAACCTATTGAATCTTTCAGTCACGAAGATGTCCCCGTCACGATCGGCTTGGTGATCGACAACAGTGGAAGCATGCGCCCGAAGCACGCGGACGTGACAGCAGCAGCTCTTGCATTCGTGCGCTCCAGCAATCCGGAGGATCAGATCTTCGTCGTCAATTTCAACGAGCATGTTTCGATGGGCCTTCCATCAAATGTGCCTTTCACAAATAACGCTACTCAACTGGAAACCGCGCTGACCAAAAATGCGATGACCGGGATGACCGCCCTCTACGATGCAATTACGGTCGCCCTGGAACAAGTGCAAAAGGGCAAATGGGACAAAAAGGTCTTGATTGTAGTCAGCGACGGAGGAGACAACGCCAGCAAGCGCAGTTTGGCCCAAGTCATGTCTATGGTGAATCAGTCGAATGCGCTGGTCTACACGATCGGGATATTTGACGTATCCGACGAAGATAAGAATCCGCACGTGCTCAAGCAATTGTCGAGCGCTTCCGGCGGGGAGTCATTTTCCCCCCAATCACTGCCGGAAATTCTTCCGATTTGCGAACAAATCGCCCACGATGTACGCAGCCAGTACACCATCACCTTCGCGCCAGTAAACAAGACGCAGGACGGTGCCTACCGCTCCATCAGCGTGAGGGCGCGCGCTACCGGCGGAGGACGGCGATTGACTGTCATCACCCGCGCAGGTTATTCCGCTCCATCGAATCTTCACGCTTCTGAAAGCAGCTCGAGCATCAGGCCATGAGGCTGCGAATAGCGATGACTCATTCCTCGCGCACCCACCGAATCCTTCGATGGAGCCGGAACGCATTCCTGATCATCGGTGTTCTCGCTTTGGGCTACTGCGGCTATGTGCTGCTCGATGCAAAACTTTACCAAGCCGATCAAGCCCGTAGCTTTCACCAAGAATTGAGCAATCGCGAAGCGGCGACCGCCAATGCCGGTGATATCAGTGGTGTTCAAGCCACTCCGGATTCGGGGAATGCATTAGGCAGAATCGAAATAGACAGGCTTGGAGTTTCCGCGATGATTTTGGAAGGCACCGACGAGCGAACTTTGCGGCATGCGGTAGGGCATGTAGCCGGTACGCCACTCCCTGGACACCAGGGGAATGCGGCAATCGCGGGGCACCGCGATACGTTTTTCAGGCCCCTGCGGAACATTCGCCACGATGATGAAATTAAGGTGACGACGCTGGACGGATCATACCGCTATCTAGTAGATACGACCCGTGTGGTTGAACCCGAAGATATTCAGGTGTTAGCCGATTCCAGCGACACGATCCTCACGTTGGTGACATGCTATCCGTTCTATTTTGTGGGCCCTGCTCCCAGGAGATTCATCGTCCGCGCACACAAAATTCCAGGATAAAGCGCGCTGGGGACCTACGCTTGAAGCACATTTCCCAGTGTCAGCCCTCTGCTTGCGACGAAAAAGTTGATAGATCCGCTATCCCAGATGAGGTCTTCAGGCAGATTCGGCTGACGCCGTCATCCTACAGGATCCTTTTGACGCGTCGCCTTTACACCGGAGAGAATCCCGAGCCCTATTAGCACAACCGTGCCTACCCCGATCCAGTGCGCGGGAATGTGCATCAAGTGTGCCGCATAAATCAGGCCGCCGATAACGATCGCGAACCCAATCGAGTAAAGACCGAATGACATGGCATTTCCTTTCAAATCAGTTGTTGATAGTTTTCGAACGCGAACATAACCCGATGTCTAGTGCGTGTCCCCTTTGCATCCTCTATGTTTACACCGGCAATCAATGTCCCGAGTCTTCTCCGTCGCTTCTCACGGTGCGTTGCAGTATTTGTCCGACGTCGTTTCACACGAACAACCCACATGCGCTCACGTCTCAGTTTTCGTATTAGCCATTTCTTTTCTCGTCGGTCCAACAAATAGAGATTGATCTAAGAGGATATGTTAGTGGCTTGAGAAGGGCGCTTATGTTCAAAAAGAAACATTTTTCAAATTTGATCGTTCACTCTGGTGCGCGATTCAGGCTAGAACACGCTGCTGAATGTCGGGAACAAGAGTGACCGAATCGAGGCGCGGAAGCTTGGCGCAATTCGCAGCATCGAATTTCGCCATGCGGGTTGTATTTCGCATCGGGCATATCGACAATTCATTAATCTTATCCCGCGGATTATCGTGATCCAAATGGGGTGAGCGTAACGCTCATTAAGCTGTAACATTTCTGTAGCATTGTTGTAACATTGCGTCAACATATGCCGGATAGAGTCATGCCCTTATTCGAGATGCTCTAGTAAGTTATCCCCACATGATTGTAGAGATTGCAGACTCAAATAGTTTGATGAGGAAGCTGGCAGGAGCAGTCCTGATGGCAGCCAGCTTCATGGCTGGTCCACTGCTTGCCTCACCCGCCCCTCAGGGCGGTAAAGGCGACGCGTCGGTGGAGACGGTTCGCGTCGGTGGCGACATCAAACCGCCGATAAAAGTCAAGAATGTGCTGCCGGTTTATCCGCCCGCAGCCAGGGCTGCTCGTGTCGAAGGCGTTGTCATCGTCGAGGCCACGATTGGCACGGATGGGAAGGTCAAAGACGTCAAAGTTGTCAAGTCCGTGAAGCAGCTTGATGACGCCGCGATTAATGCCGTGCGCGAGTGTGTATTCAAGCCGACTTTGGTCAACCGTCAGCCGGTTCAGGTAATCATGACGATCCCCTTTAATTTCACGTTACAATAGCCGCCCACGATCGGGTCCTTTTCCCGGCCTGATTTGCGGGTGATTGGTTTGCCCAGAGGTGTTGAAAAATTGAAAAGTTCCGCGGGCATCGTCGCCAGTCATCCATCGGAGAAAACAGAATGCTAAATAAGCTTACGATCAGGTCCCGCTTGTTTGTCCTAATTGCCCTTATGAGCCTGGTGGGCGCGGCCGTGGGCGTTGTCGGTATCATCCAGGCATCAAGAGGCGAGCGGGCATTCGACAAGATATTCTCCACCCGCGTCTTGTCGATCGGCTACCTCAAGAATGTTGAGCTTGCCTACACCGTCCAGATTATCGGTGCCGCCAACAAATTTTCCGATGGTGTATTGAACTCTCAGGAAGCTCTGGACGCGGTCAAGGCGGCAACGGACCAAATCGCGGCGACCTGGCCCAAGTTTGTCAGCCTGCAGTCGGAAGACGTGGACAAACAAATGGCCAGCGAAGCCGAATCGTTAATGAAGAGCGCGGACGGGGAAGTTGCGAAGTTAAACATGTTGATCCAGCGCGGTGACCGCGCGGGTATCCGGAAATTTATAGCCAGCAATTGGTACGCAGCCGCCGACCCGCTGGGCGACCAGCTCACGCAGCTCTATCAGACGCTGCAAAGCGAAGCGAGGAACGATTTTCAGGACCTAACCGCGAGCTATTCGCGGGGACGAACGCTCCAACTCTCGATCCTTATATTCGGTCTATTGGGATCGGTGTTTATCGGATGGACGGTATCGCGCGCCGTAACTCAATCTCTGGCGAATGTGCGCAATCAGCTCCATGAGCTTGCCGCCGGCGAAGGCGATCTGACCAAACGTCTGGCCACGAGCACCGATGAAGTCGGGCTGATCGCCGCGGAAGTCAATGCTTTGATGGAGAAGTTGCTGGGGCTGGTCAAGCGCGTTCAGGAATCCGGCATCCAGGTGACATCGTCGGCGACACAACTCACCGCCTCGTCGAGGGAACTCGAAGCGACGCTAACGCAACAAGTCGCTTCCACCAATGAAGTTGTTTCTTCCGCGAAAGAAATATCGGCTACGACTCAGGCGCTGGTCGGCACCATGGCGGATGTGGCCGTTCTCTCGCAAGAAGCGGCGGCGTCGGCTGGGAGTGGTCAGACCGGGCTCATGAGGATGGGCACGACCATGGAAAAGATGGCGACGGCGTCAACCGCCATCGCCCAGAAGCTCGCGGACATCAACGCCAAGGTCACCAATATCACCAGCGTGGTGACAACGATCAATAAAGTCGCCGATCAGACCAACCTGCTGTCGCTCAACGCCGCCATCGAAGCGGCGAAGGCCGGGGAGTTCGGCCAGGGCTTCGCGGTAGTCGCTCGGGAAATCCGCCGCCTTGCCGACCAGACGGCGATTGCCACTCTGGACATCGAGCAGATGGTGAAGGAAATGCAGTCGTCTGTTTCGTCCGGAGTGATGGGCATGGAAAAATTCGCGCAGGAAGTGCAGAGCGCGGTGCGAGAGGTCAAGGAGATCAGCGGACAAATCGCGCGCATCATTGAACAGGTGCAAGGTTTGGGGCCGCGCTTCGAGTCGGTGAATGAAGGAATGGAGTCGCAGTCGGTCGGTGCGCGTCAGATCACGGAGGCGATGATTCAACTTAGCGATGCGACGCGGAACACGGCGGATTCACAGCGCGACGCCGTGCGTGCGCTTGAGCTGCTCGACCAGGCCGCCCGTGTGCTGCACCGTGAGGTTTCCCGGTTTAATGTGAACCCTTCCACAACCTCTGCCTCAGGGTCACAAGAAACTGTTACAGAACTCGCGCCGGTGGGCTAAATTTCACAATGGTAGCGTTGCTCTTCGAAGTCGACGGCCAGCGATATGGTCTCGACATCACACAAGTTTTGAAAGTGCTGCCGTCCGTGCGCCTGCGGAAGCTCCCTCAAGTTCCGGCGTACGTTGCGGGGGTGTTCCGCTACCGAGGCGCGATGGTTCCAGTCATTGACTTGAGCCAGTTGATCGTGAGAAGACCTTACGCTGCCCTGATGAGTACGCGAATAATTCTGGTTCAGCATCCGGGGCTTTCAGGAACCGGCCGAGTCCTCGGCCTGCTTGCGGAGCGTGCCACGGAAATTCTCGACGCAGGTGAATCTGAACCTACATCGTCCGGAATCGCCTTGCCGGAAGCGCCTTATCTGGGCGGATTGACCGCCAGCGAAGGCCGCATCGTTCAATACGTGAAGGTTGAACATCTGCTGTCCGATGAGTTGCGGGATCGCTTGTTCGTGGAGGGCTAGGACGTGGGACTCACCGAGGTAGAAAATCTACTCTCCACGCGGCTCGGATTCGATATTCAGAGTGTAGGCTCCCAGGCGATCGATTCCGTCGTCAGAAAATCCATGGAAGACGCGGGCTTCTCCGATCCCGCGGCTTTTGCGCGGGAACTCTCGAGCGATCCGGACGTTTGGAACCGGCTTGTCGATAACGTGGTGATTCCCGAGACATGGTTTTTTCGGGACATCGCGCCATTCGAACTGGCTGCACATCTTGCGCGCGAACACATGAGCCGCGCATCCGGAGATGTGCTACGTGTCCTGAGCTGTCCCTGTTCCACCGGCGAGGAGCCATATTCGGTGGTTATGGCCATGCTGCATGCAGGGGCGCAAGCCGGGTCGTTTACTGTGGATGCAGTGGACGTAAGCCGTCGAGCCCTGGAATCGGCATGTGCGGGGGTGTACCGTGCGAGATCGTTCCGAGAAAACGCGCTCTGGTTTCGCGCGCAGTACTTCGATCACACGGAAGGCACCATGATATGGAATTTGAAAGGCGATGCGGCTTCCCTGGTAAGATTCCGCCACGCGAATTTGATGTCACCGGATTTTCTGGAAGACGACGCGCCCTATGATCTGGTGTTCTGCCGGAATCTCCTGATCTACCTGCATCCAGAGGCAAGGTTGATCGCACTAACGGTTTTACGCCGTCTGGTGGCGGATCATGGTGTGCTGGTGCTTGGACATGCGGAGGCGGGTTTTGCGCGGGAACACGGATTCACGCCCACGGGACCGCCGGCGGCGTTCGCTTTTACCAGAATTGGCGGACGACCCGCTTCGAAGTTGCGGCCAGCCAACCAAGAAAGCGTACCTACGAATGTTGCACCCCATTCATACTCCGCAGTACCACGCACTGTCACAATTGCTTCTGTTGATCCTGTGGATGCGGCGGTGAATTCAATTCAGGAAGCGGAACTTTCGCAACTGACCATCGCCCGCCAAATGGGAGACTCTGGGCAGATCGATGAGGCGCTCCGGATTTGCAGCGAGTATCTTCAGCGCGTTCCCGGTTCCGCTGAGGGCCACTTTCTGCTCGGCGTGTTGCACGACGCTTTAGGGCGCTCCGAACTCGCGGTCGGTTCGTTCCGAAAAGCTCTTTACCTTGATCCGAATCATCGCGAGGCTCTGTTGCATCTGGCGCTGAAGAAAGAGGCTCGTGGCGACGGGGCTGGGGCTGCGCTGCTGCGCGCCCGCGCGCGTCGCTCCGAGGATGTCTCGACAACCGATTAAATTATGAGCGATGTCTCCATCATTGCGCCCGTGCAACAAAACTGCTGGACCCACATCGGCGTCTGGGGAGATGGTTCGTGTCCTGAGCTGCCGCGCGTGTCGCACTGCCGCAATTGCAATGTTTATGCCGACAATGGGCGGCGCCTGCTCGACCGGCCCGCCCCTGCGGATTACATCGATTCGTGGACAGAGATTCTGGCCGAAGATAAGAGTACCGTACAATTAAAAACCACTTCCCATCTGGTGTTTCGCGTGGGCCAGACATGGCTCTCGTTTCCCGCGACCAGCCTGCGCGAGATCACCGAACCTGTTGTGGTTCGCAGCGTTCCCCATAAGCCCCGTGAAGTTCTCCTCGGCCTGGTGAATGTGCGAGGCGAGCTTCACCTGTGCATTTCACTCCACAAGCTTTTCGGTGAGGAGGAACCGTTGCATCCACCTCGAACGGCACGGTTGCTCGTGGCCCGCCGGGCCGGCGAGGATTGGGCATTTCCAGTCGATCAAGTGGAAGGCATGCATGAGGTCGCCGAGATGGAAATTGAGCCACTTCCCGTGACCCTTACGAACGTAGAGGTTGTCTACACGCAGGGGCTTTTCCATTCCGGCGAAAAAACGGTTGCGATCATCGACGAAAATTTGCTGTTTGGCGCGCTGTTGCGGAGGATCGCATGAGCAACCTCGGCGCATTCTCGATGTGGGACCTGTTCCGCGGCGAGGTCGAATCGCAGATGCGCGCGTTTACCGAAGGCCTGCTCGCGCTGGAGGGTGGCAGTTCCGCGAAGGAGCATCTTGCCGCTACGATGCGCGCCGCGCACTCGATCAAGGGGGCAGCGCGCATCGTCCAGCTCGACGTCGCTGTGACGCTATCGCACGCGATGGAAGATTGTCTGGTTGCCGCGCAAGAGGGTGCCCTTACGCTGGACCCTGGAGCGATCGACGTCCTGCTCAGCGCGGGTGATCTGCTCGCGAAAGTTTCGGCGTTGGATGAGTCCGGCGTTCCCGCGTGGGTTGAAGAGCAGACTCCGGCGATCGATAAATTATTGAGCCAGCTAGCCGATGTGCGGGCGGGCAAAAGTGTGGCGCCCCCACCGTCTGCTGCTCCACCTGCCCCAGTGCCACCGCCGACTATAGAGGAACAGCCCGCGCCCGCCCCGGACGCTCCAGCCAAACCTGTTGCACAAGACATGACCACCGCACCACGAGCGCTTGCCGCACAAACTGCTCCAGCCGCGCTTGACCGCGCTCCGCGTACCGGCTCTGGGGCGGATCGCGGTATCAAGGTAACGGCACAAATTCTTAATCGGCTCATGGGGCTCGCCGGCGAATCGCTGGTGCAAAGCCGCTGGTTCGAACCGTTCTCCGAGTCGCTGCTCGATTTAAAGCGTCGGCACAAAGAAATCAACGATCATCTGGAGGTGCTTCGCTCCTTCGTCGAAAACTCTCCTGAAGGCGCGGCTACACTGGACGCGGCACAGCGGAAGTTGCAGGAGACTCGCCGATGGTCTGCCGAACAGCAGGCGAAGCTCGATGCATTCGGCATTCGCTCTGCGGGGCTGTCGGATCGCCTTTACCGTGAGGTGGTAGCCAGCCGGATGCGCCCGTTCGGAGATGGAGTCGAGGGCTTCCCGCGTCTGGTTCGCGACCTCGCGCGCCAGCTCGGCAAACAGGTTCATCTCGAAATCGTCGGCACAAACACAGAAATAGACCGTGAAATCCTCGATCGCCTCGAAGCGCCTTTGAACCACGCCATCCGCAATAGCCTGGACCATGGAATTGAGCGGCCCGAGGATCGTATCGCGGCCGGCAAGTCCCCAACCGGCACGATTCGCTTGGAAGCGCGCCATCGCGCTGGCCTTTTCGTTTTGACGGTATCGGACGATGGTCGAAGCGTCGATATCGAAATGTTGAGAACTCTGGTGGCTTCCAGAGGGCTGGCGACGGTCGAAATGTCGGCCAACTTCTCTGAGGCCGAACTGCTCGAATTTTTGTTCCTTCCCGGTTTTTCCACCGCGAAAGCTGTCACCGATATTTCGGGCCGTGGCGTAGGCCTGGATGCCGTGCAAGAAATGGCCAAGTCTGTGGGCGGTCTGGCAACGATCACATCGCGTTTCGGTCAGGGAATGACGATTCAGCTGGAACTGCCTCTTACCCTCTCGGTGGTACGCACGTTCGTGGCGGAGATCAGTGGAGAGCCATTCGCGTTTCCTTTGACGCGCATCGCCAGTGTGGTGAAGGTGAATCGAACTGACCTATCGACGCTCGAGGGGCAGCAGTACTTTACACACGACGGTGAGCGGGTCGGAGTGGTCTCCGCGCTCGAGGTCCTGGATTTGCCCGGCAAGCCCGACTGGAGCGAGGAAATATCTGTTGTCCTGCTTGGCGACCATTCCACACGATACGGTTTAGCGGTGGACCGCTTCATCGGGGAGTTCGAAATGGTGGTACGGCCACTCGACACCCGCCTCGGGAAGATCCCCTCGATCAGCGCGTCCGCTTTGATGGACGACGGCTCTCCGGTTCTCATTGTGGATGTCGAGGATTTGGCGCGGTCGGTGGAGACTCTTTTGCACGGTGGACGCCTGCGCGGACTCGGACGCGGCGAAATGACCCAGATAACCCACAAGCGAATTCTGGTGGTGGATGACTCCGTCACAGTGCGCGAAGTGCAGCGGTCGCTGCTGCAGAATCGTGGTTACATTGTGGAGGTCGCCGTCGATGGAATCGACGGCTGGAATGCGCTTCGCGCCGGGTCGTACGACCTTACCATCACGGATGTAGACATGCCTCGAATGACCGGCATCGAATTGGTCTCGAAGATCAAGGCCGACCCCAAACTCAATGGATTGCCGGTCATTATTGTTTCTTATAAAGACCGCGAAGAGGACCGGATGAGAGGCCTCGATGCCGGCGC
This sequence comes from uncultured Acidobacteriaceae bacterium, assembly GCA_964622265.1. Classification (GTDB taxonomy): domain Bacteria; phylum Acidobacteriota; class Terriglobia; order Acidiferrales; family UBA7541; genus Palsa-360. Next base: position 2,355 of record CAZUNI010000032.1, on the reverse strand, counting down.
GGACCGCTACCTGACCAAGAGCAGTTTTCACGATGAGACGCTGCTTACCGCAGTCGAAGAGCTGATCGGCCTTCCCCAATGATGAGGATCGCCATCGTCAATGATGTGCCCATGGCGGTCGAAGCGTTGCGCCGCGTGGTGACGAGCGTTCCGAATTACCAAATCGCATGGATCGCGGCGGACGGGGAAGAGGCTGTGCGCCTGTGCGCGGCAGACGTGCCGGATCTCGTCCTGATGGATCTGATCATGCCGCGAATGGATGGCATCGAAGCTTCGCGAATCATTATGCGGGATTCTCCGTGCGCGATTTTGGTCGTCACAGCCACCGTCGGCGGGAATTCCTCGAAGGTGTTTGAGGCCATGGGGTGGGGCGCACTCGACGCTGTGAATACTCCGGTCCTCGAAACGTCGGGAGAGCCTCCTCGCGGCTCCGATCTGTTAGCCAAGATCGCCATGCTGAGCAGACTCATCGGCAAGCCGTCGGCGCAGCCTCCGCGATTTCGGATGCCCAACGCGTCGGAAAGCACATTGCAACCGGGGTTTCCGCTGATCGCAATTGGCGCTTCGACGGGAGGTCCCGCTGCTCTGGGGCGTATGCTCGCTGACCTGCCGCCATCGCTGAACGCGGCCATCACGATTGTGCAGCACGTCGATGAACTGTTTGCGCCGGGCCTTGCGTCATGGCTGGCGCGGGAGTCTTCACGAGACGTGCGGATCATCCGCACCGGTGACCGACCGGATCCCTCTGTCGTTCAGATTGCTTCGACCAATGGCCATCTCTTGCTGACACCTGAGCTGACGTACATATACTCCGATGACCCGGCGGACTACAGTTATCGACCTTCGGTGGATGTTTTTTTTCATACAGTGGCAATCTACTGGCCGGTTACCGCCGTCGGTGTGCTGCTAACCGGGATGGGTGCGGACGGCGCTCAGGGCTTGCTTGCGATGCGGCGCGCCGGATGGCACACGATTGCGCAGGACCGAGAAAGCTGCATCGTGTACGGCATGCCGAAGGCCGCTGCCAAGATCAATGCCGCTGTCGAGATTTTGCCGCTAGACCAGATTGCTGGGACGATCGCGCGCTCGGCAAGTGCTCCACTGATCCATAAGAGTACCCGCAAAAGGAGTCGCGCATGAACGACCGAGTTTCATCTGATGCAAAACAACAGGATACTGTGGAGTCCACTCATCACATTCGCGTGCTTGTGGTGGATGACCAGCCGATGATCGGAGAAGCCGTGCGGCGAATGCTGGCGTCCGAGTCGGACATCGATTTCATGTACTGCAGCGATCCAACAAAGGCGATTGGAATGGCCGGGGAGTTCCATCCGACGGTAATTTTGCAGGACCTTGTGATGCCGGAAGTGGATGGGCTCACGATGCTTCGGTTCTACCGGGCTAACCCGGCAACCCGGGAAATTCCGATTGTCGTCCTTTCAACGAAAGAAGAGCCAAGAGTTAAAGCGGAAGCATTCATGCTCGGAGCAAGCGATTACCTGGTCAAGCTGCCCGACCCCATTGAGTTGAATGCGCGTATTCGCCACCATTCGCGAGGATACATCGCGCAACTCGAGCGCAACGAAGCCTATGCGGCGCTCAAACAGAGCGAGGAGCGGCTCGCGGATGAACTCTCCCAGGCGGCCAAGTATGTTATTTCATTGTTGCCTGAACGGTTGACCGGTGGGATCACAACCGATTGGCAATTTATCCCATCGGTTCAACTCGGAGGCGATGCATTCGGATACCACTGGCTGGATTCCGACCGCTTTGCAATTTACTTGCTGGATGTGTGCGGGCATGGTGTTAAGGCGGCGCTGTTGTCCATCTCGGCGATAAACGTCCTGCGCAATCAGGCTTTGCCATCCACCGACTTTAGCTCGCCTTCTGAAGTGCTGGCGGGCCTCAATAAGGTTTTCCAGATGGAGCGCCATAACGACATGTACTTCACCTTGTGGTATGGGGTATTCGACAAGCAGAAGCGGCAGCTCACTTATGCTAATGGCGGACATCCACCCGCGATCCTGATGGGCGGGTCCGCTTGGGAGACAGCGGAACTGATCGAATTATCGCAGAGAGGGACGATGATTGGCGTGGCTCCCGATACGACGTTCAAGGCGGCAGTTGTGGATTTGCCCGAATTTAGCCGCCTGTATGTCTTTAGCGACGGCGTTTTTGAGGTCACCCGACCGGATGACACCATGACGACGTATGCAGAGTTCGTCAGCACCTTATCCGGTTCCAAACGTGCAACCGTATCGCCGATTGAGCATGTGATTGGCGCCATCCGAACCGTACGCGGCGGCGATCAATTTGAAGATGATGTTTCGATCATTGAAGTAACGCTGTAAATTT
>CAZUNI010000031.1:0-57116 GCA_964622265.1 uncultured Acidobacteriaceae bacterium | reverse complement strand
AAACGCCGCCGGATTCGCCCGCGCAATCTCCGCCACCACTTCCGACTGCGCCCGCACATCGCCCGAAAAAATCGCCGCGTCAATCCGCTCCACCGACGCCGCCGATTGCTTCAAACTCTGCGCCTCAGGCGCACCGCCAGGAAAAAGCTCCTTGATCGCGCGCGCCTCCTCCGGCGAAGAAAACGCCGCGCGAAACGCCTGATGCTCAGTCCAAAGCGCCCGAGCCTCAGCCGAGTGCGCAGGATCTCCGGCAAGAGTCTGCATCCACAAAGGCATGCCGTCAGCAGCACGCGAATTGCCGTCGCGAAGATCTCCAGTGCGAAGCGAATCCGCAGGGTCAGCCCCACCGTCAGCCACGGACGCCGTCAGTTCCGCAAGCGCAGACTCCCCGCGAGAGAAACCTCCAGCACCATCCTCACGGGCAAGCCCGCCGAAGCCGCCCTCAGGCGAAGGCGGGTCGATCCCCAATATCTGCTCGTCGGTCGGATAAGCCCCGGCACCACCATCCACACCAACATGCGTAGCACTACTCATAGCCGCCTTCCAGTAGCACAGGTTTCAACCTGTGCGCCTTTGGTTTTGACTTTCCCGCCGAGCAAAAAACCAACCCCGCACAGGTTAAAACCTGTGCTACCTGTACGTCCTATAACCCGTGCTAAACTCCGCCACGAAATGAGCAAAGGAAAACTCCTGCTATTGATCGGCGGCGTAGCGATTGTGGGGAGCACTCTCGCTTTTGAGCTCACGCTGTTTTCGCCGCTTCAAGTTTCCCCTCTTAGCTACCAAATCCCGCCGTTTGCTCTGTTGTTTGGTTTTGCAGGCCTCTTGATTGTATTGGTCGGCTGCATCATGGTCTGCCGCGAAGCGGAGGGGCGGGATCTCCTCGTGGCAGGTATGTCTATTCTGGGAGCAGTTTTTTTAGGCGTACCGATTCTGGATCACCTCAGCCCGGCATTGTTCAATGTGCATCTCGGGTTTGGGGGATTCGTTGCTCCGATAGCGGCATCCGTCCTATGCGGAATCATCTGCATGGTAGCGGGCATCGCACGAATGTGAGCCCAGTAGCACAGGTTTCAACCTGTGCGCCTTTGGTTTTGACTTTCCCGCCGCGCAAAAAACCAGCCCCGCACAGGTTGAAACCTGTGCCACTTGGGTTACTTATGCCACTTAGGTTCTCAGTTCGATGGAATGGGAATGGCCTTGTCGGCCCAATGGATTTCCGTCATCGTGCGGTCGTTTGTAAAATTGCTCACGAAATACCTGCGATTCGGCAGGTCAACTTTGTCGAGGGCCGTGTCAATATGCTCGAACTCGCCGAAAGGCACGCGAACGTCGATCACGATGAATACTGGAGTCTGTTTGCCTCGAGTGACAAGGATCGTGCCCAGATTGGCCATTAAAGAATTCCGGGCGCTGTTTTCCACAATTTTTCTGTTTACCCGATAGATCAGCTTTCCATTCTTCATCTGCGCCGACACCACGATGGGTGACCCCGTGCCTTCGCTTTCGCCCGACTGCAATGTTTTGCCAGGGTCCGTTCTCGAAGTGGAGATGTCACCCTTGTTTTGGGCTTGCAAGATTCCGAAAGGGGCGAACGCAAGCCAGAGCAGAAATAGACCCCTCATGATTGACTCTCCTACATAACGCAGAAAAACGTTGCGATTGGGCTTCTCGGGCGTGCTCGGTTGGAAGGTCATATCCTTTCCGATAACTTTCTGGTGCGCCGCCATAGAAGTTACAATTCCCTTGTCCACGGAAACAACAACACCGGAATGACCGGTGGCGTCCGCGAAATGCTCTTTTCTCGCTGCGATGTCTCCGGGCTGAGGCGACTCTCCTGGCTTCATGATTCTCCATCCAGGAGGCACTCGATTGCCGGCCAACTCAGCAGCTGACGGCGCTCCCATTGTCCCATCCGCCTTTTTTACGAGCGGCTTCGGAGCTCCCGATTCCGCAACTGCCTTCTGGACAAACAAATTGCATGTGGCGCGACCCGGAGTATACGGCATCGAAGCATCTCCATTATGGGTCGCTGTTGCTGTAGCGATAGCCGCGCGTCTGTCCAGGTTACTCTGACTACCTTCGCCGCCCGACGGCTGATTTTGCGACTCCGCCTCGCCCGTCTCCCCGCTCTCGGCTGGCCTACTAAATATATCATTCGGATTAGTGCTTAGCGCGCTAATTTGTTCTTGCTCGTCATCCGTGGGAGCCAACCCAAGAAAGCGATCCAGCCACGACGGCTGCTGCGCTTGACGACTGCCAGCGACGAATTCGTCGTCGGTGCGAGATCTCTCCAGAGCTGCCCCATAGTGGGGATTCATGTAGTAGCGGCCATTAATTATCGGCATGGAATGAACCTCGAATAAGTCGCGTCGCCAGTAGCACAGTCCGCCGCGGCGGACTGTGCTACTAAACTCCAGTCGTTTGCGCAGGCCCAGCATTCGAGTTAGCAATCGCCAATCCTACAGCCCGCAAATGCTCCTCCGCATGCGCGCGCACATTCGCAAATCCCGCAGGATTCTCCACACGCGCCACCTGCCCCGCATCCGAATTTGCCCACCGCCGGCACTCCTCCAGCTCGACAGCATGATTGTCGAACAGCAAATCGATAGGGACCGAAGGCAGTAGCACAGGTTTCAACCTGTGCGCATTTGGTTTTTCTCCTGCAACCGCACCACCGTCTCCCCCGCCGTGCATCTGGTGTGCCACACCATCTTCGCCTTCGCCATCCAAACCCAAACCCACACAGGTTGAAACCTGTGCTACTGAAACCGGCGCTCCACGGAGCAATAGATCGATCTCGCGCAACTGCTTGTTGCGCGAATCTTCTCCCGGGACCACCAAATCCGTTAAGCCTAGGACGCCTTTCACAAATCCGATATTCGCCGGGTCGGCCAGGGCCTCCTGAATCATCGGATCGGACGACGCCATGAGTTGCTGCACTACCGCGCGCTGTTGCGACTTCAGGCGCGGGAAAGTTTCATCGCTCTCGGGATACGCCTGAATGTTGCCCTTCAGATCGGCCAGGCGAATCCAGTGCGACTCGAACTCGCCGCCCGGACCGAGAATCGGAATCTCCGCGTCCTCGGGACGATTTTTCCGGAAGCAATCCACCGACAGCAGCATCACGTCGGAATAAAATTGCTTCAGCCGCCGCCACACTAAACCCAGCCGTCCGAGCGCCTGATCGCGCGCCATTGCATAGCCGGTAGCGGTTTTCACGTTTTCCATTTCGCCGCCGAAGACGGCGGGAAACAGCCCCGTCAAAAATTGCGATACCGGGCCCATTAACTCCTGCTGATGCCGCACCAGATCGGGAGGCACCTGCGCCGGAGCAGGCTGGAAAAATCCCGCCGAAAGCGGCTGCCCCGGACGCGACCGCGCCGGATAGTGCGCGGCTGGCTCCGCGGTCTGATTCGACAGCGCGTCGAAATCCAAAACCTGCGGATCGGCGTAAATCGGCGGGATGCCGTACTCGTACGTCTCCGCCTGAATGTTGGAAAGCGTGTTGTAGCGCTCCTGAATTTGCACCAGCGAATCGCCCACCGACGGGCGATTCTGTCCATCGCCGGGAAGCGCGTGCATCACGCGCCAGCGATCGTCCATGCACTCGTTGCGCGCTTCGCAATAAGTGTCGCCCGCGAAGGCGACGTAGCAGCCATCGGGAAACAGCGCCAGCAGCGCATCGCGCACGGATTTATCTTCAATCGCGTAAAACGCCCACGGACGAATCCACGTCCGCGAAAACGTGATCAGATTAAACAGCGTGTCGCCAGGATGCGTGGTAGGCAGCCCCTGCGAAATCGCCACACGCGAAGCTCGCGCGTACACTTCATCCGCCGATTGCTGCCCGCCCATCTGAATCTTGTCCGCCGCCAACGGATAGCTGGCCTTCAGCTTCGCGCGGTGCACCTCCATCGACCACTGAAGGTATGGATACTCGTGCATCTCATTGGCCCAAACCGGCGTGTTCAACTCGAGCCCGCCGACGACGGAAATAACTTCCTGCCCGTTAGCGACGCGCCGTATGTCAGTGACGACAGGCACAGCCACACGAGGCGCAGGCCGAAAATGTTCAGGCCCAAGCGAAGCGCCGCAAGAGCGGCAGAGAATCTGCGGAAGCACAGTGGCACAGGTTTCAACCTGTGCCCTTTGGTTTTGCGATTGCCAGTAATCCCCAACCCACCCGCCGCCGGATCCTCAGCCCCGCCACCGTTCTGCGAAGGGTCTGCATCGAGTGCTCCTCCCAACCCCAACCCCGCACAGGTTGAAACCTGTGCTACTCCGCAGTCGGGACACACGTACGTGTCCTCGCCTAGCGGCACATAGTGCTCTTCAATCACCGGCTCATCGTGCGAACCGAATCGCTGCGCGTCGGCTACATACCTCACATACCCGCCGATTTTTCCATCGGTCCACAAATAGAAGCCGATGCCCGTCAGCAGATGCTGCACGCGATTGTTCTGCTCGATCAGCGACGACACCTGCGACGCCGCCTTCGCCGTGGTCACGTCCGCGATCGATTGCGCCGACTGCGGATAAAATCGCGTCGCGGGCACGTCCTGGCTGATCACCGAGACGAACGAAAGCCCGAACGCCTGATACAGATTCGTGACGAACTGGTAGCGCGGCATCTCCGCCGCGGCGCTCTCATCGTAAATTTTCGATTCGTACGGCAGGTGCCAAGTCATGTCCTGCGGATTCCACCAGGCATACTGCAAGCCCTGCCAGAACAGCCGCGCCTGCCGGATTCGCCGAATCTCACCCCGACGCGCAACCATCCCTTCCTGCCGGTATTGCGCCTCGAGTTCGCGCAGCGCGTTCACCAGGTCGGGACGCAATTCCTCGAGCCGCTCATTGTTCGGCCCGAAAGGAGCGCCAGGGTCAGCCGCACCATCGACAGGCGCAACAATCCCATCGTTCAACATCAATTCATTGTCAGGAGTCATGGTTTTAGTAGCACAGGTTTCAACCTGTGCGGTTTTGGTTTTGGTTTTGCTCTTGCCTTTGCTCTCGCCCTATTTCCGCCCTGCCACCGATCGAACAAACCCAAACCAACCGCGCACAGGTTGAAACCTGTGCTACTGGAGACGACCGTTGACCTTTGCTTGCAAGTGGTCTACAAGGGTGCCTGTGTGAGCGCCTAAATTCTCGACTGGAGGCTACAACATGGTCGGCGGACTCATCTGGTGGATCATCGTCGGCGGGATTGCTGGCTGGCTGGCCGGAACAGTGATGAAGGGCGGCGGCTTCGGCGTCCTGATGGACATCGTCATTGGCATCGTCGGCGCGATTATTGGCGGCTGGGTCTTCGGCCTACTGGGCATCTATTCCGGCGGCGGGATAATCCCATCGATCCTGGTAGCGTTCGTAGGCGCCTGCATCCTGCTGTGGCTGGTAAGGCTGATCAAGAAGGCGTAAGTAGCACAGGTTTCAACCTGTGCGCTTTTGGTTTTGCCTTTGGTTTTGCTTTTGCCTTTAGTCTTGCTCATAGAAGTGTCCATCCACTTCTCGCCCTAACCAACCCCCAACACCGCACAGGTTGAAACCTGTGCTACTTACTTGCTTTCCCCGCCGCGAGTTCCCTGTCGCGCGCAATCTGCGTCCAACTGCGCCGCCGCACCGGAGCCGTCGCCGGGCCGCGCCGCACTTCATCCTCGAGCGACAGCGGCGGAAACCCGGCCGTCCCGATCAGCGAATTCACCAGCGCCCGATTTTCCGCGCGCAGCCGTACCACCTCAGATTCCAGCAGGCACAAGTACCGCCCCCGGAAAATTCGCCCCAACCGTTGCATGAACGTGTGCATAGACAGGTAGCACAGGTTTCAACCTGTGCGCTTTTGGGTTTGCCTTTGGGTTTTCTTGCAATTAAACCAACACCAAAACCGCACAAGTTGAAACCTGTGCTACTGGACGGCCACTCGATGTGCCTTCTGTGCGTTTTAGGATTGGTTATTCAGCAGCGAATGAACGAACTAAGGCACGTGGCTGCTGGTGGAATCCTCGTGGCGATCGGACGAGCGCGAAGAAGCCACCCAGTACCCAAGAACGAGCATGGATGAAAGAATCAGGGCTATGCCAAGTCCCATTCGCAGGATAATACCGGCACGGCTGGCCTTTTGCATAGCCACATCCAGAAATAGACTCAGAGCTATCAGCAGCGGAACCACAGTCCCCACCGCTACACAGCCTAATTTTATCAATCGCAAAGCTTTGCGCGATAAAGCGGCCAAAAGCGCCTCCGACAACATGAGGGAATACGGGAGGATAATACTACGTGCTCATAAAGATTGCATAAAGATTCTTCGCATTTATAAATTGGTTTCCAAATATTAACACCTTAGGAAATTTCCTGTACCCCTCGCCCTCTATCCAATGCGCCTGTCCCATCATGGTTAACTCGGCACGCGGGCCTCTGCCGCCTGCTGGTAATCCCGTTCCTGCCAGCCATCCTGATCGACACGCACGACGGGAAGTAACCTAACCCGCACAGTCTGCCAGTAGCACAGGTTTCAACCTGTGCGCTTTTGGTTTTGCCTTTGAACTTGCTTTTGTACCCAACCCGGCATTTCGTATCCCCACAAAAACCAACCCCGCACAGGTTGAAACCTGTGCTACCGTGTCACGTACCGTGACATATTACGAGCGCAACTTGCCGCATTGGCAGCCGTCCGGCAAAGACATCTTCCTCACCTGGCGCTTGCACGGCTCACTCCCCGCGCGTATCGACCTTCCAGACGCAAATGAATCCGCCGGAAAGCGTTTCCTCGCCTACGACCGCGCCCTGGATTCAGCCGCGGTCGGTCCACTCTGGCTAAAGGACCCGCCCGTCGCCGAAGCGATCATCGCCGCACTGCAAAAAGGTCAAGCCGACGCGATGTTACACCTGCACGCCTATACGATCCTGACCAATCACGTCCACATCCTGATCGAGCCGAGAATTCCCGTCGCTCGAATCACTAAAAACATCAAGAGCGCCACAGCGCGCGAAGCCAATCGCATCCTGAACCGCGAAAGCGGCCGCTTCTGGCAGGATGAATCTTTCGACCACTGGATTCGCAGCGCAGCGCAATGGCAGCGCGTCCGCGCCTACATCGAACTAAATCCCGTAAAAGCAGGCCTGGTAGCGAAGCCCCAAGACTGGCCGTGGAGCAGCGCAAGTCGTCCGCTCGTCTAAGTAGCACAGGTTTCAACCTGTGCGGTTTTGGTTTAATCGCAACGAAACCCAAAGTTCAAATCCAACAGCAAAACCAACCCAAAAGCGCACAGGTTGAAACCTGTGCTACCAACCCTATCTTCGCGGCAAACCCGGCGCCACCCGCCGCGTCTCCTCCCCCGAAAACTTCTTCATCCAAATCGCGCGCGACGTCGGATCGACGGCCGTCACCCGCTCCGCCGCAATCACATCCGCCGGCGCGCGCCCCGAATCCAGCGCCGATTTCAAGCCATACCTGGCCGCATCGGACGGATCGTCGCCATCGCACTTCAGTGTATCCTCAACATTCGCCGGATCGCGCGTCAGCGTCGGTAAATTCTCAATCAGCCGCGTGCAATTTTCACCGATCAGCCAGCGATCGCTCTCCAGCGCCTGGTACATCAGCATCCAACCGCCCACGCGATCGTTGTCCGCGGGCGCAGGACGCGGCAGCCCTGCCGCCGACAACCCGTCGCCTAACTGCTCAGCAATCGAAGCATCTGCGGTGCGCTGCGCAAACGCGTCCGGCGAAAGATAAATCTCGCGAATGCGCTCGGCGCGCCCCAGGCGGTCGACGCTTCGTTCGGCAATCGCCGCCGCGAGCATGCGCGGCGACAACCGGTTCTGCACAAACTCGCGATACGTCACCACCACGCCGTCATTGCGCGTTGCGTGCCAGTACACCGCGCTGGGATGCTCGAATCCCCAGTCGATCGAGATCCACCGCGGCGTCCACGTCTCCAGCTGCACCTGCTCGGGACGAATCGTGTGCCGCTGCGGCGCGAAAATATCGAAATACTGCCCGGCGTAAACGTCCCATTCGCCATCCAGAAACGCGCGGCGCAGCGCCTCAGGCAGTTGCCCCAGCGTCTTGCGATACTCCGCGTCGTCCTTGAACAGCGGATTATCCGCAATCGTCGCGTGAATAAATTCGTAGTCGTCCGGATCGTATTGATCGGGACGATCCATTCCCGGCGCGGGCACGCAATCCACCCACAGCGCCTTCACCCAGGCGTGGCCGATGTTCCCGGGATTGGTCGCGCCGGCCATGCGCGGCTGCGCGCCCTTGATGCGGCACCGGTTGCGCGAAGTAAGAAATTGCCACTGCTTCAGCGTGAAATGCGTCAGCTCATCGACGCCGATAAACAAATACTCCGCGCCCTGATAGCGATACACATCGTTTTCCGAATCGCAGTAGGCAAACCGCGTGGTCGAGCCGTTGAGCCACGTAACAATATGCTTCGCTTCGTTATATTTCTCATACAACTCGCGCGGCACATCACGCCGAAAATAAGTAATGAGCGAAGCCTCGAGCTCCGGATAAGTCCGCCTAAGCAGAAGCGTATCGACTCCAGGATGTTTGTGCGCCTGCAGGATCGCCTCGTACAGCAAAGCCTTCGTCTTCCCCGGCCCGGCAGCCCCGCCAAACAAACGATACTTCGCGCGCGAATCGTGAAATTCCTTCTGACGAGGAAATGGCTCGTAAAAATCCTCGATCCTGTAACCGCGCCTGCGCGTCTTCGTTTTGTCGCCTCGAATTGCCATGGATTCTGGAACCACGGATGCACACGGATTAACACGGATAAGAACTAAATCAGAGCACCGAGAAGATGGACTTCAGGAATTGATCCGGTCTTATCCGTGTCCATCCGTGTGCATCCGTGGTTACACCGTTTCCCTGCTTCAGCTGGCGCGCATCTTCATCCCAACATAAAACGCCGCAGCCCCGGCGATAAAGCAGACGCCAATCGCATAGTGATGCAGGCTAAGAATCGCCCCAACCACAAACGCGCCAGCGCCAGCAAGCTGCACGTAAGTCCCAATCGAATGTGCCTGCGTAGTAGTCATGATGCCTCCAGTAGCACAGGTTTCAACCTGTGCGCCTTTGGTTTTGATTTAGGTTTTGGTTTTGGCCTTGCTTCAACTCTTGGTCCTAAACACTCTCAACCAGCGCCCCAATCCACACCAACCCCGCACAGGTTGAAACCTGTGCTACCTGACGAAGGTCAGCAGCACCGGCCCTGTCCCGCTGGCCGCTTGCAAATACGCCACCGTATCGCCGGCATAAAACCGCGCCCCGGTCCCACTGTTCTGCACGCTGGCGTTATGCCGCGGCGTGGAAACCGTCTCCACACTGCCCGCGCTAATCGTGTCCTGCGTGGTCGCGTCCCCCGAATCGGTGCGGATCGACAGGTCCACCAGCACCGAGTTCTTGATCGACACGCCCATGCAGTCCACTGGCGCAACAATCGCCGTCCACGAAACGGTGTCTACCGTCAGCTGCTTTTTCACGTAATTGGGATTGGAAGCCATAAGAAAAATTCAACAAGTCCTGGGAATTGACGAGTGCCTTCGGTTCAAGTATTCTTTGTTCATGCCAAAGAACAAAAAAACGGATAAGAGCGTGTACTTCGGAAACGTCGATCACACCGGAAAGAAAATCACCCCGCACGCTGGCGGTAAATCAGTAAAAGGCAGCGGCTCGCGCAAGCAAATGGTAGGCACCCCGCGCAAGACGGGTTAAGTAGCACAGGTTTCAACCTGTGCTACTGGCTACGGCAAAATCTTCGCTGTCAGCGACGCGCCGCCCGTCGAACTCACCAGCTTCACCCGCAAAAATCGCGCGCGTACCCCAACCACCGTTCGCGCTTCACCCGCAGTCGCCGTGGACGTATCGATCGTCGTGTATTCGGCATCCACATCGGCCGTCGCCCCCTGTAAGACAATATTGATCGCGCTGGGCGCCGTCCCAAAAATCGTCTGCCATCGAACCGTATGCCCCTGATCGGGCAGCCCCGCAGGCTCGGGGATCGCAAACTGCGACCCAGCAGTCCCTGCAGATGGAAACGATTCCGCATTAAAACTGAATCCAACATCGCCCGGAAAAAGAGAAAGCGGCGGCACGGCATTGTTATAGGCAGGCATGAAAATCCTCCTGAAGAAAGTCCGAAGAAAAGTGTGAACTGGGAAAACAGGGCGCCGAGGAACAACGAAGCGCCCAAGTAGTATTCTGCGAAAAGTATACTACCATAATTCAGATTTATATGTCAAGCAAATAACATAAATATTATTACAGAAGGATTGGGCGCCACCAGTAGCACAGGTTTCAACCTGTGCGCCTTTGGTTTTGGTTGGGGTCAAGCCTGAAACCTAAACTAACATCCAAACCAAAACCGAACAGACTGAAGTCTGTTCTACCAAACCCCACCCACCCGTTGTAAACTACCCCTCGCAAATAAACCGACCCCCAAGGTGGATCCAACATGACCGCAGGCCGCATCAGCACCGCACTATTCGCCGTAACCCTAGTCTCCGCACTGCTAACCGCCAGCGCGCAAACGCCGCCTCCAGCCGCGAAGGCCCCAGCGCCCACAACGCCCTCGGTCCTCGAAGCCCAGCCCGGCACCAAAGCCTCCTACCGCGTGAAGGAGCAACTCGCCGGCCTCAGCTTCCCCGACGACGCCGTCGGCACCACCGACCAGGTCACCGGCACGGTAGTCGTCCTGCCCAACGGCACCATCGACGCCGCAAAATCCAAGCTGACCATCAATCTGCAAGGCCTGAAGAGCGATCAGGACATGCGCGACGGCTACGTCAAAGGCCGCACCCTGGAATCCGATAAATTTCCCAACGCCGAATTCGTCCCGCGCACCATAACCGGCCTACCGGCCCCGCTCCCCGCCGCCGAGCGCCCCACCGACCAGACTGGCTTCACCCTAACCGGCGACCTAACAATCCACGGCGTAACCAAGCAAGTCACCTTAAATGGCTACGCCACCATGAGCAAAGACGTAGTAGCCGGCGCAGCCCAAACCGATTTCACCTTCGCCACCTTCAACCTGACAAAGCCCACGCTAGCCCGCCTATTAAGCGTGGACGACAAAATCAACCTGGAACTCCAGTTCCGCTTCAAGCGCAGCAACTAGTGGCACAGGTTTCAACCTGTGCGCCTTTGGTTTTGAATTTGGTTTTCCGCTTACCTAAGTTCATCTCCCCAACCACCCAACACCGCACAGGTTGAAACCTGTGCTACACAACCCTCAAGCCACATTCCCCGTCACCCTCACCGACGACTCCCGAAAATACTTCGACGGCGGAAACACCCCCGCCCTCGCAAGCTCCCCGCCAACCCGCGCCCGAATCTCCTCCGCCCAATCCGCCCACGTCAATTCGCTGATTCCCAAATGCCGCCGCGCAACGTGATACTCCGCCCCGCCAAGATAAAACACGCGAAACATAGCCATCCGGCTAGCCCGCAAAGCCCCGGCAGCATGCAATTTCGCATGCCCTTCCAAAGCCCTCTCCCCGGCCAACGCAAAGTCCGCCACATATTCCGCCAGCCGCGGCATCCGATCCGGATGCCAGGTATATTTCCCCGAAGTCTCCAGATTCACAGTAGGAATCTTCGAGTCAATCACCTCCCGCGCCGCCCGATAAACATCATGACAAACATCAAACGCAAACGTAGCCAGCATAAGCCCCCCAGTAGCACAGGTTTCAACCTGTGCGTTTTTGGTTTAGCCGTCCCCGTTCCCAAAAGTGATTCACAAGATCACCAGTTGAACCCAGTAGCACACACTTTTTACACTGAGATATCGAAGGGCAGTCTGTGCGCCTTTGGTTTTGAATTTGATTTTGCTCTTGAATTTACTTCCGCCTGTGACTTTTCCCACCCCCGCTAACTCCCCCGACCCCCATCCCGCGCCCGAATCCTCTCCAGCGCCTCCGCCTTAACCCGCACCCCCACCCCACGAGGCCCCATCCCCACTACCAGCTCACGCTCCACATAAGCAGCCTTATTCAGAAAATACGCACGAGGCGCAGCCGAGGAAGCAACCGAAGCCGCAGGCGCAGCGGAAGCGGAAGCGGAGGCAGCCGCAGCAGACGCAGCCAATGCAATCGGCGCCTCAACAGAATCTTTCTCCGCAGCAGTTTCCGGTTTTTTAAATTTTGAATGAGAATTAAAAAAAAGATTTTCCCCAGAGACAGCGCCACCGCCGCGCGCAATCTCCCGCGCACCACCCAAATTCCCTTTCAAATCCGAATTCCGATTCCAATTCCAATCCTGTCCTTGAGCCGCCTCAAGCCCACCCTTGAGCGAAAAAAATCCCCCGCCCGGAGACGCCGCTCTGCCCCGCGAAAATCGCGCCATAAACTCCGCCAGCCCAGCCTTAGGCACCGGCGGCGCCAGCCGCTCCAGTCGAGCCCGCCAAGAAGGCGCCGGCAGCCGCCCCGGCACGTCGCTCCCGGTCCAGTGCCCGTACCGCTTCCCGTTCTCCTCCCAAACAAACAGCAACCCCTTATCCTGAAACTCGTCGAAAATCTGTTCCAGCCGCTCGATCGTAAGATTGCGACGAATCGCCGCCACACGCCCCCAAATCACCCGCAAATTCGTCAGCTCAAAACACCCCGAAGCATCCGCCAGCCCATACAGCCAGGCATACTCAGCCTGTGCCCACTCCGCGCAAGCAGCAAGCTTGTCCGATCCCCACAAAGCATCGAAATCGATCACCCGCTTAGGCATAACCCCTCCAGTAGCACAGGTTTCAACCTGTGCGCCTTTGGTTTTGCATTTGCCTTCAGTTTTGCATTTGCCTTTAATTTCGCAGTAGTTTTCTCTTTCGCTGTCCCATTTCCCACAAATCGAACCCCACCAGTAGCACAGGTTTCAACCTGTGCGCCTTTGGTTTTGCCCTAGATGCACCCGCCCCCAAACCGACAACACAAACCAGGACAGGCTCCTTACCCAGAGATTTCGAAGGGCAGCCCGTCCGCCTTTGTTCTTCCGATCCAGCCTCCATCCACCAAAACAAAAACTCGCAATTCCCAATCTCAAATTTCAAATTGCAGCCTGCAACTCCCCACCCGCACGCACAATCCGATACTCCCAAACACATTCCCCGCGCCCATCGAGTCCAGCGCCAAGCGCATCCCCGCGCCGCTGCTTCCCCACGTCATACCCGCCATTTTCCGATTTCCGTAAATGCCGCAACTGCGCCGAAATCGAAGCCTCGCCAAAACGAGTCAGCGCCCGCAGTTCCCCCAGTGTCAACCACGTATCGCACTCCGCCGCAGCCAGCATCACATCGCGAATCACCTCCCGCTGCGAACGCAACCGCCGCGCATCGTACTCCCCGCGCCGCACCGCAACCGACGCTTGCACGGCTTCCGGAAATTCGCCCGCCCCGAGTTCGCCCCTTCGATTCGCCCCACCAGCGCCATTCGGTTGCACTCCTATTCGGCGCCCCTGAGGCCCAGCCAAACGATTGGCCCGCCCTCACATTGCCCGTTGCGTAGAAAGACTCCCTCGAAGTTTCATCGTTCCCTCCTGTTTACAGCTGGCATTCGATGTACACTTGCCATTGCAAAAGGCCCTGTAAGCCTCAAGCTATTGCAGGTGCTTGCCGCGCGAGCCAGGAGTTCTTCCGGGCACGCCGTCTGGCCGGCCATGCGCACTGGCGAATTCCCAGCTCGCGCGGCAAACACCTGCGCCCACACCTGCTAGCTGCGCATATACTATTACGTCTCATGACGTACTTTTTATAGACGCAGATCCTTGCAACCCCGCCACCTCGACAGACTCTTGCCTCATTCTGTTTACTTCCCGCCCATTTCTCTGCATGAACTTCCCGCAAATGCATCAGGCAGCCTTGTTTTACGCGGCTTGCAGAGATCCCGGCAATCCAGGCCCGGCTCGACAGATTGCGTCTAATATTATTTCGGGCTCTGCAAATGCCCATAAATTATGACTCCACCTGAAAAGGCCAAAAGTTATCAGTCATTCCCCAAGAGCGCGATTCGCGCCCCATTTTGACTGAAAATTCCGCCTTTGCTCTCCCCAACGCTGTCTCCACCCGCACGCCACTAGACCGAGACGCCGCACAAGATTACCTGCCATGCACGGCCGCAAAGGCCACATTCCCGGACATTCCACTTATCCACAGGCACGCAAAATAAAGCTAGACACGCTTCGTGCCAACCAGTACAGTGCCCCACAAATAATCTATCGCATTCAGCAATACGCCAATTATTTTAAAAGGAGATTGCTCATGGCCATCACTCGACTCGTTCCCTCGGCTGAATATCTGCGTTCCGCTTCGCCGACGTCCTTGCAATCGTTCGAGCTGGCGAAATTGAATCGCGCCGCCAATTTGCGTCGCGAAATCGCCGTCCTGATCGGTCAGTGGATGGAAGAGACGGCCGAAGCCTTGCTGGCGCGCTATATGATTGAGCATCAAAGTTCCCTCCGCCAACCGTCCGTGTCCGCCGCGGAACTCTTACAATCGCTCGAAAACCCAGTCGCAACGCACCTTTCCGACACTTCTGAATCCCCCACAAATTTCGTTCCAGCGCCCCCACGCTTGGCCGCCCACCAACACCGATTCACCGGCACTCACGGAGGCAAATCAACCAAGTAACTCTGCCCCCCGTTCTACCTCAGCACCGGTCAACCCCTGACACCGCACCATTCCTCGCTGGCATTCTTCCCAGTCGCAACCTTCCCTCCATACAAACCGCCAAAACCAAAGAGGCCGCCACAAGCAACACTGAAACAAGTCCGCCAATTCCCCCACGCCCGATCAATCCTCGTTCCTGCAAACACATGCACGTCTACCGAATGTGATTTCACTATTCCGCCCTACTCCATCCGACAGATGCGCGGATTCGTTTCAACCTCTCAAATAACCCCGCGCAGCAATTAATCTCCGCGAATACTCCCCTCAACATCGACCATCATTTGATTTAAGCAAAAGCGACTAGCAATCACAGTTCCCATCCTTCAACCAAAGATCACATTCCATCCACCAAGGCCCAGCACCTATGTAATAACGCATTTCATATACCTTATGAGATTCCCGTTGTATTTGGTTTTTCGATAGACTTTATTTGGAATCATTGCGTATAGCTGATATTCCTGATCCATTTCAAGAGGTTGGTTTTCGGCAATATCCAGTGCCTCTAGAAAGCAGATTTCGTGTTAAGGAGGAACGATTCAACTTCGAACACAACGTCGCGATCTTAAAGTAGGCCGAAGCAGCCGCGCCGCTTGCGGATTCAACCCGGCGACTATCTCCATGTCAGAAACTTGTCGAGATAGCGGCGAACGTACAATGAAAGCCAGTTGAAATGTGAGACATGCCGTATCGCGGTCAAGTATTCCACAAACCGCTCTTCGGACGCGCATCAGAGAGATAGCGCAAACACGAGTTTGATATGGTTACAAGAAGGATCCTGTACTGTTGGATGGCGAAGGCTAGAAATTAGATAGAAGCTATCGCACAACGGTCCGCAAAACGATCATGAAGCAGGCTACGCCCGGTAAATTTGAAGCGAACGGTCGTAGCTTACCTCCAAGCGTCGGAAATTCCCCAGCCAGCCGATGGAGCGTTCCACGATCCAACGCCTCCGATATCGTCGCAGTGATCGACCATCCTGGGTGGCCGACGAACGCGATTTTGCTTTTGCGGACAGATCAGCTCAATCCCGCGACGTTGCAAACGCTTCCGCAACGGATCGCTGCCGTACGATTTGTAGGCAATCACCCGCACAGGTTTCTGCCGGGGTCGGCCCGCACAGTGGCGTCGCCTTACCCGGATCGAGGCGCGCGTCGCTTCCGCGAGCCGGACTTCCGCCGGGGATGCAGAGTGAATGTGGCCTCCCAAAGGAACACCCACGCCGTCGACCACCACCATTCACTTCATCCCCTTGCCCCGCTTGGTTTTTCCGACTCCGCAGCCCCTTATTTTGGCAGAGCAAAACTGCCGTCCGGAAACGACTCGCATCACTTCAACGGGTGGCGTTTTTCAGAAACACGCGCCAGATATTCAGCCAAACGGCCTACTCGTCCCAGTCTCGCAATCGCCGCCAGAAGGTCGAAGGATGCGGGAATTTCTCTGGCAGGTCCTGCCAGCGCGCCCCGCATCGCAGAATCCACAGAATTCCTTCCAGCATACGGCGGTTCTCGATCCACGGACGACCGACCTTGCATTGTTTGGGCGGTCGAGGAAGCAAGGGCGCGATTTTCTTCCGCTGCGCTTCGGTCAGCAATGCAGCAGACCGCGCCATCCGTCCTCCTTCGGCGCTGCTGACCTTGCTTATCTCTCATTTTCAAGAATTCAACGATCGTCATTTCAATGCCTTGTCCATGGTTGTGCAAAAGCTTCTAAGTACTTTGTAGGATGACTCCACCGGGAAGAGGGATTAATGCTGCACCAACGGAGGAAACACCGTCTACGCGTGATGGACCTTCAGCGAGAACGTTTTTGCCCGTCGAGTCCGAATCAGGTGTGGCCAATGGACTTTGTGGCGGATCGACTCGCGGTCGGAAGGAGATACAATTCTCTTATAATAGCAAGAAATCCGTATTATGGGATGCTTGGTAAGAGAATCAGCCCAGAGATTAAAGATGCATTGTGGTCCTGAACCGGATTATTTTGCAATGAGGAGTTCCGAAATTTTCTTCCTGCAGCAATGGGAGCGAATTTACCAGTTGGGTGATGGACTTATGGACACATAAGTATGGAGTGCGTACGACATTCTCACGAGGCGGGAAAAGCCCACTGATCATGGCTTTATGGAATTCTTCCATGGGACGATTCGGGAAGAATGTCTGAATGCGGCTTGGTTTACGTCATCGACGAAGGCTCAACAGATCGTCGAGACATCGCCTGCAGAATACGACGAGAGTCGGCATCGCAATGCTTGTGGGATGAAGACACCCAACAAATTCGCCAAGGAAGTTGCGGCCAACAACGATTGCCTCGGATTATATAGCCGAGACCAGTTATTACAAAAATGGATAGCCGATCAGCGCTGGTTTAAGGTCTCAACGAATGTAATCGAAGTGTACAACTTGCCATTGTTGGTTGTAAGCGTCGCACTGAGCTTGTGGCTTCTTTAGGGCAAAGCGTAAGCAGTACACGGTCAATGTCATCCAGCGCACCTTAATGCAGTCGACGATTGGAGAGATTCCAGTTGACACTTTCCCTCGTGCAATACTTATCGAAAATTACCTTTGATGTGCCCAGTTCACAGTCGGCCTCGTCCAGATTTTCGTCATGCTCCACGAGCAGATCAGATTCGGTTCAGTAGATTCCACGCGGCCGCACCAGCAACTCATATTATCGATTTGCCCTTAGCACCAGATTATGATTCCTCGGCAACCGTTGCCTCCGCTACTGTCACCACGTCGAGAGTCGATACTTTTATGCCAGAATGATCTGGTCATCGTAAGTTCGGTCAGCCTAGTTGCCTCGCGACTTCTTCTTGTATTGCAACGCCGACCGCCGATTCACCACAGTGGGAATGCCTCATCTCTTGACCCTAGGAGTGAACCAGACCACAGGTCACTGCCTTTGCTGCTAATTCCGCTTCAACCTTTCAATGACAGAACAGATTTGGAGCAATTTTCTGACCTTACGTCTCCGAGAAGTTACCGCACTTGATACTTCCTACTCGATTTGTCAGTTCTCTTCAGGGTAAGCGTGGTTTCCTGCCCTGATTGTCTTCTGTTTGGTGGTCTTGATCTAGACTAACTGAGGTGTTCAGTCCCAGTGAGGAGCTTTCCGCCGCAATCTCCTAAACATGCAATCTCGATGAGCCTATAATGTGGGATGCTCCTATCTTTCCCTGGAGCACGATCACTATGCCGTGGGGTTAAAGAATTGACAAATCGAATTGAACAAGACTCGCTCGGTCAATATGCAGTTTCGTCCCATGCCTACTATGGCAGTCAAACTCAACGGGCGATCGATACTTTTCAGATTAGTGGCTATCACGCCCACCCATTGCTTATTCGCGCTATCGGAATGATCAAGAAGGCCGCCGCAATTTCAAATCGAAAATTGAAATTGTTGGACGCCCGACGGGCCAACGCGATCGTTCGTGCTGCCGATGAGGTGATTGCATCCAAGTTGAATCGTGAATTTCTTGTCGATGTTTATCAGGCTGGGGCTGGAGTGTCTTTTCACATGAATGCGAATGAGGTTCTCGCCAATCGAGCAATAGAATTGCTTGGTGGAAAGCGCGGTGATTACAAAATTTGTCATCCAAACGATCACGTCAACTGCGGGCAATCTACCAATGACGTATTCCCTACCACGATGCGCCTGGCTGCAATACTTCTTTTCGACGAATTGCTTGATTCGCTTCGAGTGCTTGAGAAGGCTTTCGAGAAACAAGGAATAGCGTTCGACCGAATCCTAAAATCAGGTCGCACTCATCTGATGGACGCAGTTCCGATTCGGTTGGGACAGGAATTCAGGGCCTATGCGACGGCCATGCGTAGGTGCATTGCCTTGTTAAAGCAGTCAAAGGAATTGTTGTCAGAGGTAGGACTCGGCGGGTCCGCGGTTGGAACAGGACTCAATACCCATCCCAACTATCAAGAACTTGTGGTTAAACAACTGAGTAAGATATCCGGGCACAGGCTCAAACCAACAGATGATTTGCGCTACGCGATGCAATCGAATCTCGCAATGAGTGTTGCTTCATCTGCGCTACGAAATCTTTCCCTTGAATTGATCCGAATCACAAATGATTTGCGACTATTGTCGAGCGGGCCCAATACGGGGCTTTCGGAGATTCGCTTGCCGGCCCTGCAGCCTGGATCTTCGATTATGCCGGGGAAAGTCAATCCGGTGATGGCCGAACTTACGGCTATGGTGGGATTTCAGGCGGTTGGGGCGGACATCGCAACGGCGATGGCGGTGCAAGCGGGACAGCTCGAGTTAAACGTCATGATGCCGGCGATGGCATGGAATGTACTGCACTCGGCGGAAATTCTGAAAAACACGATACGCATTCTTGCCATAAAGTGCGTTGACGGGATCCAAGTCAACGAGAAGCGGTGCAACTACTATGCAAATGCAACGGTTGCCATCGCCGCGGCCTTGAATCCATATATCGGATATGCGGCGGCGGCGGAAATCGCAAAAGAGAGTGTAGCGACCGGGCGAACCGTGACTGAAATTGCCCTGGATCGCCGTTTGCTCGATGAAAATACCTTGCGGACAATTCTTAATCCCCTGAGAATGACGGAACCTTCGGCACCCATCAAAAAACGTGGTAGTGGAAAATCAAGAAAAAGGAAGCAGCGCTAAGTAGCGGAAGGCGCTTTTTCGAGGAGCTTTTCTTTGCGATAGATCATTGCATTAATGTTGGATGTTGCGAGTTCAAAACCGTGCCCGTGGGTGATGGCGTCTGTCGGGCATGCTTCTACGCAATACCCGCAGAAGATGCAGCGCGAATAATCGATGTTATAGACGCTCGCGTAACGTTCACCAGCCGAGATGCGTTCCGCGTCTGTATTCTCAGCGGCTTCGATATAGATGCAGCGTGCCGGGCAGGCTGCGGCGCACAAGAAGCAGCCCACGCATTTTTCGAGTCCGCCCTCATCCCGATGCAGGACGTGGATTCCCCGATACCTCGCCTGGAAGTGAACCGGTTCCTCGGGATAGTTTTCCGTAACCGTTTTCCGCAGCATGTTGCGGAAGGTCACGCTAAAACCTTTCACCATCGTGACGATTGTTTCGCCCGCTTCTTGAATGATCGATGACATCGCCTATGAGTTTAGCAAAGTGCGGGACGTGCGGCAAATTGGAGTCATTTTAGCGTTCCTGAAATCAAGCAGGCCTTGAGGACATCGGTTTGCCCATCAACGCTGCGGCAATCTGCTTGCCGTGGAAGCGTCCGTTCTCGATGAAGATTTCGCTGGTATGGTTTCCGCCAATCACAACTCCCGCGAGGTATATCCCGGGGACATTGCTTTCATGCGTTTGCGGGTTAATGGCGGGTTTATTGGTCGCAGGGTCGAGCGAGATTCCCAGTGACCGGAGGAAGGCAAAGTCCGGATGATATCCGGTCAGAGCGAACACCTGACTAGCCGGAAGGGAAAATTCACCGGTGCTATTGGAGACCCAGACCAGGCCCGGTTCGATGCGCGTGACTTCGGTTTCGAAAAGAGCGCGCACTTGATTGGCTTTGATCCGATTTTCGATGTCCGGACGCACCCAGTACTTGATCGTGGAGCCGAGTTCCTTGCGGCGATGGACAAGCGTTACGCGCGCACCGGAACGATACAAGTCCAGCGCAGCTTCAGCGGCTGAATTTTTGCCGCCAATGACGACTACGTCCTGCTGCCAGAAAGGATGCGGCTCGGTATAGTAGTGAGAAACGTGCGGCAGGTCCTCGCCCGGAATGCCGAGGCGATTCGGGAGGTCGTAATACCCTGTCGCGACGACGATCTTTCTTGCTTCGTATTTGGAAGCGACCCCCTGCTCGTCGTGAGCATGTACGAGGAATTTCCCGTCGCTACCCTCGACGCTTTCGACGCGGTGTCCCAGTCGCAACTCCAATTGAAAGTGTTCCGCACATTTCCGGTAATACTTAAGTGCTTCCACGCGGTTCGGCTTTTCCGATGGGCTGGTCAGCGGGAGGTCGCCGATTTCGAGTAACTCCGGCGTGGTAAAGAACACCATGTTTACGGGATAATTGTAAAGGGAGTTGCACAAAACGCCTTTGTCGATCACCAGGGGGCGAAGCCCGCCGCGTTTGGCTTCAATCGCACAGGCCAATCCAGTGGGGCCGGCGCCAATACAGATCAGGTCGAATGTGCTCACGAAAACTAGTTTGCCTCATCGAAATGCACCTTTGCAACCGTCCTAAGCGCGCATTCATACGGCAATCATGATCTTGTAACCAAATTTTTATATTCTGCGCGTATAATTGCGCGGAGTGAGGCGTGCATTTAGAAGACCAAACTATGACAGCCACCCCAACTACGTCGCTCGCAACGCTTGAAAATCGCGAGGATCCATCGGGACTTCTCGAACCTTCCCGAGCGTATCCAGGGGCGCTGGTCGTGGTGGAAGGCATCGACGGCTCCGGAAAGAGCACGCAACTTTATCTGCTCAAGCGGTGGCTCGAGATTGGCGGCTATCGCATCCATTTCACCGAGTGGAACTCCTCTCCTCTGGTGAAATCGGCGACGCGGCGCGGCAAACAGCGGCGGCTGCTGACTCCCACGACTTTTTCGCTCCTGCACGCGGCGGATTTTGCCGATCGGTGCGAGAGGCAGATTCTTCCTCTGCTGCATGGCGGCTACCTGGTCCTGGCCGACAGGTACATCTACACGGCATTTGCGCGTGACGTGGCTAGAAACTGTTCTCAGCGATGGCTGCGCAACCTCTATCGATTCGCTCCGATTCCCGACATCACTTTTTATTTTCGCGCGCCGTTGGACGTGGCCGTCAACCGCATCATGAGCGGCCGCCCCAAACTAAAGCACTACGAAGCCGGCATGGACATGAACCTCTCCCTGGACCGCGCCGAAAGCTTCCGGATCTTTCAGGGACGCATTCTTGCGCAATACGATGAGATGATCGAATCCGATAAATTTGTGGTGATGGATGGAACCCTGCCGGTGAACAAACTTCAGAAGCAGATGCGCCAGATTGTCAAGACACGGATCGACCTTACCCGATTTGCGCCCAAGAAGGCCGTTCGGAGGCCGCGATGAAAGCTGTCCGACCCAAACGCAAAGAGACTGCTCGCAAGCTCGTTACCGCTCCTCTGGAAGCGTCCTCACGCAACTATGGCCTATCGCTCCCCGGTGTGAGCGATGAAGAATTCGGCGGTTCGCTGATCGTCATCGAAGGTATGGACGGCTCCGGCCGTTCGACGCAGATTGCCCTGCTCACCGAATGGCTGGAATCGGAGGGCTTCGCGGTTCAGACCATGGGCCTGCGCCGTTCCGGCCTTGTCGCGAAGGATATCGATGCCTTGCTGGCCGAGAACACGATCACCCGCATGACGCTTACCCTGATGTACGCGACCGACTTCTACGACCAACTCGAGCACCGTATCATTCCCGCGCTACGGTCTGATTTTGTAGTGCTTGCGGACCGATATTTTTATACACTGATCGCACGCGCGGCGGTTCGCGGAATCGAGCGCGACTATTTGCACGGACTCTACGAAATGGCCCTGCGCCCTGACTTGACGTTCTGGCTCAACGTTCGACCCGAAGCGGCGTTCGAGCGCGAGTTTCGCAAATCCCACGCCATCAGCTATTGGGAATCGGGCCGGGACATGTCGCTTTCCAACGATCTGTTTCAATCCTTCATCATGTACCAAGCCAAGATTAAGAAGGAATTCGAAGCGCTCGCTGAGAAACAAAATTTCCTCGCGATGGATGGCGAGGCCAGTGTGTCCGCCGTGAACGCGGAATTGCGCAAGCGCATTGCCGCTCATCTCGGCATTTCGCGAACCCACTACCGGCCGTCCTCCGCGCTGGCTCACCTGTGGCGCTGAGACTTCCCAAACCACTCCAACTTGCCGCGATCGACGCGGGCTCCAACGCATTTCGACTCATCATCGCCAGAGTCCGTTCTACCGATGACTGGGATGTCGTCGAATCCTATCGCGCGCCGATGCGCCTGGGACATTCCGCCTTCACGGCCGGAAAATTCGATCGCAAGACTCTGCGCGATGCCGCCGCTGCTTTTCGCCGTTTTCGCCTGCTGATGGATCATCATGGCGTGACGGCATACCGCGCCGTCGCCACCAGTGCGTCGCGCGAAGCTCTCAATCGCCACGTCCTGGTCGACCGCATTCGCCATGTGGCCAGAATTAATTTGGAAGTGATCTCGGGCGAAGAGGAAGCCCGTCTGGTGCGCGTCGCATCCTTGCGGGCGCTGGCCAATTCAGAGCCGCCGCAATTCATTCTCGATCTGGGCGGCGGCAGCCTTGAAATTAACGAAATGAAACACGGAGTTCTGCAAAGAAGCGTTGGACTTCCGCTCGGCACCGTGCGGTTGATGGACGCTTTTCACGCAACCGGCGCGATTCACGAAAACACGGCGGACGATATCCAGCGCCGTGTGCTGTCGGTCCTCCAAAGCGCCATTCCAAATCGTCCGCGAGCCACCACAGCATCGACCGTCGCTTGCGGCGGCAACGCGGAGACTCTTGCATTGCTCGCACCGGGACCCCGATCCGGTGGCATGGGAACGCTGAATCCGAGGCTGCTCAAAGATCGCCTCTGGCAAATCCTGCAGCTGGATGTAGATGGACGAATGAAAGCCTACGGCGTGCGTCGCGATCGCGCCGAAGTCATGGGCGTCGCAGCCATCGTGCTGGTGACGGTGGCGAAGTGGATGCGGATTCGCACCATGATGATTCCACGCGTAGGCGTCCGCGAAGGTTTGATCTACGATCTGGCAGCTGCGCAGATGGCCCCGCCGCAAGTCATGCCCGAACAGAGAAAGGCAGCACAACTGATCAATGCGGGTGCCGAGTCATTTGCCTGCCGCGTGCACTGTGCCCTAAAACACAGCGAACAGGTTCGAACCATCGCGCTGCAACTGTTCGACCAGCTCTGGCCCTACCACCGCATGGATTTCGAATTGAGAACAGTCCTCGAGGCCGGTGCGACGCTGCACGACGCGGGACATCTGATTCACCGCAAAGCTCATCATCGCCACGGCGAGTATTTGATTCGTAACGCGAAAATTCCGGCTTTGCGCGGCTGGGTAAAAAATATGACCGCTTGTCTGGTCCGCTACCATAACGGCAAGTCCGAACCGAGTACTGCCCACAAAGCTTTTGCATCGCTTAACCGCGAGCGCCGCAAGCAGGTGCGCATTCTGGCTGGCATGCTTCGAGTCGCCGAACGCCTCGAAAGCGACCACCACCAGGCCATCGCGGGGATCACTGTCGCGGGAGGACCTCATAACATTGCCATTCACGTGGAGTTGCGGGATGAATCGCGACTGAACCTTGCTGGCATCGAACGAAAAGCGCGCCTGCTGGAACGCGAATTAAATCTTCACCTATCGTTTCAGCGCGTCCGAGTCGTGCAAAAAGTGAGAGTCGCCTGATGATGTCCCTGTATCTGGTGCGCCACGGCGTCGCCATCGACCGGGAGGATCCGGATTGTCCCGCCGAAACGGAACGATTTCTTACTCCCAAAGGTATAAAGAAAACACGCGAAGTTGCCTTTGGTGTGTCTGCGCTCGGGGTTAAGCCGGATGCGTTCCTGACCAGCCCGTGGCTGCGCGCCGTTCAAACTGCAGAGATTTTCGCTGATGTTATGGGCTACCCCGTGAAAAAAATCGTTCGCACAAACTCCCTGAAAGGGACCAGCACACCGATCGATCTATTCCGCGAACTGGCGAAAATTAAGGCCAAGGAAGTCATGTGCTTCGGCCACGAACCCCACCTGCACATGGTTATTGGCCAGCTTGTACACACCGGCGTCCGAATTACGGAATTGAAGAAAGCAGGAGTCGCGCTTCTGCAGTTGGAACGAATTTCGCCGCCGCAAGGCCAACTGATCGCGCTGTATCCTCCGAAAACATTGCGGCTTTTGGGAAAGAAATAGTCGTCCCCCGTCTTAAACGTGAGGCTCCAGCAGCATCTTCACTTCCGCAACAAACCGATCCAGTTCCTGTAGTCTTTCAGGAGTCGCCTCAACTCGGAGCTTCTTCCAAACAAACCACGACTTCCCATTCTGCGTAACGCGCACCGTCAGGTTCCCTTCCAGCAAGACACAAGGCTCCCCGTACAGACGAAATCCACCCCCGGCAATGGGATCCAGCAGCGCAGCATACGTCCCCTTGCGCAGTCCGACGGCATTCCCATACAGCGGGAACGCGACGACCGAGAACCCGCTCGAAATTATTCTCTCCAGGATCACAACGTGCTGGCGGGATAGCTCGTTCACGGATAACTTTCTCCAAAAAAGTAGGGGCACGGCATTGCCGTGCCCCTACGAGGTTCAAAGAGAAACAGTTCAGGCAACCGCTGGCTTTGCGGAGCCCGCACCGGCCGAGGAGTTCTCTTCCTGCTCCAGCATCTCGATCAGATTTCGCAACGTCCCAATCAATTCACCGCGCGAGACATTGCTCTTGCGGAACTGGATGCGCAGTTTGAAGGCTTCGGTCTCCGGGCGGTAATTGAAGATAAATGGCTGAGGACGCGGTCCGGCATTCTTCTCTTCCTGGCGCTCGCGCCGCGCTTCGTCGCGGGTCAATCCACCCTGCGCGATCCGGTGAACCATTTCCAGCATCTTCTTATCGCCGGGCTGCCGAGCGATCTGCAGCAGCACCGATTTTGAGACGATGCCGCTTTCGAGGCATTGCTTTCGCACCGCGTCAGGAATCACGCGCAGCGACATGGTTTCCGTCACCGACGAGCGCGCCTTGGAGATCTTCTTCGCAATATCGTCGTGAGTGTAGTCAAAATGATCAGCCAGCCGCTGCAGGCCGTCGGCTTCCTCAAACGGTGTCAAATCCTTGCGCTGGAGGTTTTCGATTAACCCAAGCTCAAGCGTCTCGGCGTCATCCGCAATCTTCTCGATGCATGGAACTTCCCGCAAACCGGCAGCGCGCGAAGCATGATAACGCCGCTCGCCGGAAATGATGTGGTAGCAGTCCTCGCGGGGCATGAACCGCACCAGCAGCGGTTCCAGGACGCCCTTCTCCTTGATCGATTCGGTAAGGTCGCGCAGTTCACCCAGGGTTTTGCGGGGCTGATCGGGGTTGGGCCTGATTTTTTCGACCGGGATCATGCGCCCGACGGCGGCGCCACTAAAAGTGGTCAGTTGTTCTACGTAGTGCGCGTCATGCCGCATCTTCAGCGTGACGGGCAATCCCATCCTCTTCGACACGTTGGATAACCTCCAGAGCTAATTTCCCGTATTCCTTCGCGCCAGGCGATTTCGGCGCGAACGTCATGATTGTTTCTTTGTAGGCTGGGCTTTCCTCTAAACGCACATTCTTGCCGATTCGTGTCTTGAACAGCACCGACCCGAATACTGAGCGAATCTGCTCGTGCGTGTCGCGCGAAATGTTGGTCCGCTTGTCAAACAGCGTAATCAGCACGCCCAGAACTTTCAGGTCCGGGTTAGGGCGCGCCCGGATGCGCTCATAGGTTTCGAGCAGATCGTCGGTGCCCTCGATGGCAAAGTATGCCGCCTGAATCGGCACCAGCAGATGCGTCGAAGCCACCATCGCGTTGACAGTAATGATTCCCAGCGCCGGCGGCGTATCGATCACAATGTAGTCGTATTCCTTAATAATCGGCGCGAGCGCGTCCTTCAGCTTAAACGGCGCGTCGAATTGCCCGGCGAGCTGCTGCTCCAGCTTCGCCAGCGCCAACCGCGCAGGCGCAACCGACAGCATCGGGTCCTTCGTCATCTTGATGACGCTGGCCAATTCCGCGCGATGATCGCCCAGCACGTCAAACATCGATCCCTGAATATCCGACGATTCAAAGAAAGAAATGCTGGCATTGGCTTGCGGGTCGAGGTCGATCAGGAGCGTTTTCTTTTTGCGCAGTGAGATGGCGGCAGCAAGGTTAATGGCAGTGGTAGTCTTCCCCACGCCGCCCTTCTGATTCGCGATGGTCAGGATGGCGGTCATAAACGGCCCGCACATAATAGCACGGGCACTATCCCTCCCTGGCCGACAACCGTAAATCAATCACTTAAAATTTTCGGCGTCGCCCAGCCCTCAGAGTACGCCTAAATCTACTAGTCGCCTCGCAGTAGCGCAAGCAGAAAAAGCGAATTCCGAAGAAGGCCCGGGTGCCGCACCCTTGCGGTTTTCAAGGGTGCGGGTTTTCGTATCCCCGAGCACTTTTCCCCGAGGTCCGATTCCGACCGGTGCGTGACACCAAGACCAGCGTCGAGCATTAAACAAAACCCGCACCCTTCACAAAAATCGTGAAGGATGCGGCACCCGTCGTGGTTTGGTTCTTGAAGGAGGGCAAATACGTTTGTTGGTCTCTGCCCCACCTGGCCATATACTGCGGGAAGAAACATGCGCGTTCGGCATATGTATATACAATTGTATAGTATGGTGCTATCATGAATTTGCGGCTCAGCGGGTTCGATTGGGATGAGGGCAACCGGGCGAAGTGCCAGAAGCACGGAGTCTCAATTCAGCAGATTGAAGACCTTTTTGCATCCAGCCCCCCGCGTTGCGCCTGACCCAAAGCACTCGGACGACGAAGACCGCCTGATCGCGGTAGGTAGGCCCGGCACAGGGCGGCCCATTTTCGTGGCCTTCACGATTCGAACGAAGGACAAACGCCGACTAATCCGCCCAGTATCGGCCCGCTATATGCACGCGAAGGAGATCGCAGCCTATGAAAAAGCCCAGGAAGACGAAAGTCCCACGCCTGAAGACCGATAAGCAAGCCGAGGCGTTCCTCGCGCAAGACCTCTCCAGGCTGGATTTTTCGCAATTTAAACCGGCGCGCTTTGAATTCGAAAAGAAAGACGAACAAATCAATATGCGCGTCCCGCAGCAGTTGCTGGAAGCGGTGAAGGCACGGGCCAAGGCCCGAGGCATCCCCTACACGCGCCTCATTCGGGAAACCCTCGAACAGGCAGTGACCCCATCAAGATAAGAGCGGCACTGTTTCCATTAGAGCCGACCCAGTGGAGTAACATCGGGTAAAAGCAATTATCCGAACTCTCCCACTGATAACTGGAATACTCGCACCCACTCCGACGGGATTAGCGCCGTCCGGTTGCACCGGGCGTCGAGTTCCGCCCGAAGTTCGACTCCGTACGGCACGATGATATAGCCAGTCTGCCAGTCACCCACCATTAAGCAGTTTTTCCGCTCGGCCAAGTACAGCGCCACCAGAAGGCATAGACAGGCATCCAGTCTGTCCTGATCGCTCTTGCGCGGCGAAGTCTTCCGGGCAGCGTCGTCGATCCACCGAACGATTTCCATGAGTCCGCGCTCACGGAATGCACCTGAGGCCAACCCGCAGACGTGCTGCCAGTCCGAGTTCAAAAAGTTTTTTTTCGCCGGGTTGTACTTCGGCAGGCGACCCGCAGCGCGCTTGTCTGACAGCGTCCAGAGGAGTGAAATCATCGCCAGCACTGGGTAGGTCTCGAACACCCGCGTGTCGACAACTGGCTCCAAGGGATCCGCCGGCCCGCCAAACCGGGACAGGAACGGCCAAATCGGTGCCCCCATGCCAAACATCTTCCCCTTGGACGTGTTGGCCGGCTGCATCCCGCCATACCGGCGGCCGACCGCAGACCCAACAATGTTCTCGACAGGCCGCTGGCGCGAAGCGTTCTTTACGATGGTGGGCTGGTCGAGCAGTACGATTGTCGCGGTGGGCGCATGCTCGGCTTGCCACTTGAGAATGACGCTTTCAGCTTGAGGGTAGTTCACGATCTGAGGCGGACCGAGCTCGTGGAATGTCCCTCCATCCAAGTGGAGCACCCCGACGAGCGCACCTGACTTGTCGGGGGTCCACGCGGAATCGAATCCAACAAGTAGCGTGGTCATCGCTGGGGCAAGACACTTGACTCCGCGAAATACATCGCTTTGAAATCGAGGATATCACCAAACAAGAAGGCTGGTCGAGTCACTACCAAGGCACTGCCAAGGGAAAAGAAGAGACTTTACCCGACGGTTCCACACTGTGCGTGAGTAAGTTCAAGGCACCGAATTTCAACTAAAACGGGCGGCAGTTACATCTTATATCGCCCAAGGTCCTCATCGGAGAGTCCCTCGAGCCACTTGCGGAGTTCTTCACTCGTGGATTTTTCGGAGATTGCACTGGAGATTTTCGAGCTTTTCAAAACTTCGTCTTCGACAAAAATGGGGCAATCGACGCGCAACGCAAGCGCGAGAGCATCGCTGGGGCGCGAATCGATGGACATCATTTCGCCGTTGCGCTCCACCCAGATGAGCGCGTAAAACGTGTCGTCCTTCAGATCGTTGACCACAACCTTCTGCACGCGGACATCGAGGCCCAGGAACACGTTACGCAGCAGGTCGTGCGTCATCGGGCGCGGCGTCTGCACTTTTTCAATTTCCAGGGCGATGGCGTTGGCTTCGTAAATTCCCACCCAGATGGGAAGCACGGCGGTTCCCTGCGCGTCCTTGAGCACTACGATGGGCATGTTGGTGACCGGGTCCATCATGAGCCCCCGGATTTTCATCTCGACTTCCATGGATGCCTCCCGGTTGCTCATAATTGCTCTCCCACTAGGCTGTACGGAGCGGCGTGCGTTACGCGCACATGAACATATTGTCCCAAAACGTTTGACTGCGGCGAAGAGAAATTTAGGATCAGGTTGCTGGAAGTACGACCGGCCCACTGGCCGGGACGCCGCGAACCTCCGTCCACCAGCACTTCAAATGTCTTCCCGATAAGTGCGTTATTGCGCGCCATCTGAATTTCGCGCTGCCGATCCTGCACGACGGCGAGGCGTCGGCCCTTTTCTTCTTCAGAAATTGTGTCGCCCATTTCCAGTGAAGACGTATTCGGCCGCGGTGAATACTGGAACGCATACACGCCGTCATATTGCGCGGCATCGAGCAGCGAGAGGGTGTCCGCCAAATCCTCCTCGGTCTCTCCCGGAAATCCGACGATGATGTCGGACGTCACGCTGATGGGCCGCCGCGCCGCGCGAATCAGCGCGATTTTTTCCAGGTACTCTTCGCGAGTATAGGTGCGCTTCATCGCCCGCAATACGCGCGTCGAGCCGGACTGAACCGGCAGATGGATGTGATCGCATAGCCCTGGCACCGAATCGATGGCCTCAACAATGTCCGGCCCGAAGTCGCGCGGGTGCGAAGTCGTAAAACGCACGCGGCGAATTCCCTTCACGGCGGCGACCTCCACCAGAAGTTGCGCGAACGTCATGCCGCGCCCCGAGGGGTCGCGATAGGAATTCACCGTCTGCCCAAGCAGTTGAATTTCGGTGTACCCGAGATCGGCAAGCTTCCGCACTTCTTCCAGTACAGACGCACTCGAACGGCTGCGCTCCGGCCCGCGCGTAAAAGGAACGACGCAATAGGAGCAAGCCTTGTCGCAACCCTCTATAATAGTAAGGTAGGCGCGAAACGGATTGTCGCGCCGCGTCATTTCCGTCTCAAATGTTGCGTCGGTATCTTTATCCAGTCCAGTGACGCGCCGATTCCCTGCTTCCAGCTCTGCAATCAATTCCGGCAGCTTGCTATAACTGGCCGAGCCGCACACCAGGCTCACCCACGGAGCGCGCTCGAAAATTTCTTCGCCCTCCTGCTGCGCCACGCATCCCAGAACGCCGATCACTTTTCCGTGACCGGGATGCTTTCGGAATTCACCCAAACGAGAGAACACCTTCTGCGCCGCCTTCTCTCGAATGCTGCACGTATTGTAAAACAC
This sequence comes from uncultured Acidobacteriaceae bacterium, assembly GCA_964622265.1. Lineage (GTDB taxonomy): Bacteria > Acidobacteriota > Terriglobia > Acidiferrales > UBA7541 > Palsa-360. Next base: position 26,735 of record CAZUNI010000031.1, on the reverse strand, counting down.
GAGTTTCGCGGCCTCGACACTGTCCACCTGCTCGTACCCACGGCTGAGCAGCACACCGGAAACTTTCTCGGAGTCATGGTCATTCATCTGGCAGCCAAACGTCTCGATATAAAATGTGTGGTTATCTTCTGGCAATGCCCGCAGATTCAGCCTGTTTAACCGCGGTGGCGGCGCAGACTCCGCCGAAGAGGAAACAACTGCAGGGTTCATCACCTCTGCCCGCGCGCCGGTCAGATCGCCAATCCGAATATCGAATGATTCAGGCATCGTCCACCAAATCTTACCACACTAAATTCGCAGCCTCTCGATGCCCTGCCAAAGTGATTCGACACCCGTATCCACTCAGCGGATCATTTGCCCTAAAACATCCCGCCACGTGCAACCTTAAACTCTTCCGGAGCATATACATCGTAATACGATGTGTTAGGATGAGGAGTACCTTAAAGCACCCAATGACCCGCAACCGTTTGATTCCATTTTGGGCGTATGTTAGCGTGCCGAAGGGTTCATTTGTCCGTGATCTGAGGGGGCGACAATTCCACTACTAGGGCTTTTTCTGTATTTGGGTCAGCTTGGCACGCTGCTCGAGCAAACCGGCTGGGTCGCTCGCATCGTCCTTCTCATGCTGCTGGGCTTCTCTCTATTTTCCTGGGCGCTGATTTTTCAGAAGTCGCGGATGTTCGCGCGCATGAATCAGCAGACCGCCCTGTTCCTGCGAATTTTTCGTTCGAATAAAATCCTGCCCGATCCGAAGCAGATGGGCTCGGGCGGCTCCCCGCTGGAATCCTTGTACGCCGCAGGCTACCGCGAACTGGAAAGCCAGGTTCGAACGGGCAATCCTACTGGGAAAGTAACCAGCCTGAACTCGGTTACCGTCAGCATGCAGCTCGCCGCTGGCGAAGAAGTTCGCAAAGCCGAAAAATACATGCCCTGGCTGGCAACTACTGGCTCGGTCACACCGTTTATCGGCCTGTTCGGCACAGTCTGGGGCGTGATGGACGCCTTCACCGGTCTGGGATCGGTCGGCGCAGCGAGTCTGCGCGCCGTGGCCCCCGGCATTGCCGAAGCGCTAATCACGACAGCCGCAGGATTATTCACCGCGGTTCCCGCCGTGATCGCTTACAACCACTTTTTGCATGACATCCGGGAATTGGGTGGCCGGATGGACGGATTTACGATGGAAGTTTCCGCGCTGATCGAAAAACTATATCCCGGCCAGCGCTCTTAGGAAGCGTCAGGACAATATGCCGCAACTCTCACGCTCAACCACTTCCTCGCTTTCCGAAATCAATATCGTCCCTTTCGTGGACGTCATGCTCGTCCTGCTGGTGATCTTCATGATAACCGCCCCGATTCTGCAATCCGGGATCGAAGTGGACGTCCCCAAAACCAAGACCGTAAAGGAAATTTCCGAATCGCGCGTAGTCGTCTCGATCGACCGCGCCCAGCGAATCTACGTCGGCGAGGACGCCATAAACATTCACAAGTTGGGCGAGAAAGTGCGCTCGGAAATGCACGATCCAAAAGGCGAGCCGATCTACCTGCGCTGCGACAAGACTGTCCCATTCGGTTCATTCGCGTTGGTAATGGACACTTTACGCCAATCTGGCATCCAAAACGTCAGCGTGGTAACCGAGCCTCTTGAGGATACCCCGCATTAGCTATGGCCTACGCTCCCGTCCATCCCGGCGCACAGAGTTTGAAGAAGCCACTGGTGTGGTCGGTGGGATTTCACCTGATCTTGTTTGGTTCTCTCGGGGCCTCGGCACTGTTTTCACATCGTGGAGAAACCTGGGGCGGCTCAGGGGGCGGTGACAATGCGATCTCGGTAGGCGTGGTTGCCAAACTGCCCGGGATCACACTGCCTCGTCCAGACGCGGTGACGACCAGTCGCGTTGTAGACGCCAGCAAAGGCCTGTACAAGTCTGAGCCGCAGCCGAAGTCAAAGGAAATCGAGCCGGACACGAAAAAGATTCCCGAATTTTCAAAAGAAAAGACGCCGCATTACGTTACGAACCCGTCCAAGCTGCTGGAAGACAAGACACCCCCGCCAACCAATGCCGTACCCTATGGCGGAGGCGGATCCCCGTCGCTTCCCTATTCGCAATTCAGCATGAGCGGCGCGACTCAGGGAGGTATGGCGTTCTCCGGCCCCGGTGCCGGAGGCGGAGAATTTGGCGGGCACTTCCCCGCATACGTAGACGCCGTGCGCAATCGGATCAGCAGCAACTGGCTGCAATCCACGGTAGACCCGTCAGTCCGCTGGGCCCCACGAGCCCTGTATACATTTCAGATCTTACGCGATGGAACCGTGACCAATATTCAGCTAAGCCAAAGCAGCGGCAACCGTTCGGTGGACAATTCAGCGCTAAGGGCCATCTTGAGTTCAAGCCCGGTTTCGCCCTTGCCTTCGAATTATTCCGGCAATAACGTAACAGTAGAATTCTGGTTCGAATTTCGCAGGTAGTATAGATTATGGATTGCGCGGTTTACTTAAGCGTTGACGTAAAGGTGGCAGAATGACAGGCATGAACCGGACGTCTAGAGCGATCTCGAAAAGAACCGTCCGCAACCTTTATCTGTGTCTATCAGTGTTCATCTGTGGATTCGCCTTTGCTCTTCCGACCGCAGCACAGGACTGGTTTCGGACAGGCACGGGCCTGGGCGTCTCAAAAGCCCGAGTAGCGATTGCCGACTTTGCCCCAAAATCCGATTCTGCCAAGCCCATGGCAGACGAATTCAGCGACGTCGTGCGTTCCGATCTCGATTTCAGCGGCATACTGGAACTGGTAAGCAAGAGCTTCTACCCTCTGCAGACTCCCACTTCCCCTGCTGACCTGGACGCCAAACCATGGGCCGACGCTCCAGCCAACTCGCAACTCCTCGGCTTCGGCAATCTCACAGTGAGCGGCAACAGCCTGGAGATTCAAGCCTGGCTGAACGACGTGCGGAATGCCTCCCTGCCGCCAGTGATCGGAAAGGTTTATCACGGTGACGCCACCGACGCACAGGTTCGAACGTTTGCCCATCAATTCGCCGATGAGATTATCAGCAAGCTCTCCGGAGGCCTACCCGGCGTTGCTGCAACGCAAATCGCGTTCGTAAGCAATCGCAGCGGCAACAAAGAGATCTGGGCCATGGATTACGACGGCGAGAACCAGCATCAATTAACGCAGCTTCACACCATTTCGCTCACGCCGCGATGGTCCCCCGACGCCAGTCGGATCGCCTTCACGTGCTATGCGCCTCGAACCGGCAGCGTGCTGACCGCGCAGATTTGTATCCAATCGTTGCTGACCAATCATCTGATCTCCTGGCCACGATTTCAGGGTACGAACGCATCGCCCGCGTGGTCGCCAGATGGGTCGCAGATCATGTTCATGTCCAGCATGTACGGCAGCCCGGAATTGTTCGTGACAGATGCCTCAGGCGGCCGCCCGAAACGTATCACTTATTCCACCGGCGCAAGCACATCCCCAAGCTGGAACCCCAAAACGGGACAGCAGGTCGCCTTCATTAGTGATCGCGGCGGCCTTCCGCAGCTGTATACGATGAATTCCGACGGGTCCGGTCAGACAAAGGTAGATTTGCCCGATAAGGGATACGTCATCGATCCGGCATGGTCTCCCAACGGGCAGTTGCTGGCATTCAGTTGGCGCCGCCCCAATGGGAATTACGACCTGTACCTAATGGAAATCGTGACGCATCAATTAGTTGAGTTGACGCATGATGAAGGGCGGAACGAACGCCCAAGCTGGGCGCCGGACGGACGCCATATCACTTTTGAATCCACGCGAACAGGAACGCGCCAGATTTGGTCCATGCTAGCCGATGGAACCGGCGCAAGACAGTTGACCAAGCAAGGACAGAACGAATCGCCGAACTGGTCGCCGAAGTAAAAAGGTGACTGGTGACTAGTGAATGGTGACTGGTGAAAAATCAAAACCAGGTCACGGTTACGCAGCGGTTTGGCATTTCCACCAGTCACCAATCACCAGTCACTAGTCACAAAGTTTCACTCGATCGCTAAAGGAGGAAGAAGAAAGATGCGGAACCGCCGTAATAGCAAGGCTCTGATCGGAACATTACTCGCCGTGGTCGCTCTGGCCGCCGCGTGTAAGAAGCCCGTTGTCCAAGCGCCACCCCCACCACCCCCACCCGTCGTGGCACCGCCCGCGCGCCCGACAGTGACCTTGCAAGCGTCTCCAACCATCATCCAAAAGGGTGATACGGCAACGCTAACGTGGTCCTCCACCAACGCGACATCGCTGAGCATCGCGCCGGGAGTTGGCAATGTGACGGCGGAAGGCACAACCCACGTGACCCCTGCGGATTCCACCACCTACACCATTACCGCAATGGGACCGGGCGGGTCGGCTGACGCCACAGCGCGAGTGTCTGTCAGCGCTCCGCCACCTCCGCCACCTCCGGCGGTTCACCAGCCGTCATTGCAGGAACTGTTCGATGCCGCAGTGAAAGATGCCTATTTCGACTACGATAAGGCGGATATTCGAACTGACGCCAAGGATGCGCTGGCGCAGACCGCCCAATTCCTTCGCTCCAATCCGCAGGTCAAGGTTGTCGTCGAAGGTCACTCTGACGAGCGCGGATCGACGGAGTACAATCTGGCTCTGGGTGACCGGCGAGCCGCGGCAGCCAAACAGTTCCTAGTTTCGCTGGGCCTGTCCGCCGATGGAATGGAGACGGTCAGCTACGGAAAAGAACGCCCGTTCTGCAGCGCCTCCACCGAAGAGTGCTGGCAACAGAATCGCCGCGCGCATTTCGTGCTGGCGAAGTAATTGAAACCCGTTCACGGGGCTGTGCTCAGCCCCGTGAACACCAAAATCTTAGCTAATTAGCTTTACCGGCGGTGGCCCGCCCCGGTGAGACACCCGTGACCGTTGCGTGTAAAGCATGCCAAACAGGAGGATTACCTTGCACACTCGATGGATCGCATTTTTTGGGACCGCCATGCTCGCCGGAGCCATGGGTGGCGCCCTATTAGGTCCTGCCCCCGCCGGCGCTGTGGCCCGTGAAATCATAGAATTGCAAACCGGCGTGAACCAATTGATTCAGGGCCAGCAGACCATGCAAACGGCGATCACGGAGAATGCCGCGGTGCAGCGAACCCTCATTCAACAATCTTTGGACGCAGTGAATAAGCTTTCAGCTGCGATGTCCTCAGTCGAAAAAATTACCCAGGACCATGCAGCTTCCTCCGGCGCGCGCCTGGACACTATGGGAACCCAGGTGCAGGGACTTTCCGACAATGTCGCCGACCTGCAAGCCCGCCTGGGCAAGCTCGATCAGAAACTCACTGACATCCAGAACGGCCTGCAAAATATCGATTCCAAGCTCGCTTCGCCCGCGCCCGCTGCAACTGCCGCCCCGATGGGAGCTCCGATGTCAGCCCCGTCAGGCGCTCCCACTGCAGCTCCGCCATCGGCCCCGGCAGCCGGACCGGGACCGACGGCTGCGAATGCCCCGCCCCCAGCCTCAGCTGACGTTCTCTATTCGAACGGATTGCGCGACGTCAACGGAAAGCACTACGACCTCGCCACGCAGGAGTTTCAGGACTACCTGAAATATTACGGCGATACCGACCTGGCTTCGAACGCCCAGTTCTACCTGGGCGAAATTGCCTTCATGCAGACCCAATACCAACCGGCACTAGACGCCTACAACAAGGTAATCGAAAAATATCCCAAGAGCTTCAAGACGGCCTCCGCCCGGATGCGCAAGGGCTATTGCCTAGCCGAGCTTGGCCAAAAGGCTGCGGCCGTTCGCGAACTGCGCGCCGTCGTCCGCCAGTACCCCGGCACCGATGAAGCCAAGCGTTCCGCCGCCAAGCTGCGCGAGATGGGCGCAACAGTCGGCTGAGCGTTGAATATCAAGGACGAATCTTAAAATCGAATTTCAAAATCGAATCTCAAATTTGGATATGAAAGTCGAATCTCAAATCTGAAATTTCAAATTTGAGATTCCTTCCCGGCACTCTCGTCCGGAAGCAATTGGAACGATTCCGTAATCCAGCCTTCCCCGTGCCCTCTGTGTCCTTCCTCCACGATCTCTGTGTAAAATCCTTTCCGCAGCCACACCGCATTGCGCCGCACTGTTCGGCGTGCTATCTTTTCCCGATCATGGAGAAAAAACATGTCTGTTAACAAAGTAATTCTTGTTGGTCGCTTGGGTAGGGATCCGGAGACCAGATTCACAGGCGCAGGTCAGGCAGTCTGCAACTTCTCGATTGCCACCGATGAATCCTTTAAGGATCGCAATGGAGAGCGGCAGAAGCGCACTGAATGGCACAAGATCGTCGTGTGGGGAAAACAGGCCGAAGTTGCGCAGAAATACTTGAAGAAGGGTTCGCAACTATACCTGGAAGGCCGTATCCAATCTCGCGAATGGACGGATAAGGAAAATCAAAAGCGCACCAGCTTTGAAATTGTGGCCACTGATTTTCGCTTTATCGGTTCGAAATCCGAATCCTCGGGCGGCGGGGCTCGCAGCGCTGCGGCATCGGCTGGCGGAGATTTCGATCACGAATCTCCGGCGCCATCGATGGATGAGCATGCTGGGCCTGAGGTTACCGACGAGGATATTCCGTTTTAGTTTGAGTTGCCCGGCTGGCCTGCATCGGGCAAAAACCAAAGGCGCACAGGTTGAAACCTGTGCTACTTATTCGTACCGCAGGGCTTCGATCGGGTCTAGTTGAGAGGCTTTTCTTGCGGGGTAGTATCCGAAGAAGATGCCTACGGCGGCCGAGAAGATCACCGCGGCGACAATAGCTTTCCCCGAAATCAGAGTCGGCCACGTCAGCAGGTTGCTGATCAGCGCCGATCCCACCAGCCCGAAGATGATTCCGATGGCTCCGCCCATCATACTGAGCGTTACCGCTTCCACCAAAAATTGCATCCTCACGTCGGCTTCGGTCGCGCCCACGGCCATGCGCACGCCGATTTCGCGCGTCCGTTCGGTCACTGAAACGAGCATGATGTTCATGATTCCGATGCCGCCCACGACCAGGGAAACCGATGCGATTCCGCCGAGAAGCATGGTCATCACCGACTGCGTTTGATTCGCCAGGTCCGCAATGTCCGATTGCGTGCGGATCAGGAAGTCAGGATCGTCGCCAGCGCGAATGCGATGCCGCTCTCGCAGTAAGCTTGTGATCGGGGCAACGGACGCGACCGACGCCTCCTGGGAAACCGCCGATGCATTGATGAATTGCAGCCAGGTGATGCCGGAAATCTTGCGTTGCACGGTCGTATATGGCGCAAAAATCACGTCGTCCTGATCCTGCCCGACTACGCTCTGGCCCTTCGATTCAAGAACACCATCCACTCGAAATGGCAGGTTCCCGATGCGAATGGTTTTACCGATGGGGTTTTCATCGACAAATAAAATTTTCGAAACTGTGGTCCCAATCACGCATACGTTCTCAGCAAGATCGACTTCTTCGTCGCTAAAGACTGAGCCTGCCTGCACAGGCCATGTGCGGATATCGAAATAATTAGGCGTGGTCCCAGTGACAGAAGTGTTCCAGTTCTGATTTCCGTACACGACCTGTTGACGGGTATTCACAGACGGCGCAGCCTGCTTAATAATGGGAATCTCTCGAAGAATGGCGTTCAGGTCGTCCATCGTGAGCGTTTTCACTCCGCCGTATCCCTGTCGAACGCCGCCAGCCCTGTTGCTCCCTGCGGCGATAAATACAGCGTTGGTTCCCATGGCCTGGATTCCCTGCTGGACCAGATATTGCGCGCCCTGTCCGATGCTCACGACAGCGATCACCGCTCCTACGCCGATGACGATACCCAGCATGGTCAATGCCGAACGCATCTTGTTTCGCGACAGCGCTCGCAACGCAAGCCGGAATGTATTCATGAAGTCCATAAATTTGACCCAAACGACGCGGAACTCAGTCTGCTGCTTCGGCGGCGGTTAATTTTTCCTGGCGCGCATTGTCTTCGGCGTCCTCGGCAGCCTGCTGTTCGGCGGTAGGAAGCGTTTTGAGGACCTCCTGTGCGATTAACCGGTCCTGCACCAGGCTATCCCTGCGCAATTTGCCGTCTCGAAACTCCAGCGTCCGCTTGGCATACTGCGCAATGTCCGGCTCATGCGTAACTAACACGATGGTTAGGCCCTGTTCATTGTTCAGAGTTTGCAGGATGTCCATGATTTCTACTGACGTCCGGCTGTCGAGGTTGCCCGTAGGTTCGTCGGCGAGCAAAATCGCTGGACGGTTCACCAGTCCCCGCGCAATGGCGACTCTCTGTTGCTGTCCTCCGGAAAGCTGGGAAGGATGATGCCCCGCCCGGCTTGCAAGCCCCACCCGCGTCAAGGATTCCATGGCGTGCTTCGTACGCTCCTCTGGACTAATTCCTGCATAAACCGTCGGCAGTTCCACATTTTCCAGCGCCGACGTCCGCGACAGTAAGTTGAATTGTTGGAAGACGAAGCCTAGTTTCCGGTTTCTGATCCGGGCCAGATCTTCTTTGGCCATGCCCGAAACATCCACACCGTCGAGAAAGTAGCGCCCTTTTGTAGGGCGGTCCAAGCATCCCAGGATGTTCATTACCGTGGATTTCCCAGAGCCTGACGGGCCCATGACCGCAACGAATTCCCCCTCATAAATCTCCAGCGAAACGCCGCGTAGCGCCTGGACTTGAATCTCCCCCAAATCGTATGTCTTATACACATTCTCCAGTCGGATGACTGGTTTGGCTTTGACAGTGGTTTGCTGCGATTCCACAGCAGATGTGATTTGCTCGGCCATGTGTAGAATTGTCTGGCTAGATGAAATTCACGCTAGAACCTGCGCGGGGCCCCCGGGGCCCCTCCACCGGCAGGCCCACCGATTGGGCTGCGGGCTTGCTGTGTGGTCGCGCCTTTGCTCGTGGACTGGCCAATAACGAGATCGTCCGATGGATTCAGAGTCCCTTTCGTCATGGCTGTGAACGTAAAATCGGTAACACCCAGTCCCACTTGGACCGGCTGAATTGTCTTATCTGGGAGCAGCTTCCAGACAATGCCCGTGTCTTCACGTTGGCTGGCTGCTCCGGCCCTGCGCCCGCCGCCTCCAGCTCCATTTCCATTGCCTTGACCGCCGCGGGTGCCGCCACCCTGGCTGGCGCCACCTGCTGCCGCAGCCCCCGTGGTCGCGGCTGCAGGAGCCGCCGTTGCCCCTTGATTGCCAGCGGAGGCGGGAGTTGCAGTTGCCGCGATACGCGCTGCCGGAGTTGCGCCAGCATTGTCAACAATTCCATATTTTGCGTACAGCTTATTGCGTTCGCTGTCGCTCAGGTCAGGCTTAAACCGCAAGGCGCCGTTGGGGATCTTGACCACATCATTGGCGGTGGCAACTGGGATCGAAACATATGCAGTCATGCCTGGGAAAAGCCGTAAGTCCAGATTATCGAACGCAATTGTGGTGTTGTAGGTTACCACGTTCTGGATCGTGGTCGCGTTCATACGCACCTGATCGACATGCCCGGAGAACGTCTCGCGAGGAAACGTGTCCACCCGAAATGTGGCTCGCGCGCCAACACGGATGCGGCCGACGTCAGCCTCATCGGTATTCGTATATACCAGCATGTGGGTCAGGTCCTGCCCGATGCTGAACAAGTTTGGAGCCTGCAAGCTCGCCGCGACCGGTTGACCGACATTAACGGTACGATTGATGACTGTCCCGTCGATGGGCGCGATGATCGTGCAGTAACTCAGCTGCAGTCGGGCAGAATCCATAGCGGATTTTTTTAAGAGACCCTGGGCCTTTGCCTGATCCCGCTGAGCGATCGTAGCGGCTAGTTGCGCTTCAGCCTGCTTTTCCTGAGCTACGGTCGCATTTTCACTTGCAACTGCGCTATCGTAATTTGCCTGGGCGTCATCCCGCTGCTGGGCCGATAGTACCCCCTGGTCCGCCAGCGATTTGGTGCGTTGAAGCTGCGTGCCCATGTCGATGGTAGCCGCATGAGCCTTGGCAATGTTGGCCTTCATTGTCGCTACATTGGCGCGAGAGGTCTCGATCTGTGCCTCCAAATTCGTAACGTTGGCCAGGGCATTTTGGTAATCCGCCTGTGACTGCGAAAGCGCGATCCGGAACGGAACCGGATCGATTTGCGCGAGGACGTCACCCTTCTTCACTTTTGAATTGAAGTCCGCATTGATGGCAACCACGTTACCCGAAACGACGGAACCAACCGGAACTGTATTTACCGGATTGATCGTGCCGGTAGCTTGTACGACTTGCGATATGTCGCCCTTTTCCACCTTTGAGGTGAAATATTGCGCGCTCGAACGCGTGCCGACGGAAATATAGCCAGCCCAAAGGATCAGCGCCACTGGAGGAGCCACCAGCATGGCCCGGTGCATCATTGACTGTTGCCAAAGTTTCTTCATTTTTTCGATGAATCGTCCCATTACCTATCCCCCCAAAATCGACCCCTCACTAGTCCTTTCCTTGGCTTTCCCGTTGCCGCCGTTCGTCGTCGAATCTCCGCAGGATGTCTTCGAACTTTGGCCTCTGCTCTGGAGTCAGCAACTGGCGAATGCGATCCCGGCCTTCCTGTCGAGTTCTCTCATACTCGGGGTCATCCCGCTTGTGAATTTCTGTGTAGCGCGCGCGTGTATCGCCGAGGATGGCGTAAATCTGCTTTTGCTGGTCCGAATTCAAGTCTAGGTCGCGGGTCAGTATAGACATCGTATTGGCCTGATTGTGAGGGGCAGGCGGCTGGGCATGCTCGGCGTGCACGCGTGAAGTCACCACGTACGTTGTGGCCGAACCCAATCCGGCACCTAAAACAAATACCAGGGCAACAAGCGCAATAGCTTTGATGCTGCCTTGATTAGTTTCCATAGTCCCTCTCGACGAGAGATTGAAGAATCTCTTCATTACTGTCAGGGTCACCGGGCGGCTGCGGGAAATCCATTGCTGTCAATTCTGTGCGTGGCGCTCCGGTCGGGAGGGAAGCGCGCTTTGGCGCAAATCCAGCCAGATACACTGACAAGCCCAGCAACAAAACAGCAGCTGTCAGCGATACACGAGAAGCAAGAAACTCCAGCGGATTCCAGAACGCTGCGGGAGACTCGGCCCGCGATTTCTCCTCGCGAATTCTTGCCATTACCCCGGCAGCAAATGCACTGCTCGGGTGCGTGTTCCATTCCGTCGTAGGCTCCCAGGCATCACGGAGAATTTGACCTCCCAGGCGCGAGTCTTCCAGCGCGGCGCGGCATCCCGCACACTGCGCAATGTGGGCGGTCAACTCATTATCCTTAGCGCCATGGAGATAATCCTCCAGACGGGCTTCGTACTTCCGGCATTGGCTGCCACCATTGAGTTTTCTAAACACGTTTATCACTCCTTAAAGGCTTCCATCCGGCCCTATGCATCGGACGCTTCTCCAGCCGTTTCCGGTACACCTCTACCAGACGGCCTCGTGCGCGAAACAGCCGAACCTTCACGGTGTTTACGTTCAATCCGAGAACTTCACTGATTTCTTCCACCGAAAACCCTTCGACTTCCTTCATCACCAGCATGACCTGGTCTTTTTCGTCCAGTTCGCCAAGCAGCCGCTCGACCAATTGACGCTGTTCGACGCGACTACCCGCATCCCCGCGCGGGCGCGGATCGCCGAAGCTATGCTCAGGTACCGAGTCCAGCTTCCTCACCTGCTCTTCGCTCATGTCCGCTTCGTACAACAGTCGCCTGACTTTCTTCTTCCGCAGGTAATCCCAGCATTCGTTGACCGCGATCTTATACAGCCACGTCCCGAATGCAGATCGCAGGTCGAATCGGCGAATGGAAAAGTACGCCTTTGCCAACGCCTGCTGCGCCACGTCCTCAACGTCCTCGCTTCCACGCAGAATCCCGCCTATCACTGCCAGCACCCGGTGCTGATGGGTGCGGACCAGCTCTTCGTAGGCGCTTACGTTTCCGTCCTGCGCCTGCCGCACCAGGAGCTTTTCCTTTTCCCCCGGTGTAAGCGAACCGTTCGCCTCGGCTACTGGCGAGACCCGGCTTGTGCCTGAATTTGTGACGTTGGCCATCGATATCAGGTTACACGCCTTTCCCAGTATGTCCACTTTTTATGCTTGCAGTCGTTGATACTCTATGGAACAATGCCATTATGATTATCGGTGACCGTCTTCGCGCGCTGCGCGAAGAAAAAAAGTTTTCCCAAGGGGACATCGAGAAGCGCACCGGACTGCTACGCTGCTATATTTCACGCGTGGAAAACGGCCATACGGTTCCAGCCATAGAAACACTGGAAAAAATGGCGCGCGCCCTGGAAGTCCCCCTTTATCAACTTTTCTATGACGGAGAAGAACCGCCCGAACTCCCCAATCTTCCGAAGCGCAAAAGCGCCGACGATATCGCTTGGGGCAATTCCGGGAAGGAAGCCCGTCTTTTGACCAAGTTCCGCAGGCTGATGGGTAAGATCGGTGAACCCGATCGCCGCCTCCTGCTGTACATGGCTCAGAAGATGGCCAACCGCTAAGTCCAGCGGGTTCATTCCGGCATACAGGCTATTTGGCCCGGGCGTCCCCCCGGGCCAATGCCAACTTCCTCCCAGAGACTGTTTCAAAACGGCACACTTCCTGTCTTACCCCTACTCCCATTCGATCGTGCTCGGTGGTTTCGAACTAATGTCGTAAACCACTCTATTAATACCACTGACTTCGTTAACGATTCGCGTCGAGATTCGCTCCAGGACTTCCATCGGGAGACGAGTCCAATCCGCGGTCATGGCGTCCTCGGAATCTACCACGCGAACCGCAACGGTAAAGCCGTAACTTCGCTCGTCTCCCATAACGCCAACGCTTCGGACGGGAAGCAAAACCGCAAAAGCCTGCCAGATTTTCTCATACAGCCCCGCACGCCGTATTTCTTCGACGACTATAGCATCCGCATCGCGAAGCAATGCCAGGCGATCTTCGCTGACTTCACCCAGCAGCCGAACGGCAAGGCCGGGCCCAGGAAATGGCTGTTTGGTCAGCATCTCCTCTGGCAGACCAAGCTCACGCCCTATGCGTCGAACTTCGTCCTTAAACAACTCGCGCAGCGGCTCGATCAGCGAGAACGGAAGGTCTTTCGGCAACCCGCCAACATTGTGGTGCGTCTTGATCGTTTGTGACGGCCCACGCACTGCAATGGACTCGATCACGTCCGGATACAGCGTCCCCTGCACCAGAAACGCCGCCCGGTTCGGCCTGCTGGCCATTTGGCGCGCCTGTTCATCGAACACGGCGATGAACTCTGCGCCGATGCGTTTCCGCTTATCTTCCGGGTCCGTCACCCCTTTTAGACGGTCCAGAAAGCGTTTGGACGCGTCCACGCCTTCGACTTTCAGGCCCATGCGGTCGCGCAGCAATTCAAGCGTTTCGTGAAACTCGTTTTTCCGGAGCAGCCCGTTATTCACGAAAATGTTCGTCAGTCGGTCGCCCATCGCGCGATGCACCAACACTGCTGCAACGGCGGAGTCTACTCCTCCGCTAAGCGCGCAAATCGCCCGAGAATCGCCCACCTGATTGCGAATCGACTCCACGGTTTCGGCGATAAATGCGGCGCCGCTCCACAGTGGACGCGCATGGCAAATGTTGAACACAAAATTGCGAAGGATTTCAGTGCCGCCATCGGTGTGCCGCACTTCAGGATGGAATTGCACAGCGTAGAGCCTTCGAACCGGGTCTTCGGCAGCCGACACCGCGTTTCCGGTCTCTCCCGTCACCTGAAATCCAGCAGGAAGCGACCGGACATGATCGCCATGGCTGTTCCAGATGCGCAGGCGCGCAGGCAACCCTGCGAAAAGAGCCGAGCCGTTCTTGACCTGAAGTTCCGTGCGCCCATACTCTCGGCGATCGGCGCACTCCACCTGCCCGCCCAGAATGTGCGTCATCCACTGCAATCCGTAGCAAATCCCCAGCACCGGCACGCCCAGCGAAAGCACTCCCGGATCGCACGGCGGCGCGACTGCGTCATAGACGGAATTCGGCCCGCCCGACAGCACCACGCCCACCGGCTCATACTTGCGGATTGCATCCAGGCTCGACGTGCAGGGAAGAATCGCGCTGAACACCTGCTGCTCGCGAATCCGCCGCGCGATCAGCTGTGTGTACTGTCCGCCAAAATCGAGTACAACTATTCCGCCCTGCTCACTCATCGTTTCCTCATTTTCCCCTCATTGTTTTCTGAACCTAGAATTCACGCCGCCGTTCATTCCCAACCAAAGCAGGGCCTGCAGCGATTCCGCAACGTGCAATCTAAAATTTCAAATTTGAAATTCATCAGGCTACGCGATGAACGGGTTGCCCAACGCGAAACGCCTCGATATTGCTGAGCGTGACTTCCAAAATCCGAACCAGCGCTTCGCGGCTGTTGAACGCGTTATGCGGCGTGAACACTACATCCTCCCGCGAAAGCAGCACGCGGTTGCGAACTGCCGTACGCAATCGTTCCACATCCAGAGGCATCTGCAGCAACTGCTTTTCTTCCTTAATTAATTCTTCGCCTTCGAGCACATCTAGCCCCGCGCCGCTCAATTGCCCGCTTTCGAGCGCCTGCACCAGGGCGTCGGTATCCACCAGACCGCCACGCGACGTATTGACGATCAGCGCGCCGCGCTTCATCTGAGCAAATTGCGCACTGTCGAGCAGGTGATGCGTCTTCTCCGTCAGTGGGCAATGCAGAGTCACAATGTCCGATTCCGCCAGCACTTGATCCAGGGTCGCGTAGGAAAAACCCAACAGATCGGCCAGAAATGGATCGCGGTGAACATCGCAGGCCAGCACTTTCATGCCGAATCCGCGCGCAATGCGAATCACGTGCAGCCCGATATGCCCAGCGCCGATTACGCCGATGGTCTTCCCTTGCAGATCGAATCCGGTCAGTTCCGCAAGGTCCACGCGGCCGCTGCGCACCTGCAGCACGGACTGATGCACTTTTCGCGCCATCATCAGCAGGAGAGCGATCGTGTGCTCGGCAACTGTATTTTCCCCGTACGACGGCACGTTCGAAACCGCGATGCCGCGGCTCCGGCAGGCGTCGAGATCGATGTGGTCATATCCGGTCGAGCGCGTCGCAATAAATTTCAGATTCGGCAGCCGTTCGAGAATTTCGCGCGTGACATGCGAATAGATGAAGACAGAAAGCGCATCGATTTCGAAATTGCCCGTGGACGAAGCCGACAAAATCCCGTTATCGAAACTGGCCACGTCCGCAGGCAAGCGTTCCTTCAGAAACGCTTTTTCCCAATCCTTGACTTCAAAGAAGGCGACTCGCATCCCCTATCCCACGACGACGTTGACCAGCTTATTCGGCACAACGATTTTTTTCACGATCCGCTGCGTCCCCAGAATCTGGGCAATCTTGGGATCGGCAAACACTCGCTCAGCAAGTTCTGCTTCCCCCAGTCCGGTTTCGACTTGAACTTTTCCGCGAACGCGCCCGTTAATCTGCACCACGATTTCCACTTGATCCTCGGCCGCCAGTTCCGGAACGAATTTCGGCCACGGCGCATGAGCCAGAGTCGTCTCGGTGTGCCCCAGCATTTCCCAAAGTTCCTCGGCAAGGTGCGGAACCATCGGGGCCAGCATCAGAGTCAGCAATTCAAAGACTTCCTTCGCCACCTCGGGACGCACGCCGTCTTCAAGCGGTTCCTGCGCGTGTATTTCGTTGACGAGCTCCATCAGCAGTGCCGTCGCGCTATTGAAATGCCAGCGCGTCTCGAAATCATTCGTGACGCGGCGCAGCACTTGATGCGCTTTTCGCAGCAACGCCTTTTCCTTCGGAGTCGCGTTTTCGAGCGACGTCGCGCTTCCCGCAGGCGCATGGCTCAACCGTTGCGCATGGCGCGCCACCAGACGATACACGCGTTGCAGGAATCGCGAGCAGCCCTCGATCGCCTGCTCGCTCCATTCCAAATCTTTTTCTGGAGGCGCAGCGAACAGCGTGTACAGGCGCCCTGTGTCACACCCGAATTTTTGCGCCATGTCCTCAGCGCCGACCACGTTGCCCTTGGACTTCGACATGGCCGTGCCGCCCTTCAGCACCAATCCCTGCGCAAACAGGCGCTTCACCGGCTCGTCATGATTGACCATGCCCAGGTCGCGCATCACTTTGCAGAAGAATCGCGTGTACAGCAGATGCAGGATCGCGTGTACAATCCCGCCAATGTATTGATCCACTGGCAGCCAGTACCGGACCAGCGCCGGATCGAATGGGGCCTTGTCGTTGTGCGGATCGGCGTACCGGTAGTAATACCAGGAAGAATCGATGAACGTATCCATCGTATCGGTTTCGCGCCGCGCCGCCGCGCCGCACTTCGGACATTTCACATTCACGAATTCGGGAACCGTAGCAAGCGGTGATTCCCCCATCCCCGAAAATTTCGCCATCTGCGGCAGCACCACCGGCAAATCTTCATCAGGAACAGGAATCATTCCGCAAACTTCACAATACAGAACCGGGATCGGTGTCCCCCAATAGCGCTGGCGGGAGATGCCCCAGTCCTTCAGCCGGAAAACGGTTTCGCCTTTGCCAAAGCCACGAGCCTCGGCGTCCGCGATCATTTTCCCAATGGCTTTCTCAGTGGGCAGTCCTGTGTATGGTCCGGAATTTACTGAGGTCCCGTATTCCGTGAACGCCGCAGTGAACGGTTCCGCAGTGTCCGCGCTGACACCTACAGGTCGCACGACGACAGGTTTCGCCAATTTGTATTTCGTAGCGAACTCAAAATCCCGCTCGTCATGCGCCGGCACGGCCATAATTGCGCCCGTCCCATATTCCATCAGCACAAAATTCCCCACCCAGATGGGGATCTTTTCGCCATTGAACGGATTGACGGCGTACCGCTCGACAAAAAATCCTTCCTTCTCCGCCGTGGCAATGTCCGCCGCGCGCGTCAGGCGTCGCCGCAACCGCTGCACGTTTTCTTCGATATCATCCTGTCCCGGGACTCCCGCAACCAAAGTGCTCAGCAACGGATGCTCCGGCGCAAGGATTAACGCCGAGGCTCCATAAATCGTATCGACGCGAGTCGTAAACACTTCGATCGGCGCGCAGTCCAGTCCATCGACTGCGAACTTCACGCGCGTGCCCCGCGACTTGCCAATCCAATTCCGCTGCATCGTCAGGACGCGCTCGGGCCATCCGCCTTCCAGCTGATTCAAAGTTTCCAGCAACTCGTCGGCGTAATGCGTGATTCTCAAAAACCATTGCTCGATATCTTTGGCTTCGACCAGCGTGTCTTCGTGCCTCCAGCAGCAGCCGTCGATCACCTGCTCGTTCGCGAGCACTGTTGCGCATTTCGGACACCAGTTCACGCGGCTGCGCTTGCGGTAGGCAATTCCCTTTTCGAGCATGCGCAGAAAAAACCACTGGTTCCACTTATAATATTCCGGCTCGCATGTGGAAATTTCCCGCCGCCAGTCGTAGCTGAATCCGAACCGGCGGCAGACGCGCTTGAACGATTCGATGTTCGACAGCGTCCACTCGCGCGGATGAATTCCCCTTTGAATCGCCGCATTTTCTGCCGGCAATCCGAACGCATCCCATCCCATCGGATGAATCACGTGAAAGCCGCACATGCGCCGGTACCGCGCCACCACATCCCCAATGGTGTAATTGCGCATATGCCCCATGTGCAGCGTGCCGGAGGGATACGGCAGCATCTCCAGCACATAATATTTCGGCTTGGAAGGATCGGCATCCGCCTCGAACGCACGATCCGCGTTCCAGCGTTCCTGCCACTTCCCTTCAATCACTTGTGGATCGTATTCCGCCACGGTCGAGTCCGCCCCTGAAAAATCCCGACGATTCGCTCTGAATCCGAGCTTGAATCTATATGTCACATCGCAACTATGCGAACGCGATTCTTCCATTGCGAAGTCGCGTTCGCACAGTTACCACCTTCGTCTTCAAGACCAATTTCAAATCGGAAATTTCAAATCTCAAATTTCATATCTGAAATTCGCAAATTTACTTCTTGCCGCCCTTTTTCGCGGCCTTCTTCGCAGGGGCCTTTTTAGCTGCCTTCTTCGGTGCTGCTTTCTTGGTTGCCATTGAAAAACCCTCCATCGCCTTTGGCGCCATCTTCGATTCAACTCCCACCAATTCCCAGAGCGCGCGCACGTTTCTGCGGTCGTCGCCCGGGTTGTCAATTGGCGTCTCCAGAATAAACGCGCGGCCCGGCACCCCTAAGGGTCCCGGGCCAAGCCGCGGATGATTCAAGATTCTTTTAAACGCTGCAAGTCCGATTTTTCCCTGCCCGATATTTTCGTGCCGGTCCACGCGCGATCCGAACGCGGTCTTCGAATCGTTCACGTGCAGCACATAGACTCGGCTCAAACCAACGGTTCGCTCCACTACTTCGAGCGTCTCTTCCAAGCCTGCTTCTGTTCTGATGTCGTATCCGGCGGCAAACGTGTGCGCCGTATCGAGGCACACGCCCATCGGCAAATCGCCGGTTTCATCTAGGATTGCTTTTAATTCCTCGAAGCGCGATCCGACCGACGATCCCATGCCCGCGGTATTTTCCACCAGGATGCGCAGGTTGCCAAGCTTCATTCCGCGCGCCGCCTGCCGCATTCCATCCGCAATTTCCGAAATTGACTGCAATTTATTACCATTCAGGTGAGCCCCCGGATGCGCAACCAGAAAATCCGCGCCTAGCGACACCGCGCGGATCAATTCATCGTGAAACGCCTGAATCGAACCCACCCGCATCACCCGGTCCGGCGACCCCAGATTAATTAAATAATTATCGTGAATGACCAGCGGACCCAGGCCCAGTTCCGCGCGCCGCGCCTTGAATCTCGCGGCATCGACATCCGCAATGCGCGTGCCTCCGCGCGGCCACATGCGCGGGCTGGAGGAAAAAATCTGCAACGCATTCGCGCCCAGCTTCGATGCGGAGTCGAGCGCACCGGCAATATCCCCCGCAATCGAAGTATGAATGCCAATACGAAAACTGCCGTTATGCCACGCAGGAGGTTCGGGAATGGGTTCAGGCTCGGGACGGTATTCGTCGCTGACGTCGTAATCGGGTTCTGTCTTGATCAACGGATCGGCCATTCCCTCAGCATTGCTTTCTGGTGAGCGTTCGCCGTTCATTCTATCGGAAGCGGCGTTCAGCGGCAATGCATTCCGGCGTCCTCGCGCGTAATCTAAATTCCAGGCAGAAGCTTTTGTGCCGCGTATCGCATTCAAGTGTTCCTTTTTGCACTGACAACCCTGAAAGAATTGTCCAGCATCTAAGTAATGAAAGAGGCTAATCGATGGATGAGTGGCCACGCAAACGGATCTAACGTCGAAAGGAGATCTCCCATGCTACCTCGCAAGAACAGAATCGTTTCAATCACGCTGATCGCCGGACTTCTCATGACCGCAGCCATTGCTCCGGCATTCGCCCGATCTCCCCAACGGCAATCGGACGCCAAATTGCAAAAGGAAGTGCGTCACGTCCTGGTGATGCAGCCGTTCTACTCGGTCTTCGACAACCTTGAATACAGAGTCGACGGCGACCGCGTCACGCTGGTGGGACAAGTGGTGCGCCCCACATTGAAATCCGACGCCGAAAAATCCGTAAAATCAATCGAAGGCGTCGCCGCGGTCGACAACCAGATCGAGGTCCTGCCAACGTCTCCGGGCGACGATCGCATCCGCCGTGCGGAATTCCGGGCAATTTATTCCGCGTCTAACCTGCAGCGCTACGCGCAACAGGCCGTCCCACCCATTCACATCGTCGTAAAAAACGGCAATGTCACACTGTTCGGAGCCGTTGCCAATCAGGGCGACAAAACAATCGCGGAAATGCGCGCGAACTCGGTTCCGGGAGTTTTCTCCGTCAAGAATGAATTGGCAACCGACAAGTAGGTTCCGCGAATGTCAGAAACAGAGCCGGGGAGGTGGAATAATCGGCCTCCCCGGAGCCTTCCCGAATCCGAGAAGCTTCTCTTCCCTTTCTTCTCTGTAGCTCCGCATCTCTGTGGCAGAATTAATAGCTTGTAATGCCCCGACGCCTGAACTATCGCCTCGTCTTCATCCTCTTGCTGATTGTGGTTTCGGCCACAGTCGAAATCCTGCGCGAGCACCGGCCATCGTTCCTTCGCCCTGAACTGCGCCTGTACGCCTACGTCGGCAACTCGCATGACGGAACAGTCTCGGTGGTGGATTTGGTGCGACTCGGAACCGTTGCCACGATCCCCGTCGGCCCGGCTCCGTCTGGATTAATTGTTCATCCAAAGCTTAATCAAGTCTGGGGCGTTTCCACCGAAGGCGGCTACGCCTTCGTTATCGACACAAATACGAGCCGCGTAGTCGCGCACATCCCTGTGGGCGGATCGCCGTTTGCGCTGGATTTTTCTCCCGATGGACGCCTGGCCTATGTCGCGGCTTCAGGCTCGGCCACGCTGGAAGCGATAGATTGCCGCACAGGGCAAATCGTGGGGCACGCGCGCACCGGCCGTCGCCCTTGGCTCGCGCATGTAACGCCCGACGGTAAGCAAGTCCTGGTTCCCAATCGCGACGATTCCACGCTGGAGATTTTCGACGCATCCACTCTGGCGCTTCAGGCAACCACCGGCGTGGCCAGCCACCCCGAGCAGGTGGTCGTCCTGCCCGACAATTCCACCGCATTCATTTCCGCCACCGGCTCGAACGAAGTCTCTGCTGTTGATCTTCGCAAAAAGACATTAATTTCGAACCTGCGCCTCAGCGCAGTACCCACGGCGCTGCTGCTGAAGCCGGACGGCGGAGAACTCTACGTCAGCATGCCGGAATCGCACGGCCTGGAAATCATCGACACCTGGAGAACCGAAATCTCCGACTCCATGCTGCTGGGTTCGGCGCCAACGGAAGGGACCATAACTTCCGACGCATCTCTGGTGTACGTCTCCGACGCTGCCACTAACAGCATCACGCCCATTGAAATGGCCTCGCGCCACCTTCTCGCTCCGATTTCAACGGGCCGCCATCCCGGCGCAAGCGCCCTCGATCCCAGCGGAGACCTTCTGGTGGTCGCCAACGAAGACTCCAACGACCTGGCAATCATCCGCGTCCGCACACAAAGCCTGATTACGATGATTCCTGTGGGGGCGCGCCCTCGCTCGCTGGCGATCAAATTGTTTTGATTGGGAAATTCACTTTTCGTGGCAGGGAAAAATTGTCTTGTGCGGATTTAGAATCGAAAATGCATTCGGTCTTAAACCTTCCACCCAAAATGCTCCTCACCCAACTGAATTTCCAGCAACCCTTCCGAGGGCAGCAAATCCACAGGCAGACCGCCTTCCCACACGGCAACGCCCATTGAAATGGATTTCTTGTCGCCGAGCATGAACATCTCTTTGGCGACGGACACCTCAAGAATCTTGTCGCAGGCCACTTTGACCACTTCGTCAGGCCCGAGAATACAGAGATCGCGCGACTCGACTAAGTATCCACTCACGCGCCCTTCTTCAAGACGCACAACCACGCGCAATTCTTGAGCCGCGCGAATCGTGATCCTGAATTCGGCGTCGCGCAGTTCCGCCAGAGGCTCTGAAAATACGTCCACACGCAGGTGAAAACATTTTTCATCGAAGCCGTAGCGCAGTTCGTGCATCAGCAGCAAACGTCCATGCATCGCGCTGCTGCGGCGGTCCGCGGAATAGAGCCCCGCGCCCATCCACTCAAAATACGTCGATTCCCTGCCGTCCACCTTCACATTCAGGTAGGCCGATGGCGGCAGAATCAGCGCGCGTTCCGGCTGGCGCTTGATCGGCTCGGCGAGAATGTCCGGCGCTTCGGCCCCGAGCGCGATGTACACCTCGGTGAGCAGCTTGCGATAGAACGCGTCGAACTCCGCATCGTTGGCCGAACTGTGCTCCGGGCCATACCACCAGCACCAATCGCTTCCCTCGGCGCCGAGCAGCGCCTCATACGATTTGGCAAGCTGTTCCGCCGTAGGGGCGCGTGGAAAGCCTTTGGCGGCAGCGTCCGCCTGCTGCTTATAGAAATCCCGCGCGCGCCGCAAGTGTTCCCAGGCCAGCACATCCTCGCCGGACCCGATCCACACATCGAAGTTGGCGTTGATCCAGGAGGCCGGAAAAATTCCGGTATTCGTAGGAATTTCTCCCGCCGCGGCAACCGCCTCGCTGGCCGTCAACGCCTGAATGTCCGGATCGTTATCAATACGCCGATAAAATTGGCGCAAAAATTCCCGCCCGCCGCCGGGGTAATACTCCCACGCGTTTTCACCATCCAGAATCAACGAAACAGTCAGCGGGCGTCCAATCTGCACGCGCTCCCCAATGGCGCGAATCCGGTTGTGCAGGTCTTCCGCGGCGGCTCCCGAATCCATTCGGCTGTAAACGAAACCGACCAGGTCCGACAAGTAGTGATCCCGAAAGAATCCCACCATTTCGCGGCCGCCCACGAGAACGCGCAGCGGCGAGTAAAGTTTGTCGGCATTGGAAGGCACGCCGGCACCGTCGCGTCCAAATCCCGCGCGGAGGGTGTGTCCCAGAACGCCCTCGTCGGTGGCGAACCACTTGAATCCCAGCTCCGCCGCGATCGACAGCGCCTGCTCGGACACCGAACCTTCCGATGGCCACAGTCCGTCCGGCGCATGGCCGAAGACGCGCTCATGATAGCGGCGCGCGCGCACGAGCTGCTCGCGAGCGTCTTCAGGATGCCGAAAAGCAGGCACAGGCAGCGGCGTTCCGGGATTCGAGACGCGGGCAATATCGCTGTCGCACAACAACGGCAGAATCGGGTGATAGAACGGCGTCGCGGAGATTTCGATCTGTCCGGTGGCTGCGGCGAGGCGATATTCCGGCAGCACCCGGCCCAGCAGTTCGATCTGCTTGGCGCTCAGGTCCAGCTTGTCCTGCTCGGTGAAGTCCGTGCCCTTCTGCGACAGGCGCGATACGACCGGATCGCTGGCCAGATATTCTTCATCCATCCACGCCAGTTGCGAAAGCAACTGCAAGTCGCGCCAGTCGCGCTCACCGAGGCTCTGCATCGCGCGGTTGTTGCCCATCGAGTACACCCACTGGTGCAGCTCAATGTATCGCGGCCATCGCGCCAGCAGATGATCGTAGTTGAGCTGAAACGCACGCGTCAGAATTTCGGATTTATCCTCGTTGGTGAGATCTTTCGCAGGGCGAAACGCCGTGGTGTACCACGGCTCATCGAATTTTCCGCTGGCATATTCTTCCAGTTGCATTCCGAGCGAGGGCACCACGTTGAACGTCGCATGCACGCGCGGAAACTCCTCCAGCACGCGAACCATTCCCCAATAATCCTTCAGCGCATGCAGGCGAGTCCATGGGAGCACGTAGCGTCCACTGGACGGATCGCGGTACTGCGGCTGGTGCATATGCCACAGGATAATCAGGTTGACGCGGTTCATCGAGCCGCCATTTCCGCCGCCCGATTCGCCGACGTGCTAGAATGGCCCCTGCTCTCGATGCGCCTAATTGACCGGTACATTTGCCGCCAGGTTTTTTCCCACGCTCTACTCGGTTTGGGAATCTTCACATTCGTCTTTTTCGTGCCGATACTGGTTCGACTGATGGATCTGGTCGTTCGCCATTCCGGTACGGGAACCACGCTCGGGATCCTGTTCCTCTGCACGCTTCCCGGAATCTTCACGTTCACGTTGCCGATGGGCGTCCTGGTCGGCGTGCTGATAGCCCTGGGGCGGATGTCCGCCGATAGCGAACTGATCGCCATGAGCGCGCTCGGTTTTGGTCGCCGCCGGCTACTGGTTCCGATCGGCGCCCTTGCCGTGGGCGCCACTCTGATTACTCTTTGCATGACGCTTTGGCTCGGCCCCTTGTCCGTGCGCACTTCCCGTTTACTTGAAGACCAATTGCGCACCAGCCAGGCTTCGTTCCAGGTTGCGCCCCGCGTGTTCGACGAACGATTCCCCCACATGGTTCTCTATGTGAATGACGTAGACTCAGCAGCCACCCGCTGGAAAGGGGTCTTCCTCGTTGGTACCGACACGAAAGGCGTCTCGCGCCTCACGCTGGCTGAGGAAGCGATTGTAATTGCCGACCGCGCAGAGGGCAAGCTGGAGTTGCACCTCCGGAACGGGAGCGTCCACGAGTTCTCGGTTCACGAGCCCGGGAATTATTCCCTCTCCGCCTTCGGCCAGCGGGATTTGCCTGTCGAGACTCACAACATGGAAACCGGGCCCGCCACTGAACCGTCCCTTCCCGGCCGCGCCATGAGCACGCTCTTGCGCGAAAGGGGCCTGGGAGCCCGTGATGCCGCCGTCGAGGTCCAGCGCCGCCTCGCGTTCCCATTCGCGTGCATTGCCTTCGCATTGCTGGCGGTTCCCCTTGGGGCGCGTCCCCGGCGCGGTGGGCGAGCGGCCGGCTTTCTGATTACGCTGCTGCTCATCACCGCTTACTATCTGACGTTCACGATCGGGGTGGGACTCGCGCGCCAGGGCGCTATACCGGTCTGGATTGGGATCTGGTCAGCAAATGTGCTCACGGCAGCGCTTGGCTTATTGCTTCTTCCCCAACTCGAGCGCATGCCGGGCAACAGCAAATGGAGCGAGGTATTCGCTTCAGTTGCTCGCTGGCCTATTTGGAAAGGGTCCGTCGGCAAAGCTCCCACAGCTCCTGAAAACAACAAGGCTAAGAATGCAGCGTCAACTCGGTATAATCCGTTCTCCAGGCGCAAGGGGCGAGCAGGGATTCCGCAACTTATAGACATTTATCTGCTTCGCAGTTTCCTCTACTACTTTATTCTTCTGACGGTCGGCTTCGTGCTGCTTTTTGAAGTCTTCACATTCTTCGAATTATTGGACGACATCGCGCAACATCGAACCGGCCTGATCGATGTTATCAATTATTTCGTTTACCTCGCCAGCTATCTGTTCTATCAGCTTGCCCCACTGGCGGCTCTGGTGGCAGTGCTGGTTACACTCGGCGTAATGACCAAGAACAATGAACTTGTCGCGTTTAAAGCTGCGGGCGTTAGCCTGTACCGGCTCTCTCTTCCCTTGCTACTGGCCGGACTGCTGCTTGCTTCCGCGCTAGTGGTCCTGGACGACACCTATCTGCCTTACGCCAATCAACGGCAGGACGCTCTGCGCAATGAAATCAAGGGGCGCCCCGCACAGACGTATTACCAGCCCCTCGGACAATGGATTTTTGGCGAAACTTCAAAAGTCTATAATTACGAATTATTCGATCCGGACAAGCAACTCTTCGGAGGGCTCAACGTCTTTGAGCTCGACCCCGTGACCTTTGCCATCAAGAGGCGCATCTTCGCGACGCGCGCTCACTGGGATAGTCAACAAAGCGTCTGGATTTTGGAATCAGGATGGGTTCGAGATTTCGACCGCGGCCAGGTCTCCCATTACAAGCCCTTCCTGGCCGATGCCCTCAAAGAGCTCAACGAGCCCCCCTCCTACTTCAATCGCGAAGTGCGCCAGTCCTATCAAATGACCTGGTGGGAATTGAGGCAATATATCGGGGACCTTCGCCAGGCCGGGTTCGACGTTGCAAGACTCTCCGTGCAGCTGCAGAAAAAACTCTCTTTTCCCCTGATCGCGCCCATTATTATTCTGCTGGCGATTCCATTTTCGATTCTAGTGGGAACACGCGGCGCCGTCGGCGGCCTCGCAACCGGAGTGGCAATTGCAATTGTATATTGGGCGCTGTCGGCGCTTACCGAAGCGATGGGTTCGGTTGGCCAATTGCCCCCTCTTCTCGCCGGATGGGCTCCTGATACTATATTTGGATTCCTCGGTCTCTACTTTTTCTTGAAGATGCCAACGTAATAACTTTTTTGGTGGTTGACTACCCTGACTCCCTAGAGTCGTCCCTAATAATTGATCTGCACTTGCAAGGAAAACAAAAAGGGAGGAAGCCAACATCGCTTCCTCCCTTTGAGTCTGCCGCCAATGGAAAGCAAACATTTAGCTGAGCGGCGTGCTGGCCGACGTTGCTGCACCGCTGGGGTCGGCGCGGATCACGCCGCTTTGGTTGGTGAAGAAACCCCGTTGACCAGTGGTCCCGACGTTCACTGGTGTCGCAGTGATCGAGTAGGAGGAAGTGGGCGTTCCGGTGCCTACATAGACGAACGTGTAGCCGCTCTTGGTTGCGGGGTCTTGGCCAAGGACGGAGTCAACCAAATCAGCGGTAGTGGAACTTGGAGTTCCGCCGCTGGCAATGGGTCCCAGGGACGCCAGAGAGGGCGGATAATTTCCATACGAAGTCGAGTAAGAAACAGCCGACGTGTTCAGCGTACGCAGTGTGGCAACAGCAGATGCTTCATTGGCTGCCATCTTCGAACGCAATAGGTTCGGAATAGCAATCGCCGCAATGATCAGGATGATGGCGACTACGATCAACAACTCAATCAACGAGAAACCCTTTTGTTTATTCTGCACTGAATCCTCCGGTAGATTTGGCGTGGGTTCTTTCACGATTCGCCTATTTTGCAAACCCTATGCAGCATTCGTGCAGGATTAATGCCAATTATGGAATGCGTTTGTGAAGTGGGGGAGGAGAAATAAACACCTGCTTTAAAATCAGATGGTTACGTGACTTTTTTTGGTTACGCCCAGCCCTCAGGCCCTATCCAAAACATTCCTATCACGCATCGTAATGACAAAAAATGGCAGGCTGTCCTAGCCGTCCTGCCAAGATTTGTCAGCCTTGGTCCGAGCAACATTCGTGAGTCCGCCGTTAAGAATTAGTTTTCGGTGGATAGCTCAGCGGGAAGTGATGAA
>CAZUNI010000030.1:0-58421 GCA_964622265.1 uncultured Acidobacteriaceae bacterium | reverse complement strand
AAATTCAACTACCTTCTTTTCAAGACCCTGTATTAGGTTATGCAACAGCTTCTAAAGAAGTTTCCCTCGCCTTTATCTCCTTGGTTTTATCCGTGTTTATCTGTGTGAATCCGTGGTTAAAATCTGACGGCATTAGTAATGAAACCGGTAGCGCAGCTCGACGAAGATTTCCCTGGGATTGCTGAAGTGAAATCCGCCAAAGGTCAGGCTGTCGTCCAGCATTACGCAGCGGTTGCCCACATTCAATGCAGAAACCGAAGCCGAAAAACTTTCTCCAAATTCCTTGCTGAGGGAAAGATCGACCGTTGTGTGCCGGGGCAAATAGTCCATGGAGGAACAGCAATCGGCTACTCCGGTCGCTGTCGGACCATTGCCATTGAAGAACCCCGACCCGTAATACACATTGCCCGATACGAAGCTTCTCCACGGAAGGGTAACTTGAGCTCCAACGTTCAGAGTGTTTCGTTGGTCATGATCCAGAGGGCTATAGCTATTCGAATAGTCATTCGACGTGGGAATCAGCCCGCCCGTGATATTGCCTCTGGCTTCGCCAATTTGATTGGAGTAGGCCAGGTGGACTTGTGCTCTTCTCCACAGCCTCGGAGATCGCAGCGTTACTTCCCAGCCGCGGATCAATGCCTCGGTCAGCGTAATCGGAATGAAGACATCCGAATTGCCTATGCTATTGTGATCGAAAAAATTATTCGCCCGAGTGTGGAATGTGTCTGCGTCGAGATTCCAGCCTTTGAACGGCATCGTCACGCCGTATTGATACTCTTCATCCCGTTCGCCAAACAAGGACCCAAAGCTGTAGCCCTGACTGCTCGCTGCGTTTACCAGCGCGGGCCCTGAGAACGTGAGCAACGGAGGGGCTTGGTAGAATTTGCCGTAAAAGCCATGAAATACCAGATCGATCTTAGGGACGCGAATTGAAATTCCGGCTCGCGGACTTGTGACATTCTCAGTGATCGTTCCGCTGAAGTGAGATTGCCGCACGCCGCCGCTCAAGGTAAGCCATGAGGTTGTTTTAAATTTGTCTTCAAACCAGACCTCTTGCAGTTGACCGTTAACGATTTCACTGTCCTTGAAATCGGAATCGTAATTCGGATCGTTCTTATCGTTGAATAACACTCCGAAAAGCTGGTTATCGTGCTGCCGGAAGCCGTAATAACCTGCACTCATCGTGTTGCGAGCCACAGTCCCGCTTAGGGTAACCTGTCCCCCCGCATACGTGGAGGCGCGGTTGGCGGTCGTGGCGGTTGGCAGCTCGTTTGGGACGCTGAGGTAATTTGCACTATTGTAGTGAAAGAAAGGAGACACCGTCAGCAGCGCGTTAGGGCTGAGGGTTCGCACCCAGGAGAAATTTAGGAAGGTATCGGATTCTTGCTGGGCGTCACCCTGGAAGATGCCCTGGGGTGCGGGGTTGCCGGGTGACGAGCAATAAGCCGGAGGCGGACACGGTGTGATATAGATCGCACCTGGAACGCCATCAATTTCATTGATCATGCCCTGCGAAACAGGAATCTGATAATAATCTCTGCGGGAAGACACGATAAATCGCAATTGGTTTTTCGGATCCACATTAAAGATCAGTGACCCGAAGCCGCCAAGCCCGTTTTCGGCATCGTGAATGACTTGGGGCGTGGGAGGCTGGAGGCCGAGGTTGCTGCGATTGCCGTTCAGGCTGCCGTAGTAGGCGAATCGCGGTGTGTGTCCGCCGCAACTGATCTGGTCATTCGATTGATAGAAGTTTCCAAAGCTCGTGACCAAATCGCATTCCTTGTCTCGCTCAAAGCCCGTTCGTGGCACCGCATTAAAGACTCCATAAGTTCGATCGCCGTAATCCGCATCGTAACTGCCGCGCTGGATTTCGAAATAATCGATGTCTTTGGGATCGAACTGCGGTCCCACATTGCTTGCGATGTTCGTGTTGGGGACCGGCACACCGTCCAACAGCCAGCTCACCTGATGCCCGCCGCGGATGTGGAGTTGGTCGTGGGTAATGTAAGAGCCGGGGACGTAGTCGGTGATGATGGCGAGACTATTTGACCGGCTGGCGCCAGGCGTGTCCTGAATATCCTGACGATTCAAGAGCGTGGTCGGAGTGACCGAATCCATCGTCGCGGCGACCGGCTCTCCGGAAACGATTGTCTTTTCCGTGACGCTGGCTAACTCCAATTGAAAATGCAATACGGGGCTTGCACCCGACGCGACGATGACGGATTGCTCCGTTTGTCGGAAGTCGGTGACCGTAACTGTAACCGTGTATTCACCGAGCGGCACTGCGCTGAAGTCGAATTCTCCGTCGGCATTGGTCTTTTGGTGCTGGACCGAATCGGATCGCTGCGCCTTGAGGTCCACTGCCGCATCTTGAATGGGACGGTGTTGGGGATCGTGCACGATCCCATGCACGGTCCCGAAAATCTCCGCTTGAATTGGCGCAGGAAAGATCACGGCTGCGCACGCGGTTAAGACTATGAACACTGCCAGGCTACCCAAACGTATTTTTAGATTCATTCGCTCCCTCTCATGAATTGAAAATCCGAGCATCACCGTGAAGACAAAACGTCCACACGGCGGAATTTACTTTATTGATGAAGCTTTCGTTAGCTCGGAAGAGTTCGAGGAGGAGGGGTGGAGGGAAGACTCACAACGATAGGAAAGAAAAAAGACAACGAAATGGCAGCGTATTGCTTCGCCATTTCGTGAAATATCGTTATTGGAGCTATCGGCATGTACGGCGCGAGTTCCAGTGCCTGATCTGGGCTCGGATCGCAAGCCCGCATTGAAGAACCTGCGCCCTGCGATTTCCCGGCGCAGTCGCTCATGCCCTGCGCACTGGGGTCCTGATGATGGTGCAGGGGGCACATCGCCGTATTGCAACAGGCAGGAATGTTGGATCCCGCAAGCGCTTCGGCGAGCGCGGGAGTGCTTGCTGTCAGCAAGGCAATCAGCGCTGCGATCCCCAAAATCTTTTTCGCGATGTTTGGCAGCTTCACGATACCTATACAATACGCCGCCTGAACGGCCCAATCAACCACTCCGAATCGATCGAGGATTGTCCACCTTGACACAGAAGACGATGGCCCCCAATATTCACGGCATGGCACACTCTTTTTTGATTTTTAATTTTGGCGGCGATGAAGATTTGGCCCAGCAGGGGCGTCATCGCATCGAGGCCTGGAAGCAGGGATTCCGGCTCGACAAAAAGTTGCAGCTCAAATTTGACCGCAGAGCGCCGGAGGTAAAGGCTAAAGGTAGTGGTACAGGCCGGAAGTCCGGCTCAAAGGTTGAAGCAGCAGCGGAAGTTATCATGATTGTCCGCCTGGATTTTTCCGAGCATGAAAAGCTCTCTCACCAACGCTGGCTGGAAAGGATTCCTACCGAGGAGCCATTCAAGACCGCAAAACCAAGAGTCATTCTCCCCGGCGATCCGGAGATCAAAAATACCGATGAATTATTCAATTCGTTGGATTGACCAGAGATACCGGAAGAATCTAACTCTACAACATCTCTCTTAACGCACCATGCGTTCCCCAGCCAATGTTGCAAACATTGCGTTTAAAAACTCGTCCTTGTGAGCTTTCTCAGCAATGCCGATCAGAAATGCCGTAACAAAACCTGTGATCAGCGCAACCACAGTCCATACTGTTACGATCTTCAAGATTAGAATGAACATTTTGAGCCTCTATTTATATCAGTTTGCAATTTGAGATCCAATAGGAAAGCGTGGCTTGTTCCCGCGGTAACCTACAGGAACAGTAGAGGTTATCTTTCGAATAAGCTCCAGGAAGTTCGATAAGCTCCCAAGAAGACTGTCCTAGTACTTGTAATCTCTACATGCGACTGGAGTTATTTTCATTGGAGAGCGCTTGCCTGACTGTTCGTGAATACAGGTAGGGCACTTGGCCTGATTCTGTCCTTCCGTCCAGCATTTTATTCCCCTCAATCTAGGTAAGGTGGATTAGAGCAAGGCCGCAGTGCCGCTATTGAGTGGGCATGCTTACGAGTTTTAACAGGGCGATTGTTGAGCGGTGTGGGAGGAAGACCTTATGCGGGTGGTGCCGAGTCGCTTTCTATTGTTTCTTGGGTTGGCTCTATTGTTCACGTCTTTTGCCAGCGCGCAGACGTGGCGGCAAGTCGGCCCTTCGGGCGGGGATGTCCAATCGCTCGCAGCAGTTCCCGGCAGCACTCGCACCATGTTTCTCGGCACTTCTGACGGCCACGTGTTCGGTTCGCGCGATGCTGGTGAGCACTGGGAATTGCTCGGCAGAATTGGCGCGAATCACGACGATGTGATTATGTCCATCGTTGTCGACCCTCGCTCGGCCGGCACGCTGTACGCCACCAGTTGGACGCTCAGTTCCCACGGCGGGGGTGTTTATCGCAGCGCGGATGAGGGGCATACCTGGCAATTGATCGGCCTCGAAGCCCGTGTCGTGCGCGCGATCGCCATCGCCCCTTCGAATCCGGACGTCTTAACCGCGGGCGCAACCGATGGCGTTTATCGCTCGATGGACGCCGGCAAAACCTGGGCCAGAATTTCTCCTGAAAATCACGAAGACCTGCGAAATTTCGATTCCATCGCGATCGATCCGCACGACCTGAATACGATTTATGCGGGCACATATCATTTGCCGTGGAAGACGGTAGACGGCGGAAAAACCTGGGCGCCGATTCATCAGGGCATGGTGGACGATTCGGACGTGATGAGCATTACGGTGGACCAGGACAACCCCTCTCATATTTTTGCCAGCGCGTGTTCCGGCATTTATCACAGCTCCGATGGCGGAGCGAATTGGACCAAGTTCAAGGGGATCCCGAAAGACTCCCGGCGCACGGTTCATATTTTGCAGGACCCCAAGCGTCCGCTGACCGTTTACGCGGCGACGACCGAAGGCCTCTGGAAGACCTCCGATGACGGCGCTGGATGGCATCTGGTGACGCCTGCGACGTGGAGCATTCTCTCGATGATGATCGATCCGCAAAATTCGGATCGCTTGATCCTGGGCACCGAACGGCTGGGCGTCCAGATCAGCGACAACGGTGGACAGACCTACCGCGCCGCGAATGAGGGCTTTTCGCACAGGCGTATTGTGGATGCCGCCGCCGATCCGCAGCATCCGGAACGCGAACTCGTCGTGCTGACGAGCAATTTTGAGCCGATGCTGGAGACGTCAGACGCGGGGCGCACGTGGACTCCACTGGCCACCGGACTGAAATCAGGACCGCCGCGCCACGTTTTCGCTTCACCGGAAGGCTGGTTCGCAGCACCCGGCCCCGGCGGACTGATCCGCTACGACTCTTCGAAAGCAACCTGGGTGGCTGTCAATCAGGTGATCGAAAAGCTCGCTCCGGCGCAACCGCGCAAAGCAGCGACGTTGAAAAAGATATCGACGGGGAGTTCAAACGCGCCGGGCAAATCCGCGGCGCCTGCCGCGCTGAAATCGATTGTTCCGTTTAACGCCAAGGTCAATGACATGGCGTTCGGACGCGATGGCTGGTATGCGGCATCGGAAACGGGACTGTTCGTATCTCGCGATCATGGACTTAACTGGAGCGCGGTTCCGTTTGCGCCCGCGCAGGGAGCATCGGCTTCCAGTGCGATGGCCGGTTCCGCGGTTCGCGCCGTTCGTGTTGGAAACGGGAATTCCTATGTCTGGGCCGCGACTGCCCGGCAAATAGAAGTCTCGGGAGACGGCGGAAAAACCTGGATTGCGCACACGCTGCCGTTCGAACCGCGTGGGTCGGTTCACATTCTTGCGGCTGACGCGAGCACCAGCGTTCTGTCCAGCGATCACGGCGTGTATGTTTCGCGCGATGCCGGTGAGACGTGGCGTCAGGCCAGCCTATCCGAGCTTTCCATTGAAGATATGACTCCGATCAAGAGCGCCATCGTGGTTTCTACCGCCAAAGGCGCTCTATTCCTGTCGCGGGACGCGGGCAAGAGCTGGGGACGCATGAGCGGCCCGAGTGCCGATAGCTCGATTTCCGCATTGCGCTCGCGCGATAGCGCGAACCAACTGGTGGCCGCGTCGGCTACCGAAGGTCTGTTCGTCCTGGATATGGGCTCGGCATCGTCGGCTTCGGCCGATCCCGAGGCGATTTCGCCCGCGCCCCGGCAATAGCTGCGCGAAAGTTAGATCTCGTTTCAGGCAATTTGCGGGATCCGATTTGGATCCCCAGAGATTGCCGGCGCACCTTCGCTGCCGCGAAGATTTGTGCGCCAGCAATATGTCGGCGTTTTCCCCCCGGTTACGCCGTCATCCAGCGCGGCGAAGCGTTTCGGTTCCGGCCACCACACCCTGGGACTGGAACGCTCGCCGTGAAATTCCGGGGCCGAAACTCCGGCCAACGGAAAGGCAAATCCATTCAAATTTCGATATTGTCGGATTCGTGCTAACGTCTTGCTCGCCGTGCCGCTTCCGATATAATGAGTTTTCAAGATGATTTCCAGATCACCCCACTGGATGAGGTGAATTCAGATGCCGGTTCAAGCACGCCCCAGGAGTGCGGAATTTGACGCCGGCCGGTATCAAGGCCTTGCCCGGGGGGATCTTCTTCGCATTTACCGCACGATGTATCTTTCGCGGCGCCTCGACGACCGCGAAATTCAATTAAAGCGCCAGAACAAAATATTCTTCCAGATCAGCGCGGCAGGCCATGAGGCCGTGCAGGCAGCGGCAGGGCTTTTGTTGCGTCCCGGCCACGATTGGACTTTCCCGTATTATCGCGACCGCACCGTGTGCCTCATGCTCGGCGTTACGCCGCTGGATATGCTGCTGGCAGCGGTCGGCGCCAAGGACGATCCGAATTCCGGCGGCCGCCAGATGCCTTCGCACTGGGGCAGTCCCCGGCTGAATATTTTTGTGCGGTCATCGGCGACCGGGATGCAATACACGCAGGCTGTTGGTATGGCGGAAGCGTCGCTTTATTTTCAGAAATTCCCGCACGCCATGGAGCAGGCGCGGCTGGCGATGCACCAGCCGAATGCGCCACTTGAATCCGACGAGATCGTTTACGTTTCAGGTGGCGACGGTTCCACCAGTGAAGGCGAATTTTTCGAGGCGATCAATACGGCGTGCCTGAAATCTCTCCCTGTCCTGTTCCTCATTCAGGACAACGGCTACGCAATTTCCGTGCCTGTGGAATTTCAGACTGCTGGCGGCAGCATTTCAAAATTGGTGGCTAATTTTCCGGGGCTGCACGTCGAGGAATGCGACGGCACCGATCCTCTGGCAAGTTATTCGTCCCTAAAGCGGGCCGCAGATTATTGCCGCGCGAGGAAAGGCCCGGCGTTTGTGCACGCGCATTGTACGCGTCCGTACTCGCACTCGCTTTCCGATGAGGAAAAGCTTTACAAGACTTCGCAGCAGCGCGAAAACGAGGCGCACCGCGATCCGATCCCGAAGTTCGGGCTGTTTCTAGTGCGCGAAGGAATCATCGGCGAACAAGGGCTGGAAGAAATCGAAACCGCCGTGGACGACGAAATTCGCGAAGCGACGGACAAAGCCCTGATCGCTGAATCGCCAGCGAAGGAATCGATTCTGGTCAACGTGTATTCGCAGGATGTCGATCCGACGTCTTCGAAATTCGAAACGGCTCCGCATTTTTCCGGCAAACCGAGAACCATGGTGGAAATCGTGTCGGATACGCTGGCCGACGAAATGGCGCGCGACGAACGAATCGTGGTCTTTGGCCAGGACGTCGCCGATTGCAGCCGCGAGCAGGATTTGAAGGAAGTGAAAGGGAAGGGCGGAGTCTTTAAAGCCACAGTCGGCTTGCAGCGGCGCTTTGGATCGGCACGCGTTTTTAATACGCCGATTGCTGAGGCCACGATTGTGGGCACCGCCATCGGTATGGCCGCGCGGGGCATGAAGCCGGTCGCCGAGATTCAGTTCTTCGATTACATCTGGCCGGCGATGATGCAGATTCGCAACGAATTGGCCGTGCTGCGCTGGCGTTCGAACGGCGCGTTCAAAGCGCCTGCTGTGATTCGGGTCGCTATCGGCGGCTATCTGACGGGCGGCGGAATTTATCACAGCCAGAGCGGGGAATCGATTTTCACGCACAATCCGGGGCTGCGCGTCGTGATGCCTTCGACCGCGCTGGACCTGTGCGGCCTGCTGCGCACGGCGATTCGCTGCGACGATCCAGTGATGTTCCTCGAACACAAACACTTATACCGGCAGCCTTACAACCGCTCGCCCTATCCCGGCGCGGATTTTACGATTCCATTCGGACGCGCGCGCGTGGTACGCGAAGGCACGGACGTCAGTATCGTCACCTACGGCGCAGTGGTTCACCGTGCGGAGGTAGCCGCGGCGCAGCTCGAACGCCAGGGAGTTTCGGTGGAAATCATCGATCTCCGTTCACTTTCGCCGTTCGATTGGGACGCCATTGCCGCCACCGTGCGGAAGACCAATCGCGTAATCGTCGCCCATGAAGACACACTCTCCTGGGGATACGGCGCGGAAATCGCTGCGCGCATTGGCGATCAGCTGTTCGATCACCTGGACGCCCCCGTGCGTCGCGTCGCTGCAATGGACACTTTTTGCGCCTACAATCCCACGCTGGAAGATGAAATCCTTCCGCAGACCAGCCATCTGGTCGCTGCAGTCAACGAATTGATCGCTTATTGATATGTCCTGTGTCAGGTTGTCGCGGTAAGCTGAGCTTGCCTTACCTGGAAGGCCGCATCTCGAAGCACGTCCAACTCAATACTCAAGCGTAAAAGCTAATATTTTGTGAAGCCAATTCAATCACAGGCTGTTTCGGTAATGCGAATTCCGGGAGAATTATGCCCGCGTGGCGCGTCTTCGGCATGGGTTGGACGAGCCTAGCTCCCACGCCGCAACGTCCTAAAAACAAAGAATTTATCCTCATCACTTCGACCAGGAATTCGTGATCGTTCATCGGGGATTGATCGGTGTAGGGAAACCTGAGCAGCAGTTGCATGTTCTGCCGTAAAGCATGATCGTCAGAGAGGAACATAAAATGGATGCCGTCGTGCGAAAAGTCCTTGATAACGCACAATCTTTCCGCATCGGCAGTCCGCGCACTGAGCTCGCGGCATCGGGCGAAACAGGAAAACTTATTCCGGGGATTGTTTCTTCTGTCCATAGCTCAGTATTCCCTCCACGATCATATTGCTATAGGGGTCGCCGCGTTGCTATGAGCCGGAAGTAACAATTTGGAAGGGTACCTGTTTCCTATGGAGCTTGGTACTAGTAAATCTAGTAGTTTATGCTAACTTTCAGGGGCTAAGAATTGACCGAAATTAACGATGTCCAAATGGCTTTAAACGATTATAAATAAATGACTTATTGTGCTTTATGGCTCACTTTCCTGTGATGTTCCGCGCCCACTGCATGGCAAGCCAATGGTCCTCCTGGACGGCGGTCTTGCTGAGTTTGAGCTGCGTTACCTGTTGCGTAACGACATCCCACTGCCCGGATTCTTGAGCCAACATCAGTTTATGGACTGGCCCGATTCTACTCGGCTCACCGAGCAGAACTGCTTTGTATTCCTGGGCCAACGGCACCCCTTCCAGAACACGCTCCATGGGCATCTGGAGAATAGCATCCATTAGAGAAAGAATGCCCATCAGAAATAAGTCGGATTCACCGAGCAGAATTTTGGGTCCAAGCAGTTCACAGAATCGGCCACGCACAAGTGCCGCGAGGACAAGATCGCTCGTGATGTTTTGTCCGGCCGCGAGGGTCGCCACCAAGCGCACCCAGCGACGAGTTTCGCGCTCCCCCAACATGGTCAGCGCGTGCCGTACGGATAGAATGTCGCTGGAGAATCCAAAATGTGACGAGTTCAAATACCGAAGCAGGCGATAGCACAACGATGGTTCCGTTTTTATGAGATTTTCGATTTCCGATGGATCCAGGATCGAACGTGAAGCAGCCTGCAACATTCGAGCATAGTTGAACTGGTTGGTTGGAATCTGGCTGGTTGGCAAAACCTCCGGTTTATGAAAGAAATAGCCCTGAAAATATGAGAACCCCAATCTCTTAGCGGAAACAAACTCTTCTTGAGTTTCCACTTTCTCCGCCAACAGCCGAGAGTGTTTGCCGTAACGATCAACGATCGCCGCACATTGGTCTGCTGTGCAGAGTCTGAAGTCCACCTTGATGATATCTGCCAAATGCGTGAGAGCCTCGCGTGGGTCATTTGCCGTGAAATCGTCGAGGGCGATAACGTAACCGTCTTCCTTTAGCCTCTGGCAGGAGGCTACTACGACTTCATCCGCGGGCACATTTTCCAGCACTTCGACCACCGTTTGTGAAGAAGGCAAAAGGGTTATGTAGTCCTTCAGGAGGAATTCCCGAGTGCAGTTGATAAAGGCAAGGTGACCATCACAAAGCAAGTCGACTCCCATGAGAATCGCGCTATCCAGGGTGCTTTGCGATGCGGCTTCAGGATCGAAACTTCGGAAATAATTCTCGACACCGTCGCGGAAGAGCAGTTCGTACCCAAACACATGCTTATCCGCGGTTAGGATTGTCTGGCGGGCAACGAAGGTCGAGGGAAGGCGAGACAGCCGGATTCCGTCTTCGGCCGAAGCGGGCACACTTTGTGAAGGCATCACTGTGTATATCGGCAGAAATTGGAAAAACTTTAGTTAAATGGTGGCATTCCAGATACTTGGCGGGAAATGGTCTCGTGAGGACATGACGCGGAGTTTGCCGAGCGAGTTGAGGGCCAATTTTTCGATCGTCCGGACGCTCCAATCCGCCGCGTTGACGCGATCTTTACATTCTGCGCCTATCATCCGACTCTTGAGGCTGGAATCCTTCTCTATACGAGCCATTTGGCCACTGTTGCGCATAAGTTGCTTGAGTATCGATCACGACTAAAGCGGAGCAGCCCGGACGACATACCCGCGTTCAAACTCGACTCTGAGGGCATCTTTTATGAAATCAGGCGGTGCTGTATACTGCGCGCATGAACAACTGGCGAAAACATTCGATGTGGCTGGGCTTGCTTTCCAGCGCTATCGTTGTAGCTGTGATTCTGACCTTAGTTTTAAGCTCCGGGGCACGGGGACAGGATCAACCGACTCCCGATTCCAGTGACATTGCCGAAGGCATGAGACTGTTTCATCAGAAGGCCAACTGCCAGGCGTGCCATGGCTGGGCCGGTGACGGCCGCAAAATGGACAGCCAAATGCCCAACGGCGCAAACTTGCGGGAGACCAAGCTGAGCCGCGACGGGATCTTGCTAACCATCAAGTGCGGGCGGCTCAACTCACAAATGCCGGCATTCGATAAATTTGCGTACACTGACGGGCGCTGCTTCGGCAAGACCAAGGCCGACCTGAATTCTTACCCGACCCGCATGCCCGACCCTCCGGCGACACTGCAACAGCGCGAGATCGACCTAATTGCCGACTTCCTGCTCGCCAAGGTTGTCGGAAGAGGCCCGATGAACCACGACAAGTGCGTCGAATTCTGGGGCATGGAAACAGACGCCTGCAAGGATTTCCCTAAATAGCGTTCCGCTGAAAATCAATTCAGCGCGAAGACGAACAGGTAGCTGGAATCCTGAAAATTGTCGAATTTCATGGGATACAGGTGCCTGCCGCTGGTTTGCACTGCGACGTATTGCTTTGTTCCGATCATGTACGTGACCGGCGCGCCCTTCAGCGCGGTGCCTACGTTGAAGCGCCACAATTCCTCGAGCGTGTCGTCGTTATACGCAACCACCCAGCCGTCCTGCAGGGCTGTGAAGACCAGGCCGCCTGCTGTGTCCGTGGCGCCGGATCGGACTTCGATGTCGGTCACGGCTTTGGCGATCACTTTGTGGTTGATTGTGTCGAACGCGGTCACCGAGCCGTAGTAGAGGTCGCTGTTGAAGACGCGCTTCTCGCTGTTCTTGCGGTCGATGCCGCCGTTGGGGGACAGATATTTTATCTCCGCGCCGT
This sequence comes from uncultured Acidobacteriaceae bacterium, assembly GCA_964622265.1. Classification (GTDB taxonomy): domain Bacteria; phylum Acidobacteriota; class Terriglobia; order Acidiferrales; family UBA7541; genus Palsa-360. The sequence goes on along the minus strand of CAZUNI010000030.1, from coordinate 46,486 downwards.
TTTGCGTGAAGCAGCCTTCGATGCCTACGCCGTAGGCGATGTGTTTGATTGGATTGTAGGCGGTGGGCTGGTGCGCGATGCCGCCGTTGAAGGTGGGGCAGGCGCGCTTCTCCGGGTCTCCACGTAGGGCACGTGCGGCTGGATCGTAGATTTGGATATCCAGCTTCGAATTGTATTCCACAGGCTTGCCGGTCTCGGGATTCAGGCCCTTCGTCCAAGTCAGATCGTTGACGTACTGCGCGCCTTTGATGAACTTTCCGGTTGTGCGGTCGAGGGTGTAGAAGAACCCGTTGCGGCCGAAATGGCTGACGACCTTGCGCATCTGGCCGCCGATCAGCGTGTCATACAGCATGTGGACGCCGACTTCGTCGTAGTCCCATGAATCGTTGGGCGTGTATTGGAAATACCACGCGACCTTGCCGGTATCGATGTTGAGCGCCACGACTGAGTCGGTGTAGAGATTGTCGCCGGGGCGCGCTTGCGGATCGAATTGCGGATACGGATTGCCCGTGCCCCAGAAGGTGAGCCTGGTGGCGGGATCGTAGGAGCCGGTCTGCCAGACGCCACCGCCACCGGTCTTCCAGGCGTTGTTCGAATCCTTCCACGTCTCGCTGCCGGGATCGCCGGGCTTGGGGATCACGTACCAGCGCCACACTTCCTTGCCCGTTCGCGCATCGAGGGCCGCGATCCATCCGCGCGTGCCGAAGTCTCCCGCGCTGTTGGCGACCAGGACCTTGCCCTCGGCGGCCATCGGCGCGGTGGAGAATCTTTCCCGCGTGCCGAACTCGTTGGCGGAGGTCACCTGCTTGTCCCACACAATTTCGCCGGTGTCGCGCTTCAGCGCGATCACGCGGCCGTCGGGAAGGTTATCGACGATCAGGTCTTCCCAAAACGCCAGGCCGCGCGTCTTCGGAATGTTGCCCTCATGCTTCACGCCGGGATCGGTGACCCACACGAACCGGCCGCGGCTGGGATCGCGCGCGTCGATTTTATACACCGTGCCCCAGCCGTCGGCGGTGTACATAAAACCGTTGTCGATCAGCGGATTCAGCTCGACTTCCGGGCCGTGCGCGCCAATGTCCTGCATGCCGCCCAGCGCCAGCGCCCAGGCCATTCGCAAGTTCTTGACGTTTTCGCGGTTGATCTGGGAGAGTTTCGAGTAGCGGTTCGCGCCGTAATCGCCGTTCATCATTAGCCAGTTTTGCGGCTCGTTTTGGGCGTTGAGGAGGCGCTCTTTGTTGACGGTCATGGTGTATTGGGCGGAGGCTGTGTTCGCGAGAGCGGCTATCATGCCAGCGGCGAGAGCCAGGATTCTCAAGGGTTTCCGGACACTGAGTCGCATGATAATCTCCCGGTGACGAGGCTGAGGATAGAGATTCAAATGAGGCAGGTCAAGTGTAATGGGTCATTTCTCCATGGCCAGATTATGGCATTCGGCGCACATATTTACAGTGGTTTACCTCCGAGAGACCTTTGTCTTACGCAGCAGCACAATGTATTATGATTATTCAAAGGCGAACAAGTGAAGCATTGGATGAGTCATGAAAATAGTGACAGCAACGCAGTTGCACTCCTGGTCTGACACTCTCACAGCAAAGGAGGACCTTCCCGGCATCGTCGCATCGCTGATCAGGGCCTCCTGCCCGAGGTTAGAATCGTATCGTTTTCCCAACGGCGACGCCTCTCAAACGCATGGTTTCGACGGCGTCGCCGAGGTCTTGGAGGGCAATACCTTCGTTCCTGAAGGGCGTTCCATATGGGAGTTTGGAGCGGGGAAAGACTACAAGTCAAAAGCTAACAGCGACTACGAGAAACGAACGAATAAGCTGACTCCAGAAGAACGATCCAATCAGACATTCTCTTTCGTGACCTCGCGCATATGGGATACAGGCCTTACAGATTGGGAGCAATCTCGATTGGCAGACGGATGGTTGAAGGTCCGAATTCTGGATGCCAATTCTTTGGAGTTGTGGCTTGCCGACTATCCGGCTGTGGCGCTTCCACTTGCACAGAAACTGGGAATTCTACCACCGAGTGGGGTTAGAACGGTCCAGGATTTCTGGGACGAGTATCGTCTTAATTTCGCTCCTACGCTGAGAACGGAATTATTACTTAACGGTAGGGAACATCGCGCAAAGCGCCTCTGCGAAGCGCTGTGCGCTGGACTTCCCAACCTAGACAAATGGCAAGCTGGATCACCGACGGAAGCTGGCGCGTTCATCGCTGCGGCAATCATAAGCGCAGAGGCCGACACGTACCGTTTCCTTCGGGACAGGATACTTTTCCTTGAAACGACGGACGCAGCAAGAATCGTGCCGACCACAAATCATTTCATCTTCATCCTTCCGCCTGCGGTAGGTTCTGTAGGCCCTGCACTAGCAAGGACGAATCAGGTCATCCAAACCCTTGGCAGCGATGACCTCGCTCGCGAAACAGAAGTGCTTGATCGTATGAACACGTTCGAGTTTGCTGCAGGCCTGAAATCAATGGGTATTGAGGAGGGGGAAGCATTCCGACTGGCGGGCGTGTGTGGCCGGAGCCTCACGGTGCTCTCGCGATTAAAACCAAGTAATATCGCCCTCCGTCCGAAATGGCATGACGATCCTAAACTAGTTCCCATTGTACTGGCGGGTGGATGGAACGCACTGAACGAACATGATCGAAGCGTTGTCGCGAAATTATGTGATTCAACCTATGACAGTGTTGATTTAGAAGCGCGTAGGTTCGCCAAGCTCTCTGATGCACCGCTGGATCTTGTGGACTCAATTTGGACGCTTCGCTCTCCAATGGACGCGTTTACCCTCCTCGGATGTCTAATTAACACGGGCTCCCAAGAACGATTACACGATGCTTGTGTCGAAGTGTTTTCCGAGAGGGATACCACAATCGACATTCCAGAAAGCCAGTTACCCGCTATTCCTATTAGGGCAAGTGATTTTCGCCATTCTGAATGGTTGCGGCGCGGGTTAGCAAGGACGCTCCTACTAATCTCCGGTTTACATGAAGCGGCGAATTTTCAGGTCATCGGTCTCACGCCTGAGCAGTATGTAGACCGTATTGTCAGTGCTATACCTGGGCTATCGAATGACCTTCGTGTGCTTGTGAGTCTCAAATCGGAGTTTCCTCGCCTTGCCGAGGCTGCACCACACCCTTTGGTCTCCGCCCTCGAGCGGGTGCTCGGGGGTGATGGTGAAAACTGGAAGGCAATCGTCTTCCGCGACAATAAGGATCGGTCGTTTTGGGGCTCATCTAGCCCGCACACCTACCTGCTCTGGGCTCTCGAAACCATTGCTTGGAGCCCGGAATACCTTTACCGAGCTACTTCTCTCCTAATGACCCTTGCGGATTTCGATCCAGGCGGCAGCCTCGCAAATCGACCGCTGAACAGTCTCCGCGAGATTTTCCTCGCTTGGCGTCCGAATACATTCGCTTCACTCGAAGACAGGATCGCGGTCTTACGCTCCATTTGTCGAGGGCGCCCGAAAGTCGGCCTCCAATTGGCGATGTCTTTACTTCGATCTACCCACGATCACTCCGGCGGAACGGCAAGACCACATCTCAAGGACTTTGGCGAGGCAAGAAGCAAAAAAACAACAGTTGAGGACATGGAATACGCTTATCAGCAATATGCAGATGTTGCCGTTGAACTAGCCGGGACAGACATCTCCCGCCTCGCTGGACTTGTCGATAGCTTACCGCAGCTAGACGGCCCGGCTCGAGCCCGCGCCATTGTTTCTATTGACACTTCGGCGAAAACCGCTGGCTCTGAGGCGGTGTTCCACCTGTGGACAAAACTTCACGATCTTGTACAGAAACATCGGTATTTCCAAGACGCACAGTGGGCACTGAAACCTGACCAGCTCAAACCTATTGAGGAGCTCTGCCAAGCAATTCAACCGGACGACCCTGTTCATCAGATCGTCTGGCTTTTTAACGATTACGTTCCCAAAAGTGGTCCTCGGAAAGGGGAGGACTACATCGGAGATTCCAATCGCGATCGCCGCGACGCCCTGCGTATTCTCCTAGGTGAGCACGGTGTTTCAGCGGTTCTAGAGCTAGCAAGGTTGGCGAAATTTCCACATTTTGTTGGGGGCGCCCTTGCAGAGGCAACGGCGGATATAGAAATTCTTCAAGACGCTTTTTCACTTGCCTCTGAAATAGATTCTGGGATCAATGCAGATTTCGCGGGGACGCTGTCAGCCATTGCGCACGAGATGCATGGACAGGCATGGGACGCTTGGATAGCGCGACTTGCGATAGGACTAAAGCCCGATGCCGGTGCGAATTTGTTTTTGCGCTGGGGTGACTCTCGTAAGACTTGGGATCTTGTTGCGTCGCTGTCGCCTGATATCGAGAAGGAATACTGGAATCGGAAGATGGCTATGCGTCCGTCGTCGCAGGAGGATTTACTCTTCGCCTTCAATAGGTACGTCGAAGTTGGGCGGTTCACAGCGATCCTTGACATGATTGCATATGATGAAAGCCTCTTGTCCACGTCGCAATGTATTCAGGTGCTTCATGGTCTCATTCACGAGCTGAATAAGGATCCTTGGAAGCTGCAACGTGTGAACTTTGAGATCGTTCACATGATTAAAGCACTCCAACAAAGAGAAGATATCGCTGTCGAGGAGCTGGCGGCGCTTGAATATAAATATCTTTCGATAATGGAATTCCAAGCGGAGCCTACCGCTCTTAATCGCCTTATTGGCACGTCGCCACAACTATTCGTAAGCGTTGTCTGTGATGCGTTTGCACCAGCATCGGGTGAAGCCGGGGAGATCACGGATGAACGCCGGGCGCGGGCGCGCCTAGCTTATCAGCTACTCCGATCGATCAAAACGGTTCCTGGTTTCTCGTCCGGAGCCACAGATGTTAGTCACTTGCAATCATGGATCTCTGAGGTACGAAAACTCGCCAGGGAAGCCGATAGGGCCATTATTGCGGATCAGCAAATAGGGCAAGTCCTTGCCTATGCGCCCTTAGATGCCGAAGATGCTGCATGGCCATCAAAGGGAATCAGAGATTTGATCGAAGACATGGCCGCTGAGGAAGTCGAGAAGGGTATCGCCATCTGCCGCTTCAATCAGCGTGGAGCGTTTTCCAAAGCAATGTACGACGGAGGGAAACAAGAGAGAGCATTGGCTAGCCAATATCGCAATTGGGCGCAGGTCACCAGCAAATGGCCCCGTGCGGCTGCGCTGCTCCGGAAAATCGCTGACGACTGGGATCGCCACGCAGGACGTGCGGACAGCGAAGCTCAACTCGATCAGCTGCGCGACAGTTAAAAGGCCGCGCACTGACCTTCCAGCGATTGTGTGTCGCGGGCGCAACTCAATTCTTCACTTCCACAACAAGCGCCTCGAACGGCTTATCGTTCAGATTTTCCAGCTTGATTTTGCGCGGCCCGTTCTCCCAGACGAAATCGCCCGCCTTGTGCTGCTTGACTTCGGCCTTTCCGTCGGACGAAGTTTCGCGGATGTTCTGATCGGTGTAAAACCAGAAGACGGTGTTGAGAGGGTACTCGTGCAGCGGCACGCTCTGGCCGGGGGCTAGTTTCAGGCGGAGGACGCGGACCTGGTCGTTGTCGAATTCCAGCTTGAAATCCTTAGGATCGACCTTTAGCGGGTCGAGCGCGGTTCTCGGCACTACTTTATTGGGATCGCCCGGCTTTTTGATGCCGATATCGAGGCCTCTTACGCCGTGGCGCGCCTCGGCCTCGGGCGGGATTTCCGAGTAATGCATGGGAGTTGCCGGGCTCCAGAAGACGGAGTCGTCACCCCACTTCAGCGTCTTCGTGGTGCCGTCGAGGGAATGGAGGAATTCGCCGCCCTCGGTGCCGTAGATCATCACGCGATTGTAGTGGTGGGTGTGCATCTTGGCGTGCGGCTCGTTCATGATTACCTGATCGTTTTCGAACGTCGGTTTGCGGATGGGGCCTTCGGGGGCGATGTTGGGGGGATCGCCGGAGCCCATGTACTCGATGTGCGTAAACGTACCGTAATTGGCGTTGTAGGCCAGATACCAGCCGTCGTGGACCGGGTCTTCGTAGATGGCGATGCGGTCGCCGGCCCATTTCCAGTGCGCGGCGATGTCGTAATCGTAGCGGGCGATCAGCCAGTAGAAACCGTCCGAGTAGATGCGTCCCGATTCGGTGGCAATCCATTCCGCGATGGGCAGGGAAACGTGGTCCACCGCTAGCAGGAAGGTACGCTGCGGGCCGAGGCCGCCGGTGTAGTGTCCGTGCGCCCATGGGTGATCGAGGCGGTAATGCGGATCGTCGGCGCAGGTGTCGTGGCCGAGCCATTTGTCGGTCGCGGCGTCCACGTGCGGTTTGTAGGGATGGCCGGGGACGTCCACGGGGATGTCGTTTAGTGCTGTGGGGGCGGGGGCGGTCCCGCATGGGGCTCCTGCGATGGGGCCGTGGGCTGGGACGTGTCCGGCGCCGACTGGCGGATTGCTCTGCGCGAAGGCGGTGGTGCACATTAGAAATGAGAGCGCTACGATCTTTTTCATCTGCGTGGACTCCTGATCTTCAAAACCACTCGGTTGAGTACAACTTATCTCATATATTTCTACGGTAGAGCAACCAGTAGGACAGATTTCAATCTGTCCGCTTTTGGTTTAATCCGGTTTCCCTTTATAACGGACATCACAAAAACCAAAACCGGACAGATTGCCCTTCGCTTCACTCAGGGTAAAAAATCTGTCCTACTTGGCCTTGCCAAGCCACCAGTCGGCTGATAGCTTTCCATACGGCATTGCGGAGGTTGACGATCCTGACTTGTGAGAGTTGTGGGGCGGAGGTTGCTGAGGGAGCCAGTTTTTGCGCGAGTTGCGGGACTTCGGTGAACGTCGCGCAGATTGGGCCGGTGTTTGTTCCGGTGTCCGCGCAGACGGTGGAGGAAATTCAGGCGCCGCAGCGGGTGGTGGTGGCGCAGGCGCATCCGGCGTATGCGGGATTTTGGCGGCGGGCGGGTGCGTACATCATCGATATTTTCATTCTCTCTTCCATCTTCGGGATTGTCGGGTCTCTTTATCCCACCGTTTTTATGACGTTTCCCGACCCGAATGCTCCGCCGGTGTCCGGGCCCGGCGATCCGGCGGTGCAGGCGTTTTTGCAGTCGATTCCTCATTTCACTCCGGCGGGATTCCTGTTCCTCTTTGTGATGATGTGGGTTTACTACGCATTTTTCGAGGCGTCGGCTTGGCAGGCTACGCCGGGGAAGCGACTGCTGAAGCTGTATGTGACTGACCTGGCTGGGCGGCCGATTAATTTCTGGCGGGCGTCGCTGCGGTATTTTGGGCGGAAGATTTCGGAATTGACGTTTTTGGTTGGGTACTTCATTACGGGATTTACGCAGAAGAAGCAGGCGCTGCATGACATTATTGCGGGGTGTTTGGTGCTGCGGCGGCCTTGAATGGGTTGCTGCCTTCGAACCAAAACCTAAAACCTAAACCAAAACCGCACAGACTGAAGTCTGTGCTACTGGTCTTTCTTGGATTTTTTTGAGGATTTGCGGCTGGCTTCGAATGTGAATGCGTCTATGGAGATTAGGCCTGCGCCGGTGGTGGCTAGCGCGAACGAGGCTGCGAAGAAGACCAGCGATAGTTCGTATTTTCCGACTGCGTACAATCCAGCGGCGGGCATATGTACGCGGGCTAGTGTGATGCCCATCTCGATCGCTAGCAGCAGCGCGGCACCTCTTGTGAACAGCCCGATGACCAGGAGGCCTCCGCCGAATAATTCGACGACTCCGGCGATGTAGGCGAAGTACCAGGGAAATCCTACGGTGGGCATCGTGCGGATGTAATAGGCCGTGTTGCTGATTAATTTCGGATAGCCGTGAAACATGAAGGCAAGTCCGAGCGCCAGGCGCAAGACGAGCAGGCTTAGCGGTTTTAAGTGTTCGAGAAATCGCATGCTGTGGTTCCCCCCAGTCGGCACAACATTCTAGCAAATGGTTGCGAGCAGTCCCTTGTGTCATCCCTAGGGGATTTCTGCCAGGGGAACGGTACGTTTCCCCACCGCTTCCGCGGTGGGCTACGTTGTGCCGTCCCTCCGGGACTCCGCATTGCAGAGAAGTTACCCGGTCAGTCCAATACCGCCAACTTTAATTCGGTGCGGGTATTTCTATCTAGCTCTTTTCTGGCGATTTCCACAGCGGAATCGATTGCCCCATGCCGCGCTTTACTGCCAATTCGTAGATGCGGACTGCGGCGGCTAAATCCCAAGACGCGAGGCCGACGGATTTGAACAGAGTGATTTGATCTGCGCTGGTTTTCCCCGGGTTTTTGCCGGCGACGATATCGCCCAGTTCGGTCACTTTGTCCCAGCCCTTTTCGCCGTTTGCAAATGGCTGGATCAGATCGCCGGCTTCCATTTTTGCCTGCTCGATCGAGTCCACTACGATTACTTCTGAGCGGTCGATGGCCGACTCGTCCAGCTCGCGTTTCTGGGGCCAGTTGGCACCCATGGCGTTGATGTGGACTCCCGTGGACAGCCAGGCTCCTTCTAGTACGATTTTCAGCGCCGAGGTGGCCGTGATGATGATTTCCGCGCCACGCACTGCTTTCTCGCCGGAGTCTACCGGCTCTACTTCGACGCCGATTATCCCTCTCATTTCGCGGCAGAAGCGTGCGCGGCGTTCCGGGTCGCGTCCGAAGGCTCGCACACGGTCCAGCTTTCGAACGGCCGCCACAGCTTCGAGTTGCGTCCGCGCCTGATAGCCTGTGCCGATGATTCCTGCGGTGCGCGCGTCTTTATTGGACAGGTACTTAGTGGCGATACCCGATGCTGCGCCTGTTCGAATCTGGCCCAAGGCGTCGGCTTCGATCAGCGCGGCCATTTCACCGGTGGCGGACCGAAACAGCGGCACCACGAAGCGGGCTGCGCCCGGAGCGGTCGTGTAAATCTTCATCGCAATAAATTCGTGGACGGGATCGCCTGCTGCCATGTAGTGCAGTTGCGTATTTCCAGTTTTGATTCGCCGTCGAGGATGCAGCGTAAGCTTGCCCTGTCCTTGCAGGAGCAAGGATTCTTCAACGACTTCCAGCGCTACGGGCATGGTCAGCAGGGTTCGAACGTCAGCTTCTTTTAAAAGCAGGGTCATCTTTTCTCCTCAGGTTGGAGGTGCATACGAAACCGGAAAACTCGCGGGGCAGCAGGATCGAACACCAGGAGTTCACCGCCGGGTGTAACCGCGATTTGGGGTGCTGCCACGCCGTCCACGTGTCCTGCGAGATCGTCATCGAGCTTGTGCTGCCCGTCGTGCGTCCACACACGTAGATGCGGCGACGTAGGGCTCACTGTGAACACATACTGTTCGTTAACAGCAATGCCGGTGAATGCGTACGGCGCTGAGCTACCGGATTCTCCTGCATTCCACGACTTGACCAGCGCTCCATCGGGAGAATAATTCTCAATGCGGCCCGTCGGGGAAACCGCGACGAACGTCGAATCGTCCGGTCCGACCACCACGGCGTCCGGATGCTCATCCTTCCCAGACGAATCCTGCGGAATCTTCCATGACTTCATGAGTTGTCCGTGACTACCGAGCTTCAGGACGCGCTGTCCCGCAACGTCAGGAACATAAAGGTGGCCGGGTATATCCACGCCGAATTCGAAAGTGCCGGTGAAATGCCGCTGCGGCGGGATATGCAGCGTCTGGTAGTAGGTTCCGTCCGGGAAGAATATCAGGATGTTTCCGCGCTCCGCGTCGGCGACGTAGATCGCGCCTCCGCTATCCACCGCGATGCCGGAAGGTGCCTTGATACCGGAATATTCGAACGATTGTAGCGGAACACCATTTGATTCGAATTTGTGAACGAAGCCTGAACCTGGGTCCGCAAAATAGATCCTGCCGAGCGTATCGGACGTAAACGCAACTGGCGCGTTGAGTTTTCCCGGGCCATCGCCCTTTTCTCCCCATGAATCGAGGAATTCAATGGGTGGCGGGGCCTGCGGCTTCGGTGCAGGGTCGGCGCGCTTTCCACAGGAAGCGGTGAAAGGCACGGCCAGGATGAGAGCCAGAAATAAAGTCTTTTGGTAGGAATCGAATTTGATCATGCGCACTATTTCTAGATCTTAAGAATTGTTCGAAATATCCCGTAGGATATTAACACGAGCAATTTGCGCCGTTTCCGCTACGATCCAGGATTGTCAGCGGTGGGTGGAAGACACAGCGGCAGGCTTATTGCTTACGCGGCGAACTACCGTCTGGCGCATGACGTACTTTCTATCCGAGGATCCCTGATCGGCTTCCGCAAAATGGAATTCCGGGCCGGAGGGAGATTGAGAAACCTGAATCGGCAAACTCCCACAGAGATCGCTTTCCACGTAGGCGGTCTCGTAACGCTTGCGAGCTTTGCCCCAGGTGTAAACGCGCAGCATGGTGAAATCGCACGTCTGGCCTTCTCCCCCGCGCGTGCCAGCGACAAGATATTGCGGGGCTTGGCCTCCCGAACCGTCGTCCACACGATTGAGCTCGAACCAGGCGACGACGCGCAAATCGGCGGAGCTGGCATAGTCGCGAACCGGGCCGGGAAGATCGGGCTCGATGAAGCGCGCCAATACCCAACCGGCGATAGGCGTTGCATTCGAAATCGCGTCTGGAGATGCGGATTGAGCAGTGCCAGGACCGCCGCTGACAGGACCCGCAGAGGAACTACTTTCCGTTTTGGCTGAACTCGCTTCGGATACGGGTAGGCTGGTTTCCGACACCGGATTGTCGCCGCGCATTACGAAGAGCCAGTCTTCCTTCTTGGGTTGTTCTGCGCCGCCGGAGGCCTTTTCGTCTGTGGAATTTTGTTCGTTTGCCTGTGGCGCATCCGCGATTCTTCGTCCCAGGACAACCACCGGCGTGCCACGCGGCAATTGAAAAATGCGTTGGCCATTTCTGCCCGGTTCGACGCGCAAATTGCTGACCGTCTTTGTCCGGCCGCGTGCCTGCACGGGCATCGTGCGTGCCTGGGTCAGCAATGCGGCACTCTTATCCCAAAGCGCCGAATCCATTAACTGGCGCGCGTCCAAAAGCCAACCGATAACGCCAGTCCCCGTGCGCACTTGCGTCGCTACGCCCTCCTGCCTGGTGATTTCCACCCGGTCGCCGTAATGCAGTTCAGCCACAGGCTGACGCACCTGCGCGAGGGTATTCCATAAAGTGACCTCGCGCTCGCCGACGTATCCGTTCGCGATCGTTTTTGGAGCGCGAGGATGTAGCCACCAATAAGCCACCGCTGCCAAAATGAGGATGACGGGAATAATCCCTCTGGCGCGAAGGATGCGTCGAAGCATTTACGCGCAATCTCCAAAATTCACGCCGATCGCACGAGCGGCGCGAACTTTGCTTCCCCGGGGATCGATAAGCCGTGTTTCACCGACCGCTTCGTCGAGGGGGACCGATTCGATTTCTCCGGCGCGAAGGCAAACCATGCGGTTGAATTCGCCGCGCGCGATCAGTTCCACTGCTTCGACTCCGAAACGCGTGGCAAGGATTCGATCGAAGGGGCTGGGCGAACCGCCGCGTTGAATGTGGCCCAGCACGGTTACGCGGACATCTTTTTTGAGTAGATTGTGAATCGCATCGCCGATCAGAAAGCCGACCTGTCCGGGACGCGGCGCGGGGAATGGCTTACCCCACGGATCGAGTGGCGGCAACTTTGCCCCTTCGGCGACGACGACCATGGAGAATTTTTTACCCGTGGCCGCCCTCTTGCGGAGAAACTCGCATACGTTCTCGATGGTAAAAGGTATTTCCGGGATCAGGACGACGTCGGCCCCACCTGCGATTCCCGAGTGCAATGCGATCCAACCGGCATTGCGACCCATCACTTCGATTACCATCACGCGCCCGTGCGATTCGGCAGTGGTGTGAAGGCGATCGATAGCATCCGTCGCGACGTGCAAAGCAGTGTCAAATCCGAAGGTAACCTCCGTAGCGGATAGATCGTTGTCAATTGTTTTTGGCACCCCGACGATTGGAATTCCCAGCTTGCCGAGGTCACGGGCGATGGTCAGCGTGCCGTCGCCCCCGATCACGATCAATGCGTCCAGGCCCAATTTCCGCGTGTTTTCGCAGCAGGTCAGTGAAAAGTCATTTGTGACGGTTTTTCCGTTTTCCTCGACGGAATAGCGAAACGGGTTCCCACGGTTGGTGGTTCCCAGGATGGTGCCGCCGCGCGGCAGGATTCCCGCAATCGACTCGACGGTCAGGGGAACCGTGCGCTCCGGCCAGATTAGCCCGTCAAAACCATCGTTAATACCGACCACTCGCCAGCCATGCCCCAGGATTGCGGATCGAACCGCGCCGCGAATGACGGCGTTGAGCCCGGGGCAATCTCCTCCCCCGTTGGCGATGCCGATGGTCTGAATCGTTGGAGCCATTTGTCCTCGAGTGTGCAGCAGGCTGTGAGGCCTGAATCGCGAGAAGATATTCTACACCATACAAAGTTACGCATTCCGGAATGGGGGGGGACTTTGGATTAAAAAATTCAAATCGTTTTGGAGTTTCTACGGAAGCGTTCGAGCAAGGCCGCGTGGAGACGTTCGCGGACATCTTCCGGCAGAGGAACGGGTTCGGATTTGCAGAAGATTTGAATGGTCTTGCGGGTGGTGTCGACAACCAGGCGGCAGTCCGTGCAGCGGGCGAGATGCTCTTCGAGATCGATTCGTATGCTGGAGTCCAAAACTCCATCGAGGTAATTCGTCAGCTCGATTATAACTTTCTTACAGTTCACGTCGATTCGCTCCGGCGGAAATATTTGTTGAGTTTCTCGCGGAGCTTAAGCCGCGCCCGTAACAGGCGCGATTTAACCGCCGCCACTGAAATTCCCAGGATTTGCCCGGTCTCTTCGGTCGAAATTCCTTCGACATCGCGAAGCATGAATACCACACGAAATATCGGATCGAGTTCTCCGATTACGCCATTCAGAATCTGATTGAGTTCGGTCTGGGCAAACTTTTGCTCAGGCGAAGGGCCCCAGTCTTCTATTTGGCGGAAGACGGATTCATCGTCATCGTTGGTCATCGGCTCATCTATTGATACCTGATTGGGACGGCGCTTGCGCAGCTTCATCAGCGCTTCATTGACGGCGATGCGCACCAGCCATGTGTAGAAACGCGAGTTGCCCTCAAAGCGGTCCAGGTTTTGATAGGACTTGAGGAAAGCGTCCTGCATCACGTCTTCCGCGTCTTCGCGGTTTTGTGTGATGTTCATTCCCAGGCGGAAAATCTTTCGTTCGTAGCGGTTGACAAGCTCTTCAAACGCAGAAATGTCCCCGGCTTTGGCCGCGGACACCAGTTGGGCTTCGTCGTCGCGGACGACGATGGAAGGAAGCGGCTTGGGGTCGGTCGCGCTCACAAACCTCATTGCTCCTGGGACCGGTTTGGGAAACCCGGCTGAACTCATTTGGCAGAGTACCATAATCTTCCTCGACCGTGACGCCGTTGAATCGTCCTCCCTGATCAGATGCGGGGGAGTGCGCCGTAGATGCTAGTTTTTGGTGGCATAGGCTTTTTATCCTGAGCTTTGCGAAGGGCAGTCTGTGCGGGGTTGGTTTAGAGTTGCCCCCGGCAAAAACCAAAAGCGCACAGGTTGAAACCTGTGCTACTGGGGATGAACGATACGAATACTCAACTTGAACGGCGATGATGCGGGCGATTTACAGGTGGTACAATTAGGAATCTAAACGGAGTGTGGTCATTCGTGGGATGCGATATCGGATCTGCCCTAGTCAACGATTCACGGAATATTAGGAGCGCCCGGGCAAACCGGGCATAAAATGCGGACTTTGCCGGATTATCTGCGCAGTGGCATGAAATTGGTGATCGTCGGGTGCAATCCCGGCGACCGGTCGGCTCGTGTGGGTCATTACTATGCCGGGCGCGGGAATGAGTTCTGGCCACTGCTCTATAACTCGGGGATCGTGCCGGAGCTTCTCGAACATCGCGACGACAAACGTATGATCGAGTTTGGAATCGGCCTGACCGATCTGGTCAAGCGTCCGACGCGCGGGGCTGAGGAATTGCGCCGCGAGGAGTTCGCCGAGGGTCGCATTTTGCTGGCGCAGAAACTCGAGCAATACGCTCCCCAGGTGATTGCCTTCAATGGCATGCACACCTATGAAAATTTTTCGCAGCGGCCGTGCAAGCCCGGGCTCCAAAAGGAGCGCTTGTATGGAGCGATGGTCTTCGTTCTGCCTTCCACGACCGAACAGGATGCCGCAGGCAACGGCGCCAAACTGCGTTACTTTCGCCATCTGGCCAAATTGCTGGCAAAATTGAAGGATCAGGAGTATGTAACCGTGTAGCTGCCGCGTTCGATGTCGTTTCCAAGGAGCGAAGGCGAAAAATGGCCAAGGCAAAAATTAAATTTCTTCATAAGCCGAATTGCACGACATGCCGCAAAGCGAAAGCATTCCTGGAAAAGAAGAAAGCGGAACTGGAAGTGCGCGATCTGGGAAAAGATCAATTGACCCTAGCTGAGCTGGACCAGCTGATTGGCACTCACGATCATCGAAAGTTTCTGAACACGCGGAACGAGCTTTACCGTACCCGCAAAATGAGCAAGAATCCTCCTTCGCGCGACGAGGCGCTGAAGCTAATGGCGGCGGAGCCGAACCTGATCCGGCGTCCCGTTGTGCTTCGCGGAGAGGAAATGGTTCTCGGCTACGATGAGGAAGCGCTCGCACGAATTGCCAAGTAGGTACCGCGCCGCAGCGAAAAATTCCATGAGCATTGCCGAAAAGATAGTCCTAATGCAGGGCGATCTGACCGAGATGGATGTGGACGCCATCGTCAACGCCGCTAACAACGATCTGCAACTTGGCGGCGGGGTGGCGGGGGCGATTCGCCGCAAGGGCGGCGATGCCATCCAGCGCGAATGCGACGCGATCGGCAGCATACCCATTGGCGGAGCCGCGATTACTTCCGGCGGCAAGCTTCGTGCGCGTTTCGTGATTCACGCGACGAGCATGCAGCTTGGCGGGGAAACGACTTCGCGGGCGCTGCGGGCATCGACCGCGCATTCTCTGCGGATCGCTGCCGAGAGGGAACTACGCTCCATTGCATTTCCTGCCGTGGGAACAGGCATTGCGGGCTTCCCGGTTTCTGAATGCGCCCAGATCATGCTTCGGGAAGTGGTCGCCCACTTGAAGACTCCGACTTCGGTCGAAAAAGTCTATTTTGTCCTGTTCGATTCGCAGGCTTTGGATGCGTTCGAAAAAGTTTGGACGGAAATGGGCGAGCGCGGCGAACTGGACGGCGCAACTGCGGCTGGGCGCTGATGGACGCGCTGGCCGAAAAAGTGTCCGCGGAACTGGCGCGCTACGAGCATCCGCTCTTCGTTTTTAGCGCGAGGCCTGCTGCGGAAGGCGTCGAAGTCGAAATCCGGTATTCGCCGCCCGAACCCAAGGTCCACATTTATGTGTTTCTACTTCGGCCACGGGAGATCGAGAGCGGGCAATTTCCGTGGATCTTTCAGAAGCAGCTTTACGATTGCCTCCACGATTTCGTCATCGAAATGTTTACATGCAATCCCCAGCGGCAAGACGAGTGACTCCTGAATCTCCCCTTGCGTTGGAACTGGCTGCGCGAATCCGCGCCGGTGGGCCTATTCCATTTGCAGAGTTCATGAGCGAATGCCTGTACCATCCGGAACATGGCTACTACTCTCGCCTTTCCGAGCGCCGCGCCGGCGATTACTACACCAGCGTGGATGTTCATCCGATTTTCGGGCGGCTGCTCGCGCGGCAGCTTGCGGAGATGTGGGAAGCGCTCGGATCGCCCGAGCTGTTCATTGCAGTGGAATCGGCTGCGGGTGTCGGACGCCTGGCGGCGAACATTTTGGATTTTGCAGCCCGTGAATTGCCTGAGTTTTATTCCGCATTGAGATATGTCGCTGTCGAACATTCGCCCGCGCGCCGGGCGGAACATGCGGCCGCGCTTGCCTCGCATGTCGCTCTTGGGAGGGTCTCAAGTTCCGCAGAAGTCCCACAGAATATTCCGGCAGGCTGCATCTTCTCCAACGAATTGCTGGACGCGTTGCCGACCCACCGGGTTTTAATGAGGGGTGGAAAGCTTCAGGAAGTGCATGTGGCGCTGAAAGACGACAAATTCGTCGAAGTCATCCGCGAACCTTCAACGCCGGCGCTTGCTGAATATTTTCGCGAACAGGGAATCAATCTTCCGGATGTCCTGCAGTCGGAGGCGTGCCTGGAAGCATGCAGCTGGATTGAAAACGCGGGGCGCGCAATCGTCCGGGGATTCGTCATGACCATCGATTATGGCCATGAGTCGAATGCGCTCTATAATGAACGGCACAATCGCGGGACGCTGCTGGCCTACCGGAACCACATCGTTAACGAAAATATTCTCGACTCGCCGGGGGAGCAGGACCTGACGTCACACGTTAATTTCACTGCGCTCGATGTGTGGGGACGCCGCGTAGGACTGATACGCACCGGGCTCGTGACGCAGTCGGAATTTTTGGTAGCGCTGGGCAAAGGGAATGAATTTGCGGACCTCTACGACCCGGGGCAATCGGGAGTGGATCAATTGCGGGCGCGATTATTGTTGAAAAACCTGATTCACCCGGAGGGGCTGGGTGAAAAATTTCAGGTCCTGATACAACACAAGAGAATTGAGAATCCGAAATTGACGGGATTGTCGGGCTACTGAAGCGTGTCAGGAGCCGGTTTCAGAGTAAGCCTTCTTCAGTGATTTTTCCGCTTCGGCTTGCGCGCCGCCGGTATCGTCGCCAGTCTGTTTGGCCTTGCTATATTCATTGACGGCGCGCGTCCGGTCCCCCTGGATGTCGTAGATTCTGCCCAGGTAAATGTGCGACCACACTTCGGTCCACCGGGTTGTCAAGTCGGTGCTGCCATCCAGCGTGTCCCGGAACGATTGCGCCGCTGCCGCGTAATTCCTTTGATAGAAGAACGCCTCGCCCATGCGGAAGTCCGCCAGCGCGTTGGACCGCTCCAGTTCCAGCGCCTTCTGGTACTGCTGCACCGCATCGTAGTAGCGGCCCAGCTCGGCAAGGGTTTCTCCGCGGGCGATAATCCCGCGCACGCGCAGGCGCTGGCTCGATTTCAAAATGTAGTTATGCGGATCGAGAATGATTCCGTTAGGCTTCGGGCGTCCGAACGTTTCCACCGTGAAGGCGGACTCTTTTCCGGCGATATTAATGGTCTTGAATTCGGGATTTCCCTCGGTTTGGACTTCGATCTCGACTTCCATGCGGAAGAAGTCGAGGTTCTGCTTGGCCTTGCCTACGATGCGAAATCCCTTTTGGGTCCGGTACGTCACGTACTCCAGGGTGAATTCCGGCACGCCGGTGGAGCGCAACCACTGCGTGAAGAAGGGCCGCAAATTAATTATTCCCGCTGTGTCAACAGTGGGAGCGGTGTTTCCGATTGCGTGGACTGTGGGAGCTGCGGCTGGTGATGTATGGGCCGCAGCCAATCTTTCAAAGTCTTCGATGCGCGCCGCTTTGCCTGCATACCGCGAATAAAAATCTTTCAGCAATGCGGAAAAATTCGCATCGCCAATCAGAGCGCGCAACATATGAAACACCATCGCGCCCTTGTTCACCACCACCGAGCGATATTCCTCCGATTCGTAGTCCAGCTTTCTGGCTTCGACGATCGAAGCCGAATCGTCGAACATGAGCGCGCCGACGGCAAAATCCTCGAGCGCTTTATTGAGGCCATCTTTGCCTGCGCTCTCCTCGACGTACAGCCCCTCGGAGTATCGCGCAAGTCCATCCGTGATCCACACATCCGAAGGAGAGGCCGCCGCAACCTGGCTGCCCCACCACTGCTGCGCTGCCAGATTTGCCAGCAGCCGAGTATTCGGCTGGGCCGTCCATTGCCTCGCATTAACAAGCAGCAATCCGGGCGCGGAGTAACCGAGCAATCCTGCATCCGGAATTTGCGCAATCTTCAATCCCGGTTCCGGCAGCGGACCGAACTCACCATTGAACGTATCCAGAATGTGCGCCGTCGTGTCCGCGTAACTCTGCGCTGTGTTCACCGTCGCGGGCGAAGTGAACACAGAAAAAGTCATTCCTTCAGCGCGGACCGGGCTGAGCTGCAGCGGAGCAAATGCAAACGTTCCCGCCGCTTGCGGCTTCTCCACGACAAACGTATACAACATGCGTTCGTTTTCCATCGATGGAGGCGGAGGAGCGGCCGAAGTGGACATCGGCGCGACCGAGCGCGAATTCCCCAACGGCGGGGCGACAGGAGTTATTTTCGGTGTCACCGAAGTTGGCGCACCGGAAGATGTTCCGGTGCCGACAACGGTCATTGTCCCGGGCACTTCGATCTGGAAAACGCCGGTGAAACGATTCGATGGGAAATCGGTAAGCGGGAACCATCGCGAAGGGAGGAGCAGATATCCGCCATCCTTATCGATGTAGGCCAGCCGCACGTTTTCCGTCGGAGTCGTAATTCGCGGGGAAAGCGGGCCCTCGTATTCGAATTGAAGTGTGACCTTCGATCCAGCCTGAACTGTATTGGGCAGGGTCACTTCCAATTTTAGCGGGGTGTTGTCGTCCCGGTCGAAGGGCACAGGCTTCCCGGAGTCGTCGCGGACCTCATTCACTCTTAAGTTCTGATTTAGCTCGACATCCACGATGCGGGAGGCGTCGCTCGCCGTGAAATCGACCTTTGCCTTCGCGTTTAGTACGCGTCCAACTGCGTCCAGCGAAGCGCGAATTTCGTAGTTTGTGGCCCTAAAGGCAGCCGTTGGAGCGGATTGCACGGGTGCGACCGCTCGGCCGGGGCCTTGACCCTGTCCGGGACCCTGGGCCATGAGCGGACCAGTGGCGATTGCTAGCAGTATTGTGAGGATGAGGAATCGAAACTTTGACATGAGCTTGAATTGCCTCGCGCTATGAACCGCCGCTCGAACTTACCTGCATCAGTCTGCATCAATAGGATACCAACTTGCCCGGTTAAGTTGCCAGTACGTACTCCCATGGGAGTGCTGTCTAGCGCTAAACCGCGGAGTTAGTCAGCATTGCTGAAATAATGTCGGCCGCGCGTTCGATTGCTCCCGGAGGCCCGAGTTTTTCTCTCACAATTGCCAATTCTCGGCGCATTTCAACACGCGCTGCCGGGGAATCGAGCAAGCGAATTGCTTCGCTGGCTACTCGTTCGGGCGTGAAGTCCTTCTGAAACAGTTCCGGGACCACGCGTTTCCCGGCGATCAGATTTACCATGGCAAACATCGGCGTGCGAACCAGCAATTTGGCAATTGCAGCCGTCAATGGCGCCAGACGATAGACCACAATCATGGGCGCATTCATCAGCGCTGTCTCGACTGTCGCCGTACCGCTGGAGACAATGGCCACATCCGCCGCGCCCAGCGCATCGTACGTTGCGTCTTCCACTATACGAATCGGCACATCGGGCCGCAGATATGAGGAAATTTGCGATTCTTTCATTCCCGGGGCAAGCGCCAGAACAAACTGAACCTGACGGCTGTTTGCGATTTGACGGCAGGACTCGACGAGCGGTGGCATATGGTGCGCGATTTCTCCAGCGCGGCTACCCGGCAAGAGCACAACAATCGGTCTGGTTGCGTCCAACCCAAAGGACGCCGAGAACTCTTCACGCGATCTCTTCGCAGCTACGTTGCCCACCAGTGGGTGCCCGATGAAATCTGCGGAGACGCCGCGTGAACGGTACCACTCCTGTTCGAAAGGAAAAATGCAGAGACCTTTAGCGAAGCGCCGCCGCACCAAATTTGCGCGCCATGGACGCCATGCCCAGAATTGGGGGCAAACGAAGTAAATATTTTGCACGTGTTGGCGCTTCAGCGCTCGCGCCAGGCGCAAGTGGAAACCGGGGAAGTCCGTGAGAATTGCAAAGCGCGGTTTGCGGCGTTCGGCTTCTCCCGCCAGCCGTTTGAAGACGCGTTTGAGCGCAGGATACTTCTTCGCTATCTCCACGATGCCGACCAGCGAGACCTCTGAGCAGTCGGCGATCAGATCGACTCCCGCTTCGCGCATGAGCGGACCGCCCATACCGAACAGTTGAACGTCCACTCTGGCACGCAACGCAATTGCCAGGCGCGCGGCGTACATATCGCCTGAGGCTTCGCCGGCGGAGATGAGGATGGGTGTCTGTGGCATCGCGTCGCGGGCGCCGGAAATATAGACTAGCCCATCGCTTAATCGTCGGCGGGCAGCGATGTGCTCGCTTCGCTTCCAGCCCGCTCGATTGCGTGGCGCAGCTCCTGGTCTTTGTACTGGAGTTGATAAAGGCGGTAGTAAATCCCGCGCAAGCCAAGCAATTGCTGGTGCGAACCCTGCTCGCGCAGCCGGCCCTTGTGAAACACAAGGATACGGTCGGCGTGCTGAATTGTGCTGAGTCGGTGGGCGATCACCATGGCAGTGCGGCCTTCGAGCAGCCGGTCGAGCGCCTCGCGGATCAGGACTTCGGTTTTTGTATCTACGCTAGAAGTCGCTTCATCCAGAATCAAAAATCGCGGATTATGCGCCAGGGCGCGGGCAAAGCTGATCAATTGGCGCTGCCCCACAGAGAAAGTCGCGCCGCGTTCGCTGACATTTGTTTCGACGCCTTCTGGCAGCGCATCGAGCAGCGAGCCGAGTCCTACTTCGCGCAGCGCACTCATAACGCGCTCCCGGCTGATGTCTTCATCGCCCAGCCGAACGTTGGATTCGAGTGTGCCGGTGAATAGAAACGGGTCCTGCAGGACGATTCCAAATTGCTTCCGAAGCTGATGCACATCGTAGCGATGAATATCGACGCCATCGAGCAGGATTTCCCCGCGCTGGATTTCGTAGAAGCGCAGCAGTAGTTGGATGAGCGTGGTTTTTCCCGCTCCCGTGTGTCCGACAATGGCGAGCGTCTGGCCCGGCGCAATATGAAACGAGACATCGCGCAGCACCCAGTCGTCTCCACTGGGATTTGCACCGCCCGTGTAGGCGAACCACACATTGCGGAATTCGATTTCGCCGCGCGGCGTGGTGAGCGGCAGGGAAGCCTGCGCCGGCGACGCGGGAATCGGTTCATCCAGCAGCTTGAAAATGCGCTCGCAGGCTGCCATGGCAGATTGCAAAATATTAAATTTCTCGCTCAGGTCCTGAATGGGTCGGAAGAACCGCTGCGCGTATTGCATAAAGGTGATGAGGACGCCGACGTCCACCAACCCCCTAAGCGAGCGCAGGCCTCCGTACCAGAAAACGATGGCAATCGCAGTGGTGCTGAATAACTCGACGGCTGGAAAAAATACGGCGAAGGCCAGGATGGCGTCCTTATACGCCTCCATGTGAATGCGGTTCAGTTCTGCAAACTGCTCGCTCGATTTTCGTTCGCGGTTGAAAAGCTGCACCACGCTCATGCCGCTGATGTGTTCCTGCAGGAATGCGTTGATTCGGGCGATGGCCGTGCGGATGCGCCGATTGGCATCACGGACGCGTTCGCGAAAAATCCAGGTGGAGATCAGAATTAACGGGAGAACCGCGAAAGCTGCAAGCGCGAGTCGCCAGTTCATCCAGATCATCACCGCGCCGATGCAGAGCAGCACGATGGCGTCGTTCGCCATGGCCGCGATGCCTGCGGCGAAGAGATCGTTGAGCGCATCCACATCGGTCGTTACGCGCGTGACCAGCCGGCCTACTGGTGTGCGATCGAAGAAACTCATGGGCAGGCGTTGCAGACGCTCGAAGATTTCCTTACGCAGGTCGTAGAGTGTCTGCTGGCCGACGTTCTGCATGATGCGGACCTGCAGATACTGCACAGCGAAGCTCAAGAGTAGAGCTGCCAGGAATCCGAGCGAAACCAAGGCGATCCCATGCAGAGCGTTCGCTGTGGGAAGCGAACCGTTCGTGCCCGGAACGATATATCTGTCTATCCCGAAACCGAATAGGTAAGGCCCGACAACTTCAAGCGGACCAACGAGCAGCGTCAAAAAAACCGCGAAGATGACACTTCCCATATAGGGCCGCAGATACGTCATCAGCCGCCCTAAAAGTTGTGAGTCGTAGGCTTTTCCGAGAGCCTCTTCTTCGCGGAAGTCGCTCATTCGCGGGCCAATTCTTCCTCGAGCAATTGTTTGCGGTGCAGGTCGGCGTAATAGCCGCCGCGCTCCAGCAGTTCGGCATGCGTGCCGCGCTCGACGATCCGGCCGTCTCGCAGCACCACGATCTGGTCGGCATGCTGCACGGTCGAGATGCGATGTGAAATCAGCACCGTGGTCCTCTGACGCAGGATTGCTTCCAGCCGCCGCAGGATTTGTTCTTCGGTCCCTGTGTCCACGCTGGAAAGGGAATCGTCGAGAATCAGGATTTTGGGATCGCGAATCACAGCGCGCGCAATCGCGGAGCGTTGTTTCTGGCCCCCGGAAAGCGTGATGCCGCGCTCTCCCACCATCGTGTCGAATTTTGCAGGGAATTCACGAATTTCGGCAGCGATGCTGGCGACTTCGGTGGCTTCTTCAATTTGCTGGTCAGTTGCATCGTCAATGCCGAAGGCAATATTCTCGCGCAGCGTTTCGCTGAACAGAAATGTATCCTGCGGCACGTATCCTACGGCGCGCCGTAGAGTTTCCAGTGGCCATTCCCGGATCGGTTTCCCGTCGATTAGTAGTTCACCCGGTGGCGCGTCCCATAGACGCACGATCAATGCTGCCAGCGTCGATTTACCACTGCCGGTGGGACCGACGATCGCCACGATCGTTCCTGCTGGAACATGCAGGGAAATGTCCTGCAGCACAGGCTTGTTCGACGCCGCTGTGGGGTCGCTCCTGGTTCCGTCCGTATCGCTTCGTACGGTCGGGTAAGTGAATGTGAGATTTCGGAATTCAATTTCGCCACGGATTCCCGTGGGCATGGATTTCGGAACAGCGGCGTCGTTGATATTGGGTTCGGAATCCAGAATGTAGTTCAGCCGCCCCATCGAAGCGCCGCCACGTTGAAAAATATTCGTGACGAATCCCAGCGCGATCATCGGAAAGATCAGGCGAGTCATGAATGTGTAAAACGCGATCAGTTCGCCGAGCGTAATACGGCTCTGAATCACCTGGCTGCCGCCCTGCCAGAGTACGAGCACAAATGTTAGCCCAATGAGCATCTGGAGCAGAGGCATGAACATGCTCCAGAAATAAATCAGCCGAAGGTTGCGATCGATGTATTCGCGATTTGGCGCATCGAAGCCGCGAATCTCCGCCTCTTCCTGGCCGTAAGCGCGCACCACGCGCACGCCCGCGAGATTTTCCTGCGCCTTTGCGGAAAGCACGGCGAGAGAAGCCTGGATTTTTCCGTAGAGCGCATGAATCTGCCGTCCAAAGAGCCACACGGTAATCGCGACGATCGGCACCGGGAGCAAAACGTAAAAGCTCAGGCGCGGCGATATCCAAAACATCAGAATCACGGCCAGCACCATCGTTGCGAACGTGTTGGCGCTGTACATGATTCCCGGTCCGAGGACCATGCGCACCGAGTTCAAATCGTTGGTGCAGCGCGACATCAATTCGCCGGTGCGGTTTCGGACGTAGAACTCAGGTTCCATCGTCACCAGTTTGTTTAGCAGGTCGTTGCGCAGGTCGTATTCGATGTCGCGAGAGAGTCCGATCAGGATCTGCCGAGTCGCGTAAGAAAAGACTCCCTGTACCGAGCACATAATGATCAGGGCTGAGCAGAAGATGGCGAGCGTGGTCGCGCTCTTCGGATGATAGTAGGGAAGCAGGAAGCCCAGGGAAATCTGCGTGAGGCGGCCAAGCTGCGCCAGGGGAGCTTCGGCGCCTTTGATGCAATCCACAATCGCGCCGATCAGTAAGGGCAACAGAGTGCCCGCAATTCCCATTCCGATCTGCGTGAGCATCCCCAGGAACACTTCGCCCGTATGGCGACGCACATAGGGACGCAAGCGCATGAGCTGCGCCCATCCGGAGACATGCTTGGGTGCGGTCTTCGCCGGCGTACCTGCGAATGTGTTTGCAGCAGCGCTCATTTTAGAATGGACCGAGGCGTCTCCAACGCGGGAACCTCGTCCTGGTAGTCCCTATGAGACTGATCCAACGATTGATAGCGTTTCGTTTTTGTGTTCCACCGCACAACGATTGTACGGCTTCCTGCTCCATCACCGCTGGACTCCAATTCCTGTACAGCCTCAGCCGGCGTGAATCGCAGTTCAAGCCCTGTTTGCGCATCCTTCTCGATTTTGAGGCGCCACCCGGTTACAGGACCGGTAATCGAACCTCCAAGGTATCCCCGTGGATTCTTAACATACTCGTCGCAGCGTAACACTTCCGACCACTTGTCGTTATTCTTCTGCACAATCACGGCCCGTGTGATCAGCATGTCCGAGGAAGTGCCAACGCCAGGCCTCTTCGCTCCTGGCTTGTCTGTTCGGTTCACCACCACCAGTTGTTCGAGGCCGTTTCTTGCCAGGTCCCCGTGAGCAACCACCTCGGACTGCTTACCCAGGACTGCTTCCGCAACCTGCTGAGATTCCGAAATTGTCTGCTGCGCGATTTGTGTCGCCGCAGCTTCTGCCGGTGTTGTTTGCGCGCCATGCTTGCATCCTGCGAGCAGCAGCGCCGCGACAGCCAACCCCGGAACTGCGTACCAATTCCAAATCTTCATTATTTTTTAGGCCCAGCAACGCTGAACTGCCATTGTATCTCGCCTCTCCCCTCAGAACGACCGTGAAAGACAAGGGGCGCGGGTTTCGGCAATCGACTACAAACTCGGAAACGCCAATGTAATCTCAACCACGCGGCCGGTATCGCGCGCACAAAGCACTTCCATCACCTGAGGGACCTCGGAACCGGCCCAGTCGAACTGGTAGTACATCAAATCCAACTCTTTACCATTTTTCGCCGCAGGCCCGCTAGAGTTCGGCTCGCCGTAAAATCCCAGGATCCGGTCCTGTGAATCGCCGATTCGCAGCCCTTCGCCAGTGACCCAGTTTTTGGGATCGAGAAAATCCAGGTGTTTTTCGCCGCATTTTCCTTCTTGGGATTCGAGCGTCGTGATCGTTACGCTTTGAATCACGGATTTGGAATTAAGTTCAAGCCGGATCGCGCGTCCGGAACACTCGTCACGCCATTCCTTGATTCCTGAATCCTGTATGTCGGCCGCTTTTTTCGACTTGAACCTTTTTTCAGCGACGGCCAGTGTATCGTGCCCCGGTCGCAATCCCGCCAGCAATGTTTCATTCGCCCGGTGCAGGCTGCGTTGAGCCGCAGGAGACGACGCAGCAATGCACAATCCGGCAGGGAGCAAACTAACGCAAATCCACAATTTCATCCAACCGCGCTTCAAAGTTCTCCTCTCCCTCGGACCACAGGCGCATCCGCTCAACCGGCAGAGTTTCCTCGATTAAACGCATCCACGCCATCAGTTTTTGGATATTTTCGCGCGTCTTTTCCTGATACTCTCGCAAGTTCTTTGGCTGCGACATCCACATCATGAACCGCGCCTCGTCCGGATGCGCAGGTTCCGCAACGGGTCCCCCTTCGCGCGACAGCAAGCCTGCATGCCCGGTAAACATGTGCTCGAAGCCCAGATCGACCAAAAAATGGCCGGATTCGGCGTAGATCCCGTTGTCATAATCCTGCCCAAAGCAGGAGATCAGCATTTTTTCGGGACTCTTTTTCCAACTGACGGTTTCCATGTCGCGCAGCCACAGGTCCCACAGCGCGGTCACTTCGATGCAAATGTCGTCAGCAAGATATTCCCGGACCAGATGGGCAATCTCAGGGGGGGCAAGTACCTGGCCGCGTAGATCGTGTTCCACAAGGGGCGACTCTGTCGAATCCACTGCGCGAATCACCATCCCTGTAAATCCAATGGGGCCCGTTGCCAATGGAACCGTGGCGAGGAAATGCTCGAAATAGTTGAGCATGCTCGATTCGTCGAAATTTCGAATCCACAGGCTGGCATACGCGCGATTGGGCATCGCGCCATTATACAGGCTTCGGTCTCAGGACCGAAAATCTGCAGCGCCGGCCTCGTGCGCTAGTTCTGCCCTTCGGGGTTGATTTCAGGTGAGTTGCTTGGAGTGGGCGTGCTAGTGGAGATCGGCTGGGCCGTGGAAGACATTGCGAGTCCTGCCAGCCGCTGTCGGAGCGTTTCACCGAGGTCGGCGAAAACGCTGCTGCAAGCCGAACGCAATCTTAGTTCGGTTGATTTTGCCAGTTGATCGATCAAACCTTCGGATTGCTTATTCAGTCTGCTGACAGTGGTAAGCAGCCAGGTGTTCGAGGTGTTTTCAAGGCGCTGCTTGTAATCCTCGAGGCCGGTCGTGCCAAGCGATTGCATGGAAGTTCGCAATTGGCGGTCGAGCGATTGTGCCTCAATGCGCAAACTATCTTTGGAGAGATCGGTCTGGGAGTTTATATCCACCTTAGCTTGCGCGAGGCTTTGCTGCGCCTGTTGGGAAATGACCCTTCCGAATTCGCCGACCAGCGCTCGGGCATCGCTTTGCAGTTTCGAACGGACCTGCACCGTATGCGCTTCGAGACGTGCGGCATTTTGTTCGAACGCGGAATTGGCTTTTGCGTTGAACCGATCGAATTGTTCGTGAGTGATCTGTTCCGCGCGGCCAGTGAAACTTGCGGCGGCGGCATCGCCTGCTTGTGCGATCTGTTGGCCGCCCCGCTCCGCGGCTTCGCGCGCGTTTTCTTCCATCTGGTTCTGCGAGTGCTCCACGTAGCTGCGGCTGTAGTGATCGAGTTCGGTGGCGAATAGAGCTGAAAGATCCCTTGCTTTTTCGCGCAGGGTAGTTGCAGCCTGATCGAGACCTTTTTCCATGGTCGATTGCATTTGCGTCTGAACCTTCTTTTCGTACCAATCAGCGGATTTAAAAAGGGCTTCGAAGGTGGTGTGCGTCGTTTCGGCTGCTTTGGTTTCCAGGTCCGCGATCCATTTCGCGGATGTATTCTGCGCCGACCCCCCAAACTCTTTTTCGACCTCCGCTAGGACTTCCTTGGCGCGTGCGACCGAGTCCTGGACGCTGCGTTCCGAGGCCTGCCAAAGTCTCTGCTGGTGATCGGCCAGTCCCTTTTCGGCCTGATCCTGACCCAGCGCAAGTTTGCTCAATATTTCCATGGCGCGCGCGATTTGCGGCGCAAACCGCTGATCGAGCTCATTCGCCAAGCGCTCGATGGTTTGATTTCCCGCGGATTCGAGGACAGGCTGAAGCCGCTGGGCCATTCCGTTAGCTGCCAACTCCGCGCGGCGGTTCATCTCCGCGCTCTGCGCTTCGAGTAGCGCTTCTCCGCGTCGCGCCAGTTCATCGGATGCAGACTGCGCGAGCGAGGAGATCTCGCTCTTCTTGGCTTCCACTTGTTCAAAAGATCTTTGCAACTGCTCGATTGCCGTCTGGCCCTTGCCGGCTTCCTTACCGATCGCCGCCCGCAGCGTGCCCAGGGCGCTTTCTGCTTCCGCGGTAACTTGTGAAAAGGCACTGCCAATCATGCCGATTCTTTGCTGCAGTTGTTGCTCCAACTGGCGGGTGGCCGCTTCGTTGTTTCGAGCAAGCCGTTCGGACGCCTGTCGCGAGACGGCTTCGAGAGAGGTTTCCAGCATTTCGTGCCAGCGCGAAGTCGCTGCGGCAATATCAGCTTCAAGCAGTCCGCGCCACCCAGTTTCAGCTACGGAAGTCTCGGTCGCGATTTTGGCACCCAAGTGCTTGGCCGCTTCTTCCAACCGGGCAACACGGGTCTGCGCCTCCGAGGCCCGCTCATCCATCAGCTGTTGCCATTGGCGAAGTTCGTTCGCAGTCGCCTCTTCCGAGCTACGTCGCAAACGATCGATTGTGAATTTGACGTCGCCAGAGTTCGAATCCAGCGTACCCGTCAAGGTCTGCAATTTTTCAATCGCAGCTTGCAATTGACTCTGAATCTGGCCTTCGAAATCAATTCGTCGCGTACGTTCCACTTCCGCAAGTTGGGAGTCGATCTCCTGCCGCGCTTCCGACAGCCGCTGATCGAGTTCAACCGACCATTCATGTCGCATTGCCTCTACGCTGGCGCCGCGATCCTTTGCGGCGATCTGCAGGCGGTCCAGGTGCGAGGCAATCGCAGCTTGAACCGATTTTTGAGCGGCTTCATCGACCTGTTTTTGCAACGCCGTGAGCAACGGACGGGTTTCCGCCGCGATTGTCCGCGTAGCAGCTTCCTGCACCGTCCCTTGGACCTGTTGCTTTGCTTCGGCTACCAGGCGTGCGAGTTGTCGTGCCAACTGAAGCGACGCATCTGTGCCGCCGGGCATTGGCAGTACGCGAACGTTGTCTTCTGGCGGCTCCGGCAACTCACTCGATGTTCGCACGTCCAAATTACGGTCTCGTGTGGGTGATGCTATTTCAGTGGGAGCGATTGAATTCGCAATTTCCTGGCTAGATTCAGATTCAGGGAATGGAAACCAATCTCCCGGGGGGAACGCAATACCCCAGACGTTGCCCGACACCTCCAGCTCCACGCCAATTTGAAATAACTCGCGCACTGTTCTCGGACGCTGAATCCAACTCACGCGAGCACGTACGGTTCGCGGTTCACGGCCAGGCTCATTATGGGGCACGTCGAAAGTTACCCACATGTTCTTCAGAACGTAATGCTTTGACTGGTAGCGGCAACCGTGGCAATTAATGATCAGGGTGGAAGTGCGCTCCTGAAACGGCCTGCCCAGTGCGTCCACGCCCGTCACTGTCAGCGGGACGGCTTGAACAATTCTGGTGCTGCGCCGTTTTTGTGAATCTATCTCGGGACTAACGTTGGATTCCGCCACAAATGCACCCCACGGTCAGTTTTTAAGCCTAACATTGAAGCTTTCAGGCGTCGAAAACGCTGAAATTTATGGATTCGTATTAGTTACGCCTTGTGACTGCACATGCGGATTTGGACCCGCAATAATATTTCCCGAGGATGGCATTCCCTCCACGAGAACCGACTTGCGTCACGCGACGTGCTCTGAGGACGGAGAGGCTGGGCGCCTTTCGCCTTCGCAATGTACTACAAGACTGGAGGAGGGAACAAGAGGGCGTTTCAGCAGAGAAAACTGCACTGAGCCGAAGGCTATCGAATGGCTATGGATACCAGGGAAGGTTGTGGGGCTCTTTGAGGAAGCGAAAACTCACCTGGTGTGCAGCAAGCGGTGTAAAGCATCGCAAAATCGCGCTGCATGTCCGGCATTTCCCGCAGGCCTTTCAATGTTTCCTTTAGGATTGAGGAAGCCACCGCGTCACTCGGGAGAGTCAGTCGGTAGTGCATCCAGCGGCCCTGCCGCCGGGCCTCCACAATGCCTGCTCGCCTCAGGTACGCCAGGTGGCGGGAAATCTTCGGCTGGCTCATGGCCAGGATTTCCACGAAATAGCAGACACAGATTTCGCGGTCGGCGATCAAGTTGAGCAAGCGGAGGCGCGTGGGATCGGCCAGGGCACGAAAGAGCAGATCAAGGGCAACCGGTTTTTCTTTTTCCGGCATGACAATATATTATATATGGCTTGACAGATGTATACAAGGCGTCTAGTCTATTCATATATGCATTTGCATATGTATTGTGAGCGCCATAGGAGAACCCCATGCCAACGGCCACGATTCGATCATTAAAGGCCCACGTCTCAATCAACGTGAAAAATGTTTCAGAGAGTATTGCGTTCTACCGAAATCTCTTCGGCATCGAGCCTTCGAAGATACGCAACGGATACGCGAAATTCGACGTATCCAATCCGCCGCTCAACTTTACGTTGAACGAGGGAGCGAATGAAGTGCGCGGCGCTTTATCCCACATGGGAATTCAGGTTGCGTCAACCGAAGACGTGCTGGCTGTACGCCGCCAGTGGCAAGAACGGGGATTGCTGACCCGCGACGAAATGAAGACGGAATGCTGCTATGCGTTGCAGGATAAGACCTGGGTTCGCGATCCCGATGGAAACGAATGGGAAGTGTTTGCGGTTCTCGAAGACAATCTGCCCGAAAAAGTCGCGACGGAAAAATCCTGCTGCGGACCGGATTGCTGTTCCCCGGCGGCAGCAGTAAGACTCTGACAGCCGCGAGAGAGCATGATGGATAAACGCTACAACGTCCTATTTCTGTGCACCGGAAATTCCGCACGCTCGATCATGGCTGAAGCCATACTCGGTCATAAGGGGCGTCCGAATTTCAACGCCTATAGCGCGGGCAGTCATCCATCGGGGGCAGTCCGGCCTGAGGCGTTGAAGCAAATCGAGAATGCGGGAATACAAGCATCGGGTTTTCGCAGCAAGAGTTGGGATGAATTCGCGACTTCCGGCGCTCCGCGCATGGATTTCGTTTTTACGGTATGCGACAACGCAGCGAACGAAGCTTGCCCGATTTGGCCGGGACAGCCGATGACCGCACATTGGGGTGTCCCGGATCCTGCGGCCGCACAAGGCACGCAGGAGGAAATTCAGCGCGCTTTTAGAGAAGGTTTTGTATCTCTCGACCGTCGAATCTCACTTTTTCTGAGCTTGCCAATTTCTACTCTCGACCGGCTAGCCATCAAAAGAGAGATCGACCGCATAGGCAACCAATGAAATCCCTGTTCCCGCAACTCAGGTGAAATGAATGACCACTCCCTACGCCCAAGGTCCCGCCTGCTCCCCTATCGCGCGCGCCCGTCTCTCCTTCCTGGACCGCTACCTCACACTATGGATTTTTCTCGCAATGGCAATCGGTGTTGGATTGGGGCATTTCATTCTGGGGACGGCGACTTTTGTTCAACGATTTCAGGTTGGCACTATAAACATTCCCATTGCCATTGGGCTAATCATCATGATGTACCCGCCCTTGGCCAAGGTGCGCTATGAAAAACTCGCCGAAGTCTTTCGCAATCGTCGCGTACTTGCGCTTTCGCTCCTCCAGAACTGGGTGATTGGACCGATTGGAATGTTCTTCCTGGCGATTATTTTTCTTCACGGCGAGCCTGCGTACATGCGCGGGCTTATCCTGATTGGAATAGCGCGTTGCATCGCAATGGTTATTGTCTGGAATGAATTGGCTTCCGGCGACACGGACTATGCCGCAGGTTTAGTTGCATTGAACAGCATCTTCCAGGTCCTTTTCTACAGCGTCTATGCGTGGGTGTTTATCACCGTTCTTCCCACGTGGTTCGGTTTGGAGGGAAGCGTTGTCCGTGTTGGCATCGGACAGATTGCCGAAAGCGTCTTTTTCTACCTGGGTCTGCCGTTCATTGCGGGCGTTCTCACGCGCTTCTTCCTGTTGCGCGCCAGAGGAGACGAGTGGTATCGGACTCAGTTCATTCCGCGTATTAGTCCGTTAACTCTGGTGGCTCTTTTGTTCACGATTCTGGTGATGTTCAGCCTCAAGGGCGACCTGATCGTCCGTCTCCCGCTTGACGTGCTTCGCATCGCACTGCCGCTGCTGATCTATTTTGTCTTTATGTTTCTGGTGAGTTTTTGGATGGGCCGCAAGCTTGGCGCGGACTATTCGAAGACCGCAACGCTTTCCTTCACTGCGGCGAGCAATAATTTCGAATTGGCGATCGCCGTTGCGGTGGCGGTCTTTGGCCTCAATTCAGGGGAGGCCTTTGTCGGCGTAATCGGCCCACTGGTGGAAGTGCCGGCGCTGTTAGGGCTTGTGAATGTATCGTTGTGGTTTCAGAAGCGTTATTTTGTCACTAAAGCGCGCGGTGTTTGAACGTGCGAAGGCCCTTGCTGTAGCTGGCGACAGTCTGCCCATCGCCGAAGAGTTTGTATTTGTAGGTGGTCAGCCCTTCAAGTCCCACAGGGCCGCGTGCGTGGAGCTTTCCAGTGCTGATGCCCACTTCCGCGCCCAGGCCGTAGCGGAAGCCATCCGAAAATCGCGTGGAAGCATTCTGATATACGCCCGCCGCGTCCACAAATTCCATGAATCGCGCCGCAACGTCATGGCTTTCGGTGACGATGGATTCGGTGTGCCGGGAGCCATAGCGGTTGATGTGCTCGATGGCTTCATTGACTCCGTCCACGACCTTGATCGAAACGATCAGATCGGAATATTCCTTGTTCCAGTCGTCTTCGGTCGCTGGGGGAACTTCCTCCGCTCCTGCAAATTCCATGGTCCTGGGGCAGCCGCGAACTTCGACTCCTGCGGCGCGGTATTGCGCAATCATCTGCGGCAGGAACGCGCGGGCGACATCGCGGTGAACCAGCAAAGTTTCGAGAGCATTGCAGGCCGCCGGGTATTGAATTTTGGAATCGAGCGCGATGTCGTATGCCTTCTGCAAGTCCGCATCCTCGTGCACGTAAACGTGGCAGATGCCTTCGCCGTGGCCGAGGACGGGGATGCTGCTGTTCTTCTTCACGTAGTTAACAAAAGCATTCGACCCACGCGGCACGATCAGATCGATATCTTCGTTCAATGTTAGAATTTGCGCTACGTCTTCCCGCGTGTGGAACAAGACGACCGAGTCCACCGGGATGTCGTGGAAGGCAGAGATCGCGTCGCGCCAAATCGAAACCAGCACAGAATTCGTCTCGGTTGCTTCCGCTCCGCCTTTCAGGCACACGGCGTTGCCGGACTTAAGGGCCAGCGACGCAATCTGCGGCACAACATCCGGTCGTGATTCAAACACGACTCCTACTACGCCGAGCGGGCACGATTCCTTATAAAGAACGAGTTTGTCGTCAAGCTCCATCGCTGACAGACGGCGGTGCAGCGGATCGGGCAACTGGGCCACTTCGCGCACTCGTGCCGCCATTTCCACCACGCCGCGCTCGGTCGTTCGCAATCGCGCGAACAGGGCGCGGGACATCTCGCCGCTCTCGACGGCCTTGGATGTCAGCGCGCAATCTTTTTCATTCGCGGCAAGAATTTCCGCCGAGCGCGATTCGATCGCGTTCGCCGCAGCGAGCAATGCGTCGTTGCGGCGCTCGCTGGAAACCGCCGCTAG
The DNA here is from genome assembly GCA_964622265.1 of uncultured Acidobacteriaceae bacterium. Classification (GTDB taxonomy): domain Bacteria; phylum Acidobacteriota; class Terriglobia; order Acidiferrales; family UBA7541; genus Palsa-360. The sequence goes on along the minus strand of CAZUNI010000030.1, from coordinate 13,601 downwards.
GATATGCGCCGCATGCCGCGCTCGCCGGACGGTGCGCTGGACTTCCGAACCTTCGAGTTGGTTTTTCGTTACGTTCATTTGCGATCCAATAAAACAATGTTATCACGCTTGACCAGCACACCCGCTCGTCCGTTGGCTCTGCCGATCGATGCACCGTTTGCGCCGCCGATCATGCCTTCCGCGTCTCCGCGGGAAAAATCCGAAATTCCGCGCGCGAATTCCAGTCCTTCGGCATCTACGATGCTGACTACCTCGGCGGCGTCGAATTCGCCTTCCACATTGACTACTCCCGAAGCCAGCAAACTCGCTTTGCCCCCCGTGAGCGCCTCGCGCGCGCCCGCGTTTACGATCACGCGCCCGCGGACACCGGCGGCGTAAGCGATCCAGCGGCGCTTTCCCGCCATGCGCGTCTTGGACAAAAAGACAGTGCCAGTCGGCTCGCCGTCGAATATGCGGTCCAGTGTTTCCGGCTTCCTGCCGTTGGCGATCACGGCGATCCCGCCGGCTTGCGTAGCAATCTCCGCGGCGTCCAGTTTGGTCAGCATACCACCGCGCCCGCCTTCGGAAGGCCCGAGCGCCAGAGATTTCAATTCCGGAGTAATTTCTTCGACGAGGGGAATTACTTTTCCGCCCGAGTCTTTCGAACCCAATGGCCCGAATTCCATCAGCCCGTCCACATCGGTTAGCAGGACCAGCACATCGGCATCGATGTGGCTCATCACCAGCGCCGCCAGGCGATCGTTATCGCTGAAGATGCGTTCGCCCGCGCGAATATTCAAGTAGTCGAGCTCGGCGGTGGAGACGGTGTCGTTTTCATTGACGATGGGCAACACACCAAGTTTCAAGAGCGTTTCCATCGTCTCCCGCAGATTGGAATACCGCGTTCGATCGACGAAATCACCTTCGGTGAGCAGCACCTGCGCGAGATGAACGCTGTGCGTCTGGAAGAGTTTTTCGTACTCGTGCATCAACAGGCTCTGGCCGACGGCGGCGCAAGCCTGGCGCATCACCAGATCGTTCAGGCGGTCGCGATGCAGGCCCAGGCGTCCCCGCCCCAGGCCCACAGCGCCCGAAGACACCAAGACGACCTGTCGGCCATCCTTCTTCAGCCGTGCGATGGTGCGAGCAACCGGCGCCAGATGCTCGGCGTTAAACTGGCCGTCGCTGCCAGTCACGATGCCAGTGCCCAACTTGATCACTGCGCGGCGCGCAGCACGCAGCCTTTTCTGCTGCTCAGTTCCTGAAATCTGATTGGTCACGAGGTTTACTTTATCATTGACCAGCACTTGGGCGAAAGTTATGGGGGATCACGGGGCGGTTTACTCGGTGAGACGACCTGTATAGATTGCTTGAGCCAGTGAAGTTTGCGGATGGACGAACCCATTGAAATTATATTTAGGATAAGGGCGTGATCGTCTAGAGCTGTTTTCCTAATTAAATGCCGGCATTCTCCCTCGAATTTCGATCTTTGATGAGCATATTGACAAGTCGAACATTTGTTTTCGAGTCGGTACTTGCCTTACTGAGCCCAGCATATAACATTCTTGTTGGCCATGGACTACAATGGCGTGTATAGATCCAGCCATGGACAGTCAGAGTGGCTACATTATTCATAGGGCATGACATCACCTACTGAAAAAGAGACTGACATCTCTGTCGAATCATCCTCCGAGAAGCGTCGCCACTTACGCTTCCCGTTCATTGCATCTGTCGAAGTTATCGAGTCTAAATCCGGAGCACGAATTACAGGTCGCACCAGCGATTTAGGGCAGGGAGGTTGCTACGTTGATGCTCTTAGTTCCTTCCCACCCGGTACGGATGTATTTCTCCGCATTACGAGGGGCAATAATTTATTCGAGGCCCAGGCAAAGGTTTCTTTTTCACAAGACGGCATGGGCATGGGACTTGCCTTTGTCTCAGCCATGCCAAAGCATGTAAAGTTGTTTCAAAAATGGCTGCTCGAAGTTAGCGGGGAAGTTCCTCCCTCGGAGGATGTCCCCGAAAGAGATGCGCCGGGAGTAACAAACGGAATATTGAAAGAACAGGATTCCGTCCTGAAAGAGCTTCTGATTACACTCATCCAGAAGGGAGTTCTAACTGAATCGGAAGGGAAGGCGATGTTGGAGAAATTGCAATCTTGAGAGTTACCGCGACGACGATCCTACCAGCACAAACCCCAAAGATTTGCTCCACATTTGACATTCTCTGTTTTTGAGTCAATCGTGACCGCATTCTAAGAAGATTTTAACAAGATTGAATTTGAGTAGCCTCCTTACACTTTAGACTACTAAACATCGAAGGCATTAGTGCGTGCGTGTATTCATTGGTTGTTTGATTGATCTTAGGACATTTCCGGGGTGTCTCCGCTCTTGTCGTCCCTCTGAAAGGTTTGATATCTTGCACCCTGCTCAAGTTGGAATCGCTGGGTTCAGTACCTAGAATTTCCTTTTGAAAAAACCAGAAAGCAGGCTTCAAGGAATGGCTAACCGAAGTCCAGTAGACACTAGTTTCGAACAGATTTCTGCATACTCCCTCCTCTTATCGGAGGCGCTTTTCGAAGCGCTCGCAAAGAAGGGCCTTCTTTCACACAGTGAGGTCGTCGAACAAATCGGTAAATTAAAACAGGAGATGATGATTAGACGCCTCAGTTTTGACAAGACGGTCTAGCCAGGATTATGTTCGCTATAGGCGATTTTGATTCCTTACCATCCATAGACTGGCGCGCCCCCTGCTCTTATCTGTCATTTCTCGATGAGTTTTTAGGGTGCTACTTTGCTCCCGATCACCTAGCTTTCGCGGTGTGCACGATCTTGGACATGGAGGGTTTTCTCTTCCCTTCGGCTCGTTAATCGTTTTTTCAATCGGCTCATCCTTTGAGCTGTGCCCAGCAGGAAACGCCGGTCTTCTTCGTCAATATCTGCCAGGAGGCGACGAAATTTGATCCAGAATCGTATTCCACCTTTGGACATTTCCCAACCGACTCCATTCTTAACGCCGGTTGGAGTTGAGTTTGGGTGTTTAAGTGTCCCATGACCGTCGTAGAACAATTGATACATGGGAACATTCAAGGCTCGTGCCAATCGCTCAAGGGTTTCAAGGCCTGGAACGCTATGCCCATTTTCGATGCGTGAGACAAAGCTAGCGTATAGCCCGCTGCGATGTTCGACCGTGCTTAGAGAAAGACCCTTTTCCTTACGTAAGAAGCGGAGTCGTTCACCAATGTTCATTGCACTCATTTCCTTATGGCCGAATCGTGAACGGGCAGCCAATCTGCCAGCTTCTGCTTGATTTTTCCTTTTTACTGATTGGTGCAAAATGCCCCGCTCTCTCTTCCGACGTCGGCTTTTGACAGCGCGCTATCAAATCATCCCGATTCCTTAAGTTAATTTGACTTCCCAGCCCCATCGGCTAGCGTTCAGACAGGAATCGGAGAGTCAAAACTGCGTATAGAACCCTCTCAACTTACATATCGGCAAATGACCAGAAATCTTCAGTCAGGCATATATCCGAGCCGAAAGAATCCTGGAAGAAGTTTCGGGTTAGTTACGGGTATATTCTGGTTTTGCAGAAAAGTAGATGTTAAACAAGTTATAAGTGATCTATGGAAAGAGGATCTAACTTATGCTGTGGCAGAGGGTGACACAAGGACTTCGCGAGAGGCGCTTATCCCATGATCCAATCATTTTGGCTTACCAAGTCAGGTTTAACCAGAGTTTCGCTCCCAGGCAAGAGCTGACTTTAGGTAGGCAAACAACGAGCCATTTCTTCGAGTGTCCTCGCAAACTGCCGAGGACGGAGAGCAGGCAATCCCAAACATTTTTTCCCGCCATCGAGGGCGGGCAGCCAAAGGCAGCTATTTTCCACCGGCAAGCAAAGGAAGGCGGTAACGGGCAGGTTCGGTACGGTCGCAAGCAAACTGAAGCCGGTCCCATCGGGTAGATACGTATTGCTCAGCACCAGATCGACCGGGCGAGAACTCAAAAGTTCGGCCGCCGCTTCCAGACTGTAGGCGAAATGGCTTCGAAAGTTCCAAGCGTGCAGCCTATCTGTCAATTTTCGCGAGCTGTGAAAACCCTGTCCGACCAGGAGGACATTTCTGCCGAATAGTGTCATGGATAGCCTCTAGGATGCCACCGCTCTCTTAAGCGGGCGACTAAAGTACCAAGAGTACTAAAGGCAAGACTGTTCAAAAGCGGACACATCTTGCAAAAACGAGAATTTCTATGATTGTTGAGATAAATTCCGACAAGTTACAGGCGGGCAATGGACTGCGGGAAAGTTCTAGAGCCTACCGGAGAGCTTTCCTCAAGGACGGGTTCACTTCCAATCCTCCGTCGTAGTCGATGTATCCCTTCTTTCTGAAGCGATTCATGAAAAGGTTGATTCGCGGGCGCGTGGTTCCGACCATTTCCGCCAGAACCTGGTGACTTAGATGAGGAATCTCAACCGTCGCCCCGTTTTTCCTCTCCAAATGTGCTAGACGGAGGAGAACGCGCGCGAGCCGTTTTTCCGCGGAGGAAGTAAGCAGGTCCGCCACATGGTCCTGGTAGTCCTTCACGCTGGACAGCAGATAGGAAACCATGGAATTGGATGTCTTATTATCTTTGCGAAGCATTTGGAGCATTTTCGCCTTCTTTACGGTGCGGATGGAGCTGGCGGTCAACGCGACGGCCGTGGTCATCCGCAGTGGGTACCCGGCCAGGCAAAGCTCACCGAAGATATCGCCTACTCCCAGAATGGCCGTAACCGCGGATGCTGTATTTTTCGTTCGTGTGCTGAGCCGCACGCCTCCTTCTTGAATATAGAAAAGCGTATAGGCAGGCGCGCCTTGTTTGTAGATGTTCTCTTTGCGGCGGTAGCTGGAGATTGTGCCGCCCAAACTAGCTCCGGTAACGAAACCGGGAAGCAAGGAAGCCCCCGGATTTCCGTGATTCTTGTGTCGCTGCACTCCTGCTGCGCCGTTACCCATGGTTATACCTTCTCCGCTAACTTCACGGACTTCCGGTGAGCTTCCTGCGACAACTCGAAAGCTTTGGTGGCGTGTTCCAGTGCTTGTCGGGAATGCTCCTGCCCGGTTTGATGATCTTCTTTTCCATGGTGCGCCGCGGCACTGCGGTGCGCGTGGGCGGCAAGTTCGTGGAACTCGGCAGCTCTTTGGTGCGAATCGTTTGGCATGGGATTTTCCTTCTTTGTTCGAATTAATCCTACATCCATTTACAATTCCAGACTGTCTAATTGTGAACACGTATCTCCGGACGGTCTTCTTCCCAGCTCCAGGAGAAGGGATGAGGTTTTGTTGGCAGGGATCTTCAGGAATGCGGGTTATGCGGGGGAAAAGCTACAGGTCGCGGCGGCCTTCCATTGCTTTCATCATCGTAACTTCATCGGCGTATTCCAGGTCCGCGCCGACTGGAATTCCGACGCCGATACGTGTCACGCGGACGCCGAGCGGCTTAATGAGCTTCGAGAGGTACATGGCCGTGGCTTCGCCTTCGGCGTTGGGGTTGGTGGCGATGATGATTTCTTCGACGGTGCCGCCCTTGAGGCGCTCGATCAGGCTTTTCAGATGCAATTGATCGGGGCCAATGCCGCGTAACGGCGCGAGAGCTCCGCCGAGGACGTGATAGAGGCCGCCGTACTGGCGCGTTTTCTCGATGGCCATGATGTTGTGTGGCTCTTCGACGACGCAGATCGTTTTGTGATTGCGTGTGGGCCCGGTGCAGTAGAGGCACGGATCGTTATCGGTGATGTTGTTGCAGATCGAGCAGAGACGCATGTTCATCTTTGCGTCGCGGATGGCGTCGGCGAGCGCGATGGCGTCTTCCGGCTTGGCGCGCAGGAGATGAAACGCGAGCCGCTGTGCGGTCTTGGCCCCGATACCGGGCAGATGTTTGAGCTGGTCGATCAGGCGCTCGACGGGTTCGGCGAAATCAGGCATGCGGAGTCTTTCGTGATAGAGAGTTCCGTGATCGATAGTTCCGCGATGGAGTGTGGCGGACCGGAGGAAATAGTTTCACTCGGGACATCCGCTGAAAACACAACTCTAAAGTCCTGATTAAAACAATCCTGGAATTTTCAATCCCGCCATTCCGGGGATCGAGCCGCTCAGGCTCTTCATCTGGCTGGTCAGCTCTTCATCGACGCGGCGTCCGGCCTCATTGACGGCGGCGCACACCAGGTCCTGCAGCAATTCCTGATCTTTTCCCGCGAACACTTCGGGGTCAATGCGAATCTCGGTGACCTGCTTTTGCCCATTCATTCTGACGTTGACCATGCCGCCGCCGGCCGATGCATCGACGTGCACGGTTTCGATCTGCTTCTGCAGGCTTTCCTGCATTTGGCGAAACTGCGTGAGCATCTGCTGCAGTGCTTTGACTTCCATGGTCTATTCCTCGCCCCGGCGTTTCACGTCGGAAATCTGGCCGCCGAACCGCTCCATCATCGCGCGCACGATCGGATCCTGCTCGAACTTGGCGCGCAACTCTCGAGTGCCGGAAGTTTGTGTTGCGGGCCCAGCTCCCGGTACGGCTTCCAGTTTAACACAGACGCGCACCGTCTGGCCGAGGATGCGACTGGCAATGTTGCGCAAACGTTCCATGGGATCGCGCGCCTGCAACATGTCCGCCAGCGCGCGGTTCTCGGTGGAGAAAAATAATCGCACTTCGCCGCCGGCAATCTCCCAGCGGAAGGCGTGCTGCACCAGTTCGCCGAGGAATTTTTCCTGCGCGAGGATGGCCGCCTTGATGGCATCGACTTGCGAATCCGCAGATCCATTTCCTGTGGCGGCGGCTGGCGCAGTCGCGCTCGGTTCTTGCTCAGGGGAGGGAACTACTTTCAATTTTTCCGGTGCGACATTTGAAATTTCACGCGGTGGTGCAGAAGGAACGGGAATTTCAATTCGCGGCGCTGCGGCTGGCTGCGGCCGTCCTGAAGAAAAAGTTTGCGACGAGCCTGCTGAAGTGGTGGCGGCGAATGCCGAAAGGCCGCCGGGGTTGGGAGACGGCCTTATGGGAGCGGACGATGGCCTGTCTGGAAATATTGCTGCGGCGCTGCTGCGCGCGGGAGATGACGCCTGCGGCGATTGCGGCGCCGCGCTTGCGGGCCGCGATGGACTTGCTGGTGGCGCGCCGCTTTCAAGTTCCGCGAGCACTTCTTCGAGTGGAGCCAGCCGCGCGGCATTCACCATGCGCAGCAGGCCCATTTCCATGTGCAGGCGCGCGTCAGGCTTGCGGCGCAGGTCGTCGTCGGTGTGCAGCAGGATTTGAAAAAAACGCGTCAGGTCTTCTTCGGTGAAGAGTTCAGCGGCACGTTTCAGGTTCGGGCGGCGGTCAGCGGGGGCGGCAATCAAATCGGAATCCGCGCCGCACACTCGCGCGACAAGCAGGTTGCGGAAATGCCCGATGGCCTCGCGGCAGAAGTGCTGCAGGTTCTGTCCCTCGGCCAGCAGCTTGTGCACCAGCGTAAGGATGCGTTCCGCCGATTGCGTCTCGATCGCTCCGACCAATTCATCCAGAATTTCTTCGGGGACTACGCCGAGAAGTTCGCGTACTTTCGCGTCGGTAATCTCGGTCCCGCAGTAGGCGCGCGCCTGCTCCAGAAGAGAGAGGCCATCGCGCATGCTGCCTTCGGCGGCGCGAGCCATCACGGCCAGCGCGCCGGGCTCAGCCGTTAAACTTTCTTTCACGCAAACTTCTTCGAGCGCGTTGACGATTTCGGCAAAAGACAGCGCGCGAAAGTGAAAATGCTGCGAACGCGAACGAATGGTGTCGGCGAGATTTTCCGGCTCGGTCGTCGCCATCACGAAAATTACTTTGTCGGGAGGCTCTTCCAGAGTTTTCAGCAGCGCGTTCGAGGCCTCGTCGGTGAGCATGTGCGCTTCGTCGAGGATAACGACTTTGTAGCGGCCGCCGGACGGCGCGTACCGAACCATTTCGCGCAGCTCGCGAATCTGGTCGATGCCCCGGTTGGACGCCGCATCGATTTCGATTACGTCGAGCGAATTTCCCGCTCCGATTTCGCGGCAGGAGTCGCAATCATTGCAGGGTTCGGCGGCGGGGCCGTTCGAGCAGTTAAGGGCCTTGGCGAGGATGCGCGCGGTGGTCGTCTTGCCCACGCCGCGCGCGCCGGAAAAAATGTAGGCGTGCGCCACGCGGCCGGACTGGACTGCATTCGCAAGCGTTCGCGCGATGTGCTGCTGCCCGACCACGTCGGCGAACGTTTGCGGCCGCCATTTTCGCGCGATGACCTGGTAGCTCATCAGATGTAGTCCAATAATTCCCGGCGTTCAAATGACTGCAGATGAGAGGAACTTCGGGTACTCCGCGGCGCACGAAGTGATCCCGGTACCGTTGCTCCCTTCCGGGCCTGGCGGGGTTCGCGGGACTTCGTCGCACAGAGCCCGAAGTTCCACGCATCGGCAGTCGCGATATCAATTTCTGGCGGGTTCCAAGTAGAGCCCACACCCGTGCAACCGCAATGAAGTCTAGCACAGCGTCCGATTCGAAAAAAGAAAACCGGACAAAGAAAAGATTTAGCAAAGAGAGCACAGAGGGCCACAGAAAATATTAACACGCGACCGGAAAACTATAATGTGACGGAGTTTTGGTCTCCTCTGAAGTTCTCCGTGCCTCCGTGGCGAACCCTTCCCAAATTTAAGCGAGTTGCCTATTTCGAAACATCGCACCGCACATTGACGAACATCGAGGCAGCGCGCGTCGTATGATTTGTCCGTATCGTTCCTCCGCAATCCGGTCCGGCGCGCTCCCGCAGGGCGCAGCCGGGCGTACGGCGCCAGCGCAACGCCTCACGATACGAGGCCTAACCCGTGTGCGGCCGAAATGTCGGCCGACACGGCAGGATGGAGGATCCCATGAAACGCATCGTTGCATCAGTCGCAGTATCGTTTGCCGTGGTAGTGTTGTTTGGCGTCAGCGCGATCCCAACCCGCGCGCAATCCCAGGAACTCCTGCAGGGCACGCAAGTGCACCTGCGTTTACTCACCGGATTAACCACCGCCGTGGCCAAAAGCGGTGATCCATTCATTGCAGAGGTCTCCGCACCCGTGTACGTCGGCAGCCAGATGATTCTGCCGGCGGGGGCACGCGTAAACGGCACGGTTGGCGGCGTGATTCACACGCAGCACTTCTCCATATTCAAGGGCCAGGCGGCGATGAACCTATCGTTCAAGGACCTGGTCGTCGATAGCCGCATCTTTCCGGCGAAAATGACCATTCTCGAACTGGACAGCCCACAAAACGGAGAAAAAGAAGGCAACGCCCGCAAAGACGTCAAGGTGGAAGAGGGCCAGGTCGTGCAGGCCAAGCACGACATCAAGGGTGACGTCATCGGCGGAGCCATCGGGATTGGCGGCGGCACGGTGGTTGGCGCCGTATTCAGCCACGTGGTTCGCGGGTTCGGCTTTGGAATGATCGGTGCCGCCGCGTATATCGTGGAGCGCAAGGGCAAGGAAGTGGACCTTCCTGCTCAGACGGTCATAACCGTTCGAATGGAGAACACCATCAGCCTGCCCCGAGTATCGGCTGAAAACCAAACATCGTCGCCACAGATGGCGCAAGCGCAGTAAAGTCTGGCGAGTTCGGCAACCGAGAGTGAGGAAGGAAGCGTCGCGTCAGCCCGGGTCAAGGCTGGCGCGACGCGAGTGGTTTATTGGTGGGTTACTTTGAGCGAGGATCGTGAGGAGGTTTGGGGGGAGGAAACGTAACCTTCCAAATTCTTCCTTTTGTAGATTTGCGGACGCCGATGTTCCAGCCCTTATCGTCTTCTTCAACCCACATCACTTCGAACTGCTGCGCGGGTTCTTCCGTAAAATTTAGCCCGGCAGGAGGGATCACCTTGATCTCCAACCGTTCGCCGCATCTCAGCGGGACATGGGTATGAAAACGGGACCCAGTATCGCTGATATCTTCAGTCCTGGTGCGCTCGACAAAGGTTCGACCTTCTTCATCCACGCCTGAAATTTCCACCGAATAATTGAGGAATAGCCGCTTTCCGCGGCGGCGGTCAATCGTCGCCGTATTTCTAACGTCTTTCGAATATTTCAGAGTCTGTGTCAACCGGCCATTCCTCTCGTATATGAGAGTGGCAACTCCAGGGCCAAACAGACCTCCGTGAGGCTCAAACAATTGAATGACCTACGGAAGACGCCTAGCAGACCCTGTGCCAAACGAAAATTCCTGTTCGAATGTGAAACTGATGGGAGCGCGTCCTGGGGACATCAGGTGAGTTCAATGCTATGTCTTCGTTGTCGATCCCTTCTTTTCGGATCGTTTCAGGAAGCGATACAGGCTGGTGCGGCCTATTCCGAGCAACTGAGCGGCGCGGACGCGATTGCCATCGCAGGATTCGAGGACGCGCCGGATGTGCTGGCGGCGAACTTCATTTAGCGGAAGCGGACGCCAGGAGTCTCCCGCGCGGCCGCCCGAGGCAGCAGGTTTCTGGAGGTTTTCCGGCAAGTCATCCACGTCTATAAATTCATTGACTGAAGTTAGGCAGGCGCAGGAAATCACGTTTTCCAGTTCGCGGACGTTGCCCGGCCAGCCATGTTGGGACAATACGGCTTGAGCGCGGCGGGTGAGTCCCTGAATCTGCTTGCTGTAGGCCTCATTATATTTCTTTAAGAAGTATTGGATAAGCAAAGGGATGTCATCCAAGCGTTCCGATAGGCTGGGCACGCGAATCTGGATGGTGCTGAGGCGGTAGAAGAGGTCTTCGCGGAAACGTCCGGCGAGGACTTCGGCGCGCAAATCACGGTTGGTAGCGGCGATCAGCCGGACGTCCACGCGGCGGACTTCCGGCGACCCTACGCGCTGAATTTCCCGGTTCTGGATCACGCGAAGCAGCTTGGCTTGCATGGGCAGGGATGTCTCGCCGATCTCATCCAGAAATACGGTTCCTCCATTGGCATATTCGAACAGGCCGGGGCGGGTGTCCGTCGCGCCCGTGAAGGCGCCGCGGATATGGCCGAAAAGCTGGCTTTCGAGCAGCGTTTCCACCATGGCGGAGCAGTTGCATACCGCGAAGCGCTGTTGCGCCACAGGACTGATCTCATGGATGGACTTTGCGACCAGCTCTTTGCCGGATCCCGTCGCTCCGATCAACAGGATGTTCGTATAGTGGCGCGCCACTTTGCGAACCATTTCGAACACCTCAATCATGGCCGGGCTGCGGCCCACGATGCCGTGGAATTCCAAATCGGTCAGGAGTCTCTGTTCGAGACTATGAATGCGCTTGCGGCGATTAAAAGATTCGGAAAGTTCGTCCAGCGATTTCTTGAGGCGCGAGCGGTCCACCGGCTTCGTGATGTAGTCATAGGCGCCACGCTTGATGGCGGCGATGGCGTTATCCAGGGAGTAGAAGCCGGTCATGAGAATGACGTACACGCCGGGGTCATGCTGTAGCGCAGGCTCCAGGAATTGAATGCCGTCCATGCCGGGCATCTTGATATCCGACATCACCACACGAACGCGGCCTTCATCCACCATCCCAAGGGCGTGCTGCGGGTCACAAGTGCCAATGGAACTGAAGCCGAGACAACGAAGCGACTCCTGAAGCATCTCGACCATTCCAGGTTCGTCGTCCAGGACGCAAACCGTCATCGCGTCTTCGGAGCTTCCAAGGACCAAGTGCCCCTCCTTGGTGGGAGCTGTCATAGTGTTCATATGTGAATCATGGGCAATGCATATGCCAGAACGGTGGCGGGTTTGATCTGGCTTCAGGGGGGTGCCCCATCATTATTCGGCTGGGGCGGAAGTGAAATAACTCTTGTTCTGAGAATCAGTTAAACCTAAATTCAGGAGAGAGCTTCAAGGCCAAGGTCATTGCCGTTCGCAGAATTGGGAAGAAGGCGAAAATAAATCGAGGGATTCGCGTTCCAAAATGGAGCGAATCCCTCGATGAGCGTTCCAAACCTGAATTTGATGTATGGGCAATACCCGGCCTAATTGACAGCCGATTCCGGGGACTCGCTCAGATAGGCGAAGAACTCGAATTCATCCGCCGGATATTGGATGACGCCACCCAACTCCGAATCGATCTCACAAAATGCACCCTGGGTGTAGCACAGTTCCAGAACGCGATCGGGTGTGGACGATGTGGCGCGACGGATTTCATCCCACGTGGCGAGCCGGTCTTGTGTTGCCAGGCTAAGCGATTCAGGCTTCATAAAGAACCTCCTCTTGTTCCGCGTGGATTGACTTCTGTTCCTCTTCATGGCTATTGGATGAAGCTGAGTGAAATAAAGATGCAACCCCGGTCTTCAACTGTTCTCTGGATTGGGGATGCAGCTGCGATAGCCGCATCTCGCACAATCCATCGGAGTTCATGGGCAGGACGTCATGGACTTCATAGGCCACAGGAACTGACGTAAACGATGGTTCCGGCGCGATGAGCCGAACAAAAATAATCGCGCCCTCGGATATGGTATGACGCAGCATCAGTCTCTTTTCTTCGTCACGGGACCACGACAAATTGCTGTTCTCGGCAAAAAACATATCGTCCAGTCCCCAGCCGGAAACCTCGATTTGATAACTGCCGGAGAAGTTGGTGTTTTCGTTCATTCGATTCGTGCTCCCGCTCGCTTCTAGTGCAGCCCAGGGGCCACACTTGGAGTCAATCTATTAGATTCAAATGGAAGGACTTAGTTACATGCAAGTGGGCAAATGATCCGGATGGCTGTGAAGAATTTGGGACAGGTGTGCAGTTTTGAAACGGCAGCGGTCACAGCTTTTAAGGCCGGCAAGGTTGGGAAACTCGAAAAATTATTGCCTTTGATTTAACCGTAGTTGATTCCGGGATAAAGCAGGCGTAATGCGATCGCAAAAACGACTACAAATATTTTGTCGAAAGCGTACCAAGCCACGATAAGCCCCAACATGGCGTACCCGGATTGCCGCAACCAATCCAGATACCGGCGCGCCGTGTTTTCAGTCATGAACAGCATGATCCCGGCATGCCCGTCCAGCGGCGGGACAGGGAGAAGGTTAAACGTGCCGAGCAGGAGGTTCAGAACAAACAGGATGCTGAGCGCGGTCGCGCCAAATGTCGGGTCGGCGGAATGCGCCGAGACCGTTACATTCGTGTAGTTGATGGCGTCCGGGGCTGTAAGATACCCCGCCGCCATACCGATTCGAATCGTGACCCCTGCCAGCAGCATCAATGTGAAATTCGCGGCGGGTCCAGCCATGGCCATCCATGCCGAGCGCCGCGGATACCGTTGCTGCCAGCCGGGATCGAATGGGGCGCTGGCCCAGCCAATCATCCATCCGCCAAGCAGGAAGGAAACGATCGGGACGACCACCATTCCAAACGGTGATCGGCGGATGTGGGGAATAGGGTTCAGCGTTGCCTGACCTCCCTCCGCTGCAGTGAGGTCGCCTCCTATTTTTGCGGCGAGCGCGTGCGCGGCCTCATGGCAGGTCGTGGAGAAAAGAAAAACGACGTACCAGATAAGACCAAGAGCGAGGTCGGGCGTTTTCATCTTTGAATTGGCTGCGATTGAAAATACTGGCTCCGGGGCCTGGACTCGAACCAGGATAACCAGCTCCAAAGGCTGGCGTGCTACCAATTGCACTACCCCGGAGTAG
>CAZUNI010000029.1:0-60630 GCA_964622265.1 uncultured Acidobacteriaceae bacterium | reverse complement strand
CGGCAGCCAGCGGTCACTGCGGCACAGCAGCAGATCGGGCTGGATCCCGATCGAAAGCAGCTCCTTCACCGAGTGCTGCGTCGGCTTCGTTTTCAGTTCACCAGCAGTAGGAATAAACGGCACCAGCGTCACATGCACAAGCAGCGAATTTTCAGGCCCCAGCTCGAGCCGCATCTGCCGGACCGCTTCCAGAAACGGCAGCGACTCGATATCGCCCACCGTGCCGCCGATTTCGACGATCACCACATCCACATCGCGGGCAACCTTGCGGAAGGAGTTTTTAATCTCGTCGGTAACGTGCGGGATCACCTGCACCGTCTTGCCCAAATAATCGCCGCGCCGCTCCTTCAAAATGATCGATTCGTAGATTCGCCCGGTCGTCCAGTTGTTATCGCGCGTCAGCTTGGCGTGGGTGAACCGTTCGTAATGTCCCAGATCGAGATCGGTTTCGGCGCCGTCATCGGTGACGTACACTTCGCCGTGCTGGTACGGGCTCATCGTGCCCGGGTCCACGTTCAAATAGGGATCGCACTTCTGGAGGGTAATTCGGAGACCACGGCTCTCAAGCAGGCAGCCAATCGACGCCGCTGCAACACCTTTTCCAAGGGAGGAAACAACACCACCGGTAACAAAAATATACTTCGGCCCCATCCGCTCAGGTCCGTCCGCTAAAAAATCGGCAGGAAAACTGGGTTGACTCCTCTAAAAAGATGTTGGCGTACAACGCATACTACGGAGAATCCTTGTCTCTGTCAACAGGTGCTCTTTCGGTTGTCGTATGCGAGCTTTTTGGTGTACTGTTCCCGCCATCCTGGGGTTTGGTGTTGGCCTGACCGCACTCTTGCAAAAGGACGGTACACCATGGAACGCAGATCGTTCTTAAAGACACTTGCTGCTGGCACGGCCGCGCTAGCCTTGCCGAAATTTTCCTACGCGGTTCTTCCGAAGGCGAAGATCACGCGCGTGCGCATCTACCTGCCGCCGAAATTGAATCAGACGTTCAATCAGAGCGACATGATTGTCACCATCGAAACCGACGCCGGATTGACGGGCATCGGCGAAGGTGGCCTGAAGGACACGCTGGAACAGTGCGCCGCCAGCATCATTGGCGAGAATCCGTTTCAGATCGAGCGGATTTGGCAGAAGATGTATATCGACCACTTCTATCCGCCCGGGCGCGAGAAAATCCACGCACAGGGCGCCATCGACCTGGCGCTGTGGGACCTCAAGGGCAAGGCGCTCGGTCTGCCGGTGCACCAAATCCTGGGCGGGACGGTCCGGAATTTCTGCGAATGCTATCAGACCGGCGGCCCGGCCAGCTTCGGAAAGCTGAGTTTGAAGGAGCGCGCGGCAAAGGCTATGGAGGCAGGCTATCGCGCCTTCCGCGTGGACGCATCCATCGGGCCGACCGGCGGGCCGGAGATCGTCAACGACGTCTTCAACACGCACCAGCGCGTGCGCGAAGTCGTGGCCGCGGCCAAGGAAATCCGCGAGGGAGTCGGCCCCAACGGCGACTGGGCGCTCGACCTGCACCAGAAGTTCGAATATCCGGATACGGTGCGTTGCTGCAAGGAAATTGAGCAGTATGAGCCCTACTTCGTCGAGGACCCCGTCCGCGACGAGCAGTTCCATCAGGACATCCCCAAGCTGCGCCAGATGACCACCGTTCCAATCACAGCCGGAGAAGAGTGGGGCCAGCGCTGGGACTTCAACACGCTAGTCGAAAACCACGATCTCGACTACATCCGCGCCACTCTGCCCAACGTCGGCGGAATCACCGAAATGTTGAAGGTCATGGCGCTGTGCGAGACGCACGGCGTCGGGATCATCCCGCACTTCACCGGTCCGCTGTCCACTGCGGCTCTGGTAAACGTTCTGTCCACCTATTCACCGCCGGTGATTTTCGAATACAACTACGGCGAACGGACGATTCCCCACTTGCCGCAATGCCTCGACTTCAAAAACGGCAAAGTGTATCCGAACGACCGGCCGGGGCTGGGCGTCACGGCCGACATGTCTCAATTGAAAATGATCGGCGAAGTCACCACCGCGGGATCGAATCGGCTCTACAACCGGCCGGACGGCTCGCTTACGCACTGGTAGTGCATCGCAGCATTTGGGCTGACCCCTGGGAACGCCAATCTCCCGATTGGCGTATTCCAACTGGCCAATCGGGAGATTGGCGTTCCCAGGGTAAAACATAAACTTCACGATCCTGCCTTCTCTTCCCTGTGCAGCCTCTTGCGTGCGCTGAACATCGAGCCTTCCGGCTTCTCCACAGGCGCGAATCGAGTGAACCCAAGAGGGGTACCAACGTCAACATAAACTGCTTCCATCCCACCGCGAACCGAATACGCCTCATGCCAGAACGACGTCCCTCCAGTATTTCGCTCGAAATCCTGCCACCATTTCTGGTGAGGCAGCGACCGCGCCCAGGTCTCCAAAGTATCGAAATCCTTCCAGTACTGACGCATCCCAACATGCAACGGGAAAATCGAGTAGAATATCGGCTCGTGGGCGAGCAACCCGTCAGGCTTCGCGGCAACCGCCTTGGAGATGTTCGGGCCAAAGCGAAGTAACGTAAGCAGGCCGCCGGGTTTTCGAACTTTCATCCCGAGATAGATGACAACCAGATCGGGATAACCGGATAAATCGACGGTCTGGCGGGTGATGTTGGAGTTTGTTTGCATGGGGGCTGAATTCTCCTGAAAGCCTTGATTTTACGGCGTTATTTTACAATAGGCGGGCCGGGACAAATCGGGAAAGTGCAAATTTCTCTTGACTTTACCTCGGGTGAACGATCTATTGTCTCATTCCGCCAAGTGCAGGCGACACGAAGCTGCAAAGCTGCATCTATGCCTCGCGGGGGCTGGAATATGTCCAGCCGCAGGGTGCCCTGCAATCTAGTATTGTGTACGAGCTACGATTTCAAGCGAAATGGTATCGGCAGGGGGAATGATCTCAATACGGGGGCGCGTTTAAGCAAATGCACGCGGAACTCTTTCTCTCACTAAGTGGAAATATTCATGTACAGCAATGCGGCACCTGCCTTTTCAAGATCGGGCAAACTTCTCGTTTCCTGACAATGCGGCAGAGGTCAGGCCGGGAGGATTTCTAGTGAGTCAGCCGAAAATCGATCCGTGTCTGCAGAAGGCACGATGGCACAGTGTGTTTGTCCTGCTGGCGCTCGTGCCTGCGCTGTTGGCCTTGAGTTCTTGTGGCGGCGGGGGCAGCGCTACCGCTGTCCCTAGCATCACCGTTTCGGGACTTTCCGGCACGGTCATCGTAAACGGGACAGTGCAGTTTACGGCGTCCATCCTGAACCTGAGCAGCACCCTGGTGAACTACTCGGTCAGTGGAACCGGCACCGGCCCCTTCGGCACGATCGATGCGAATGGCTTGTACACCGCGCCTGCGGCTGTTCCAGTAAACAACGTCGTTACCATCACGGCGACCGCGCAGGCGCAGTCGACCCTCACGGCAACCACTACCATAACAATCCTGGCGGCAACGGTGATCAACTCGGTTGTGTGTTCGAATCCGGCTTTGCAAACAACCTACACCGTCGCGTCCAGCCAGTCGCTGCAATGCAATGCGCTCGACCCGCAGAGCAATCAAGTTTTTGCGGTAAATTGGCTTGTCAACGGCACGCCAGGCGGGACTCCTGCGACTGGACTGATAACCACGCAGGGGAACTACGTGGCCCCGTTGATACCGCCTACGGGTGGATCCGTTACCATCACAGCCGTATCGCAGTCCGTCTCAACGCAGACCCAGACGGTCACCGTCACGCCGACCTATGGCAACGCCATTCTGCAGGGCAACTACGCGTTCTCAACAAGCGGAAAACAAACCGCAAACAGTGCTACCTTTGCGCGCGTGGGCAGCTTCGTCGCCGATGGCAATGGCAACCTGACGGGCGGCCTTGAAGACGTAAATCCAACGATTTACGCCACAAAACCGATATCGTTCACAGGCCTCTACACCGTCGGACCGGACGGACGGGGAACGATACAGTTCTGCGAAAATACGACGAAGGCCTGCAAGGCCGCAACCGCGACAACCCAATTCCGGTTTGTCGTTCGCTCGCAACAGGAAGTCCGTATTATGGATTTTCAATCCGGATCCGCCGCGATCGGAGAAATCGTTCAGCAGCCAGACGTTTCCGTGTTCAATAATGCTGGTTTGAGCGGGGCTTACTCCTTCGGCTTCGCCGGGCCATCTTTAGCCAGCACCGAGGAATCGGTGGTTGGCGAATTTGTAGCCGATGGAGATCCCGGCAGTACGGGAACCGGGCATATTACTTCCGGTGAAGTCGATGTCAACACTGGCGGAGTTAGCGCCGCGGCGGCGGTCGCAATCACGGGCGGCACCTATCAAGTCAGCGCAAACGGACGCGGCACTGCCACACTCATTACAGCGGGCCAGACCTATACCCTGGCCTTCTATCTGGTTTCGGCGAGCCGCGCCAAATTCATTGAGACCGATGCCCTTCCGATTTTGTCTGGCGACGCGTTCAAGCAGCAGACGAGCCTCCCGTGGGGTGCCGGTGCCTTGAATGGCAGTGTTGTGTTCCAGACGCGCGGCTTTGCGGCTGGGAACGCCGTCGCAGACTTGGTCAGTTTCATGGCGGATGGCAATGGCAATATCGTCGCGGGGTCTGGCATCCTGGACCAAAACAGTGCGGGGACTCCTACCTCCCTATCGTCCCTCGGCGGTAGCTACTTGTTTCAACAAAGTGATGCCGCTTACGGACGGGGAACATTGACCATCGGAGGGCACTCGTACGTCTTCTACATGGTCGCGCCATGGTCTGCACAGGGCAGCGCGGTGATTCAGGAGACCACTTCCGGGGTAGTCGCTCTTGGTTCGGTAATTCAGCCGCAGGGTGGGCCTTTCACTAATGCGTCCTTGATGGGCAGTTACGCGCTTAGCCTGGCGGGACAAAATGCCACGCCGAGACCGGAAGATTTTGTAGGTCAACTCACTTCAAATGGGACCGACAATGTGACGTCCGGTTCGCTCGACATCAACAATTTTGGGACGACACAAGCGGGTGTTGCGCAAGTCGGGACTTACCTTCCGGGCCCCCCGGCAGTACTACCCGCCATCACATTGCGTGGCACGATGACCCTCACGTCGGGGAACTTTGTGCTGTACCTGGTAAGTCCGACTCAGTTCTATGTGCTGGGTCCGAACTCTACGGGAGTTGCAGTCGGCTCGATTTACCACCAGTTCTAGGGCAATGGCCGTATCGCGAAAAATAAGGGAAGAATGGGTCCATTACTGGAAGCTGCCTCAGCCCATCAGGACGACCGGATTAGAGGAAAAACACGATTTCCGGAAGGCATGATGCAATATAATTTGCGCTCTTTGGGAGCGAGTTTGCGACGGAGCCACAGTCCATTGGCATGTTCAATGTTAGAGAGAGAGGCGCGGTGAAGCGCCTTCCGATATTCGCATTGCTAATCGGAATATTCAGCCTGGCTTCATGCGGGGGCGGCAGTAGTACCTCCAGCACGGCCATCGTGTGCACCACCACGACCTCTTCGACAAGTACGACGAATGGGACTACAACCTCATCGACTACGTCCACTTCTTCCGCCGCCTGCAGCGATCCCGTGACGGGGATCAGTGTCGCCATCTCACCCTCTATAGTTTCCGTCAATGTCGCCACCAGCCAACAATTCCAGGCGGGACTTTCCGGAGGCACCAATACCGCCGTCACATGGCAAGTCAATGGTATTACGGGTGGAAGCGACGCCTTCGGACATATCGATTCGAACGGCCTTTACCATGCTCCGGCAACGGTTCCCACATCCGCGATCACGGTGACCGTCGTGTCGTTCGAAGACCAGAACTTGTCCGCTTCATCGGCCGTTACGATCCTCCCGCCCCCCACTGTCACTATTTCGCCCACGTCCGCGACTTTGACTGCGGGCACCACCAGCACCCTGGCGTTTACGGGTACCGTCACTGGCGCGCCAACCACCAACGTGGCCTGGAAGGTGAACAACACACTCGGTGGAAACTCGACGTTCGGCACGATTTCCGCCACCGGTGTCTATACCGCGCCGCAAACGCCGCCGACAGGCTCAACGGTGACAGTTACCGCCCTTTCCAGCGACTTCCCGCTTTCAACGGCAAGCGCAACGATAAGCATTTCCGGGTACTCCAAGTCTTCCTTACAGGGGCAGTTCGCCTTCTCAATGTCCGGAAAAAATGTATCGGGTCCATTCTTTCGAGCCGGCAGTTTCGCAGCCGATGGCAACGGAAATCTGAACGGCGGATTGGAAGACGTCAACGCCGGCGCCTGCGGCGCAGCAAGCCCAATTTCTTTCGCGGGAAGCTACACGATCGCGACGGATGGACGCGGCACTTTAACTTTCAACGACGGGTGCACGCCTTCGATTTTCAGCTTCGTTTTGGTCAGCAATACCCAGATGCAGATCGCCGGGTTTGACGCCACGGGAACAGCCTCCGGCCAGGCCAATCTGCAGGACCCCACTTTCTTCAACGCGGCCGGGCTGATTGGAACCTACGTTTTCGATTTTTCCGGCGCGCATGGCAGCGCAGCGCTTTCGCAGATTGGCGAATTCACGGCCGACGGCCTGGGAAATATTACGGGCGGATTGCTGGACAAGAATGACGGAGGGAGTATACCGGTGGCCCCCCTGTCGTTCTCCGGAACATACAGTGACGGGAACATGCCCAACAGTTTGCATTTCAATGGCCGAATGAATGCGGTTATGCACGTTCCTGGCGGCGATCTGCATTTCAGTTTTTACATCGTGTCCAGGGGTACGGCTAAATTTGTCGGAACCGACTCCCCAATGACTGTAGGGGCTGTTGCCGGCGTCACCACGCAGCAATCACCGATCACCACGTATGATGTGACGTCCTTGACCGGCAATATCGCATTCCTGCTGAATGGCCCTATTCCCAACGGGACCATTGCGACAGCCGGAAGTTTCTCCGCCGACGGAAATGGCGCAATCACCTCAGGCGTCCTCGACGAAAACGTGAACGGCGCGGCAACTACCAACACAGCGATTTCGGGCGGAACTTACCTCGTGTCTTCGGTAAATGGCCGGGGCACGGCAACCTTCACCACCAGCGGCCACACCTACAACCTCGTGTTCTATCTGACGAGTCCCGGAAACGCCGTCGTGCAGGAGACGGACTCAGGCCGAACGAGTGACGGATTATTTCTCCAGCAACAGACCGCGGCATTTGCGTTGACGTCCATCCAGGGCAATTACGAGTTGCAAACGACCGGCCTATCCTCGGGGTCCATTCAGACCATCGCCGGCCAGGTGACGTCCAATGGCGCGGGCGCGATATCCTCGGGCGCGATCGACATCAACTTAGCGGGAACGCTGACGCCCGCCGAAGCTGTCACGGGAACCTATTCGTCCCCATCGGCAAATGGACGCACGGTCCTAACACTGAATCCTTCGACCGACAATCGCAACTTCGCAACGTATATTGTCGGTCCAAATCAATCGATTGTAGTAAGCATAGACAACAGGCAGGCAGCAGGCATGCTGGTAAGAAGGTTTTAGTAGAACAGACTTCAGTCTGTTCGGTTTTGGTCTGTATTTTTTGCAGTAGCGACAGCGCTCAACCCAAAACCTAAACCAAGAGCGAACAGACTGAAGTCTGTTCTACTTTCCCCGCAACAACTGTTCTATTCGTTCCACATCCTCCGGCACATCCACGCTTACCGAATCGTGCGGCGTTTCCGCGACACGAATCTTGTATCCGTTTTCCATCCACCGAAGCTGTTCCAGTTGTTCAATGCGTTCCAGGTCTCCCAGTGGGAGTGTCGGAAAATCAAGCAGCGCGGAACGGCGAAACGAATAGAGTCCGAGATGCTTCATGTGCTGCACGTGGACCGGCGCTTCCCGGTCACGCACCCAGGGGATCGGCGCGCGGGAAAAATACAGTGCGTTGCTGTCGAAATCAACCACTACCTTGACGACGTTGGGGTCCATGATATCGGCAGGCTTGGAAATCGGAACCGCAAGCGTGGCGATCGAGACCGCCTCGTCGGATTCAATCGCTTCAACCGCTGCGTCAATCGTTTCGGGTTCGATCAGCGGCTCATCGCCTTGCACGTTCACGAAAATATCGTCGCCCCCGGGCGGCGTGCTTACCGCGACCTCGGCAATGCGCTCCGTGCCGGACCTGTGCTCGGCGCGCGTCATTACCGCTTCGCCCCCGAAGTCGGCAACCGCCTGGATGATCCTTTCGTCGTCGGTCGCAACGATTACGCGCGATATTTTTTCGGCAGCGCTGGCTCGTTCCCAAACACGTTGAATCATGGTCTTGCCGCCGAGCACGACAAGCGGCTTGCCCGGTAATCGAGTCGATGCATAGCGGGCTGGAATAATTGCGATGGCCATAATTCCTCTGTCCGCTCGAAACGCAATATTCGGCGGAGATTGGATGCTATCACAGGACGGCACGCTACAGAATTTACAGGATCGGCAAAATCCAAACCTCGTTCGGCGCCAAAGAATGTAAACAAATTGTCAAAATCACGAGTACCGCAGCCTTATTCAATTTTTCGATGATACAGTTTTCCTCCGATTGCATAAAATTGTCTAATAGGCTGATTATTCCGCTATGTTTGAAATGCTTCATCCCGAATTGGAACTCAAGACCGTGGGTGCTAGTACTCACAAAAAACGTGGACGTATTGCGTTGCATTTGCCGAATGGTAGAATGAGCGCATTGGTTGAATCTGGACCAGCCGTAACCGCCCGGCGGAGCCGGAGAAGGCAGGCACTGCGGTGAAGGCTATGACCACACAGAAGTGCATCAGGATCGCTGGTATCCTCGTGTGTGGGCTGATTGCGACCACAATCTTTGCGCAATCGAGCGGCCCGGTTCAAGTTACCAAGCCCCCGACCGCCGCCGAAAAGAAATCCAAAGACACGATTAAAGTGGATGTCGATCTGGCGCTGGTCAACGTAACTGTGACCGACCCTCTCAACCGTCTGGTCACCGGCCTGGAAAAAGAAAACTTTCGCGTGTTCGAGGATGGGGTCGAGCAGGAAATCGTCACCATGTCCAGCGAAGACGTGCCCGTTTCGATCGGCCTGATTTTCGATATGAGCGGCAGCATGTCCGACAAGGTGGACAAGGCGCGCCAGGCCGCCGTGCAATTCATGCGTACTGCAAATCCCCTCGACCAATTTTTTCTGGTAAGTTTCAATGATCGCGCTGAATTGACCAGCGGTTTCACCAGCAGCGTCGATGAACTGCAAACGCGCATGATGTTCACGGCCTCGAAAGGCCGCACGGCTTTGCTGGACGCCGTCTATTTGGGCCTGAGCCAGATGCGGGGTGCACACAACGCCAAACGGGCCTTGCTCATCATATCCGACGGGGGCGATAATCATAGCCGGTACAATGAGAACGACGTTAAGAACTTTCTGAAGGAAGCCGACTGCCAGCTTTACGCCATCGGCATTTACGATTCGATTGGAATTCGATCCCGGACCAGCGAAGAACTCAACGGGCCTTCGCTGCTTTCGGAAATGACGGAGATGACCGGAGGGCGCGTCTTTCCCGTTGGCAACATCGGTGAGCTTCCCGATATTGCGGCAAAAATCGGGATGGAGCTGCGCAACCAATATGTTCTGGGATACAAACCGAGCAACGCACAAAAGAACGGCGTCTGGCGAAAGATCAAGGTCAAGCTCAAGCCGCCCAAAGGGCTTCCTCCCCTTAGTGTGTATGCAAAAACCGGCTATTACGCCCCCAACCAATAGCCGCAATTGCCTGTCTGCGTTCGCGATTACGATTTTTCTTTCCGCCGTGGCAGTGTGTTTTGCGACCGGCGCCCTTGCTCAGCAATCGCCGGCACCCATATCGCCTTCCACGGCGCCCCAGGCGCCAGGCGCTCCGCAGGAAAAACAACAGGGCGACTATAAAATTCAATCGCAGGTCAGCCTCGTTGTCCTGCACGCGTCCGTGCTAAACGACAGGAGCGTTTTCGTTCCAGGGCTGAAGCAGGAAAACTTCCGCGTATTCGAAGACAAGGTCGAACAGAAGCTATCGGTCTTCAAGCAGGAAGATGTCCCTGTAAGTTTCGGACTGGTCGTCGATAACAGCGGCAGCATGAGGGACAAGCGCCCGCAGGTCAACGCGGCGGCGCTTACGTTCGTAAAAACTTCGAATGAACAGGACGAAGGCTTCGTCGTCAATTTCAACGATGACTACTACCTGGACACCGAACACGACTTCACCAGCGACCTGAACGAAATGAAGACCGCCCTCGAGCGCATCGACGCGCGCGGCAGCACGGCACTTTACGACGCTGTGATCGGCTCCCTCGACCATCTAAAAAAAGGCACGCGCGACAAGAAAGTGATTCTGGTGGTCACTGACGGCGAAGACAACGCCAGCCGACACTCCCTTGAGAATGCCGTGGAACAGGCGCAGAGAAACGATGCCTTGATTTACGCGGTAGGCCTGTTCGGCGACGATGACATGAAGCACAATCGCCGGGCGATGAAGAAAGCGCGCAACGCCCTGACCCAGCTTGCTAACGCCACCGGCGGACTGGCCTTCTTCCCGGAAAACGCAGCCGACACCGAAGCCATCTGCACGCAAATTGCCCACGACATTCGCAACCAATATACGGTCGCTTACTACCCAACGAACACCGCGCGCGACGGTTCTTTCCGCACCGTTCAGATGGAAGTGATACCGCCGCACGGCTCAGGAAAGCTCACCGTTCGCACGCGCACGGGATATTACGCGCCGCGCAACCGCGTCTCTGGGAATTAACTTTGTAGTCCGACCACTTTATCTTAGAGCGGACGCGGAGCGTCAGAGGTGGATCCTAGTTCTCGTGCAATATTCAGGGGGCCGACTCAATCGCCCGAAATCAGTGGAAGAAAACTCTTCCCGTGCAAAATCGCGCCGCCGAAATTTTCCGCAACCGTCTGCCCCATGTCTGCAAGCGTGTCCCGAATACCAATGTTGACGGCGTGCTTCCCTCCCGGACTGTACGTCACGATGGGAACGTATTCGCGCGAATGATCGGTCGTGGGCCATGCCGGATCGGGATCGCAACCATGGTCGGCGGTAATTATCAGCAGGTCGCGTGGAGCCATCGCTTTCAATAGCGGAGCAAGCAGCACATCGAACTCTTCCAGAGATTTCGCGAAGCCCTCCACATCTTTGCGGTGTCCATAAAGCATGTCGAAATCCACCAGATTCGCGAAAATCAGTCCGGACTTCTGCTCACCCAGCGCCGTATTCAGCTTCTGCATGCCGTCGGCATTGTTCTTCGTAGTGACGTAGCGATCGACACCGCGCCCGTTGTAAATATCGTGAATTTTTCCAATGCCAAAGATCGGCACCTTGTGCTCGACCAGCACGTCCATCAACATAGGATGCGGCGGCTCGACGGCATAGTCGTGGCGGCGCTCGGTGCGCCGGAAGTTTCCGACTGCCCCGGTAAAGGGCCGTGCGATCACACGCCCAACTTTGTGCGGCCCGTCGAGCATTTTCCGTGCGATCTTGCACATGCGGTAAAGCTCGGCGATGGGAATCACATCTTCGTGCGCCGCGATCTGAAACACGCTGTCCCCCGATGTGTAAACGATCGGGAAACCCGTTCGAACATGCTCTTCGCCCAACTCCTTAATGATTTCCGTTCCGGAGGCCGGCTTGTTGCCAATGGTCTTGCGTCCAATCGCACGCTCGAACTGTTCGATCAGTTCGCGCGGAAAACCTTGCTTATAAACAGGAAACGCCTGCTGCAGCCAGATCCCGGCCATCTCCCAATGCCCGGTGGTTGTGTCCTTCCCAGGAAAATGCGTAACGCCTTTACCGTAGCAACCGTCCGGACTGGCCGGAGGCGTCAGGTGATCGAGCGGGACGATATTCGCCAACCCGAGCCGCACTAGGTTGGGCAGCTTCAACGCGCGCGACTTCGCAATGTGTCCGAGTGTGTTGCGTCCAACGTCATCGTATTCCGCAGCGTCGGGTAGCTCGCCGATTCCTACGCTATCCAGCACGATCCAGATGATTCGTTCGAAAACTGCCATGGGATGCCTCAATAAGAGTATATAACTTGTCTTCGAGTTCGAAGGCAATTCGCGAATTCCGGCCGATAGTAATCGGCTGAGCGCCTATGTTAGCATTCCGGCTGAACCGAAAAGCCGAACAGGAATGCCCCAGTGGTGTAGGTTCAGCCTGGGCGGTTTTGGTTTGTCTTTCGATCTTATTTGTCGCAAGAGAAAACCAAAACCGCACAGACTGAAGTCTGTCCCACTTGGCCAAGGAGAAATCATGGCATCGCAACTCAAGCTCCTCGCGCTCGTCAGCGCGGCATTATTGCTTGGCTCCGTTAGCCAAAGCGCCACGGTGACAGGAACGGTGAAGGGTGTCGATGGCGCGCCCTTTCAGGGCGCGTTTGTCCAGGCGCAGAACATCAAGACGAAAATTACGGTCAATGTCCTCTCTGACGCCCAGGGGCGATACCGCATCGACCAGCTCCCTGCCGGAGAATACCGGCTACAGATCAGGGCCGTGGGCTTAACGGCGACGCCTCGTACCGGCGTGACTCTGACGGCGGACCAGAACACTTCCTTCGATTTCGCGCTTCAAAAGGGTATGGTCCGCTGGAGCGATATTTCCCAGGTGCAGGCGAAAGTCCTCTGGCCTCCAGCAAAGGGTAAAGACCTGATCGTTTCGAACTGCTCAATCTGCCACGGATTCCAGAGCCGCATGGCTTCAGTCACGCGCGACGCGGATGGCTGGCGCGACCGCGTCGAATACATGCGCACCGCAATGCATTTCAGCCTGGCACATCTGACCGATCAGGAAGCGGACGATATCGCCTCTTACATCACCAGCTTGTTTGGCCCAGACTCCGTCCTGCCGAAATCTCCCGCGGATATGCCGGCCTACAAGGACACGGTTCGAACGTTCAGTAGCGATACGATGAATATCGTCTATGTCGAGTATGACATGCCGGGGCCGAGCCGCATGCCGTTCAGCGCGGCTCCCGATAAGGACGGCAATCTCTGGATTCCAAATTTCGGTGTGGCGAATAAAATTTCGCGGCTCGATCCCAAGACCGGCCTGATGACTGACTTCTCCGTCCCAACGATCGGAACTGCTGCGATCCACTCCGCGGTTCCTGCGCCGGACGGATCGGTGTGGATTACTGAGCAGGCGGTAAACAAACTTGGAAGATGGGACCCCGTCACTCAGAAAATCACGGAATACCAGGATCAATACCGTCCCGGAAAAGAAGGAATAGGCACCGGAGGGTCGAAACATACGCTGCGATTCGACAACATCGGCAGGGTTTGGGCCAGCGGCAGTCCGCTCACGATGTTCGATCCCGAGACCGGAAAATACACGCGCTTCGAAACCATCGTTAACGCGTATGACGTAAAACCGGATAAAAACGGCGACGTCTGGTTCACCGAGCAGTACGCCAATAAGATCGGCAAAGTGGACGGCAAGACTCTGAAAATCATCGAGTGGACCATGCCGACCGTCGATTGCTACCCGCGGCGCATGGAAGTCGCTGCGGACGGCACCCTCTGGATCGGCGAGTTTAACTCCGGCAAGATGGCGCGCTTCGACCCCAAAGCGCAAACGTTCAAGGAGTACAAGCTGCCCGGCCCCGATCCCACTCCCTACGGCATGGGCATCGACGCGGACGGCTATATCTGGTACGACTCGCACCGGCAGGACACGATGGGCCGCGTCGATCCCAAGACCGGCACTGTGATCGAATACCCATTCCCGCATTCCGAGCTGGCCCTGCGCGAATTTTTCCTCGATGCGCAAGGGCGGATGTGGTACGGCAGCAACCCGAACAATAAAGTCGGATACTTTTATTTGGCGGGGAAAAACGCCAGCGCGATGTCGTCGAGCAAGTAGAATCCCAGTAGCACAGACTTCAGTCTGTGCGGGGTTGGGTTTCGTCTTAATGTTTGCAAATCGATTGTAATTGCCGCAGAAAAAACCAAAACCGCACAGACTGAAGTCTGTGCTACTGGTTTCAGGGAGACACTGTAATGAAGTCGAAACTTAGGCTCGTCGCGCTCATCAGCACATTGGCTTTGGCAGCGTCCGTCTGCCACAGCGCCACAATCACCGGCACAGTGAAAGACGTGGACGGAGCGCCGTTTCAAGGTGCCTTTGTCGAAGCTCAAAATACCAAGACGAAGATCACCGTAAATGTCCTGTCAGACGCTCATGGTTCCTATCGCATCGAGCAGTTGCCCGCAGGCGAATATCGAATACAGATCAGGGCAGTCGGCTTCGCGGCGGAGCCACGTACCGGCATAAATCTCAATGCCGACCAAAACGCTTCCTTCGACTTCGCGCTGCAAAAGGGCACGGTCCGCTGGAGCGATATTTCCCAGGTGCAAGCGAAGGCGCTCTGGCCTGCGGGCAAGGGCAAAGACCTGCTCGCTCCAAATTGTTTTGTCTGCCACGGATTTCAAAGCCGCATGGCTGCAGTGCGGCGCGACGCCGACGGATGGAAGGACCGCGTCGAGTACATGCGCACCTCGATGCACTTTATTCTGAACAGCCTCAGCGATCAGGATGCGGATGAAATCGCGTCTTATCTGACGAGCCTTTTCGGACCCGATTCGGTCCTGCCGAAATCTCCCGCGGATATGCCTGCGTACAAAGAAACAGTGC
Organism: uncultured Acidobacteriaceae bacterium; assembly: GCA_964622265.1. Lineage (GTDB taxonomy): Bacteria > Acidobacteriota > Terriglobia > Acidiferrales > UBA7541 > Palsa-360. The sequence goes on along the minus strand of CAZUNI010000029.1, from coordinate 45,936 downwards.
GGCCGTTCAGCAGCGACGCGATGAACATTGTGTACGTCGAGTACGACATGCCCGGGCCCAGCCGCATGCCGTTCAGCGCCGCTCCCGGCAAAGACGGCAACGTGTGGATTCCTAATTTCGGCGCCGCGAACAAGATTACCCGGCTCGATCCGAAAACCGGGCAAATGCAGGACTTCCCCGTTCCCAATATCGGCACCGCCGCGGTTCATTCCGCAGTGCCTGCGGCGGACGGCTCGGTCTGGCTGGCCGAGCAGGGTTCGAACAAGCTGGGCCGGTGGGATCCCGCCACGCAGAAAATCACGGAGTATCCGGACGCCTACATTCCCGGAAAGGAAGGACTTGCCGCGGGAGGAACCAAGCACACGATCCGGGTGGACAATAAAGGCAGGGTCTGGGCATCCGGCCAGCCATTCAGCATGTTCGATCCCGAGACCGGAAAGTACACTCACTTCGACGAATTAAAGAACACCTACGACGTGTTCCCCGACAAGAACGGAGACATCTGGTTTACCTACCAGACGGCGAACCAGATCGGCAAGATCGATGGCAAGACTTTAAAAATAACAAAGTGGAACATGCCGACTCCCAACTGCTTCGCGCGGCGGATGGCGATGGACGCCGACGGCATCATCTGGATTGGCGAGTTCGACGCTGGAAAAATTGCCCGGTTCGATCCGGCTACGCAAACCTTCAAGGAATTTCCGTTGCCGGGTCCCGAGCCCACTCCCTATGCGCTGGGAATCGATGCCGATGGATACATCTGGTACAACTCCCACCGTCAGGACGTGATCGGGCGGCTCGACCCGAAGTCCGGAAAGGTAACCGAGTATCCGTTCCCGCATCCGGAACTTTCCATGCGCGAATTTTTCCTCGATGCCCAGGGGCGGATGTGGTACGGATCCAACCCGAATAACAAAGTGGGCTATTTTTATTTGGCTGGCAAGAACGTCAGCGCGATGCCGTCGAGCAGATAGATAACAAACAATCGACGGGTCTCATACAAATCCACTGCTCTCACAGCAGTTTCTTCCGCACAACCCACGTGGACATAGCGCGCTGATTTTGCACAACGGTGGTCTTGAGCGGTTCGGCCGGTTCGCCGCCTAACCGTTCGGCGAGCGCGCCGAGCATAGGTGCATCCACCAGATACCGCTCCGCGCCGTCCGGCGATCGGAAGCGGCGTCCCTGAATGCGAACGAACTGGCTTTCCATGCCAATCGTGGATGCAAGGCGGCAGAAGAAGAGCCCGCCGGGCTTGAGAACGCGCCACGATCCCTGCAGCATGGCCTCGAACTCCGCCTCGTCGCGAGCAAGATGAAGAACCGTGTTGCTGACGACGACATCCGCGCAGGCATCGTCGAAAGACATATTTTCGACGGGCTCGACCCGAAAATTTGACGCCGGAAGCTGGGGCGCGAGCATTCGGGCGAGGGCGCGGACGGTTTTCACAGACTGGGCGTCCGAGTCCGCGGCGTAAACTTCGTACCCTTCGCGCAGAATGTAAACGAGGTTTCGACCGGACCCGCATCCCGCGTCAAGTATTCGCATTCCGGGCGAAATGTGGCCTTTCAGTAGCTGGTCGAAAATATAGATGTCGATCTGGCCAAATTGCTCTTGGGGTGTGGGCATAATGTGGACTAAAAAGCTAAACTTCACGCAAAATTGTGTCAAGCGCGAGATCCGCGAGGTGGTCTCCCAGATTCCGGACGTTGGTATTGAAGCCTGGGAACGCCAATCTCCCGATTGGCGATGGATGGTAGCCGCAAAACGCAAATCGGGAGATTGGCGTTCCCAGGAAAGGCTCCAAAATCGTCGCAACGAGTTTGACGCTTGAAAATGGATTAGAGACCGACAGATAAGCCGGCCAAAGAAAATTCCAACGCAACGTGATGTACCCAAGTATGCTAAAAGCCATTCCTTGGGATGCAACGATGCCTTAGCGATTCGAAAGACCACAGACCCATGGAAACGCGATTGAAATAAAGGTATGGTAATGGCCAACAGAACTCTGAAAAGGAGATCGCTATGAATTTGCCGAAACGCATTCAGGTTATTCTTCTTGCGTGTGTCATGGTTCTCACGTTGGGTGGGGGGATCCTCATCGGGAGTTCGCTGGGCGCCACAGACTCCACCGTCGCCATGTTCCCGAAGGATATCTATCCCGATTCCAGAAACCGCCTCCCAAATCCGAAACGGGAAGACATGGACGATTTCGGCAAGAAGGTCTTCGACGAACAAACGGGGCCAAGATTGGCGTGGACCAAGCAGATTCCCCTGCGTCTTTACAGCCCGCAACTTGCAAAACCGATGGCCGACGCTCACTACTATCTCAAGTATCAATGTGGATTGGGTGACCGATTGACCGCGATCGCGGTGCTGGTCACGGCGTGGGAGATGAACAACCAGTTCGAATGGACGCAATGGGAGCTGCACGCGCGAATGCCTGGCGATGGCTATGTCGAACCGGGCATCATCGACCTCATCAAGTACAACAAGCCGGTGACCGGTCTTGGGGAAAAGGAAACCGTCATCGTCAACTTCGGACGCGAGCTATTCGGCAAGAAAAAAGTTTCTTCTGAAACTTTCGCTCACGCTCTCAAATTATTCGGGCCAAAGGGCACGGTGAATTTGACCAACCTCATGGCGCTGTACGTCGCCACTGGGATCGAACTGAATGCGTTCGACCAGCAATTGATGGAGGGGCAGAAACCGTTGCTTCCGACTCGATAAGTTTTCTTTCGTCTGCCAATTTTGCGCCTTACCTCAATCGGAAGGGCTGTTTTCCAAGCACCTTCCGATGAGGTCGCCTACCAAGGCTTGAGAACCCTATGCTGCAAACTCCAATTAAATCAACGCCGTTCGGATTAATTGGTACCGCGAGCAGCCTTGCTGGCAATGTTCTGATCGGCTGACTTTGTGTCAATTGAGGCTTCTCCTGTGGAAGAGACTGCCTCGCCGCCCGTGGACTTGACAACTTCCTTGGCCCGCATGATTTCCCCGGGTGTATTGCAGTGTACGGAGAGAAGAATGCCGCCCTTCTGCAAGTGGTCTTCGTACCGCTTTGCTTCGAATTCGGGGATGCCCATTCCGATCAGCGCGCCGGTAACTCCACCCACTGCTCCCCCAACGCCAAGTCCCGCCAGCCCTGCCATTATCGGACCTGCGGCGATGACAGGGCCCAGGCCAGGAATTGCCAATAGGCCAACGCCTGCCAGCACGCCGAGAGCGCCGCCAATTACGCCGCCTGCCGTTACGCCAGCGGCCGTCCCTTCGGGTGCTTTCGTCGCTTTCTCCGTTCCCATATCCTTGGCGCCGCCAACGGTCTCTGGCATTAGTACGGAAATATCCGAAGAAGGAAAACCTGCGGTCATGAGTGAAGCCGTAGCGTTTTCGACAGCGAGACGAGTTGCATAGATTCCAAATACCCCTACTTTTTTACCTGACATCCTGTCCTCCTTTGAATTCCACCAGTTTCAATGCGATCCGAGGCCTTTTCTCTTCCTCGTGCTCGCACGTTTCGCTTTGCCGGATTTTTTCTTCACTTCCCTAATCGGCATTCAGTCATGCTTGCATCGAGATGGACCCCATGCAGTCCTCTTTCGCACACTTGCCTATAAAATCGCTGCGACTGGTCATCGTGCTGCAAATTATTTGGTACAGAATGTCGAGAGTTGGGGCTGGTCGGACTGCGCATGGATTTTCTCCATGAAACGAACTTCCTGAGTCACTACCTGTACCCTGCTTCAATTGTAATCCCTCCATCACTGTGCTAAACTCCACGCAGAATTAGGGTTAATGTCTTGACTCCATAGTCCCGACCGTAGACGTCGCCAACAAGGAGAGACCACCATGAGGTCGCAATTTAGGCTCCTCGCGCTGCTAAGCGCGATTGGATTTTTCGGGCTGGTCGGACACAGCGCCACGATCACCGGAACGGTCAAAGGCGTGGACGGAGCGCCGTTTCAAGGCGCGTTTGTACAGGCGCAAAATACCAAGACCAAGATTGCCGTGAACGTCCTGTCCGACCCGCAAGGACGGTACAAGATTGAGCAGTTGCCGGCCGGCGACTATCGCGTGCAGATCAGGGCCATCGGCTACACGGCGGAACCGCATACCGGCGTTAGTCTCACTGCGGATCAGAACGCATCGTTCGATTTCGCCCTGCAGCAAGGGACAGTTCGCTGGAGCGATCTTTCGGTTTACCAGGCAAAGCAGCTCCTCCCGCCGGGACGCGGGCGAGACATCCTCTTTTCCGATTCGTGCTCGGTGTGCCATTCCTTCCAGAGCCGCATGGCGGCAGTGCATCGCGACGCCGACGGCTGGGCCGACCGCATCCAGTACATGCGGACGGCCATGAAGTATGCTCTGGCGACGCGCTTCACCGACCAGGATGCCACCGATCTCGGCGCGTATCTGACCAGCGTGTTCGGTCCCGACTCCGTCCTCCCGAAATCTCCGACTGATCTGCCCGGTTATAAGGCAACCCTACGGCCAATCAGCAAGGACGCGCTCAATATCGTGTATGTGGAATACGACATGCCCGGTCCGAGCCGCATGCCCTTCAGCGCTGCTCCTGACAAGAACGGCTTCGTGTGGATTCCGAACTTCGGCAATGCCAACAAGATCACGCGCATCGATACTAAAACCGGAGCGGCGCAGGATTTCACTGTTCCCAATGTTGGGACCGCGGCCATCCATTCCGCCGTGCCCGCGCCGGACGGCTCGGTGTGGCTGGCCGAGCAGGGTTCGAACAAACTCGGGCACTGGGACCCGGCGACGCAGCAAATCACCGAATATTTGGACGCTCCAAAGGGTTCGAAACATACTGTGCGCGTGGATGCCGCCGGAAATGTTTGGTCCACGGGTTCGCCGCTGACGAAATTCGATCCGGAAACGCAAAAATTCACACGCTTTGAAGAAGTGAAGGATTCCTACGACGTGCGTCCGGCCGCCAACGGCGACGTTTGGTTCACGCGCCTGTTCGGAAGCAAGCTGGGCAAGATCGACGGGAAGACGATGAAGGTCACGATGTGGGATCCCCCGACGCCCAATGCCGGCCCGCGACGAATGGAAATCGCGCCTGACGGCATGATCTGGACCGACGAATATAACGTTGGGAAAATCGCAAGCTTCGATCCGAAGACGGAAAAGTTCAAGGAATATCCGTTGCCGGGGCCGGGAGCTGAAGTCACTCCTTATGCGCTGGGCATGGATGCCGATGGCTACCTCTGGTACAACTCGAATAACATGGACGTTATGGGGCGCTTCAACACCAAAACCGGTGAAGTGACCGAGTATCCCTTCCCGCACGCGGAAATCTACATGCGCGAATTCTTCCGCGATGCGCAGGGGCGGATGTGGTTCGCCAGCAATCCGAACAACAAAATCGGTTATTTCTATCTGGCAGGCAAGAATGGCAGCAAGATGCCGTCCGGCAACTAACTCGCCGGAAAGAATTTTGTAACGAAATCCGCCGCAGGCGGGTCAATCAGTAAGGTGAATTGCAACTTATAGGGACCAAAAACGGTTGTTATCGACATCATGAATCGCCCTTCAGGAGAAAATATGCGGTCACAATTTAAGATTTTGGCGCTGGTCAGCGCAATGATTCTGTTCGCTTCGGTCGGTCACGCGGCGACAGTCACGGGAACGGTAAAGGGAGTGGACGGAGCGCCGTTTCAGGGTGCGTTCGTCATGGCGCAGAACGCGAAGACCAAAATTACGGTCAACGTCCTGTCCGACGGCCAGGGACACTACCGCATCGAGAAGCTCCCTGCCGGAGACTATAAGGTTTCGATCCGGGCCGTCGGCTTCACCGCCGCGCCCCAAAACGGCGTGAGCCTCACGGCCGATCAGAACACGTCGTTCGACTTCGCCCTTCAGAAGGGCACCGTCCGCTGGAACGAGATTTCCTTTTACCAGGGAATGCAACTCTTCCCCGAGGCGAAAGGTAAGGTCCTGATTGAAGAGCATTGCGGGACCTGCCACCTGTTCCAGAGCCGATTTGCTTCAGTGACGCGCGATCAGGACGGCTGGAGAGACCGCATCGAGTACATGCGCACGTCCATGAAGGTGGGGCTGAAGGATCAGGAAGCCGATGACATCGCGTCGTATCTCGCCACGCTGTTCGGTCCGGATTCGGCCCTGCCGAAATCTCCTGCGGATATGCCCAAGTACAAGGACACCGTGAAAACCTTCGGCAGTGACGCCACGAACATCGTGTACGTCGAGTACGACATGTCAGGACCGGGCCGCATGCCCTTCAGCGCCGCTCCGGACAAGGACGGCAATCTATGGATTCCGAACTTCGGCCCCGCGAACAAAATTTCCAAGCTGGACCCCAAGACCGGCCAGATGACGGACTACTCTGCTCCCAACATCGGCGTTGCTGACATCCACTCCGCGGTTCCAGCGGCGGATGGTTCGATCTGGCTCACCGAGCAAGCTTCGAACAAACTCGGGCGCTGGGATCCTGTCTCTCAGAAGATCACCGAATACCCGGATGTGTTTACCCCCTCCGCGAAACCGGGAACTGCCGGGGAAACGGCGGGCGTGAACCACGCCGCAGCCACCGCGGAGGGTGGGTCATTCGGATCGAAGCACACAGTTCGAATGGATACCAAAGGCCGCGCGTGGGCCAGCGGCGGTCCGCTCACCATGTTCGATCCGGAAACCGGCAAGTACACCCGCTTCGAAGATTACAGCAACACGTACGACATAAAGCCGGCGAAAAACGGCGATGTGTGGTTTACCGCGCCGCGCTTGAACGTTGTCGCCAGGGTGGACGGAAACACGTTGAAGATCACCAAGTGGACGATTCCTACGCCGAAGTCATTCCCCCGCCGCATGGAGTTCGCTCCCGACGGCGCGGTCTGGATCGGTGAATTCGATACCGGCAAATTCGCGCGGTTCGATCCCAAGACGGAAACCTTCAAGGAGTATGTGCTGCCCGGTCCCGACGCCACGCCGTACTCCATGGGCTTCGATGCGGACGGCTACCTGTGGTACGACTCGCACCACATGGACACCGTGAACCGCTTCGATACCAAGACCGGCAAAGTGATCGAATACCCCTATCCACACGCCGAAGCCTGCATGAGGGAATTCTTCCTCGATGCGCAAGGTCGGATGTGGTACGGCAGCAACCCGAACAACAAAGTCGGCTATTTCTATGTGACCGGCAAAAATGGCAGCACGATGACGTCCAGCAAGTAGTTCATCGACTGTGATTTACTTTACGCCATGCCCGGCAAATGCCGGGCATGGCGTTTTTTTTGTGTATATTGACTGCTGATTCGGCAGTGAACGCGGCGCGTGAAAATCTTTTCAAACCACAGGGAATTCGAACAGGCGGGACAAAGGGAAGGAGGCGTTTGGTAACTCCGCAAGCGCCTCCCCAACTGCTTCAACGTAAACCGTACCTCACTGGATCACCTCCTTCTCGGCAGGAACGCCGATGTCGACAGGAATGTCGAGTGGGGCGATTATAGCGCGGGAATCGGGGAGATGTCGGGCCAAGCTTTTTCACAGCCCTGTGTTTAGCCGCACAAATGCCAATTGCCGGTTATATCGTTTCTCAGGCGAAATCGAGTTTGGTTTGATTGGGATCGAAGTTCCAGTAGACTAACGCCGTGCGCTCAGCATGTTTTCCAACGGGAAGCAATTGATCTATGTCATTGTCGAACATTTATAAGCGACCCGAGCCGTTCTTCCTATTGGGCACTCTTGTCTATGGAATTGTATTCACAATCATCACAATATTGTCCTATGCTTTTCCTCTCCATTTCCTGCACAACAAGATTTTCTTCATCTTGACGATCCCAGCCTTCCTCGTAATTCCTTTGGCTTTTTTCTGGACGATCTATCAGTGTGTCCGCTATGAAAAATGTCCGTGGAAATACGTCGTTGTTTCTTTGATCGTGCCTATGGGATTTCTGTGGTATGTGCTCGAAAGATACCTGAGAGTGATAAGAAAAAGATCAACACAGCCAGACACAGAAATAAAACCAATTTTCGTAGTCGCTCGGAGCCAACAAAAGGGCACAAATATACTTTTTTGGCTGATACCAATGATTTATGGCTGTGTTGTTGTCGCCATCTTCATTTTTACTCCTTTGGTCAACCCCAATCGTTGGCCTGACCGCAGGTTATACTATGCTCTCATAAGCCCGGCATTCATTATTTCCCCCATCGGCGCATATTGGGCGTTGTATCAATGCGTCCGTTATGAGAGGCGACCATGGAAGTACATCCCCTATCTGTTTATTCCGTTTGGTTTCCTGTGGTACTACTTCGAGCGCTTCAAACAAGTTCAACACCCGCGGCCTCATAGGATTTCGAACTCCTGACTCACCCTATCGTTCGATTCGGAGGCGCAAAAAATACAGGGCCGCTCCCGATTCCGCCTGTGCAGCTTGCCCAAAACCAGGTGACCAGCACTGTGTTGGACGTGCCCGAGCAGGATTTCATCCGAGTGCGGAAGGCTCTCACGGAGACCCGGAACAACTCGTCGTTGACTCGTCTGAATAGGAGGGTTAGGCTCTCAGCCCAGGAAGAGATTCAACGCGAAGTTTCCGGTGCGCGAATATGGAGAAATCGAACAAGCCCAAAGTGGTTGTGGTGATGCCCGCGTATAACGCGGCGAAAACTCTCAAGATCACCTACGAAAATATTCCCCATCATGCCGTGGATCAGATCATTCTGGTGGACGATGGCAGCACAGACAAAACCATCGAAATTGCGCGGGAATTGAACCTTACGGTTTTCGTTCACACGCGAAATTTCGGTTATGGCGCCAACCAGAAGACTTGTTACTCGGAGGCCCTCAAAGAGGGCGCCGATATTATTATCATGCTCCACCCGGACTATCAGTACGACCCGGCGCTGCTGCCGGAAATCGTCGCCCCGATCAAGGCCGGCGAGGCCGATATCGTACTCGGGTCCCGATTCCTCAGCGGCAGCACAATGGAACAGGGCATGCCCTGGTGGAAATATCTGGGAAATCGATTTCTTACCAAGCTTGAGAATTGGACACTCGGGCTGAATCTATCCGAGTATCACACCGGTTACCGCGCGTATAGCCGCCGGACTCTGGAAGAAATTCCATTCCTGCTGAATTCCGATAATTTCGTCTTCGATCAGGAAATCCTCGTCCAGGCAGTTCATCTAAATTTCAAAATCAGAGAAGTGCCGGTCCCGACGAAATATTTTCCTGAAGCGTCCAACGCGAGCTTTGGGGCGAGTGTAGTCTATGGTCTGAGCATACTTTTTCTCCTGGCTCGTTTCATTTTTCAAAAGATATCTCATATGGAGCTCCGGCAGTTTCAATCGGTCCATTCCAGATACAGGAGAGTGTAGGTGAATGGATCGAAGATGCTGGGGGCCAAAGATGGATTCAAGCCTTCCCGGTCTTCCCTGCCCGTGAAAATTGTAAATCTGTTCACGTAGAAAAAGCTTTTTGGACCTCTCCACGCAGACTTTTGCGGTCCCACTCGCATGAACTTCTACGCTGTGGTTTAATCTGACACTCAAACGGATGACGACTCGCACACCGCCGCTGAACGCCCAGGATCGCGCGATGTTCGCACTGGGCATGCCGTTATGCGCCTTGTTCCTGGATCTAACAATCAATGAGAATGGCTACCATCCGCTTACACTAGTGTTTCTGACGATAGCGGGGATCGCTTGCTTTACGGCGATTATTTTCCGCCCCGGGCGCAGCGTCGAAGAATTGCTGCGCAAGCGTGCCGCCGTCCTATTGTCCGTAATTATCGTCGTCCCCTTGATCTTCACTCTGACCCAGCACTTGAAAGATCCCGCCATCTGCCTTCCGGTTTTGATTCTGGCGGCGCTGGGTTTCCTGCAGATTACCGATCTGGGCGCCATTCGGATTCCTCTGCTGCTTGTTATGGTCATCGGCTTCTGCGCCGTTTACGCGCTTACATTCGTTTCACCACAGCGCGCCAAGGATCCCAAGATCGATGTGTTCCTGTTTCATCAGGCCGCCGCGGAGGCCTTAAAAAACGGCCAAAACCCCTACGCCACGCGCATCCCGAATATGTACAGCGAGGGTAATTCCGCCGAATTTCAGAATCCACACAGATTTGGGCCGGGCGCGCCCGCCTACGGACCGGGCGTCGTGGATAATAACGGCTGGCTCACGTACGGGTATCCGTATCCGCCATTCAGCCTGCTAATGATGATGCCGGGATATCTGCTGGGCGGCGATTGCCGTTTTGCCTGCCTGGTCGCGACGGGCCTGACCGCCGTGCTGATGGCCCTGGCAAGGCCGGGGCGGTGGGGACCATTTATGGCATTGTTGCTGTTGGTCAATCCAAAAGCGTTCGACGTGATGGACGCGTCCTGGACCGAACCATTGTTGCTCTTCACATTTTCACTAGTCATGTTTTGCGCTTGCCGGTGGCGCAGAGGACTGCCCTGGGCTCTCGGCTTTTTACTGGCCACAAAGCAATATACCGTGATCCTGCTGCCGGCACTGTTTCTGCTTGTGGAAGGACCAAATCCATTCAGGAAAGTAGTGAAGATGCTTGCCAAGGCGAGTCTGGTGGTCGCGGCGGTTACCTTGCCATTTATCGCCTGGAATCCTCATGAATTCATTCGCGATGTGGTGCAATTTCAATTCGTGCAGCCATTTCGTGATGACTCTCTCAGTTATATGGTCTGGATACGCAATCACAATGGCGGCCATTGGCCGTCGGTTTGGACGCCGTTCCTGATGCTAATTCCCGCCATCGTCATTGCAATCTATCGTTGCGAGCGCTCCCCATCCGGATTCGCTGCCGCCGTAACGATCATTTGCTATACATTCTTCGCCTTTAACAAACAGGCTTTTTGCAACTACTACTATTTCGTGATCGGGGCAGCTTTATGGTCCGTTGCCGCGATGTGGCCGCAATCCAATGCCTCTGACTCAATCAGGGAGAAAACATAGGGAGAGAAGAGTCTGCTGCCAAATCTATGCTCGGAGTGATAAGAACAATTGCATTCCACGCGCACCCAAAGAAATGAGCCCCGCAAAATCTAATAATGGAAGTGGCGCAAAACGACGTGGGGCAATATTTCGCAAGACCTAAAAGAGACTCACATTTTTGCAAATGCGGCTAAGCATAAACGAAACATCGATCTTTTCACGATCTCAGCATCTGCAACCATGCAAAACATCTCGAGTCTGGATTCTGGAGACCCACAAGAAAGAGGTTACCAGTCATTGCCTTTCTGTTGTGATTGCGGATTCGCATTCTATATTGCAGACAAGGCAAATGCGTCTCTGCTAGCATAATGTGTTTGATTCAACGTTTTTATTTCCACTTGAGGATCACCAGACGATTATGGCTAACACAGTAGAGGTACTGGTAGAGGCATTCCGCGATGCGGGGACTCCTTTCATCGTAGGGCATCCCGGAGGCGAATCCGTCGAGATGATGGATGCCGCCCGCGTGCGCGGCATGCGCTTCATCCTGATGAAGCAGGAAACCGCCGGGGCCATGCTCGCCTCCACGTGGGGGGAAATCACTGGCTCGCCAGGAGTCTGCCTTTCAACGCGCGGCCCGGGCGCCGCGAATATGGTGAACGGCGTGGCACACGCCTGGATGGACCGCTGCCCTTTGATCGTCATCACCGACCAGTATCCGCCGCACACATACGAAACCGGACTCCGGCAACGGCTGAATCACCTGGCCTTGTACACCCCGATCACCAAGTGGAACGGCACGATTGGCGCGAAAACAGTGCGTCAGCAGATTCGCCGCGCGATGCGAGTCGCCACTGCTCCGCCGCCCGGCCCGGTGCAATTCGATCTGCCATCGGCTGAGACGACTCGCGAAGCGGCAACTCTGGTGGCAGAACCGTTGCTGTTGCCAAATATCGTCCCTGTCATTCCGGACCGCGCAGGACTGAAGGTCCCGCTACAAATGCTGGAATCGGCGAAGCGCCCAATTCTGCTCGCGGGGCTGGGAGTGCTGTGGTCAAAGGCCTCAAAAGAATTCGTGACGCTCGCCGAAAGACTCGGCGCGCCCGTTCTGACGACAACGAAATGCAAGGGCGTAATTCCCGAAGACCATCCTCTGCGCGCCGGTTGCATCATCGGCGGAACGATCGAAAGGGAACTCGTAAATCAGGCGGACTTGATCGTAACCGTTGGCATGGACGCCATCGAATTGCAGCCGAAGCCGTGGCCCTACACGCTGCCGGTATTGTCTTTCGCTTCCACGCCCAGTCTGGATGCCCTGGTACCCGCAGCCGCCGAGGTGATCGGCGATCTGCAATCGCTGCTCGCAGGACTGGCCGAATGGACGCCGGAAAAATCCTGGGGCCAACAAGCCGCGAAGGAGTTTCGCGATAAGGTGTCTAACGCGCTGAACACGCCAAGCACGGGACTATCGCCGCAACGCACGCTCGAAGTAGCGCGAGGCGTCCTGCCGCGCGACACGGTCGCCACATGCGATGCAGGTGTGAGCCGTTTGCTGGTGGTGCAGAAGTGGCAGTCCTACGGCCCACGCGAATTCCTCACATCGAACGGACTAGGCTCGATGGGGTTCGCCATTCCCGGCGCGATGGCCGCGCGGCTGGCGCATCCTACGCGGCCGGTCGTTGCGTTCACTGGTGACGGCGGTTTCCTGATGGCGGTCGCAGAACTCCAGACCGCGCAGCGAGAGTCACTGCCGTTTATTAGCATCGTATTCGACGACCAGCAGATCGGCCTGATTCGCGTGAAGCAGGAGCTGAAGGGAATTCCGACGTACGGCGTCGGCCTGGGCGGAATCAATTGGGATCGCCTGGCGCAAGGCTTTGGCGCAGACGGCACGGTCGTCGATACCGAGAAAGGTTTGTCGGACGCGCTAAGCGCGGCGCTGAAATCAGGACGAACAACGGTGATCGCCGCCCGAATCGATCCGTCAGGATATGTCGCGCAGTTCAATGCATTGCGGGAGATTTGAGGCGGATTACAGCAATCTCAAATTAAATTTCACTCTTGCGGGAAGAAAGACTTAATCGACCAGGAAAGCACAGCGGCCAGCGTCATAAATCCAGCCATCGCCATCAATCCCGCTGAATACGAGTGGGTGCGATCCTTCAGCCATCCCATCAGCGCCGGGCCCACAGCCCCGCCCATGGTGCCGATCGAATTCATGAACGCCAAGCCTCCCGCAGAGGCAATACCGGTAAGGAATCGCGGAGGAATGGTCCAGAAAACCGCGCGGGCCGCGTTGAGCCCGACAAGCGACACCGTCATCCACACCAATGAAACCCAGAAGTGCTTCGAATTGAGCGAAAACACCAGCCCCGCCGCCGCGAGAAGGCAGCCGATGATCAGACTATTGATTCTTTTTCCGGACCGGTCCACCTGCCCCGCCCAAATAATCATTCCAATGCAGGCAATGGTGTAGCAAACCCCAGTGATGAGGCCCACCTTCAAATTGGAAATTTCACCTGTCTTGATAATTTGCGGAAGCCAGATGCCCACTCCGTACGAGCCCGTCGTAAAACCGAATTGAATCAAGGCTAAAAGCAAAAGCCGCGGATCTTTCAGCGCCGGCAGCAAACGTTGGACTTCCTTCACGCGTTTCTCGCTGGAAACTCTTTCGCGGACTAGCTTTTTTTGTTCGTCCGTCAGCCATTTCGCATCTTCCGGTTTCTCCGTAAGAATCCATAGCGCAGCGAACCCGAGAAAAACGACCGGCAAGCCTTCGACAAGAAAAAGCCACTTCCATCCGGCAAGTCCCGCGAGGCCGTTCATTCCCAGCAGCGCTCCGGAGATCGGCCCGCCAACCACCGCGGAAACAGGAATCGCCAAATTGAACCAGACCAGCGCTCGCGTCCGGTACTCCGCAGGAAACCACGTCGCCAGATAGAACATGATTCCTGGGTAGAAGCCCGCCTCGGCCACGCCCAGTAAAAATCGCAGAAGATACCAGCTCTTCGGCCCGGCAACGAAAATCGTTGCCGCTGATACCACTCCCCACGTAACCATGATGCGGGCAATCCATACGCGGGTCCCGTAACGATGCAGGGCAAGATTGCTGGGAATTTCGAAGAAGCAATACCCAAGAAATAGGATTCCCGCGCCGGTTCCGAATTGCGCGGCGCTTAGTCCCACCGCATGGTTCATCCCGAGAGCGGCGAAGCCGACGTTGTTCCTGTCCATGTAATCCAGCAGGTAACTGACGGCAAGAAAAGGAAGCAGTCTCCAGAAGATTTTTGCGAACGTGCGGCGCTCAAACTCCAATCCACTGCTGAGGATTTTTGCGTCGGTTACACCAGTTGGACTACCGCTCAAGCTGCACTTCCACGCGGAGCAGTCTGGGCCAGACCGAATCCATACAAGCGTGCCGGATTTGAAACTAGAATCCGCTCAGCCAGGGCGGCATCGGGGAGGGCGTCGATAAAATCCGCCAGCGCCTGCGGATAGCTGATATTTCGGTATGGTATCGCCACACTCTTGTCCGTCTGATCTTTCCGCGACGGCGCGTACGGCCAATCGCTGCCCCAAACGCAGCGATCCGGGGCTGTCTCCAAAAGTGCTGCAAGCCATTCTGCCGGGGGAATCGTCGCGACCGGATTGTGAACCACTCTGTAGGGAGCTGAAAGCTTCATCCACACATGCGGCAGTCGGAGCAGATCGAGCAGAGTACGGCCCAGATTGCTATCCGGCGCGGCATCTTCAGGCAAACCGTAGTGGTCGATCACGATTGGCAATGTAGAATGACGAATGGTCTCCGCAATGGAAACAAGAGTGGGCAGAGTCGCAATGACTTCGGCGTGCCATTTGGCGCCCGGCAGCACATTTATGAATTGCTGCAACGCATTGCTGAACCCAGCCGACGCGAGTGGACTAACTTTGCTGTAAAAATTGAGGCGTACTCCGCAAACCCCGCGTCGATCGTACTCTTCCAATTGCGCGGAAGTAACGGCTGCCGGGTCGATGACGACGACTCCGCGTCCGTTTCCCTTTAGAACCTCGAGCGTTTCCAGCGCGCAGGTATTGTCCGTGCCGTAAAAGCTCGGCTGCACCAGAACGTAACGGCTCACTCCTGTCGGTGTAGCCAGATCGCGCAGGGTTTCCATATTGGCAAATCCTGCGGTGTAATGCCGTTCGTCCGATTGAGGAAATCGCGATGTTGGTCCCACGATGTGGACGTGGGAATCGCAAGCGTCGGAAAGAGGAAACTTATTTTTTGGGGGTGAGGTCATTGACCGTCGTTGAGTTCGATTGTCCCAGTCATCTGTGCCGCAAAGATCGTCCCATGTGTTGAGAGCATACACTGGGGGGCTCCACTTGGGCAACGCGATCCGGGCATCTGGTAGTGGGTCAGTCTCCATCTAAATCACTCGACTTGAGGGACCACCATCCACTTGGAAAATACTTACTGGCGATTGTTGTATTCTAGTTGTCGCCTAATAGTTGTTGCCCATTCAGGATTGTGTACGCACATTGCTATCCAGTAGTCGCTACCAACCGTAAAACCATCGGTTGGGCATGCTAAAATAGCAAAGTAGTCAAGAGCTTCAGCCAATGTATCATCTGCGTGCCAGGTTGTCATAACGGCGTCGTTTGCGTTCGGTCCGACGAAAAGACGTTTCCCTAGATCATCCTCGACAATGACCGCGTCCACCACCTCGTGAAATCGCTCGCAATCAGGTCCCCACACACTGAAATAAGCCATTCCCCGCTCTAACGCGCATTGAGCGAACTCAGCAAGGGCTTAAGAGGAGCACCCACTTGTATCCGCCGCTACAAGCAGTCGAAACCGCCCTGATGGAATCTGTAGCGCAGCAGGCCAATGCATCGAGGTTAACTCGACGACGATGAATTTATTACTTGTCGCCATATTCTTCAGTAGACTATCACCAGTCGCTATTCGGCCATGCTGAAAGAATCATCACCCGAACTAACCTTCTGAAAATTGGCTAGTTGGAAATCGGCACGCTGGACGACCCGCTTTCGACGCCATTCTGCGAAACAATTCCACATTCGAACTCCGTATTATAGAATTACAGCCATGCCGAACATAAAGGTCGCATTCTTAGACCGCTATCATCCAAATATTTATGACACCATCCGGCGCAGCCTGCCAAACGGCTGGGTGCCGCAGTTTACCGAGAGCCGCGAAATAAAGGATCAGACCGCAGCGCTGGCGGGAGCTCAACTGCTCTTCGTGATGGCCGCGCCGGTCACTCCGGAAATACTTTCCATTGTCAAAGACGTCCGTTTTATCCAGAAGCTCGGCGCAGGCGTTGACCGCATCGACCTGAAAATCTGCGCAGAGCGTGGAATTGCGGTCGCCAAATTGGCTGGGTGCAATGCCATCCCCGTGGCCGAGCATACGCTGTTGCTGATTCTCGCAACGCTGCGGCGATTAGTCGTGATCGACCGCGAGACGCGCCAAGGAAAGTGGTCGAAAGAAGATTCGCGAGGCGTAAATCGCCAGCTTCACGGCAAGCGAGTGGGCCTGATCGGCCTGGGCGCAATCGGCAAAGAGCTGGTGAAGCTGCTCAGGGGATTTGAATGCGATATCGTTTACTACGACCCGGTCGTTCTTCCGGTAGAAATGGAACAGAAGCTGGGCGTTCACCGTCTCCCCCTCGATGAACTTTTGGCGACCTCGGACATCGTGTCGCTGCACCTGCCATTGCTGCCGGAGACTGCGAATTTGATGAGCAAAGAAAGAATCGATCAGATGAAGCCCGGAGCCGTGCTGATCAATTGCGCGCGCGGAGGATTGATTGACGATGCGGCTCTCGCAGTCGCGCTAACCGAAGGCCGCCTGTTCGGCGCAGGCATCGACGCATTTTCGAAGGAGCCGCCGGTGGGAAGTCCGCTGCTCGGTCTGGAACAGACGGTTGTGACTCCGCATCTCGCCGGGGCGACCATCGACAACTTCAAGTCCGTGATCGACGCCGCCGTGCGCAACGCGATTCAATACATGGAGGAGGGAAAACTCCCCCCAGCGGACGTGGTTTTTCTGCCGCAGCCGCAGGAAACGAAAACCAACGCCGGATAGTTTCACGGAAGCGAGACGGCCAGGATCAATTCTGAAGAATATCGACGGGGCACTTGAGCGAGGGGCAAATGGAATCAAGTGGGGCAACGTTGACGAGCAAAGTTCGATCGTTCCTGATTAACAACGAATGGGTGGAAGGCAGCGGCGAGCCGTTCGTCTCGGTCAATCCGGCGGACGGCAGCGAAATCGCCCGAATCGGCTCTGCCTCGAAAGCCGATGTGAATTCTGCCGTCGCCGCAGCGCAAGCGGCGATGTCCGACCCAAAATGGCGCGATCTAAAATTCCACGAACGCGCACGCCTTCTGTATTGCCTCGGAGAACTGATCACAGCCGATGCCGAGCGGCTCGCCCGCGTGCAAATGCAGGACAATGGCAAGACGCTGAAAGAGTGCCGCGAGCAAGTGGCCAGCGCCGCCGGAACTTTTCGCTATTACGCCGGCGCCTGCGAAACGTTTGAGAGCGAAGTAACTCCCCCGCGCGGAAATTATTGGACCATGACGGTGCACGAACCGGTCGGCGTGGTCGCAGCAATCACCGCGTGGAACTCCCCGGTCACACTCGAAGCGCAGAAGCTCGCTCCCATACTCGCGGCGGGAAACACGGCGATTCTAAAGGCCTCAGAAGTAGCCCCGATGATCAGCTTGGAATACGCGGACCTGGTGATGAAAGCGGGCTTTCCACGGGGCGTGGTCAATGTGCTCGCCGGCACCGGCGAAGTGGGTCGCTCGCTGGTCGAGCATCCCGGCGTTGACATGATCAGCTTCACGGGGGGAAC
This sequence comes from uncultured Acidobacteriaceae bacterium, assembly GCA_964622265.1. Taxonomy (GTDB): domain Bacteria; phylum Acidobacteriota; class Terriglobia; order Acidiferrales; family UBA7541; genus Palsa-360. Next base: position 28,140 of record CAZUNI010000029.1, on the reverse strand, counting down.
AAAAACCGGCAAGGCGATTGCCTCGACAGCCGGGCAACTACTGAAGCCGGTCATCCTTGAACTTGGAGGCAAGTCGCCGAACATTGTTTTCGCCGATGCCGATCTAAAAAAAGCTGTACGCGGAACGGGAGACGGAATTTTCTCCGGCGGCGGACAGTCCTGCATAGCAGGCTCACGCATCTTCGTTCAGCAGACGATCTTGAAGGAATTTCTCTCGGCGCTCGGCGATTATGCGAAAAACTATCGCATCGGAAATCCCGAGTCCCCAGATACGCAGATGGGCCCGCTCGCAAGTTTTTCGCATCGCGAACATGTCGAGAAATACGTGGGAATCGGCGTTGGGGAAGGAGCACAGGTCCTCGCCGGAGGCAAGCAGCCCGCGGGGGCGAGTTACGAAAAAGGCGCATATTACCCGGCTACAGTGTTGACCGGCGTCAATAACAATGCGCGTATTTCCCGGGAGGAGATCTTCGGCCCGGTGGCCGTTGTAATTCCGTTCGCAGATGAAGACGATCTGGTGCGCCAGGCCAATGACAACGATTTCGGCCTCGCTTCAGGAATCTGGACAAGCGATTACACTCGCGCATGGCGAGTAGCGCGCGCGCTGCGGACCGGCACAGTTTGGATCAATACTTACAAACAAGCCTCAATCTCCACCCCATTCGGTGGCGTCAAACAAAGCGGCATTGGACGCGAAAAGGGCTTGCAGGGAATGCGCGCCTATATGGCAACAAAGGGAATTTATTGGGGAATTTCTTAACAAGCGGCTTCTCTCAGTCATCTACCTAAGTACATCTCCTCCAAACGAGAAAAATCCGCTGACATATCCTCCAATCTAGGTTGACAACGGCTGGGTATTGAACCAGCCTCACGACTGGACTCCGGAGACCGCTTTTCGCAAGACGATTCTGGTGAAAAATCCTGCATAGTCTTAAAGCTATTGAACGCGGGCCTCACGATTCGGTGTCTTTCCGCCCCGCCAATAGAATACCAGTAGGTGGGGTGAAGACTGACTCAGTTAAAACAATCAATGGAAGCCAAACTATCTAAAGAATAGCGAGATCAGCCATCACCATTCGCGAGGTTTCACAATGCTAACCTGAGTCACGACTGATTTGAAAGATTTGAGAGGACTTATTTGTATGGATAAGTTGTCAATCCAGAATTTCCACTTTGGCGATTTTAGCCTGATGGTTCTCGCCGACCCAGAAGACCGGGCGCGCGCCCGAGTTATCGACTTCCACCCTGCGAACATTTACGCCCAAACGCGGCAACTGATATTGATTGAATTCTCCGGTTTTGGGATTCAGACGCAGAATGATCTCACTGCTCATCGTCCCGGTCCACGCAAAGCCATCCTTGTCTGCCACGACATCGTAGGGCCCATACCAAGGGACCGGTAAGGTCCACTCCCGGAATTTTTCAGTCTTGATGTCGAGCATCCCGATTGTCTGGCTGTAATATCCCGCAAACCAAAGGCGACCTTCGGTGTCCAGGTGCATTCGCCGTGGGCCGGAATTCGGCGTGGGAATTTGATACGTCTTCACCTCTCGCGTTTTTCCATCGACTCGGAAAATGTCCCCTCCCTGAATGTCCGCCTCGTACACGTTTCCCTGTGGGTCGGCTGTAACGCCATAGATGTGATGGCGCGGGCCTTTGTAATCCTTGGCCATCATCTCCGGGGGAAATTCCGCGAAAGGCGTTGCTTCTTTGGTGGTCGGATCCAACCGGTATACGAAATTGTTCGCCGTGTCTTTGGCCCATACGGTCCCGTCGCCGCCTACGCTTATCAGATCGGCTTTGACGCCTTCGGGGAGATCGTAGTTGGTGAACTGTTCGGTTTTTAGATCGAACCTGGCGAGGCCGTTCCAATCGTGCCTGCCGGTCCAGATATTGCCCTGCCGGTCCCATTCAAGGCATTGAAACGCGGAAGGATATCCCGGCTTCGTAAGCGAATCGGTCCATTCCTTGATTTTCCCGGTGGCGGGATTCAACCGGCCGAGGATGCCTTCCGCAAAATCCTGGTACCAGATCATTCCTGTTTTGCCCGGCGACACATCATGTGGTTCCGCATTGGGGCGGGGCAGATCGTATTCGGTAATGATGACTTTGGTGTCTGCCCCCTTAGGCCGGGGCAGCGTCTTCAATTCAAAATTGTGCGTCGCACTCTTGCTAAGATTGATCGAACTCAGATACTCGGCAAACTCCTTGTTCCCGTAAGCCGTTCCGCGCTTGTCCGGGGACTTTATAGGCATATTAATGAAACTGGCCTGATCCCATCCGCTCATTCGCGCCAGCGTGGTCATCCAGCCGGCGGAATCGTATTTGCTGTTCATGACGGGCGCCAGCGTGTGGCATTGCGAGCACGTCACAAACATATATTCCTTATGCGCATCTGTACCCGGAACACTCGACAGCCATTCGGCATCGCTGAGTTGCGCAGCGAGGTCAGCCGTTTTGTTTAGCTTGATGTTCGATTCGGTTTTCCCTTTGCCCACCGTTACGGTCAGGGCAGGGTCGGCAGCGTCATAGCCAATGGCCCTGATGGCGAGGCTATATTTCCCAGGAGCCAGCCTGCCTTGCGGAAAAGTGTAGCGCCCCTTGGAATCGCTGATTACGGTCACTGTGATCGTGCCAGTCAATTGCTTGGCGCTGACCACGACGCCTTCCATCCGGCCTTCGGCGTCAGAGCTGACGATGCCCGTCAATGCGGCTACCGCGCTCGCTGCGGACAACTGAGCGCTTAAACAGATCATTCCCAAAACCATGAAGACCATTCGCTTGAGCATGCCAAGAGCCTCTCATTATCGTGGTATGGACGCAACCGCGCGCCTATCGTTGAGGAAGCGTCGGTTTTTGTCCTTCGGGCAACTGAATATCTACAGTTTCATCCAGCATGGAGATGGTCGTAAAAACTCCCATCAGCGAGGCCAAATCTACCGTGCCGCGTCGGCCGAACAGGCGCAATACTGCTGCGAATGTCGGCGAGGAAATTTTTTTGCGTTCGAACAGTTCGCGGCCGTAGGTAATGATCACGGTTTCTTTTTCTCCAAGGCCTGTCGCCGGTTTGTTGGCTTTGATGATGTCTATGATCGCCGGTTCGACTCCCGCCCGCCGCGCAGCCGGTTCGTGGGAGGCCCAGATGTATTGATCGTCCATTTCGCGAGCCTCGACCAGGATTGCAATCTCTGTGAGCCTGTTCCCCAATCCTGTTCCGAAGCGAAGGTACTGAGAGGCGTCCCGCAGATTTTCGGCGATTTGCGGGCTGTAAAGGCGGATGCCAGCCGGTGTACGCAGATGCGTCACGGCGTCGCCGGGATCGGTCAGATATTTGTCGAACACTTTCTTGCCGTAATCGTCCATGTCGTCGCGTTTCGGCAATGGCAGCCTGTTCAAGGATTCGGGATCGACATCCTTGGGCAGCGCAGGCGCGGCGGAGTCCGCTTTGCTCGCGGCATTCTGTGCGTGAAATGCGCCTGAGGGCAATGTTGCAAGAACGCCGGCGAGCAAAATTGTTTTTATCTTTTGCGACGCGCGCATAACCATCTCCATTCTCAAACTTCGGCGAACCCGTCGATTCGTGACAGTGGAATCATTTCACTCATTTTCTTCGCGGCGGCCTTGATCTGGTTGTACTCGATCGTCGCCTCGCGGACGGCCTCGGCGTTGTAATCCGGAGTAAGTGAGCCGTCCCACTCTTCGTAGTAGCGGACCACGCCTGGAAGCAGGTGTTCCCGGCTGATCCAGTTATCGAATTTTCCCAGCCGGATTTCCGCGCAGGCTGCTCCCGGCGACATTTTGGCGTCATAGCGTTTGCGGGCCTCGACGCCGAGGACGCGAAAATAGTCGGCCATGTCCGCGAGATCTTTTTTCGTTCCGATGGGACCGTGTCCGGGCACGATTACATCGATATCCCAGCCCGCGATCCTGTCGCAGGTTTCAACCCACTTGCTGACGAAGCTGTTATTGGCCAGCGGCGCGACCCAGAAGAAGCCCACGTCCCCAGCAAACAGAATCTTCTGCTTCGGCAGGTAGGCCATCATGTCGCCCCACGTATGCGCGGGGCCGGCAAACCGGAATTGCACTGCGGTGTCGCCGATAAAATAAGTGAGATCGTCCTTGAACGTGATGGTAGGCGGCACGAGTTTGCGTTCCTCAGCGATGTCCGCCACTCCCGGCGTTGGGGTCCACATCCTCGGCGTGCTGGAAATAGCCTTCACAACTTCGCTGCGGCAATAGGGATGGCCGAGGATTTCCGCGTGCGTGAAGAACTGATTGCCATTGACGTGATCGCCGTGATGGTGCGTATCCAGCAGACGCCCGAAATCCTTGCCGGTAGCCTGTTTCGCCGCGGCGATGAATGCTTTTGCAGGAATGGGGGCTTGCAGCGCGTCGATGCCAAAGAGGTAATCGTCCGCAACAATGAATCCCGCATTCGAAATGCCGCGGAATCTGGCGTTCGGGCTTCCGCCTTGCGTGTAGGCGTACACGTTGGGAGCGAGCTTGCGCAGTTCTCTGTTCCAAGTGGGCGGCATCGGGTACCGAGGGTCGAGTGGCGGCAGAGTGTTCGGGTCGACAGCATCCTGCGCGCGCAGTGGAGTTGCGCCACCCCCCCCCAACAGCAAGCCTGCGGCGGCTAGCACCGCTCCTCCGCCAACCTGGAGAGCTTCCCGGCGGGAGAGTGTCACACTGTCGCTACTTTTCGGTTTATTCATGGATTCTCTCCGGTGTTGAGAAACCCTAAAACCAAAAGCGCACAGACTGAAGTCTGTGCTACTGGTGGCACACACTTCAGTGTGTGTGATTTTGGTTTAAGTCCTTCCCAGCCCCCTCCGCCGTCTTCTTCGTGAGATAGAAGTAGCCAACTTTGTTGTTCGGGTTAGACCCATACCACATCCTTCCCTGCGAGTCGCGGAAGAATTCGCGCATATCGACCTCCGCATGCGGAAACGGATAGTCGATCACGTTTCCGGTCTTCGGATCGAAGCGGGCCACCACGTCCATGTGATGGGAGTTATACCAGAGGTAGCCGTCCGCATCGAATCCCAACGCGTAGGGAGTGGGATCGGCTCCCGGCAAAGGGTATTCCTTGAACGTCTGCGTTGTGGGATCGAACCGCGTCATTTTCCCGGCGTTGAATTCGTCGGCCCAGATCATTCCGTCGGGCGCGATATCCATCCTTCGCGGACCGGAGCCGGGCGTTGGCGGAGCCCACTGCGTCACCTTCATTGTTGCGCCATCGACTTTGCCGATCTCATGTCCGTAGAGGCTGGTAAACCAGACGTCGCCATTCTTATCCGGTTTTACGTCGTAGGACTGTGCGACCTCATCGAAGTGCGTAAATTTCTTTGTTATCGGATCGAATTTTGTCAGAGGTGAGCCGGTGGACCATATGTTGCCGTTCGAATCCACGCGGACCGTATGCTTCGAACGCGTGTCCTGATATTCCGTGATTTGCTGCGTTTCGGGATCCCAGCGTCCGAGCTTATTGGATGCCTGCTCGGCCAGCCAAACCGAGCCGTCCGGGGCGGGTATGGCGGAATGAATGGCGGCGGTGCCTATATTGGGGACCGAAAAGTCCTGCATCTCACCTGTTTTCGGATCGAGGCGCGTAATTTTATTCGCCGCGCCATAATTCGGAATCCATAGGTAGCCGTTCTTATCCGGAGCGGCGCTGAACGGCATGCGGCTCGGGCCTGGCATGTCGTATTCCACATAAACAATGTTCAACGCGTCGCTGCTGAATGGTCGCACCGTATCCTTATATCCCGGCATTTCCTCCGAAGATTTCGGCAACACCGAATCGGGACCGAACAAAGTCGTCAAATAGGCTGCCAGGTCCGATGCATCCTGATCGGTGAATCGCGCCAGACCGTAGCCCATCGTTGTACGCATGTACTGGACTCGGTCTCTCCAGCCATCCGCGTCCCGCGTGACTGAGGCCAAGCGCGTCTGAAAGCCATGGCAAATATCGCAGTTCTTGAAAAGCAGGTCTTTCCCGCGCCCCGCTGGAAAAAGAACTTTCCCTTGATACACCGAAATGTCATTCCAGTGGACTATTCCGGTCTGCAAATTGAAATCGAACGAAACGTTCTGATCGGCTGTGAGGCTCACGCCTGTCCGGGGATCGGCAATGAATCCGACTGCACGGATGAAGATGCGGTATTGCCCGGCTGTTAGGTTCTCGATTCGGTAATGTCCTTGCGTGTCGGACAGCACAGCGACAGTAATTTTCGTTTTTAGATTTTGAGCTTCGACAAAGGCACCCGAGAACGCCGCGTTATCCGGCCCTTTTACTATTCCGGTGATCGTTGATGCGCGGAGATTCAAGCCCCACAGAATAGTTATGGCCACCAGGGGAAAGAAGAACCGTAGCCGCAAGGAATCTCCTTCGTGTTTCTCTCTGCGCGATTGGAAAGCTATGGACTTATGACGAACGTCAGCGGCCCGCGGTTGCGCTCCAGTGTTCGCGCATTGCCGCACGATCGATGGCCTGTCCATCCACATAAACGGCGGAGATTTTCCGCGTGTTCTTGATGTCGTCGAGTGGGTTGGCATCGAGCACAATAAAATCCGCTCGCTTGCCGACTGCCAGGCTATCCATGTCACTCAGCCCGAGAGCGTCAGCGGAAACCTGCGTGCCGTCACGAATCACTTGCATTAGCGGGATGCCTGCCTCGGCCAGAGCTTGCAGCTCGCGGTGCTCTGTGTAGCCGGGGAACCTGCCCTCTCCCCCACTGGTATCTCCGCTGAGCACCATACGAATGCCGGCGTCGCTTTCTTTTTTTGCGCTGAGCAGCAACATGGGATACCCGCGCGGCGGGGCGTTCGGGTCTTTCGGCTGCCTGGTTTCACCGCCGGTCCGCATGGCCTTCAAGTAGTTCCGATAGGACTCTGGAGCGGTGTCGGCCAGCTGCGGCTCATCGAGCCATTCGCGGTCGGGCATGAAGGCGGATATCGTCGAGCACTGAAACACGTTGTGCTCTTTCATCAACTGAATGAATTCGTCGTCCACAACTTTGTCGTGCGGAGAATGCGCCAGCCCGTCGACTCCGGCTCGTGCCGCGGCTTTGCCCTGCTCGAGCGTCACGATGTGCGCGATCACGATCAGGTGATTCTTATGCGCCTCGTCGATGATCGCGGTGTAAATCTCCGGGCTCATCAGCGGCTTGGTGTGATTGCGGTCGTCCAGCCAGAACTTGATCGCATCCACTTTCTTCGCCGCCTCCTGGCGGACAAATTCGCGTGCATCCTCGGGCGTGCGCGCCTCATGGACCACATCCTGCGCGAATGATGGACCGCCGTTTTCGTCTCCGTTGTTGTAGGCGACGATCCCGTCGTCCGAGGTATAGAGCAGTGCCAGCGTGTCGTTCTTCAGTTTTCCCGATCGCTGCTCGTTGCGAATCTGCAGCTCCAGTCCGTTTCGATCTGTGCCCAGACTCTGCACGACGCCTACGCCGTAATACCGGTAGCGCCGCAGCTCATCGATGATGTTTTCGCGGGAGTAATACGCCTTGCTGACGTGGCCTCCGACAATGCCCATTTCGTCCTTCATCGTCGGGTCGGTCGCGCCGTTTTTCATGTAGCCCGCGTGGATGTGAAGCTCCTCCAACATCGGCATTATCGTCTTCCCGCTCAGATCGACTTGCTTCGCACCTTTGGGAACTTTCACCGAATCCCGCGTTCCCACCTGTACGATCTTTCCCGCGCGGACGATGAACGTCGCATTTTCGATCGCAGCGCTGCCGTCTCCAGGGATCACGCGCGCCCCGATGAACGCCAGAACCTGGGCGGTTTGCGCCGACGCAATTCGCGGCGCGAGCTGCGTCAAAACCGCCGCCGGCAGAAACACCAATGCCAAAAGAGCCCCACGCAGAATCGCGTCTCGTCCCGGAGTCCTGAAATCACGCATGTAATTGAGTTCCTGCATCGTGCCTCGAGCTTTTTTCAGAGCCGAAAGTGTGTATTTCGACGCATTTGGAGGCCGGGGGTGAATCGGTCAGCAACGAAGCGGACTGTATGTTGCACCAAACGGAATGTCAATATGAAAGTCGCTGAGAGTCGAAACCGGAATGGGAGGGTAGTGGGGCGGTTTCCGTTGAAGCTCCATGTAACAACTGCTACACTCCCGGCCATTGACGGAAGCTAACTCACCGGCTTCTAGTGGAATCAGAAAGAATTAATCAATCAGCCGCACTTCAGACGAGGAGGAATGATGGAAACCGAGATTTCGCAGTTGGTAAGCCGCTACGAGGGTGGCACGCTAAGCCGCCGGGAATTAATTCGGGGCTTGGCGATTTTGTCCGCAGCCGCCGTCGCGGCGCCGGAAAAAGCGCTTGCCGCTACTCCATTCCAGGCCAATAGCTACGGCCATGTCTCGATTCAGGTAAGGGATCTGGATCGCTCGGTGAAATTCTACCGGGAAGTATTCGGCCTCCCGGTCTTCGATAAGGTCGTGAACCCGCCGGGCGAGTTTCGTTTGTCGGTGGGCAAAGGCACGCTCGTGCTTCGGAATGTGGCGCCGTATGGAAAGGTGGACCACTTTGCATTCGGGGCGGATCACTTCGACAAAGCCGCTGTGACAGAACAGTTGAAAAAGATGGGGATAACGCTGACCGAAACGCATGGGCCGCTGGGCACTTACATCGTCGATCCGGACGGATATCCCATCCAGATTACTGCCTCCGAAAACCACTAGAGGCTAAGGGGTTCCCGGTTCCTCATCGCTGCATTATCAGCGATGAGGAAATGCCCCCACTCTATTGCGCGGAAGAACCGGCTGCCTTTTGCCCCATCACCCACGCCTTGATGTTCTTCCAGTCCGGGTCGTCGTCGGATGCAAATTGCCAGCCCCCCTGATGGGTGTCAGAGAGGCCGCCGGCCTCAGGCGACATAGGCTTTCGCAAAAGCAGGCTCGATGCAGGGTCGCCGGGCACCACCAGTTTCGAGACGGTCTCGAAGTTAACGCGGGACTGCTCCTCGGTCCAAAAAGTCATCCCAGGCAACAGCGTCTGCAGGCTAAGCGGTCCGCCGGTATGAATCTTGATTTGATGGCAAACGTAGCAGCGCGCGTGGTCCGCCGAGCGCCTTTTCAGGAAGATCGGCTCGACGCGCGTCTTGAAAAACTCATAATCGAGCTGCGGTTTTTGCGCGTCGGCACCCTGCGAGGCCTGCGCCCTGGCAAAAGGAACAAACACGTACAGTGAAATGGCCGCTGCAACCACGATTCCAGCAGTAATTATCTTTGGCAGAATTTTTGAGATCATAGGCACCATTTAATCGTTAGCATGAATTTGTGTGACAGCCGGCAGTTCGTGGTCTGATGCAGAAGCGAAGCCTAACCTTTATGGCACCACCAAGGTGCTAATCCGGTCCGCTACTTCTCCTACAGGGATGCGCGCCACTTCTTTCAGCCCGTTCACATCGATGGCAGTGACGGTCCTCGCCCCGCATGTGGACACGTACACGGTCTTGCTGTCCGGTGTGAAAGTAATCCAGGCGGGTCCGCCGCTTCGAGGCTCTTTCCCAAGCACTTTCACTTCCGGCAAAGGGACGCGTCCCAGTACCTTCAAGTCCGGGAGCGAGTAGGCGAAAACGGAATTGACCGTCCTGCTGTTGGCCCACAGAGTCTTGCCGTCCGGAGCGATGCCGATGCCGTGGCTCATGCCCTCGCACGAGTTGCCGTACCCTTTGGGATCGATAGGATAAATGATTCGATCCACTTCCTTGTGCGTCGCAAAATCGACCACCGAAAATCCGTTCGTCTTGCTAAGCTGGGCGAAGATACGTCGGCCCGCGCCGTCGGGACCGCTCTCAATCGTCAAGGGCACAACCCCCTGGTCGTACTGAACCTCCCAGGCGATTTCCAGCTTCTGAAGGTCGAACACGGTGATCGAACGCCCCACCGGCGACCCCGCAGCCGCAAACTTTCCGTCCCCGGTCACCGCAATATCGTGCAGCCCGCCTTTCGTGGGAATGGTCTTAATCTTTTCGAGGGATTTGGTGTCGATGATATCCAGCGCCCCAATGGGGTCCGGCCCGGTAGTGGAATTAAAGATGCAAATTACAATCAGCTTCCCGTCGGGGGTCACCATCGCGTCGTTGCCCCAGCCGCTGATGGGCACCTTCTTGATTGTCTTCCCGCTCTTGCGATCCCTGACGTCGAGGACGTCTTCGCTCCGCGCCACGATGTACACCCGGCTTCCATCGGGAGAAAATCGCACCACCTCAGGCCCTTCAACCCCTGTAATCGTCTCGACAACCTTGTTCGTCGCCGGATCGATCACAGAGATGGTGGTGCCGCCCCGGTTCGTGACATAAATTCGTGCCGTGGACGCAACTAAGGGGACGACAGCGAACAGCATCCCGCTTAGAAGCCACGCATTCGTTCGCGCACAGAAATTTCTTTTCACCCAGGCTGATCTCATAGTGCGAAGTCGCTCCTCACCTTTTTGCGCAGAGAGTAGAGCGGCTCGGGCTGCATGTCAAGCGACTAAGTGTGAATATCCGAACTAATTGACGAGTTCTTGGCAATGATCGGTAAAAAACTGGGGGGTGCGTCAGGTAAAACACGAGCGATACCACGGCTGTTTGGAACGACGCTAAGGCGTGACCTGGCATTGCCAGTCGTAACAGGCGGAGGCATGGCGACTACAATAAACCAACTGGGCTTTGAAAGTGATCAAATGTGAAGTGGTGTCTGGAAAATGCCTGGGAACGGATATTTCAGTCGATTGCAAGTCAGTGCAAACCAGACGGGTGCACTACTAGGGCTGCGATGAAATCAATTTGTTTCACTCAGACAGGTCTTGGATGTATAAAAGCATTCAGCCGGGAGATCGAAACGGTAATCCAAGTTTAAGAAAACGAAGGTCGGGCACAGTGGACAGGAGAATTGCAATGAAAGAAAGCATGGCGCGGCGTTTGGGATTGGTCGGGGGCATATTGATTGCTGCGGTTGCGGTGTGGCTGACGACAAAGAACCATGTGGTCTTTGGTGCGGAGACGACCGGAGTCATCACTGGGACCGTGAGCAGCGCCGAGAAAGGCCCGGAGGCTGGTGTTTGGGTGATTGCCGAAACGGACGATTTGCCTACCAAGTTCCGCAAGATCGTGGTCACCAACGATCAAGGCAAGTTTCTCCTGCCGGAGATGCCCAAGGCCAACTACAAGGTCTGGGCGCGTGGGTATGGGCTGCTCGATTCGAAGGCGATTATGTCCACGCTGGGGCAGGATTTGAAGCTGACGTCTGTGGTGGCAAAAGATCCGCGACAGGCGGCGCAGATTTATCCTGCCAGCTACTGGTTTTCTCTGTTGGAGCTGCCTAAGGAGAGCGAATTTCCTGGCACTGGGCCAACCGGCAATGGGATCAATCCCCAGTTTAAGACGCGCACGGAATTTGTGGACAACCTTAAAGCCTGCGTCCGATGCCATCAGGTGGGGACCAAGTGGACTCGCGAAATTCCTGAGGGGGAAGGCGATACGACCCTCGCCGCCTGGGATCACCGGACACGCCGGGGGCAGCGCGGCGCGGAAATGAGTGGGTTTATGAGCAAGTTCGGGCGGCAGCGCGGCTTGCAGATGTTCGCCAGCTGGAGCGACCGGATTGCTGCCGGAGAGGTGCCGCCGGCTCCGCCGCGTCCTCAGAGGATGGAACGCAATGTGGTCCTTACAGAGTGGGAATGGACCGATACGATGGGCAAGATTCACGACGAGGTTTCGACCGACAAGCGCAATCCGCGTTTGAATGCCAACGGACCGATCTATGGGACCAATATTGCCAATGACTTCCTGGCCGTCCTCGATCCTGCAACCAATTCCACGAAGATGCTGCCGATTCCGGCGCGCGTGGACCGGTCCACGATGCCTGCGTCCTATTCCCAAACGTACGACAATCCGTCGCGGCTGACGACGCTCAATCGGTTCAATCCCGTGGACCCGCACAACCCGATGCTCGACAGCCAGGGCCGGGTCTGGTACACGGCGCACGTTCGAAACGCCGCAGACCAACCGGCCTGGTGCAAGGAAGGGTCTGACAACAAATACGCGCAGTACTTTCCGCTGCGGCGCACCGGTCGCAACACGGGATACTACGATCCGAAGACCGGGAAGTTCACCATGATCGATACCTGCTTCGCGACGCATCATTTGCAGTTTGCAAATGATCCGGACCAGACGCTGTACTTCGGGAACCCTGGCGGGACCGTGTTCGGCTGGCTCAATACGAAGATGTACGACCAGACCGGAGACGAAAAAGCATCCCAGGGCTGGTGCCCCACGGTGGTGGACACCAATGGCGATGGCAAGATCACCAAGCCCTGGAACGAACCTAAGACTCATGGCGGCGGCAATGAAGAGGACACGGTCACCGTCACGTACGACAACTTCGATCCCAAGTTGGATACGCGCGTGGTTGTCGGGGCCTACGGAATCATTGTCAGTCCGCTCGACGGCTCGGTTTGGGGAACCTCCGAGGCTTTTCCTGGGTCGATCATCCGCTTTACGATGGGCAAGAATCCTCCGGAAACCTGCGTGAGCGAAGTGTTTCAGGTGCCTTCGGAGCCCTGGGCGCTGGATATGACCTCCGGCGGAGGCGGCTTCCGGCCGCGTGGGATCGATGTGGATAAGAACGGTGTGATCTGGACGGCGCTTTCCGGTTCGAACCACCTGGCAAGTTTTGACCGGAGCAAGTGCAAAATGCTGGGTGGGCCGGAGTCCTATTTGGGCCGCCAGTGCAAGGAAGGATGGTCGTTCTACCCGATGCCGGCCCCGACCTTCAAGGGTACGAGCTACCGGTCGGAATCGAACTATTACAATTGGGTGGACCAGTTCAATACTCTCGGCCTTGGCGAAAATATCCCCATAGCCAACGGAACTGGGTCGGATTCACTGCTGGCCTTAATGCCGAAGACCGGTCAATGGGTGGTGATGCGTGTGCCGTACCCGATTGGCGGCTTCCACTCGCGCGGCATGGACGGGCGAATCGACGACCCGAAAGCCGGATGGAAAGGCAGGGGCGTTTACGCTTCGAACGGCGCGGACACCGTATGGCACGCCGAGGACGGTCTCCATATCGGGAAGGATGGAAGCATCACGTCGGCCTCAAAACCGATACTAGTGAAGTTTCAAATTCGTCCGGACCCGCTGGCTAAATAGCCAAGACCTTCTCGACGGAAGCACTATAAATAGTTAGGGCGATATCGAGTATGGGTGGGCAGATCTATGATCTGGCGTTCTATATCCGACCGATAACAATCATGCAATTGTGGGTGATTGAAGCAAAAACAAATAATTCCTGTTTTGGATTTTTTCCAGTCGTTTTTTCTATTTGGCCCGGTTTCTCATGCATTTTGCCGGTGCCTGGGACTAAGTAAATCTTCCGCCAGAGAAGGTCCGTCGAATCCGCTCTAAAAGTCTTGTACTGTGTAACAGTCTTCGCGGAAACAGCGCCGCTACCCGAATCCATGACTTGTTGACTCCCAGCGCTACAAGAACTAGATTGCTCCCCTGATTAACTCGCGCCTTGTCCAAACGACTTGAACCAGGAGGAAAAATGGCAAGAACGATGTTGAAGATTTTTGCTGCACTTTTGGTACTGTGTGCCACGGCGACAGCGCAAACTGATACGAAAGCCACATATATTCCGAAAGCCGAGGTACAGTCGAGCACGGCTCAGGTGCAATTGAAGGATGGCGGTATCACGATGCGTACGGTGGACGTAGGAAATGCTAATGTTGGCATCGCCTTGCGGCATCGGCCCAAGGCGACGCCGGACGGCCCCGTTATCCATTCGAAGGTAAGCGAGATTTATATTGTCACGGCAGGTTCGGCAACGCTCGCGACCGGCGGCGTCATGACCGACCAGAAACCGATGAGCGGCGGCGGCGAAAGTGTTGGGCCGGGATTCAGAGGGACGGTCGCGAAACCGAACGATGTTCGCCCGGTCAAAAAAGGCGACATCATCATTATTCCTAAGGGAATTCCGCACTGGTTCACCGAGGTGACCGAAGATTTGACGTACATGGTAGTGCGGATAGACCCGGAAAAGGCGATGGCGCTGAAGTAAGAAGGCTATGCATTCAATTCTGACCACTCAGTATGTCCAATCGGCAGTTTACTGGCTCTCATTCGGCCCTTGCCGACCCGTCGCGATGCGAAGGGACAACGGCCACAACGGCCTGCACGGAGCAGGGTCCCACTTGGAGCCGTCCGGCTCTCGCTGGAATTGACTGCTCAGTGTGAAGGTCTCAGATAGATACTTCGGATCCTCGAAAATCGAACGCAAAATCAAATAATCGGTGCCCTTATAGTCGATTACTCGGAGACGCTCGTCCATCGTCGCATCGCCGCTGTACGGAACCCCGTTCTTCGACAGATATCCGGGCGCCATGTGCGTGGTCACCACATGGAGGTTCCCGCCCTTCCCCGGTTCCGGGCCGCCGAACGCTGCGCTGGTTGGGCGCCTTTGCGCCAGCTTCTCCCAGTTGGCCACGGAAAATCCCTGCAACTCAGGCGTGCCGCCTGGCCATTTCGATCCGTCGAAATGAAGCAGGCGCTTCTGCATCCCCGCATCGGTTTCGATCTGCAGCGTGTTATCGTCCACCCAGGTGATATGCAGCCGCTCCGGGAGGCGCATAATATTGCCCACACCGTAGGCCTTGCACTCATTCCCTTCCGCCTGATCTTTTACGGGGTCCCACATTTTGGTCACGCGTTTGCCTTCGGCATTCAGGGGCACGTCCGTGTAGTCGCCCTTGGCGGGAGTCATCATCCGCCACATCCAATCTTCATCGACAATCGACACCCAGTAACCCGTCACATCGAAACCGGCCCTCTGCTTCGCGGACTGAGGGGATGCCCCACCGGGCGCAGCCTGTCCGAACGCAGAGCGAGTGCCGCCCGGCACACCGAGAGCGAACAAGAGCACACACACAGCAGCAAGGTAAGAAGCTGCGCGATTTTGAAAAATCCGATTTCTGGTCATCTTCGTTCCTGTCCCGACTATTTCCGCTTTGCTGGATTCATGCCCTTGGTGAATTCGCGATACACGGCCTCAGTAAATTTCAAGCCGCCGTCGGTCCCGTAAATTCCGTCATAGTCCAGGCTTGGTTTTGCCGCCTCGATCTGCTCCAGCGTCATTCCCTTTTTCGCCATGTCCTGCACGCGACTGCGAATGATGGTCACCATATCGCGGTAATTCACCACATCGGCGCGATCAGAGAGGTGTCCGTGGCCCGGAATCACGTACGTGCCGCCTTCTTCGCCGTATTTCGGCACCAGCATGTCGATCAGGTCGTTCAAGGCATCGATAAACCCATCGGCGCTGCCACCGTTTTCGCTCTCAATCACGGGGTAACTTGTCGTCGAAAAAATTGGCCCCGCGCTAATCACGTCCGACGCCCGAAAAAGAACCACCGAGTCCCCATCGGTGCGCGCCTTGCGCACCGGATAGAAAAATACTGGTTCATTGTTGTAGAGCTTAAATCCATCCTTGCCGAAGGTGATGGCGTCGTCCTTCCCGGTCTCTTCCTTGATCCGGCTTACAGCGGTAAGAGTTGTGACAATCGTGATTCCCGGCAACAGCTTCAATCGGCTCGCATCTTTTTCTTCCTCGCGCGCGAATCCGCGAGTCGCGTTCGGGATAGCCCATCCGGCCTTGAACAGCTTGGCGTTCCCGCCCGTATATTCCGGATCGGAAGTTGTGTTTCCCAGGAACATGATCGGCAGGCTGGTCAACTGGCGAATCGTGTCGATCACCTCATCGGTGAACTGCGGAAGTCCCGCGTCAATCACGACAACGTATTGCTCGCCCACCTGCACCGTAATGTTGCAGCCCGCGCCCACCAGCATGGACACATTGCCGCGCACATGCAGCGTATGGATATTCTTCGTGCCCGCCTTGGATACTTCCAGACCGGAAACCTGGCCCTGCGCCATCCCTGCCGTTGAGACAGCCATCATGATCGCTAGAACGAATAGCATTCGCACGTCGCCCGCCCACTTCGGCCTGTTCCACCTCACTTGCCCTTCTCCGATGAGTCGACCTTCCGCTTCGGCGGGATTGGCATGGTCGCCAGTTTCTTTTGATACTCCGGATACATCGTTTCCGCTCCGCCACGGGTGGCTTCATACGGGATACCCGTCATTTCCGAGAATTCGTGCAGCCATGGATTCTGTCCGGGCAAATGGAACGCTACCCAGCCTCTCGGGTGATCGATCTCCACGCTGGAAATACAGAAATTGGGCGAGAGCTGTCGAGCTGTGTCATAGGTCCAGTCCGTAGTCCAAACCAAAGGCTGTGTTAAATAGACCGGATCGTCGACGATGCTGACCAGCGTCAGGGCGTCCCTGTCACGAAAAAAGTATTCAGTCATGGTCGCATTTTCGCTGCGCGCAATACCGTTGCGCCGGAAATAACCTTCCTTCATGTGAGTGGTTGTCACCTTCAACATATCCCCGACCCACTCGCCGGTCGAGAACCCCTGCCAGGTATGCGGCCACGATTCCGGCGGATGCGGGCGCCCGTCCATGTATATGATGCGCTCCGGAAGCATGTATTCGATGATCGTGTGGTAGGCAATGACGCCTTGAGTTAGCGGATCGACGTCCGACCAGATGCGCATCTGGGAGGGTCCGCGGGGGGCATAATCGACAGGGTGCGCGTGACACAAATGCTCCACCATCGTCCACTGCTCCGCGTCCCATGTGTCGCCGCGCATCCGCGTCGCATCGTTGATCGGCAAGCTGGCGTAATTGCCGATGTTGATATCGCCGCGTATCGGGGAATCTTCCTGGCCCAGTTGCGCCCACTCTCCCACCAGATCAACCTGCGCTTGCAGTGACGGCGCAGTCAACATCAGCACCGCGACAACCGCGAACATAAGTGGCATACATCCAGCTCGATGGCGAAAGCGCCTTGCCACACCGATGAAGTGCATAGTTGCGTCCTTGTCCTGATCGAAAACAACCTGCGTTATGAGTTACTGGAACTGCTTTCCGTTTCCCTGCAAGTTGCTTGGAGCCTCGTTCTATCGCGGCACAAAAGTATTGTCAAGCTGGCAGTGCCCGGGGTTTTGAATCGTTCGTGAAAATGAGTTCACTTTATCTCGACCGGCGTTTCCAGATGACTAGCCGTCGAAATTCGGCAGGGGGTGTGCGATGAGCCGCCCCGGTATCCGTAGATCGGTGCGGTTCGAAGCCACGTCATGCGTATCTGCATTTGCAAATCCGCGGCTGGTGAGGAAGCTTTAGCCTCTAACTGAGCAGAACCGAAGTTTCGTACTGACTCTTTTGAAGGATGGCCCAACCACCTGGCGAAAATACAGAAATGGTTCTGGCGTAGTTGTAACGTCAAACTTCTCCCGGATTTGGAGTTGCGTTACTCCTGCTTCGCCAAAGTCTTAAGCCGATCCACCTCCTGCGCGCCCTTGATTACCGCATCGAACCACGACAGCACCGCCGCGCGACCTATGACGAACGGATTCGGTTCGCCCGGTTTCCGCATTTGCAGCTTCTTCTCCAAAGCGAAAATATCGTTGATTTCCGGATGGTCGGGCAACAGCACGGTGACGTCGGGAATCGCGCGCATTCGCTGAAAGCTCTCAATAAATTTCTTCGTGTAACCGGGAGGCATATTGTATCCGGTCCCGCCCAGGGTCATCGCTTTGTACGGTTTGCCGTGGTCATAGACCGTGTACACCATCGTCAGGCATCCGGTGGTATGGCCGGGAGTCACGTACAACTGAATCGTCGTGTTTCCCAGTTCGATGACGTCGCCGTCCTTCATGATCATGTCGCGCGGAATTCGTTGAAATGTGTTATTGGGGTCCGGTGCTTCATAGACATCCCAGTCACCGGCGGCCATTGCCACCTTCGCGCCGGTAGCCTTTTGCATGGCGGCCACACCTGCGGTGTGGTCCCAGTGTCCGTGCGAGATCAGGATGTACTTAATGTCCTTGGGGTTCAGGCCAACAGCCCGAATATGTTCGAGGACCAAATCGGTGACGTACTCAAGCGTCGGGTCGATCAGTATCAGGCCCTGATCGGTCTTGATAATGTACGTGCTGGCCGACAGCGGACCCACATAGTAAACGTTGTCAAAAATCTGAAACGGAGCCTTGGCTTCGGCTTCGGCGGTGTGGGCAACGTGGGGACCCTTCCCGGCCCAAGGCAACAGGTAGTTGTAACTCACCGGCTTGTCGGGCTGCTTCGCAGGTTGCGTCCCGGGCTGCGTCTGTTGACCAGCCGCCGTCAGCGCAAAGGCGCACAAAACAAGGATTGCGGAAAACGTGCGTAGTTTATTCATGGATGTCCCCGGATTAAGTTGTCGCCTATTCCGTAAGCAGGCTAACCCGCAGAATCTATGGGACAAGGTGAGGGGTGTCAAGCGGCATCTCGGAATTTGAGTGGCGCGACCGCCGGCGGCAAGGATTAAGTAGCACAGGTTTCAACCTGTGCGCCTTTGGTTTTGCGCTTGACGGCGTTCCACCCAAACCCGCACAGGTTGAAACCTGTGCCACTAGAACCGTCCGGCGCCCTGAAACTTTTACGTAAATCCTGGTAGAGTCCCAATGCACTCCCGTTTTTTGTCGACCTTCTTGCCGGTGCCCAGGAGCGGCGCGGTAAGTTTTTCGTAGTGCGCGAAGAGGTATTCGATGCCGGTTGCGCCACGCTTTGGAGTGCATTAGGTTTTCGGGTGCCGCACCCTTTCGTTTCCAAGGGTGCGGGTTTAGATTCACGGCGACCACCCGAACAAGACCCCACTACGCCCCTGCGGGATAGACAACTAGTGTTTAGCGGGCGAATCATTGGCCAGTCAAATCGCTAAGGCGTCAGAAAACCCGCACCCGGCGCGGTGATTCAAAGGGCGAAATTGGCGCGGTATGAATTTTGAAGTGGCGGGTGATTCGAGGATCGGACAGTTTAAACCCAGCCCCTTCGAAAAACGCGAAGGAGCTGCCACTCGGCGTCGGCCACCAGCACAAATAGACGCTTGTTATACTACTTGTGCTATAAATATGGATCACTTTATGAGATTTAATTTAAGGTTTTGGGAGTGACCTGTGGAATTCAAGACCCTCTTCGAGAAACAAGCGAGCAACGCATCGACGCTGGAAGCATTTTCTCGGTTTAGCCTCTATGGAGTAAGAGATGGAGCCGAGAAACTTCTGGAGCTAATTGGCGAGGAGGGAATTTTCCGCGAGTACACCCGTCATGACATTACGCATGTTGATAAACTTCTTGAAATGTTGGAATGGATTGTCCCACCAGCGACTATTTCAAAAATGACTGTCGCAGATTTTCTCATGACCACTCTGGCTTTATACTTCCACGATTTGGGAATGCTCGTAACAAGGGATGAGTTCGAGCAACGCAATGATTCAGCCTTTCCTGAATTCAAAAGGGCAGTCTTCGAGGACGATGATGGGAAGAATTACAAGGACAAAGTAAACAAGATGCCTCAAGATGAGGCAGAGCGGTTTTTGTATCAGGAATTTGTTCGTCAACACCATGCTGAACGTATACGCCAGTGGGTCATGGGAAAGAGCCACAAGAACCTTGGTGCTGCCGATCAGATCGTAAAAGAAGTGGACACGCTGCTATCTAGTCTTGATGGAAAATTCCGCAGAGACCTCGGCCTCATCTGCGAGAGCCACCACCTTTACGATCTGCAAGACTTCGACAAGTATAAGACATCTCAGCCCTACGGCTCTGACCGCCAGGAAGCCGCAAATCTCCAGTATTGCGCAATTCTTTTGCGAACGGCTGATCTCCTTCATGTGACAAGAGATAGAGCCCCGTCTATTAGCTTCAGGATGATTAACCCATCCGATCCGAAGAGTATAGAGGAATGGCGAAAGCAAATGCCTGTAATCTCGGTTCGGCCAAAGCCAGGCGTCGACAAGGAAGGGAACGTCGATCTTTCGATGTCCACGGACACAATCGAAGTGAATGGTTTTTTTACCGAGCCGCAAGGGTTTTTCTCTCTGACTGCATACATGACTTACGCAAGGAAGGAGCTACGGAAGAGCAATGAGTGGGCTGAACTGGCGAAGACAAAAAGGGGGGCGACGTATGATTTTCCTTGGCGCGAGTTCGACGATTCCGGGTTGGAGACTGAAGGATTTATTAACAAGCAGTTCGAATTTACCCTCGATCAAGCCAAAAATCTTGACCTCCTAACAGGCCAGACCCTCTACAACGATACGACCGTGGTTCTTCGAGAACTGGTACAAAACTCTCTTGACGCGATTCGCCTGCAGTGGGAGCAGGAAAGTGGACTTATCAACGAAGGCCGTGTGGAAATCACTTGGAACACGAATACTAGGTTACTGACAATAATAGATAACGGTACGGGCATGACGCAGCAAATCATAGATGCTCACTTTCTAAAGGTCGGTTCGTCATTCTATCAGGGTGAGGAGTTTCGAAAGGCTCACCCAGGATTCAGCGCGATCAGTAGATTTGGGATAGGCGTCCTATCGGCGTTTATGATTTCAGACGAAATCGAAGTTACCACATGCCATGAAGACGAAAAACAGGCTAGAACGCTCAGCCTAAGGTCTTTACATGGCAAGTATTTGGTTAGATTGGTTGAAAAGAATTCGGGCGGGCTACCAGAACTAATTGAAACTCACGGAACCAAAATCACTTTGAGGGTTCGACCAAGCGCGGAATTAAAGGAACTGAATTCGATTCTTAACCGCTGGATCGTTTTTCCGCGTTGCAAGGTGACTGCGATAATCGACGGAGGAACGCCAGTTTCCATCGGCTTCCCTGATCCAAGGGCAGCACTCTTGCACGAACTCCACCGTCTAGGTCGATATGTTCATGAGGAAGAAGGTTCGATCGACCCGAAAAATCGCGCCGTGAGAGTTGAGCAGAGGACCCAAGGAGGAATATCTCTGGCCTACGCGGTCCAATGGTCTGAATCGTTTCGAGAGTGGACATTCTTGACCTTCATGCAAGGAAGGGACGGAAAGGAGACCCCACTAGTTGGCAATTGTGTAGAGGGCGTTCGAGTAGACTTTGCGTCTCCTGGTTATCAAGACAACATATTGATTTCACTTGCGAATGCTAGTGGGCCAAAGGCCCCAAAGACGAATGTTGCGAGATCTGGTCTTGAAGTTACTGCGGAGAGAAACTTGATGTTACTGGCTGTATATAAGCTGTATTGTGAACATGTCAGCGCGGAGGTTGAAAAGCTACAGACCGAAAGGGGATTTTCGCTGACTTGGGCTTTAGGGGAAGCGACTTGGCTAATGGACTCGCTGCTTCCCAGTAACTATCGACCGGGCCACGCACTGGATTACGACACTCTATTGCAAGAGTGCGCGGAGGTTCCCTCGATAGCCCTTGAAGCAGAGGGATCGCGGATCGGGGTTTCCCCAAAACAATTGTCAATGTATGAGTCATTTTGGACTGTTGACAGCATCTTCTTCTCCTCCGCCGAGACGCTACTGAGGGAAATTCCTGCATCAGTTGCGATCTCCCAATTGGCCTCAAATATTGGAACTAAAATTCTTGTCCTTCCCCCCGGACCGTATATTTCGGTGCAACGGCCACATTCAATTGCCCAGAGGCTGGCATTCCAGAATCGAGAGGTCAAACAAATCGTTCTCCGCAGGGATCAACGGCGTGTTGATTTGAGGTGGGGTCACATTGCTAGTCCGTCGCTATGGCGCAGCGCTATGCCCGAAAGCCAAGACTCCAAGCGAGCGCTATTACCATTTCTTGCGCAGGTTGCCCCCCTAATCGCGAGTGACCCCCAAGGCTTCCTGATTGGGGTAGGTAATGTCGATCTTGAAGGTTTCGGCGATGAACTGACTATCAACAGTTTAGGTCGAACCTTCATTGTGCCCGGATCCCAATACTCTCAATATTAGCAGGAGTTGCTTGGTCAGATCGAGGCCTCACCCGACAATGCAAAACTCGCTTCATACGCGATAGCGATACAGGCTTCTTCGAATACGGGTAGAATAGAGCGACCGAGTGACTTCGTAAGGCAGCAGCTAGCCATTATGAGTCGGCTCATTCCAGGGGCGCCCAACAATTTGAGAGAGGACGCCGATCTTGTTGCCGTATTGCAATCTACTGATTTCAAGTCATTTAACCCACAGTCATGGCATCGAGGACAACAGCCAGGAATCTAGGTGGGACCGCTATCAGGATATTTCGGCCACTCGATGTGCTCTTCCTCGACAGTTGTCGAAAGCAGTCGGGCGGGTGGGCAAGCCTTTAAGGCCGGTTTTGGATTTTCGGGTGGCGCACCCTTCGCAACTTTGGTGAAGGGTGCGGATTTTCTCCTTCGCGGCTAAACCTACTTCGCCAGCGGATCAGGCCGAAGCTGAAAATGCACGACATGGCTGGTCGTTCCCTTCCCGCCCTCGATGTGCCAGACAACGCGCTCATTGTTTCCAGCCCAAATCCCACGCCCCTTCCAGCCGTTTTTGGGATCATCGATGCGCCCACCCATCGAGCGCGTATAGAACCCCAACGGATACGGCACGCGCAACGTGACAAACCTATTCGAATCAGGAAGAAACGCGATCAGCGAATCGGAGTTCGTCCCGTCCACGACTGGAATATCCCTGCCCAACCCGAGCGTATTTTCACGGTCCACCCAGCTCAGGTAAAAATAGTCCGATCGTTCGTCGGTCCCTTTGAAGGTCGGACCGGGGACCGGATACAGCGTCCAGCCTTCGGGACAGTGCTGCCCGGTGGCTGTGGGGCCTCGGAGGACCTTGCACTTGCTCCGGTCGAAGCTGGCGATGTGGACGCTGCTGCCGAGGGAGACCCAGACGATTCCCTTGCTATCGACCTCCACTCCCTGCGTGTTGTAGCCTTCGACGCCCGGCGCCTTCGGATTATTGAATGGCGGCTCGTACATTTCGGTCTTGCAGGTGGCCGGAGGGTTCGAACCCATCTCGTAGCGGATCAGTTTTCCGGGGACTGAGGTTTTCGGTCCGCCGCTGACGCCGCCGACTACCCAAAGGCTGCCATCGATGGGGTCGATGCCCTCTCCGTACGGCAGCGCGCCGGTGAGCAGGCGGTCCAGCTTGGGATCGGCGGGTTGATCGGGCGTGGTGTAGGGGCCAGTCTTTCCGTCGCCGTTATAGTCGATCACGCCCGGGCACCAGCCGGAGGCCTTCTCGGCGTCGTGCGTTTCGTCCCACACGCGCGTCTTGAACCACGCGAATCCGCCGCTGGGCAAACTCAGGCCCATGAAGATGGTCTCGTCCTTGTCCTTGCCGATGGCCCGATGCCCCGCACCTCCGCAGAAGGAGATGGGAGTCTGCTGGCCGGTCTTCGGATCGTAGATGGCCATGCCTCCGCCGCCCCGCAGCGGGAAATTTTGCGCGAAGGGATTGTTCGAACCGGCTTTGCAATAGGGGGGCGGATCGATCTGAACGGTGTCCGTGTACCACACGCGGCCTTTCGAATCGATAAGCGGCCCGCCGGCTCCGGCTCGGTCGTCCCAGACGATCTGGTCGCCCCAGTAGGGAGATGGCGCCTCATTGTACGGCCATGACCATGGGCGCATCTTGGCCCGGTCCTCCGGATGAATCATCGGCGCCGGAAACGTGCCTTTCGTATATTCGGTTGGGTCGGTGTACTCCAGCGTTGCGGCGGCAGTATCCGCGCCGTAGATCGGGCCGTAGGCGTTCACGTTGGGATTCCATTGATTTGAGGCGACTACGTCGTGAACGAAGGCTCTGTCAGAGGCAAAGTCCCAGAGAGAAAGCACGAGGTTGCGCTCAACGCCTTGCGGCCGCGGCGGCGCAGGTGGAACTTCTCCCGCGGCGATGCGGTCTCCCCAATCGGCGAAGAGCGCGAGGCCTGCATCGTGGCCCAGCCATACGTCGACTGCCCCGAGCATCCGTCCGCCCGTCTGGCCGGAGCGAATCTTGCGTTGCCAGGCGAGGGAGCTATTTTCGAATGTGCCTAGTCCCGGTTCAACTTCGCGAGTCGCCTTGCTGCCCATCTGGTGGCAATCGACGCATACCCTCTTCAACACGAACATATACTCAGCCCGATTGGCGAGCACCTGGCCGGTTTCCAAACCCTCGGGAGTCAGACCAGGGATAGTCTCTCGTCCAGGGTTCTGCTGGCACTTTCCAAGCTGCTGACGGCAGTCGGCAAAGCGCTCCACGTGATCGGCCGCGGGAGGCGGCGGAATTTTCATCGGAAAGGCGCTCTTGGGCGGCAAGTTCAAGAGGGAGTACCAATAGTTGGCGGGATAATACTGCGCGGCAGCGCGCGCGTCGGGAGCGATGACCGCCGTCAGCGGCAGGATTTTTCCCGGGGTGGATTCCACGGGCGGCGAATCGACAAGCCCATAGCCCCGCACCCAGACTTTATAGTTCGCCTTGCGCAGCTCCGGGAGCATGTAGCGCCCGTGATCGTCGGTAACCACAATTTTGCGGAACTTGGTCCCTAACTCCGTCGTTTCCGCGATCACCCAAACGCCGGCTTCAGGACCTTTCGAACTGGTCACAACGCCGGTGATATTGTCCGGGCCCACATTCAGACCGGCAGTCCCGGACTGTGTCGCACCCGAACTCTGAGGGGACGCCTCCATCCGGGCGATTCCTGCAAAAAACGCCGCGCAAAGAATCAACCAGCATAAAGTCTTCAGGACCGCAGCCTTAGAAGTCTCTCTTGTCATCGCGCCCCCTCAATTTCTTGACGGAATCACGCGCCCCAAAATACTAGAACGCATACTTCAAAGCAAACTGGATTAGGTGCATACGGTATCGTGATTTGCAGGTTTTCTTGTAGCGCGATTCTTAAGGAGGTCGGGGCTTCGGCCACGACGGGGTGACATCGGATTAGGGGTTCTAACGGCTGAAGCTTTAGAGGCTAAAGCCCACAGTCAAACGGAGCTCGAATTTCCGGGTATAAGCTCGGACTCCTATAAGCGAAAACTCTTAAATTTAGGACAGTACCTTGATTTCAAAATGGTTGCGTTGAGGAAATTTGCGGCGTATTATCCGTGGAAAAGCTATCAGAAAAGCAAATCTCCACTGAGATGACGACCCGTTTATGCCTACCAAAGAGAGGGCCCGTCGTTACCAGCGTGTTGGATTGCCGAAGGGGATGCTGGTCGCCTGGGAGCATTCCGGTATTCGCAAGGTGTCTCGGATTAGCGTCCTGGCTGTTGGTGGTCTTTTCATTACAACGCCAGAACCTCCTCCCGCAGGGGAAACGATCAAATTGTTATTCGAAGTGCCGGGCGGCAATATCCGTGCACGTGCGGCCGTTCGCGACTCTCGGTTGGGCGAAGGCATGGGAATAGAATTTACCGCAATGAATTCAGAGGCACGAGCCCGCTTGAACCTCTTAGTGAAGGCACTAACCAGAATATGAATCTTACGCTCGTCCCCTCACCGAAGTTCACTGTTTGCCAAGCCCTGATTGTTGCCCCTTCTAAGTGAAGTCGTCTCCCAAGAATGGAGCCGCTAAGCTACTCATTCTTAAGGGATAAACAAAACCATTTCAACCCGTGCTGGCTCGACACCGAGTTATACTTGGAGGCTAATGCACCTGAGGAGTCAAACTGTGGCAAATTTGCCACGAAACCCCCGAAGTGGGGCCCATAATTGAATCCTTGGGAGCACCATTTTGCATCAAATGCAGTTATTCGCACTGCGAGCCAAACAGAGGCGAATCGGGGCGAATCTCTTGGAGACTCTTGGCGCGAACTTTCGGTATGTGCGCAGTCTTCAGACTCATCGACGAATCCTGCAAACTCCGACGTGACTTGCAAGTCTCGCGGTCTATCTGGTCTCTTTGCAGTTCGTTACGACCAAACCAATAGAGACGACTGGATCGCCCATTGAATGCGCCTGCCTCCTGTTCACGCTATGAGTTGTCATTTCGTAAATCCTATCGCGAGGTGTCCCTTATTGGACAGACGCGCTTGCTTTCCGTGCCTAATATAGTGGCGTGAATCGACTGGTTTTATTTAAGAGATGGCTGAGAAGTATGCACGCTCCGTTGGTCCATAATCTGACAACGTCGCCAAGAAGATCTACAAATGGTGAGACGCGTGCATCCGATGGATCATCGACAAGAGGAGTACCAATGCGAGATATAGCGCATATGCGGATCGTCCGTTCGCTGTTGTTGGCCATATCAATGTTAGTTCTGTCGTCGGCGGCCTTCGCGCAAATCGGCGTATCCGTCTCCATCGCGCCGCCTGAGATTCCCGTTTACGATCAGCCAATTTGCCCCGGCGACGGTTATATCTGGACCCCAGGCTATTGGGCTTGGGATGGTGAATATTATTGGGTGCCGGGCACCTGGGTAATGGCTCCAGAAGTCGGCTACCTTTGGACGCCGGGCTATTGGGGTTGGGGCGGCAATGGTTTTCTTTTTTACGATGGGTACTGGGGCCCGACCGTAGGTTTTTATGGTGGGATTAACTACGGCTTCGGTTACTTCGGCCACGGCTATGAAGGCGGTCGCTGGCAGGGCGGCCATTTTTTCTACAACACATCTATAAATCATGTGGATGAGCATTCCATTCACAACGTTTACAACTCAAGAGTAAATGTGAACTCCGGTAACCGTGTCAGTTACAATGGCGGTAACGGAGGGGTCAACGAGCGCGCCAACTCTCAAGAAGAGGCCGCCGCTCATGAAAGACATAATTCACCCGTAGCCGCTCAGACTCAGCATGCGTATTCCGCGCGCAGCAATCCTCAGCAACGGGTTTCCGCGAACCACGGCGCCCCACCAGTTGCGGCGACTCCTCGCCCCAACGTTGCTTCCCATCCCAAGGAACTGCCGCCCGTCGAGCGCCCCACCGCTCCCAACACGGGGAACGCAACGCTGGACCAGAAATACCAGAAACAGCAGGCAAGCGTAGTCGCCAAGCAAACCCAGGAGCGGCAAAACCTCCAGCAGAAGCAGGAAAACCAGCATCAGCAACTGACCAAACAGAATGCTCCCCCGCAGAGAGTTCAGCAGGTGGAGCAACAGCACCAGCAGCAGACGCAGCAATTGGCGCAAAGACATACGCAACAGACACAGCAGATGCAGCAGAGACAGCAGCCGTCCGGTGGTGGAGGCTCTCGCGGCGGTCAGCATCGCTAGTCGAAAGTTTGCCAAGTGTCTGTAGCTGCCCATCGATCTTTGGTTAGGAACCAATGGTTCAGTTCACCCGGAATCGCCGCCTGAATCGGCGTAAACAATTCACACCTGGGCGACCTGGACGGAGTAGTGGAAGCGATAATTTAGAAGTGATTTCCATTTGTGAGTTCAAACTATGAGGGGGATAAAATGTTAAAACGTCTTTTGATTGGAACCACGTTGGGCCTGCTGGTCACTCTGTCTGCTTTCGCCTCGGACCGCGAGGACGATGTGAAACGCACTCAGAGATCCGCCGAAGTCTTCAGGGAGATCATGAACACCCCGGATCAGGGCATTCCTCAGGACCTGCTCCGATCGGCAAAATGCATCGCCATCATTCCCGGCGACAAGAAGTTTGCCTTCATTTTCGGCGGGAGTTATGGACGGGGCCTGGCAACTTGCCGGACCGAAGTTGGCTGGAGCGCTCCCATGTTTTTGGCGATTGACGGCGGGAGCGTTGGGTATCAGATCGGGGGGTCTTCCACCGACATCGTAATGCTCTTCATGAACGATCACGCCCTGCAAAGCCTGCTCGGCGATAAGTTCAAACTTGGAGCAGATGCTTCTGTCGCCGCCGGGCCCGTGGGCCGGACTGGTGCAGCCGGAACTGACCTTCGGTTGAGCGCCGAAATTCTGTCATATTCACGGACCAAAGGCCTTTTCGCAGGTGTGGCTCTCGATGGCGCAGTCGTGCAAGCCGACAAGAGTGGTGACCGGGCTATGTATGGCGATCATGTGAATCGGCATGAAATCCTGAGCGGCAAAGTTACCGTACCCGCATCAGCGCGCCCGCTGTTGCGTGAAATCGGCGACAGCGTTCAATTAGCGAAAGAGAACCATTAATTTATCAAGCCGTATCCCACCGGTTTGCCCCATCTCACGGTGCGGCAAACCGGGTGCGGTCTGGGCTCCACAACCAGCAAGTCGTTGTTGAAGAGCATTAACATTTCTGACTAGAAGCTGTTGCATAACCTAATACAGGGTCTTGAAAAGAAGGTAGTTGAA
>CAZUNI010000028.1:0-60982 GCA_964622265.1 uncultured Acidobacteriaceae bacterium | reverse complement strand
GGCGTAGCTCAGTTGGTAGAGCATCTGATTTGTAATCAGAGGGTCGGGGGTTCAAGTCCCTCCGCCAGCTCTGCTAAATTTTTCGAAATCAGGGGAAGAATCCCAATTGAATTGCGGGAGGAAGGTTTCTGCATCGCGAAGAAAGTGTCTTTGTGTCTCTTGAGTATTCGCCGATGCAGTTGGACCTTTTTTTTGTTGAGTTGGCCCCGTGCGGACGGGTGGGTGAGTGGCTAAAACCAGCAGACTGTAAATCTGCCGCTCCTTGCGGGCTACGGAGGTTCGAATCCTCCCCCGTCCACCATTTTTCGCGCCGCAAGAGCGAATTTGCAAGCGACTTGGAAGCGTTTGAGTAGCACAAAAAATTGCGCTGCGTGCGGCAAACAGAACGCGCCTGGGTAGCTCAGATGGTAGAGCGCGTCCTTGGTAAGGACGAGGTCACCGGTTCAATCCCGGTCCCAGGCTCCAGAAGTTCGGGTGCGGGCTGTACTTGCAGCCCGCCGGAAGTTCTAGTTGGTTGGCATGGGCGGGGGTAACTCAACGGTAGAGTCTCGCTCTTCCAAGGCGATGGTTGCCGGTTCAAATCCGGTCCCCCGCTCCAAAGTAAAGATTGGCCGCAGGCTCTGTGATGGGTTTGCGTTGAAAATTTTGGGTGAGGGCTTTTTCTAGAGCCCCAAAACTACTGAGGGTCTGAAGGAAATGTCGAAGGAAAAATTCGAGCGAAATAAGCCGCACTTGAATATTGGGACGATCGGGCACATCGATCACGGCAAGACGACGTTGACGGCGGCGATCACCAAGGTGCTGAGCAAGCACAACCCGAAGGTTGCGTTCCGCGCATTCGATTCGATCGATAACGCGCCGGAAGAGCGCGAGCGCGGCATTACGATTGCCGTATCGCACGTGGAGTACGAGACGGCGAACCGGCACTACGCGCACATCGATTGCCCGGGCCACGCGGACTACGTGAAGAACATGATCACCGGAGCGGCGCAGATGGACGGCGCGATTCTGGTGGTTGCTGCTACGGATGGGCCGATGCCGCAGACGCGGGAACACATATTGCTGGCGCGGCAGGTGGGCGTGCCGTCGATTGTGGTGTTCATGAACAAGTGCGACTCGGTGGAAGACCCGGAGTTGCTGGAACTGGTCGAACTGGAAGTGCGCGAACTGCTGAAGCTGTACCAATTCCCGGGCGACACGATTCCGGTGGTGCGCGGCTCGGCGTTGGGCGCATTGAACGGCGAAGAGAAGTGGGAAAAGCAGATCGATGAATTGATGGACGCGGTGGACAAGAACATTCCGCAGCCGGTGCGCGATGTGGATAAACCGTTCGCGATGCCGATCGAAGATATTTTCTCGATCTCGGGACGCGGCACGGTGGTTACCGGTCGTGTGGAGCGCGGCAAAGTAAAGGTCGGCGAAGAAGTTGAGATCGTAGGCTTCCGTCCGACGATGAAGCGCATCGTGACCGGCATCGAAATGTTCCGCAAACTGCTGGACGAGGGCATGGCCGGGGACAACGTTGGATTGCTGCTGCGCGGCACGGAAAAAGAAGAAGTCGAGCGCGGACAGGTGCTCGCGAAGCCGGGCTCGATCACGCCGCACACCAAGTTCAAGGCGGAAGCGTACGTATTGACCAAGGAAGAGGGCGGCCGTCACACGCCGTTCTTCACAGGGTACCGTCCACAGTTTTACTTCCGCACCACGGACGTAACCGGCGACGTAAAGCTGCCAACCGGAGTGGAAATGGTGATGCCGGGCGACAACGTATCGGCGGAAATCAGCCTGATCACGCCGGTGGCGCTGGAGAAGGGGTTGCGCTTCGCGATTCGCGAAGGCGGCCACACAGTCGGCGCTGGCGCCGTAACCGAAATTATTGAGTGATTTGAGGAAATCCTATGCGAGAAATCATTACATTGCAGTGCAACGATTGCAAAAACCGAAACTACACGACCACCAAGAATCGGAAGAAGCATCCCGACCGCATGGAAACGCAGAAATTCTGCAATACATGCCGCAAACACACGGGTCACAAGGAAGTTAAGTAATCGAGATAGGGGAGTAGGTTCAACGGTAGACCATCGGTCTCCAAAACCGAGAGTGGGGGTTCGAATCCCTCCTCCCCTGCCACTTCGGCAGTCGATGGCAGGCTGGGCAGGTTCGATCAAGGGCGGAGACGGTGAGAACGATGGCGACAACCCAGGTGGGAAAATTGAAGAACGATGAGACAGAAGGTCGCGGCTCACCGATGGAGATGCTGGGCTTCTTTGCCCGGCTGGCAGAGCATCCCCGCCGATGGCAGGGTTTCCTGCACGAAGTTCGCGTCGAGATGCGCCAGGTCACCTGGCCGACGCGGCATGAAGTGATTGTGACCACCGGGGTCGTAATCGTCACCGTAGCCTTTTTCGGCGTGTTTTTCTTTGGCGTGGATAGCGGCGCCAGCTGGCTGGTGCAGCGCGCCATCAAATTCTTTGGGCAGCACTGAGGCAGTACACTGAGGCAACAAGTGGAAACGGACAAGCAGTGGTACATCATCCACACCTATTCTGGATTTGAGAAGAAGGTGAAGGAAAGCCTGGAAAGCCGCGTGGCGGCGTTCGGCTTGCAGGAAAAGATCGGCCGGATGATGATTCCGACCGAAGACGTCGTGGAAGTCC
The DNA here is from genome assembly GCA_964622265.1 of uncultured Acidobacteriaceae bacterium. Lineage (GTDB taxonomy): Bacteria > Acidobacteriota > Terriglobia > Acidiferrales > UBA7541 > Palsa-360. The sequence continues at coordinate 58,325 of CAZUNI010000028.1, read as the reverse complement.
GCGGCGGCAAGAAGCTGATCTCCACGCGAATGCTGTATCCCGGCTACGTGATGGTGGAAATGAATATGGACGACTACACCTGGCACGTCGTCCGCAATACGCCGCGCGTTACCGGATTTGTCGGCTCAGGCGAAGTGCCTACCCCGCTTTCCGAAGTGGAAGTCGATAACATTCTGAACCGCGTGATCACTTCCGCGGACCGGCCGAAACCGAAGCTGGTATTCGAGCGCAACGAGCAGGTGCGCATCACCGAGGGGCCGTTTGCCAACTTTACCGGCGTGGTCGAGGACGTGAACGCCGACCGCAGCACGCTGAAAATTTCAGTCACCATTTTCGGCCGTTCAACTCCGGTCGAATTGGATTTTGCGCAAGTCGAGAAGATCGCCTAGTTCCAGCCTAATTGTAGTAAGGCGCGGAACGGGCTGGAGTCAGGGGACTCAGGGGAATTCGGATGGCGAAAAAAGTACAAGCAACCGTGAAACTGCAATTGCCCGCGGGCAAGGCTACTCCCGCGCCGCCGGTCGGCACCGCTCTCGGTCCGCAGGGCGTGAACATCATGGATTTCGTAAAGCAATTCAATGCCAAGACTGCCAAAGAACCCGATGGCATGATCATTCCGGCGTTGGTGACCATCTACAGCGACCGCACGTTCACCTTTATCACCAAGACTCCCCCGGCATCCGAGCTGCTGAAGCGCGCAGCCGGAATCGTCAAGGGATCGGCGGAGCCGAACCGCAATAAAGTCGGCAAGGTGACGCGCAAACAGGTCGAAGAGATCGCCAAGACGAAGTTGCCGGACTTGAATACCACGAACCTGGACTCCGCTGTGCGCACGGTGATGGGTACCGCGCGCAACATGGGCCTTGAAGTGGAAGGGTAGGAGAAGCAATGGCTAAGAAGCCTGGGAAGAATATAGACAAGGCGCGCAAGCTGGTCGAGTTGCGTCCTTACAAGCTGACCGAAGCCTCGGAAGTCATCAAGAAGGCGCATTTCGTCAAGTTCGACGAAACCGTCGAGCTGGTCGTGAATTTGGGCGTTGACCCCAAGCACTCCGATCAGATGGTGCGCGGCACCGTGGTCCTCCCGCACGGCCTTGGAAAGACCAAGCGCGTGCTGGTGATTGCGACCGGCGAAAAAGTTCGCGAAGCGCAGGAAGCGGGCGCGGATTTTGTCGGCGGCGAAGACATGGTGCAAAAAATTCAGGAAGGCTGGACCGATTTTGACGCGGTCATCGCCACGCCGGACATGATGCGGTCGGCAGGCCGCCTCGGTAAGGTTCTCGGCCCCCGTGGATTGATGCCCAATCCGAAGACCGGCACGGTGACATTCGATGTCGCCCAGGCCATCAATGAGATCAAGGCCGGAAAAGTGGAATTCCGCGTGGATAAGCAGGGAATCATCCACTCGCCCATCGGCAAAATCAGTTTCGATGCCGCCAAGATTGCAGACAACGCGCACGCCCTGATCGGCGCGATCCTGAAGGCCAAGCCGGCGACTGCAAAAGGCAAGTACGTGAAGAAAGTCACGCTGACGTCCACGATGGGTCCGGGAATTCTGATCGACGAAGCGGAAGTGGAATCGGCCATCGCAGCGGCGGCATAAAACGGAATTTACGAATAGTAGAAAGCGGAGCCGGAAATGAAAAAGCGCAGTGAAAAGCAGCAGGACCTGGACAATCTGAAAAGCGACCTGGCGAAGGTTTCCACCGTCATTCTCTCGACGTTTCAGGGCATCACCGTCGAAGACGACAACAAGCTTCGCCGCGCCGTGCAGCAAATCGGCGGACACTATCGCGTTGTGAAGAACACACTGGCGGAGCTTGCCGCTTCGGGAACTTCCTCCGAACCACTACTCAAGAATCTGGCGGGAACCAATTCGATCTCCTACACCGAGACCGACCCGGTTACGCTCGCCAAGGTGCTGACGAAAATCGCCAAGGACGTTCCGGCATTTAAGTTCCGCGCGGGAATCGTCGAAGGAAGAGTGCTTTCGATCGCGGAGATTCAGCAACTGGCTTCGCTGCCGTCGAAGGAAGAGTTGATCAGCAAGGTTATGTTTCTGCTCGGCGCGCCGGCAACCGGAATTGCCTCGGCAATGGCGGCAGTTACCCGCAACCTGGCCATTACGGTCAATGAGGCGGTCAAGGCCAACAAGTTCGGATCGGGGTCCAGCGCTCCGGTCGAAACAGCTCAATAACGGGTTTGGGCGCGTCGTTCTGGTGGGCTCTGGTTTGAGCCCACTTCCGCTGTAGCCCGCCAAAATCTTAGGATTGCAACTAAATAGGAGAGGACACAGCAATGGCAAACAAGGTGGAATCGATTCTGGAAGAGATCAAGGGCTTAACGCTTCTTGAGGCAGCCGATCTGGTGAAGAAGATGGAAGAGACCTTCGGCGTCTCGGCGGCTGCTGCGGCGCCAGTGATGATGGCGGGTGGCGGCGCGGGTGGCGGCGCGGCTGCGGCGGAAGAGAAGACGGAATTCTCCGTTGTTCTCACCGATGTGGGCGCGAACAAGATCAACGTGATTAAGGCCGTGCGTGAAATCACCAGCCTGGGCTTGAAAGAAGCCAAGGACCTGGTCGACGGCGCGCCAAAACCGATCAAAGAGGGCGTGAACAAGGACGAGGCGGCCAGCATTAAGAAGAAGTTCGAAGAAGTCGGCGCCAAAGTCGAAGTCAAGTAATATTGGAATTTCGGCGCGAGGCGGCCCGGTTCAGTCCGGGCTGCCGCGCCCTGAGGATCCGCTTACGCAATTTGCAACGCCTGATTCTGCAACCTTTACTTGGTCCCGCCGGGGCCCGGGACGGCAGTGTCTATTCTGCCGTCTATTGGTGTCTCGGCCCAACCCTGCGGTCTTCGTGAGGTCATAGTATGGCGAATGAAAATGGCAATCATCGTATGCGCGAGCGCGAACGGCTGGATTTCTCGAAAATCCGCAGTTCGATCGAAATCCCGAACCTGATCGAGGTTCAAAAGAATTCCTATCAGCGGTTCCTGCAAATGGACCTGTTGCCGTCCGAGCGCGAGGATGGCGGCTTGCAGTCGGTTTTCTCGTCCGTGTTCCCGATTCAGGATTTCCGCGGCCTGTCGCAGCTCGATTTCGTGGATTATTCGATCGGAAACTGGGAATGCAAGTGCGGCAACCTGAAGGGTCTGCACCACCTGCGCGCCACCTGCCGAAGCTGCGGCGCCTCAGTGGTCACCGATCCGTATAAGACCGGCGACGTGCTCTGCACCAAGTGCGGCACATTCAACAAGAACACACCCACATTCTGCGAAAAGTGCGGCGACCCGGTCGGAATGCAGCTGAAGTACGACGTGAACGAGTGCCAGGAGCGCGGCATGACCTACGCGGCTCCTCTCAAAGTCACCATCCGCCTGACCATTTACGATAAAGATCCCGATACCGGCGCGAAGAATATCCGCGACATCAAAGAACAGGAAGTTTTCTTCGGCGATATTCCGCTGATGACCGAAAACGGCACCTTTGTCATCAACGGCACCGAGCGCGTGATCGTCAGCCAGTTGCACCGCTCTCCCGGCGTGTTCTACGAATCGGCCAACAACCGCTCCTATTTCCTCGGGAAAATTATTCCCTACCGCGGATCGTGGGTCGAGTTCGAGTACGACACCAAAAACATTCTGTACGTCCGCATCGACCGCAAGCGCAAGTTCCTCGGCTCGATCTTCCTGCGCGCGTTGGGCATGAAGTCCAACGAGGAAATTCTGCGCACGTTTTATCAGGTCGAGCGCGTCACGCTGCGCGAAGGCGAATTGTACTGGAACCTTTCCGAAGGCCTGATCGACCGCAAGCTGTCCCACGAAATCAAGAACCCCAAGAACGAGGAAGTTCTGGTCGGCGTTCACAAGCGCATTACCGAAGCGCTCTACAAGGAACTGGTGAAGGCCAAAGTTCCCGCGGCGCACGTTTCCGTTGCCGATCTCGAAGGCGCATACACCGTCGGCGATCTGGTGAACCGCCAGACCGGTGAAGTCCTGCTCGAGGCGAACAAGCCCCTGACCGCTGAAATCTGGGCCGCTCTCGGCGAGGCTGGAATCACCAGCGTGGATACGTTCTTCCCCGACCGCGACGATGTGGGCGTGGTGCTTTCCCGCACGCTGGATAAGGACGCCATCCGTTCCTCGCGCGAAGCTTTGATCGAAATCTATCGCAAGCTCCGTCCCGGAGATCCTCCGACGCTGGAGACGGCTACGGCGCTGTTCAACGGCATGTTCTTTGACCCGCGCAAGTACGATTTCAGCCGCGTGGGCCGCTTGAAGTTCAACATTAAATTCGGTCTTGAGACGCCGCTGAACACGCGCACGCTCGATGCCGCCGATTTCGTCGCGTCAATCCGCTACCTGCTGAAGCTGCGCAAGAACATCGGCACGGTGGATGACATCGATCACCTGGGCAATCGCCGCGTCCGCGCGGTGGGCGAACTCCTCGAAAACCAGTTCCGCATCGGCCTGGTCCGCATGGAGCGCGCCATCAAGGAAAAGATGTCGGTGTACCAGGAAATGTCCACCGCCATGCCGCACGATCTGGTCAACGCCAAGCCGGTGATGGCCGCGATCCGCGAATTTTTCGGCAGTTCGCAATTGTCGCAGTTCATGGACCAGACTAATCCGCTCAGCGAAATCACCCACAAGCGCCGCCTTTCGGCTCTTGGGCCCGGCGGTTTGTCCCGGGAACGCGCCGGTTTCGAAGTTCGCGACGTTCACCCTACGCACTACGGGCGTATCTGCCCGATCGAAACGCCGGAAGGTCCGAACATCGGCTTGATCAGCTCGCTTTCCTGCTACGCGCGGATCAACGAGTTCGGCTTCATTGAGTCGCCGTACCGCAAGGTGAAGGGCGGGCGCGTGATCGATTACGCGCTGATCGTGAACGCCGGAGAAAGCGAATTCAAGGCCGGCGAAATCATCGAGCGCGACAAGGTCGAAGCGGTCAACGAGGAACTCAAGAAACGCAAGGTCACCTTCGATCCGTATTGCTTCTATCTCTCAGCGTGGGAAGAAGACCGCTACGTCGTCGCGCAGGCCAACGCTTCGCTCGACGAGCGCAGCCGCATCACCACCGAACTGGTGAACTGCCGGCAGGCCGGAAACTTCGTCCTGAAATCGCGCGAGGAAGTGGACTACATCGACGTTTCGCCGAAACAGCTTGTATCGGTAGCGGCGAGCCTGATTCCGTTCCTTGAAAACGACGACGCCAACCGCGCACTCATGGGTTCGAACATGCAACGCCAGGCCGTGCCGCTGATCCGCGGAGAAGCTCCGCTGGTCGGCACGGGTATGGAACGCGTCACCGCCCGCGATTCGGGCGCGGTGGTCATCTGCCGCCGCGACGGAATCGTGGATCAAGTCGATTCCGAACGCATCATCGTGCGCGTCGAATCAGACCACTCGGGCGTTCTGTCCCGCGAAGTCGGCGCTGACATCTATCAGCTCATTAAATTTAAGCGTTCGAACCAGAATACCTGCATCAACCAGAAGCCGTTGGTCCGCGTTGGCGATCGTGTCCGTCACGGGCAGGTGCTGGCCGACGGTCCGTGCACCGAGCGCGGTGAACTGGCCCTGGGACGAAACGTCCTGGTCGCGTTCCTTCCCTGGCGCGGTTACAACTTCGAAGACGCCATCCTGGTCAGCGAAAAGCTGGTCAAGGACGACTACTACACCTCTATTCACATCGAGGAATACGAAATCGAGGCGCGCGACACCAAGCTCGGCCCCGAGGAAATCACGCGCGATATCCCCAACATCAGCGAGATGTTCCTCCGCAACCTCGATGAGAGCGGCGTAATCCGCATCGGCGCAACGGTCCGTCCGGGAGACATCCTGGTCGGCAAAGTTACGCCGAAGGGCGAAACCACGCTGACGCCGGAAGAAAAACTGCTGCGCGCCATCTTCGGTGAAAAAGCCGGCGATGTGCGCGACGCTTCTCTCTACTGCCCTCCGGGCATCGAGGGCACCGTGGTGGACGTCAAGATCTTCTGCCGCAAGGGAGCGGAAAAGGACGAACGCCACAAGGCCATCGAGGCTTCCCAGGTTTTCAAACTGGAGAAGAACCTCTCCGACGAAATCCGCATTCTCACCGACGAGCGCCTGAAGCGGCTCTCCGTGCTACTGGAAGGCAAGGAACTGACCGCCGACCTGCACGACGAGAAGACCAACAAGCGCCTGATTACCAAGGGCACCATTCTGAGCCGCGACATCATCGAAAAGATCGCGACCCGCAACCTGAAGCGCCTGAAGCTCACCGACAAGGATCCTCTACTCATCGAAAAGATCGACGAGATCGAGGAAATGACCTCGCGCCAGATCGACGTGCTGCGGAAAATCACCGAGGAGCGCAAGGATAAGCTCCGCAAAGGTGACGAATTGCCCCCCGGAGTCATCAAACTGGTGAAGTGCTACATCGCCATGAAGCGCAAGCTGTCGGTCGGCGACAAAATGGCCGGCCGCCACGGGAACAAGGGCGTGATTGCGCGCATCGTTCCAGAAGCGGACATGCCGTATCTGCCCGACGGAACTCCCGTGGAAATGGTTCTCAACCCGCTCGGCGTTCCTTCGCGTATGAACGTCGGACAGATTCTGGAAACGCACCTCGGATGGGCTTCGAAGGAACTGGGCCACAGCATCGGCCGCCTGCTCAACCAGAACGGCAAAGCGGAAGCAATCCGCCGCTGGTTCCGCGAAGTCTTCACCGACACCGCCATCTGGAAGACGCTGGTGAATCTCGACGACGCAACGCTGCTCGAGTACGCCGAAAGCTTCCGTGAAGGCATCCCCATGGCCACGCCGGTATTCGACGGCGCGCGCGAAACGGAAATCCGCCACCTGCTGGAAGTGGCTGGACTGCCGAACGCCGGAAAAGTCACGCTATGGGACGGTATGACCGGCGAGGAGTTCGCGCAGGACGTTACCGTCGGTTACATCTACATGCTGAAGCTTTCTCACTTGGTCGACGACAAGATTCACGCTCGTTCGATCGGTCCGTACTCTCTGATCACGCAGCAGCCGCTAGGCGGCAAGGCGCAATTCGGCGGCCAGCGCTTCGGAGAAATGGAAGTCTGGGCCCTGGAAGCCTACGGCGCAGCGCACATCCTGCAGGAGTTGCTGACTTCGAAGTCGGACGACGTTTACGGCCGCGCAAAAATTTACGAGGCCATCGTCAAGGGCGAACCCGGCATCGAGCCGGGCGTACCCGAATCGTTCAACGTCTTGGTCCGCGAGTTGCAATCGCTCTGCCTGGACGTGGAACTAATGAAACGCCAAAAACCTGCGGAAAAAGCAGCCGCGGATTAGCAGCGGCACAGCAGATATTCCTTGTGGGTCGCGGCTTCAGCCGCGACATTCAAGGATCACAAAATGCGGCTTTAGCCGCTGAGGTTTCGTTTTCGTGAAGTTTGCAGGCTTCTTTTCTTACCCCCGGCCATCCGGGGTAGCTCCGGCGCAACCCGCCGGGGCGGGAGGAACGCACCTTGTATCGAAGCAGCCCTTATGATCGCGCAAGTCTAATCGCCGATTTCGATTCCATCCGGATCAGTCTTGCCAGTCCGGAAAAAATCCGCTCGTGGTCCCACGGAGAAGTCACCAAGCCGGAGACCATTAACTACCGTACTTTCAAGCCCGAACGGGACGGCCTGTTCTGCGCCAAGATTTTCGGCCCCGTCACCGACTGGGAATGCCTCTGCGGCAAATACAAGCGCATGAAGCATCGCGGAGTCATCTGCGACAAGTGCGGCGTCGAAGTCACCCTCAGCAAGGTTCGCCGCGAACGCCTTGGCCATATCGAACTGGCTTCGCCCTGCTCGCATGTCTGGTTCTTCAAGGGCCTGCCCTCGCGCATCGGCTACCTGCTGGACATCTCCATGCGCGACCTCGAGCGCATTCTGTACTTCGAAGGATACATCGTCATCGACACCGGCGATGTGCCGGGCATCAAGGAACGCGAGATGCTCCCCGAGGATAAATATCGCGAACTCCAGAAGGATTTCCCCGGCCAATTCCGCGCGCAAATGGGCGCGGAAGCCATCAAGGAACTCCTGAAGCGCGTCGAAGTCGAAAAGCTCTCCGAAGAGATGCGCGACAAGATGCGTTCCGACCCCAGCCTGCAGAAGCGCATCAAGTACGCCAAGCGCCTGAAAGTTCTCGAGTCGTTCCGCAAGAGCGGCAACAAGCCCGAGTGGATGATTCTGGACGTATTGCCGGTCCTGCCGCCCGAGTTGCGCCCGCTGGTGCCGCTGGACGGCGGACGCTTCGCCACATCCGATTTGAACGATCTGTATCGCCGCGTCATCAACCGCAACAACCGACTGAAGAAGCTGATGGAGCTTCACGCGCCGGATGTGATCGTTCGAAACGAAAAGCGCATGCTCCAGGAAGCCGTGGACGCGCTATTCGACAACGGCCGCCGCGGACGCGTTCTGCGCGGCACCAATAACCGCCCGTTGAAGTCGCTCTCCGACACCCTCAAGGGCAAGCAGGGCCGCTTCCGCCAGAACCTGCTCGGCAAGCGCGTGGACTATTCGGGACGCTCGGTCATCGTCGTCGGCCCCGAACTCAAGCTGCACCAGTGCGGCTTGCCGAAGAAGATGGCGCTCGAGCTGTTCAAGCCCTTCATCTACCATCGCCTCGAGGCCCAGGGACACTGCACCACCATCAAACAAGCCAAGGAAATGGTCGAGCAGCAGGACCCGGTCGTCTGGGACATCCTCGAAGAGGTGATTCGCGAGCATCCGGTGCTGCTCAACCGCGCGCCCACGCTTCACCGCCTCGGCATCCAGGCGTTCGAACCGACGCTGGTCGAAGGCAAGGCCATTCGAATTCACCCGCTGGTCTGCACCGCGTTTAACGCCGATTTCGACGGCGACCAGATGGCCGTGCACATTCCGCTGTCGCCCGAAGCGCAAGTCGAAGCTTCAGTGTTGATGCTTTCCTCCAACAACATTCTGTCCCCGGCCAACGGCTTGCCGCTCGCCGTGCCGACGCAGGACATGGTTCTCGGCATCTACTACCTGACCAAGTCCAAGCCCGGCGCCAAGGGCGAAGGCCGCGCCTTCGGATTGACCGAAGAAGTGGTCCTCGCGCTCGAATCTCAGGAAGTTGAACTGCTTACGCCAATTCGTCTCCGTTACGACGGTGAAGTGATCGATCTCGCCGCCGCATACGACGATCAGGACGTGCCGCACGCCGCGCCCGTCATGATGAAGCGCCAGTTCATCAACACGACGGTTGGCCGCGTGATCTTCAACGATCACCTGCCGAAGGAAATGCCCTTCATCAACGGCTTGATCAAGAAAAAGGGCGTCCAGCAGCTCTGCTATTACTGCTACCTGCGTTTCGGCCTCAAGCGCACCGTGCAGATGCTTGACGAGCTGAAAGAACTAGGCTTCCTGTACGCCACCAAGTCCGGCATCTCCATAGGCATCGACGACATGTTGATCCCCGGAGACAAGTTTTCGCTGGTCGATAACACCGAAAAGGAAGTCGTCAAGGTGCAGCAGCAATACCTGGACGGCGCCATCACCAACGGCGAGCGCTACAACAAAGTCATCGCCATCTGGAGCGACATCACCGAAAAAGTCGCCGAGCAGATGTTCAAAGCGCTCGAAAATCAGGACAAGGAAGGCGTCATCAACCCGATTTACGTCATGGCCGATTCCGGCGCGCGCGGATCGAAACAGCAGATTCGCCAGCTTTCCGGAATGCGCGGCCTGATGGCCAAGCCCTCGGGCGAAGTCATCGAGACGCCGATCACTTCCAACTTCCGCGAAGGCCTTACCGTGCTGCAATACTTCATCTCCACGCACGGCGCACGTAAAGGCCTCGCCGACACCGCGCTCAAGACCGCCGATTCCGGTTACCTCACGCGACGCCTGGTGGACGTCGCGCAGGACGTGATCATCAGCGAAATCGATTGCGGCACCGCCGACGGCATTTACGTCGAACCGATTACCGAAGCCGGCGTCGAAGTCGAGCCGCTGCGCGACCGCGTCGTGGGCCGCGTTTCGCTCGACAAGATCAAAGACTACGAAGGCAACGTGATCGTCGAAGTCAATCAGGAAATCAGCGAGGAGCTGGCCAACTCCATCCAGGCCGCGGGAATTGAGCGCGTGAAAATTCGCTCGGTCCTCACCTGCGAGTGCCGCCGCGGGGCCTGCGCCCGTTGCTACGGACGCAACCTGGCCACCGGCCGCACGGTCGAGATGGGCGAAGCGGTCGGCGTCATTGCCGCGCAGTCCATCGGCGAGCCGGGCACGCAGCTCACCATGCGCACGTTCCACATCGGAGGAACGGCGACGCGCGTCACCGAGCAGTCTAAGCTCGAATCGCGCAACAGCGGTTTTGTGCGCTTCGTCGATCTCAACGTTGTCCGTGGTCGCGGAAAAGATTTAATCTCCATGAACCGCAGCGGCTTGATCGCCATCGTGGATGAAAAGGGACGCGAAAAGGAACGCTACCACGTGGTCTATGGTGCGCGCCTTCGTGTCGAAGAAAACCAGCCGGTCAAGCATGGCGAACTCCTGGCCGAGTGGGACCCGTATACGTTTTCGATTCTCACCGAAGCCGGAGGAACGATTCAGTTCAAGGATCTCCAGCCCGGCATCACGATCGAGGAACAGGTTGACGAAGTCACCGGACTTTCGCAGCTTGTCGTTACGCTGCCACCGGGCGATGAAAAGCATGCGCCGACAATCCTTGTCCGCGATTCGGCCGGACGCACACGTAAGAAATACCTGATGCCGTCCCGTGCACACTTGATGGTGCAGGATGGCGATGAAGTGCAGCCAGGCGACGTGCTCGCGAAGATCCCGCGTGAGACCACCAAGACCAAGGACATCACCGGAGGTCTCCCGCGCGTCGTCGAGCTGTTCGAAACCCGCAAGCCCCGCGACCCGGCGGTCATCAGCGAGATTGACGGCGTGGTGAAATACGGCGAAATCAGCAAGGGCCTGCGCAAGATTTACGTCGAAAGCGAAGACGGCCGCACGCAGAAGGAATACTCCATCATCCGCGGCGTGCACATCAATGTGCAGGAAGGCGAACACGTCAAGGCCGGCGAGCCGTTGATCGACGGTCCGCTGAACCCGCACGACTTGCTGGCCGTTCTCGGCGAAAAGTATACGCAAGCCTACCTGGTCAATTCGATTCAGGAGGTTTACCGCCTGCAGGGAGTCAACATCAACGACAAGCACATCGAAACCATCGTTCGCCAGATGATGCGCTGGGTGAAGGTCGAGGACGTGGGAGACACCGCCTTCCTGCTCGAAGAGCAGGTGGACAAATTCCGCTTCCGCGAAGAGAACGACCGCGCGATCGCCGAAGGTGGCCGCCCCGCTACAGGGCGCCCGTTGCTGCTCGGTATCACCAAGGCGTCGCTCTCCACCGATTCGTTCATCTCGGCAGCCAGCTTCCAGGAGACCACACGCGTCCTCACCGAAGCCGCCGTTGCCGGCAAGGTCGATTACCTGCGCGGCCTGAAGGAAAACGTAATCATGGGCCGCCTGATCCCGGCGGGCACAGGGCTCGAGCGCTACCGCAACATCGAGCTCCTGACCGAAGTGCCTCCAATGCCGGAACCGGAAGCCATCCTTCCCCCGCCGGAACTTTCGGCAGAGGAAGCCGCAGCGCTCGACTTCCTGCGCAAGGATGCCGACGCCATGGCGGAGGGTTCAGATTAGCTGGAAGTTCACAATTCAAGCGAAACCAATGGGCGGCCCGAGGTTTGGGCCGCCCATTTCATAGTAGGGCAGACTGCAGCCAGTCCTACTAAAATCTCCCCTCACCACCCCCTGTTAGCAACTTGGCTATCCGACCATGCCGCCTGCGTTGCTCCGTCGCGCGACTACCCCCATAATTCTTTGGCAAGGTAGTCTCCCAGGTCCCTCGCCCAAAGGGAGCGCCTTCCAAACAATACCGATGACCAAAATTTCCACGCCACGCGCTGGAGAGTCGGCAGAATCGCCCGCGCTCAAGCTGGATCGTGACCGGCTGACTCGCCGGGAACGAGGCGTTTGGCGATTGGCATTGCTGCTGCTTTGCGTTCTGGCGGTGGGTTTCGCAGTCACCTCGTGGGACCAGATTCGCTCCATGCCCCGTAACATGGAGGCGTTGCCGGTGGGGCTGGTCATTCTGGTAACGCTTTTCGTTGCCTACGCATGGAGCAAGACCAACGAAATTTCCGAATTGCGGGGGCTGGTCCACGGGATTGAGCATCGCGCAAACAGCGAAGACACGAGTAAAAAGGACGACCAGCTTGACCATCTTTTTTCCCTGATTTCCAAATCCCAACAGGGATACCGTGACCTGATCGATACCTTTGAGGACGTGTTGTTCTCCGTCACCCTCGATGGCAGGATTGTTACCGTCAATCGCAGCTTTGCAGACCTGCTGAACCGTTCGTTTCCCGACGTGATTGGCCGCCCGATGGATGAGTTCCTAGAATTTCTCGATTATAGCGACCGCAGCGTCACTGCGGAAATGATGGCGAGCTTTCTGGCACTACGCCGATGGAACGGAGTCGTCCGGGCGAAACTGAAGCACCGCGGGACGACGCACTATTTCGACTGCGTTCTTCACGCCATTGTTCACGAAGGCGTGGTGCATGGCATCAGCGGCTTTGCGCGCGATATTACCCGCGAACGCGAAAATGAAACGCGCTTTACAGAGTTGTTCGAAACGTTGCGTGAAGGCGTTTATGTGGCTTCAGCGGACGACCGCATCATCGAGGCGAACCCGGCCCTGGCGCACATGCTGGGATTCGCAGGCAAGGATGAAATACTTCAGTTGGAGCTTTCTTCGCTCTACCGGAACGTGCCGGACCGCGTGACCGAGCGCAACAGCCTGAACGAGTTCGGATTCCTCCGCGCCCGCGAGATCACCTTAAAACACAAGCAGAATGAGCGCGAAGTAATTGCGTTGCACACGACCGCAGCTGTCCGCGACCCTGCCGGAAGATTAGTGCGGTACCAAGGAACCTTTGTCGACGTTACCGAACAGCGGGAAGTGGAACGCTCCTTGCATCGCCAGCAGGAGTTTGCGCGCCGGCTCATGGATAGTTTTCCCGACCTGATCGTTTCGCTCGATTCCGAGGGCCGATACACCTTCGCGAGCCCGCAGATTTTTGACGCGCTCGGTTACCAGCCGGAGGAGTTGATCGGAAAGAAACTGGGCCGCGGTACCGATCCTCAGGATCGCGTCGCGATGCAGGAACTGTTCGACGACTTGATGTCCGGACGGCGTTCGAATGGTTCGCTGGAATATCGCACGCAGCACAAAAACGGCCAGTGGCGCGTCTTCCGCGCCTCCGCCCGGCCTCTCCAGGATGAAACCGGCCGCACGATCGGAGTCATCGCCTCCGCCCGTGACATCACTGAGCGACAGCGGCTCCAGCAACAGTTGATCCAGTCCGAGCGCTTGGCGGCAATGGGGCAGATGATTGCCGGAGTCGCGCACGAATTGAATAACCCGTTGACGGCCATCCTGGGCGTCACGGAAATGGTGCGCGATAAGACAGAAGACGAGAATTCGCGCCGTCAACTCGATCTGGCGCACCGCCAGGCCCGCCGCGCCGCGCATATCGTTGAAAGCCTGCTCGTCTTTTCGCGCCCCACGACGCCGCGGAATTCCCTGCTTCACCTGCCGGACTTGCTTCAGCGGACGATCCAGCTCCACGAACACTCGCTGCGGTCCAACCACGTTCAAGTCGATCTGGTTGCGCGCCAGGACCTGCCCACCGTGCTTGGCGATTCCAACCAGTTGACGCAGGTCTTCCTGAATCTAATCGTCAATGCGGAACAGGCTATCCGCGAGATACGCGAGCATGGCACACTGCGGATTCGCCTCGGTGTAGTCGGTGAGCGCGTGCTGGTTACATTTCAGGACGACGGCGTCGGGATTCGCCGTGAGGCTTTGTCGCGAATTTTCGATCCGTTCTATACAACCAAGCGACCTGGACGCGGCACCGGACTCGGGCTTAGCATCTGCATGGCGATCGTACGCGAACACAATGGCGACATATCCGCGCAGCCGTTGCCCGACGGCGGTTCGGTCTTCACGGTATCGTTGCCGGTCTGTACGCAGGCAGTCTTGATTGCCGGGCCGGAATCCGCACCACAAAGCATCGCGGAGGTTTCCCCGACTGTGGCGTCCGCTCCGGATGGAAAGCGTATCCTGGTTGTGGATGACGAGGAAGGTATCCGGGAACTGGTTGCGGAAAGCCTGGGTGGTCGGGGTTTCTCGGTGGATCCCGCTGCCTCCTTCGAGGAGGCTCTGGAGTTTACCTCCAGACGGCGCTACGACGCGATCTTGTGTGACATCAATTTGGAATCCGATGCAGGGACTGTCATATCCGGATTCGAACTTCGCGATCGCATTTGTGCGGAGTTGGCAATCCGTTCCATCGCGCACCCCCCTTTCATTTTCATGACTGGCGATCTGGTCGATACCGCTATCAGCGAACAAGTTGGCCGCCAGCACAGCCTCTTTCTTCAGAAACCCTTCCGCATTGCCGATTTGCTTTCCCTGCTCAATGAATCGTTTGTTCCCGTAGCGGTCTTCCAGCCGAAGAAGAGTTCTTCCTAAGTTGCGCGGGTTGAAAGTGTATTCCGGACGCTACTTCTTCAATTTTGCCTTCGGCGTGTCAATCCCAAAATCCCAGACGTAGCCGTTGATCCCTTCGCTGGTCATTTCGACGAAGGCGTATTCGCCGGGTTCGAGTGGTTTATTGACCGTATAGCGGAAGACGCCGCGGGCGGGCGTCCAGGTCTGCACTTCGATGTCTGTGGTCTTGTGGGTTTCTTCGCCGGTGAAGTGGATGGTGACGTTGTCGAGCACGCGGTGGCCGCTCCTTATTTGGGCGTGAAGAAGCTTGAAACGCGGTGTGCGGTCATCGGCCGGACGCATGAAGAATTCAGGCTCCGCTGAGTTGAGGCGCAACGCCGCATGTTCGTCGGGGATTTCGAGGGTCTGCTTGCTGGGAATCAACGGCACGCCGCTCATTATCTTTTCCACTTCACGGCCCGTCGACCGCTTGGCGACGGCCACACTCTGCTTCATTTCATAAATCAACCGATCGTCGAGCGAATAGAATCCCACTGCGTCAGGCAAAAACACCCCCGGTTTGATTTCCAGGCTGCGATCCACATCGATGTCCTTGGTGCGTTCCATAATGTCGGTCGCGCGCATTTTCGCTTTTAGGGCTGCCGCTTCGCGTGCTTGCTCGGCTTCGGCTTTGTGCGTCGCGTCCCAATCGACCAGCGACGTTGGGATTTCCTCCCAGTCCGAGCGCTCGATGCTCCAATAGCGGACGCGGTCGCCCTCCACAGAATATTCGCGTGCCAGCTGGAAGCTGCCGTCGGTTAGGACCAGTTTTTTTCCTTTGGGCAGCGGAGTGCGAATCGCTATTTGGTCTTTGGGTTTCGAATCGGAGTCTTGCGTACTTTGTGGAAGGCTCCAAATTGGCGGAGCTGGTAACAAAAATGCCACAACCAGCAACCCGATGAGAGCTGCCGGTATTATTGTGGTTTTTCGTCGCATAGGGATTGCCCTAAATCTAGGATGCCGCGTCGATGAGATAGGTCTTCTGCTCAGCCTACTTGCCCTTGGCCGCTTTTTCCTTTTCCATCGGCTCCGTCAACACCTTGTCATACGACGCGTATTCCCGAGGGCTGCAGATGAACTCGATAAAATCGCCTTTGGGAACCCGGTGATAATACTTATGAAATCCCGGCCAGGATTTATCTCCCCACGCTTTTGGATCGTACCAGGTCATATCGATCCGCAAGTTGTTCTTGTCCACTAGGTGAAAGCGCTCCACCAGATGAAACGCGTCGCTCTTGGAGTGGCCGACATTCTGGGTGAGCATGGTTTTGTCGTTGTAGCCGATTGTATCCACCACCAGCTCGTTGCCTTCCCAGTGGGCCGTCGAGTCTCCCTCATAAGTGGGATCGAGATCCTTGGGGTGTTCTCGATTCATCCAGAACGTGCGCCACTCGCGGTGATATTCGAAAAGCTGAAAAACCCGGTCTCCCTCGCGCGTGAGCATCAGCTCCATGGTGCCCAGGTGCGGATAGTCGTACATCGCCGGTGTGGACAGCGGTTCGCAATCTTTGGCGGGATATTCCCCATCGGGGTCATTGGCCTTCACACCGTACTGATCGGCGGAGAAGCAGGGGTCCTGATTGTTCGGGCACTCGTGGCCCGGACTGTCCCAGCCGGGGATGTGCGTTCCGGCCAAAGGATCGTGCGAAATCGATTTATAGAGCAGATGCTGCTTCGCCCACTCCGTTAGAGGCGGTTCCGGAATTTTCTGATCGACCGAATCCGCATTGTGCCTGCCGGGTCGCGGATCGTCACCACGCCAATCGCCATAAAGATCGCGGGCATCGAATGGCTGGTCAGCCGCTGCGCCGGGCTTCAGGTTCTTTGGAGCGCTCTGCGTCTGCGCATGGAGAAATGGCGATAAGAATAGGGCTGCAAGCAAAGTAAAAATCGACCCAAAGTAACGAAATCTCATTAGGGCTCCCCTCCGCGCGTCGTGCAATTCCTTTGGTAGCAAAGGCTGTACCTCCATTTAAGACGCGCTCAGGAAATGAGCCGTTACCGTCTCGGTGGAGCGCTGCTGGACGATTCCATTGGCGTTGGTTCGATCATACGGTGAGTTTGGCGGACTTCAAAATGGAATTTCGATTGGGGCAAAAGGTTGGAGGGAGTCGTACGAACTCAAGAAAATGGGCGTGTGAAAAAACTTAGTGATGGCAGCGGGGAATGAGGACTGCCAGGATCATCAGCTCGGAATTGGTGAACAGCAAGCGCTCGGCCTGCTCTCCGGCACTCTCCGCGGCTTTCACGATGGTGCCCAGATGCTTGCTGCGGGCGAAGTTGTGCAAATGTTCCAAGCAAATTCCCGTGAGCCGGGAGATCTCGTCATCGGTGAACTGTTTTTGACTCGATTTGACGGTGACCATGTTTATTCCACCACCATGATATAAAGTCCAAGAATGAACGAGCAATAGTCCTTCCGTTTCATCGAGGCCGTACTTTAATACCAGTGTGAATCTGCAAATTCATGGATCGAAAGGGTTTAATCTCGTAGGCAGCGCATCTCGCGGAGTTTGGATCGGATCGCGTTCCGGAAAAATATGAAAAATTGTGTCGTTTTTTGTTCTGTTGCTAACAAATTTTGTGCATTTTAATGATCTCACGCACCTGCTTCGTGTGCCGGGCATCATGCGCCGCGAGGGTGCGAAACCAATCGTAATAGTGCAGGCTGCCCAGGATTGGATGCTGAATGCGGTAATTCCGGAAATTGGTGTCACGACCGGATTCGAGGAAGGCAACCGTGTGCAATCGCTGTTCGGCCAGACGGGACAGCATTACTTCCCGGTCATCCAGCAGCAATGTATCGAGCGGAATCGGTGTTTCGACACGCCGTCCTCGCCACGCGACCAATGCCACGGGGACATGAACGCGCTTCAAAATAGGCACAGCGACGGGAGGCTTGCGCGTGATTTTCGAAGCCGCCCCCGTCATCAGTGTTTCGACCATCGTGACGTGGGCGACAATTTCGGCGGCGGACCAGGCTCCCTCGCGGGGAGGCGTCCGCCAGTGCTTTTCGGGGACTTGGCGAACGGCGGATTCGAATTTCGCTCTGGTGCGACGAAGTTTTTCCAGCAGAGGCCCAAGGTCTGGCATTGGCGGCTTACAACTCCGCTCCGCCGGCCTGTTCGAACGCATGAGCGATTTGCAGCACGCGATCTTCGGCATAGGCCGCGCCGTAGATTTGCAGTCCGACGGGCAAGCCTTCCTTGGTTTTGCCACAGGGGACCGAGATTCCGGGCACGCCCGCGAGGGATCCGGTAACAGTATAAATATCAGCGAGATACATCTGTAGCGGGTTTGACGTGCGCTCGCCCAACTTGAAAGGGGGAACCGGGGAGGTCGGCGTAATAATGGCGTCCACTTGTTCGAACGCGCTGCGAAAATCTTTCGCAATCAGGGCGCGAACTTTCTGCCCCTTCAAGTAATAAGCGTCGTAATAGCCCGCCGATAAAACGTATGTGCCCAATATGATCCGCTGCTTCACTTCCGGGCCGAAGCCGTGGCCGCGAGTCTTCTGATACATCTCGATCAGGGTCGAGCCGGAAACGCGCGGGCCGTAGCGGACGCCATCGTATCGGGCCAGGTTCGAACTGGCCTCGGCGGTGGCGATGATGTAATAGGTGGCGATGGCGTAGTCGGTATGCGGCATTCGAATCGACACGCGTTTGCAGCCCAGTTTTTCGAGTAGATGAATTCCGGCTTCCACCTTTTGGCGAACTTCCCGGTCGATGCCCTCGCCGAAATAATCTTCGGGAATTCCGATGCGCAATCCTTCGAGCGAGCCGCGCAGGGCATGGTCGTAATTGGGCGCCGGCACGGACGCGGATGTCGAATCCATGGGATCTTTGCCGGCCATTGCGGACATCACTGCTGCAGCATCGCGAATGTTATGCGCGAACGGGCCAATGCGATCGAGGGAGGACGCGTAAGCAATCAGGCCGTAGCGGGAAACACGTCCGTAGCTGGGATTCAGCGCCGGAACGCCGCAGAATGAGCCGGGCTGGCGGATCGAGCCGCCGGTATCCGTCCCGAGCGAGATGACGGCCAAATCCGCAGCAATCGCGGCTGCTGCGCCGCCGCTGGAGCCGCCGGGAACGCGGTCGGTGGCGACCGGATTGCGCACCGGGCCGTAGGCGGAGTTTTCATTCGAACTGCCCATGGCAAACTCATCGCAGTTTGTCTTGCCGAGGACGATTGCGCCATTGTGCTCCAGGCGCGTAACGACCGTAGCGTCATAGGCGGGCTTGTAGCCCTCCAGGATGCGCGACCCGCACGTGGTGGGAATGCCGCGTGTGCTGATTACATCCTTTACAGCCAGCGGCACGCCGGCCAGCGGAGGCAGCGCGTCACCGGCGGCGATAGCGGCGTCGATCTTGTCAGCTTGTGCGTAGGCGCGTTCGGGAGAAAGCGCGAGGAAAATATTGAGTTCGGGATTGCGCTTTTCGATGCGCGCGTAAAATTCCTTCACCAGTTCGCGCGCGGAGATTTTCTTCGAATCGAGGGCCGCGCGAACGGTCGAGACGGTCCATGGCGTCGCGGCGCTCACTTTTCGATCACCCGGGGCACGCGGAAATACATTGGAGCAGGGTCGGGCGCCCCTGCGAGCACTTCCGTAATCACTTCCGACCGGACGACGACGTCTTCGCGCAGCGCGGAATCTTCCGGCGAAGCGGCAAACACCTGCGTCATCGGCTCGACATTCGAAGTGTCGAGCTCATTCAGCTTGTCGATGTAATTCAGAATGTCGTCGAGCTGCCCGCGATATTTTTCGACTTCGGCGTCTGTTAATTCCAGATTCGCCAGCGTCGCTACTTTCAACACGTCTTCCCGGCTGATTTTCATCGGTCTATCCTGATTGGGATTGAAGTTAAGAATTCTAGCACAGGAACGAGTCGCTTCCGGGAGAGGCCAAGAAAGTGTGGTGGGTCAGTTCCAGGTCAGGCGGAATCCTGTCTTGCGGCCGACTCTACGCTGACTTCGATGTTCTTCAGTACCCACAGCCGGATCTCTACCAACTTCTGGTGTACCCGATGCTGGTGGTCGTATACCAAGGCGCTGATACGATTTTGTTGAAGGTCTCTTGAACCCAAATGGAATTGTGATCGTTGAAGTGAATGACAGCGCCTAGAGATTCCCCATTGTAAAAGTGATTTTCGACATGGGCGTTCCCGGTGAAACTGCTGATCCCTCCTTGGATCCATGTGTAGCCGCTAACCCGTTTTATCTTTGGGAGTCCGAAGTTCTTCATAACCCCAAAGCTCTCCGTATGCGAGCCAAACTGGGAATGCCAAAAACCCGAGCCGCCATCTTCATAGGTGTAGGCGAATGTGAGCTCATCCCCGATCGGATCTTTTTTCAGGAAGCCAAACGTGTGACCGATTCCAATGTTGTAGTTCGCCTTCGGTGCGAGTCCGGGCCTGACAAAATCAGACCCTATCATGACAAACAGGTCCGTGCTCGTCCCTGATTCATCCGTGCTGCTGGCAGGTGAATTCTGAGACTGGTCCTGAGCCCCGCAGACAGGAACCAAAATGAATAAAAGAATCGCGGCCAGGATGGCTTTCGAAACCTTCGCCGAAAAAGTGCAGACAGGCATCATTGTGGATTCATCTCCTCGTCGTCATGTTCCACGCAATAATTTACAGACGCACTTCTTCGCGATCTATCCGTTTGTACCGCCCAAACTTTTGAATTTGCGGAAGAGGTGGGCCAATCTGCAAGAATCAAACTTGCTGAAGGTGGTTCCAAAGTCTAGCCAGAAATACTCGACTTTGCAGGCTCAAGGGAAACTTCGACAACAATGGGTCTTGTGCCTGGCAGGATTGCACAGCGTTCCAATTCGCGGAGGATTCCCGTTGAAGTACGGCGGCCGGAAATTCCTCACGCAATTCACGAATGAGAACAGCTTCTTCGTCACCTAACAGAACGGTACATACGCCCTGCTCGGTGCTGGCCACAAGTGCGCTACCCAATGCCGACTGGGTTATCGCGTAACAAATGTGGATCCCCTTACTGCCGTTTCGGTAGGCGGCTGGAGTCATTCCCAGGCCTTTTCTCGTCTTTGCATAGAGTGCTCGGCTTGAACCGTAGCCGACTTCGTAACATGCGTGGCTTATAGATTGGCCGGCCCGCAGGCACTGTTTGAAATGAGCGATGCGCCGAGCATCACAAAAGGCTCTTGGGGACACGCCGATCATTCGTTTGAAGGTCCCTTGCAAGTGATGCGGGCTAAGACCCGTCACCTGCGATAGCGTGTTGAGCGTAATCGTTCGGTCCAAATTCGCTTCAATATAATCGAGGGCGGTCTTGATGCTTTTCTCAGCGGGCGTAAGTGAATTGGGATGGCAACGAAGGCAGGACACGTATCCCCGTCGCTCAGCCTCCGCTGTAGTCAAGAAGATCAGGGTATTGCGACGATGAGGATTACGCGCAGGGCATGAAGGGCGGCAATAGATTCCAGTCGTAACGGCTGCGTATACGAATTTGCCGTCATACTGACGATCTTTTTTGACCACGGCATGCCATTCGACGTTGCTTATTTGTCCTGGATCATCCGCCGCAGTCAAGCTCACGCCTGGACCTCATGTCGTTCATCGCGCAGAATCTACGCTGGTTGATGACTTTCTCGCATCAAACCACCATTGATCGTACAAAGGGGCGTGTAAACAAGGCATAAGCGCGGGGCCCCACACAGGTGGGACTGTTCGAACTGTGATGACAGAGGGGTGCCTCCGGCCAAGTCTTGAGAAGGCATTTTCCAGGATACCGGCCCACCTGAAAAGAGCAGAAAAACTCTCCATCCTAAGGGCGCGAGCGATCTCCATCATTTTCGCGTTCACGAATTCGATCATTTTCCGCTTCTTCTCGCGCCAGTCGATCCTCACTCGGAGCAGCGGTCGCCTCTGGTGGGAAATCCCAGGCGGCGCTACAATGCCGCTCCAAGATGGCAAACCAGTCCGCACGCCGTGACTTCCTGAAGTTCTTGGCGGCAAGTCCGTATGTTGCCTCTCTCGGCGGAGTCGCGGCCTTCCTCAGTCAGAGTGCTTCTGCCCAAGATATTTCGCCTGCTTCACAGGTCATTGCGAGTCCTGCCGACGCCTTGAATGTGTTCGAATTCGAAGAGGCTGCGCGCCGGATTGTCCGACCCAGTCATTGGGCGCACATGGCGGGGGGCGCCGATGACGACGCTACCATCCGCGTCAATCGCGAGGGGTTCCAGCACATCGAGTTGCGCCCGCGGCGATTGCGCGACGCCACGAAAGTGGACATGCGCATCAATCTGTTCGGCACCGCCTACGACAGCCCGATCTTCACGTGTCCGACCGGCAGCCAGAAATCGATTCATCCTGACGGCGAGATCGCCGTGGCGCGGGCAGCGAAGGCGCGCGGCACTCTGCAATTCCTTTCCACTTCGACTTCCACCGGCGTGGAAGACGTGAATGCGGCGCTCGGCCGTCCAGTCTGGTATCAGCTTTACGCTCCGAGCAGCTGGGACGCGTGTGAAAAAATTCTGCGGCGCGTGGAGGCTTCGGGATGCACGGTGATCGCTCTCACCGTCGATGGAGGCGGCCACAATGAAACCTTCCTTCGCGTGCTTCCGAAAGATCTGCACGAATGCGTCGGTTGCCACAAGGTCGTTGGCAGGGACGTGATTCGCCTGGAGCATCCGATGCACGAAGGCATCGACATGAAGGGCGTCAGCATCGTGAGCGCTGCGATGGACTGGGACTACGTCGACCGCATCCGGAAATTCTGGAAGGGCAAATTTTTGATTAAGGGTTTGACCACCCCGGAAGATGCGCGACTGTGCCTGGAGCATGGTGTCGATGGGATCGTCGTTTCCAACCACGGCGGGCGGTTCATGGAGACGCTGCGGGCGACGATCGAGGCGCTTCCCGATGTGGTCGCCGAAGTGAAGGGCCGCATCCCGGTGTTTGTGGACAGCGGCTTTCGACGGGGCACAGATGTTTTCAAAGCTCTGGCGCTGGGCGCCACGGCGGTGGGAATCGGTCGTCCCATGTTGTGGGGACTGGGAGCGTTTGGGCAGGCGGGAGTGGAACGCGTGCTGGAAATCATGCAGGGCGAACTGAAACTGGCGATGGGTAATTGCGGCACGCACACGCTCGCCGACATCACTCGCGACTATGTCAAAGTGCCCCGGTAGAAGAATTAGCGGTTTGCGAATGCAGACTGTGTGAATGGGAGTTGTCATGATGCTAAGAACGAAGCTTGCTTTGCTTGCGTGCTGCGTGATTTGCTTCGGAGTCGCGTCATACGGAGCGACGATCACCGGAACGGTAAAAGGCGTCGATGGCGCGCCGTTCCAAGGTGCGTTTGTCGAGGCCCAGAACACGAAAACGCGGATCACTGTCAACGTGCTTTCGGGTAGCGATGGACAGTATCGGATCGAGAATCTGCCCGCCGGTGAATATCGCATGCAGATTCGCGCCATCGGTTTCCGCACCGATCCCCGGACGGGCGTGAATCTGGCGGCGGACCAGCATACGTCGATCGATTTCGCTTTGCAGAAGGGAACGGTCCGCTGGAGCGAAATCTCTCTCTATCAAGCATTGCAACTGTGGCCTGCGGGAAAGGGAAAACAACTGCTACAGGCGAACTGCATGATTTGCCATGAATTTCAAACCCGCATGGCTTCGGTGACTCGCGATGCAGATGGCTGGAGAGACCGGGTTGAATACATGCGGACGGCGATGCACTACAACCTGCCTCGCTTGACGGACCAGGACGCCGATGGCATAGCTTCCTACCTCACGAGTTTGTTCGGCCCTGACTCGGTATTGCCTAAATCTCCCGAGGACGTGCCGCACTATAAGGACACGGTGCGGCCATTCAGCAGTGACGCGCTGAATATTGTGTATGTGGAGTATGACATGCCGGGGCCAAGCCGCATGCCGTTCAGCGCAGCACCCGATAAAAACGGTTTTTTCTGGATCCCGAACTTTGGAGTAGCGAACAAGATCACCCGCCTCGATCCGAAGACCGGGGAAATGCAGGATTATTCTGTTCCGAATATTGGAACAGCTGCTATTCATTCAGCTGTTCCAGCTCCGGATGGGTCCGTTTGGCTTGCCGAGCAGGGCTCAAACAAACTAGGCCGATGGGATCCGAACACACAGAAAATTACGGAATACCAGGATCAGTACGAGCCGGGGAAAGAAGGGATTGGAGAAGGCGGAGAGAAACACACGGTGCGGCTGGACCCGAGCGGAAATGTGTGGACCAGCGGTGTTCCGCTGACGAAATTCGATCCCGAAACAAAAAAGTTTACGCGGTTCGAGGAAATTAAACATGCGTATGACGTGAAACCGGACAAGAACGGCGATGTGTGGTTCACAAGCCGGGCTCCTTTACATGAAATTGGCAAAGTGGATGGTAAGACGATGAAGGTAACGACGTGGACCCCGCCTACGCCAAACTCGTTTCCTCGACGGCTTGAAATAGCTGCCGATGGCATGATTTGGTTTGGCGAGTTCAATGCAGGGAAAATGGGAAGGTTCGACCCCAAGACTGAAACCTTCAAGGAATATCCATTACCCGGTCCGGATCCAACTCCGTATGCGCTCGGCATCGATTCGGAAGGTTATATTTGGTACGACTCGCACCACATGGATGTTATAGGACGTTTCGACCCAAAGACAGGGCATGTGACCGAGTATCCGTTTCCTCAGTCGGAGCTTTCGATGCGGGAGTTTTTCCGCGACTCTCAAGGGCGGATGTGGTTTGGCACCAACCCGAACAACAAAGTGGGTTACTTCTACCTGGCACACTAGCGGCCCCGCGCTTGTGGATATAGATTGCATCGATCTAGCTGTTTACCGGGAGCCTGACAAGCCATTCTCGAAACCGAGTTATCCGTCCGCCTATTTATCGAGACTTGATCAGGAGCGGGTAAACACGTGTTTCTGTATCGATTACTGTGGCGTCTCTATTCGTTCGTTTTTCTCGCTCTCGGCCTCGTTCTACCAGGCAAGCGTTCCTTTGCGCGATGCATTCGCCTTCCCGGAAGCCTCCCATGCCTCAGGGGTGAAAGGAATATTGGGAGCGCACGCAGTGCCGATGAGATACCACTGTCCATTGCGCTTCACGAAGGTATCCATGCAGCCGGAATGGAAGGTGTACTTGCTGTCCAGCGCCGGATCCTTGTGCCCCGTATCGGTGTTGACCTGGTGGTAGCTGACCAGCGCCGTGTCTCCGTAAACGTCAACGACGAGATCGGAAACTTCCGAGTGCTTGATGTGCGGATCGGAAGGGTCTGGTTTGGTGGGGTCAGAAGGGTCTCGCTTATTGTCCACCAAATCGTCTGGTGAAGGGAACACAAACGGCTTCCCAACCATGAAACCTTCAAGAACTTTCGACTTGGGAAGCGATCCTAAATGCCCGAAGTTCGTCACGTGGTTGAGCTGGCCGTCGTAAAGATAGCGCTTAGCCACTTCTGCCGCGGGTGGACCTGACGCCGGGTTATTGGCGAATGCCTTCTCTATCGCAATCAGCTTTTGCTTTTCCGCATCCTGCGCCGGGTCAATCGGCGCGGCAGTCGGGGCGACGGTTACAAAGCCTCGCTCGTACTGTGGCGGCAATTCCGACGTTCTTCCTATCGTCCTGCCTTGCACGACAACTATCTCTCCGGCATGTGCCTTCCATTGCCAATCGGCGATTGGAACATTGGGAGAGCACGCGGTGCCGATGAGATACCACTCTTCCTTCCGCTTCACAAAAGAGTCCATGCAGCCGGAATGGATGGTGAAGAGGGTGTCCAGCACTGGATCTTTGTGTCCGGTATCCGTGTTGGTCTGGTTATAGGTAACCAGGGCCGTGTCCCCATAAACGTCCACGTGAAGATCGGTGGCTTCGGAGTGCTTGATGTGCGGATCGGAAGGGTCTTCTTTGGTCGGATCGGATGGGTCGCGCTTGTTGTCGATCACGTCGTCCGGCGACGGGTACACAAACGGCTTCCCAGTCATGTAGCCTTCCAGAACTTTCGACTTGGTCATCGATCCGAACCGTCCGAAATTGGTCAAGTGGTTGAGCGGGCCGTCATAGAGATATCGCTTGGCCACCGCTGCCGCGGGTGGACCGGACGCCGGGTTATCGGCCAGCGCCTTTTCGACCTCGATCAGCTTTTGCTTGTCTGCATCCTGCGCTGTCAGCGCGGGAGATAGAATCAAGAAGAGGCAAGCGACCACCAGAAACCACACGCCACTGAATTTACTCATACCACCCTCATTTCGTTGCCATCAGCTAAGAAAGTCCTAATCGCCATAACTTGCAGGTAAAAGCTCTTTGCGAATCGGGCCGGGAAGAAAAACTGAAGGGATGGATATAACGTTGCCCTCCAGGATGTCAAGTGCTTCCGGGATTATCTTTGGACGAGCATATTTTACACCAACAGGTTTTGACGAAAAAAAGCTATGAAATTGCTGTAAATGGAGGGCGGGGAGCTTCCGGCAAATGATCATTCGGTAGTGACATACACGGCCGTGTTTTCTCGCTCAATAAGGGCCTCACGGCCAACGAGGTCAGGGTGAGTATCGAATCTTGCGATGACTCCTTGATAGTAGCGAAAATCAGCGTAATCCAATCGATTCCAGTCGAAGTACCCAAGGAAGTGTATCTCGACCCCCTCGGGATCGACGCGATTAACTGGGTGATCCCAGTAGCCTCTAGGTTTATCGGGTCGTGGGTTCTGAATCATGATTGGAGTTGGCTTGATTGATGGAATCAATGAGAAGAATGGTATCGTTTTTTCGAAGATATGCTGGACGGGCCATTCTCTACCGACCTTTCTTAAGACCAGCTCCCTAAAAAGAATCTTTTGGATTTCATCGAACTGTTCAACTGAATCCCAGTTTCGGAAGTCAGTATCGGCCCAAAAACCGACATTCCAAAGCGTTCTAGCGGCGATTCGGTAGTGGTCAAATATGCTGCTGATGTCCTGCATGGATGGAGTATACACTGCTCAACGGCATTGCGATCTTTGGCCAGTGCCAGTGAAGACGTCTTATCGGAACCTGGCCCGCCAGCCAAGTGCGGGGAAATCCTCTTACCCCAGCGGCGCGGGGCTTTTCAAGTACCGCTCCACAATGGCGTCGGCCGTTCGATAAGTCAACGCCAGAGCGGTGGAAGTGGGATTGGCGGAGCCGGTATTGGGGAACGTGGATGCGCCGAGGACAAAAAGATTTGGAGCCTGCCAGTGCTGCAAGTACGGGCTAACCACGCCTATATCCGGCGAAGGCGCCATAATCGTGCCGCCCTGTAAGTGCGTGGATTGGTAGCGCACCGTATCGTAATTACCGTAGCCGGCGAACGGATTGATTTCTTTCACGCCCATGGCTCGGGCGATCTCCACCATTTTTGCATTCATGAACTCGGTCATTTTCCGCTCGTTCTCGCGCCAGTTGATCGTCAGGCGGAGCAGCGGGTCGCCGGCAAAATCCTTATAGGTGGGATCTAGATCGATATAGTTTTCCTTGTACGGAATCTGCTCTCCCGAAAAAGCGATGCCGCCGGTGCGGTCGTAATAATCGATGGAGGATTTTTTCCAATCCGCGCCCCAGCGTTTTGCTGTCTCAACGGACGACGGGAGACTGCCAAACGCCGCAATCGGCTGCGCTCCAATGCTTAGGCACTGGATCACGCCACCGCGCAGGAACGGCAAATTGCTTTGGTCGAGCGCGTCGCCATCGAAATCGGCAAAGCGGATGCCGACGCCGCCCGCGCCCATGAATTTGTTCAAAGGCTTATCCATAAATATTTGAACATTGGCGCCGGCCTGATGCGTTAGATTTTTCCCCAGCGTACCCTTGCCCGTCGCTGGGTCGTATGGAGATCCGATGCTGGAAAGCATGAGTAGGTGAGTGTTGCTCAGAGTCCAGGAAGACAAAATCACCAGATCGGCGGGCTGAAATACCTCTTCGCCGGATTCGCTAATATAGGTGACGCCGCGGGCTTTAACGCCGCCCGTAGCCTTGTCATAGACAATACGGCGCGCGGCTGCGCCGGTGCGAATGGAAACGTTTTTGAGTTTTCGAATCACCGGCAGCAGGACATTGGTCGGCTGCGCCTTGGCGCCGATCATGCAGCCCATGCGCTCGCAAAATCCGCAATAGGCGCATCCCGGACGCGAGATGCCGTCGGGGTTCGTATAGTGTTCGCTGTTGAGCGCCGTGGGATTGGGAAACGGATGGTATCCCAGCGATTTTGCGGCGTCACGGAACAGAGAAGAAATGTAGGGAACGGCATTCGGCGGCAGGGGATATTCTCCGGTGCGCGGGCCTTCGAAAATGTTTCCGCCATCGATCTTTTTTCCGCTAATGTTTCCCGCTTTGCCCGTGACGCCGACCTGGCGTTCTGTCCGCGTGTAGAAGGGCTCCAGCTCTTCATAGGTAATACCCCAATCCTGCATGGAGTGGCCTTCGGGAAATTTCTTTTCGCCGTATCGCTCGAGTGTTTTGGAATGGAGCTGAAAACAATCCGGCTGCAGGCGCGGGAAGATCGCGCCCCAGTGCTCGCCGGTGCCTCCGACGCCGTTGCCGGGAAGGAAAGATCCCAACTGGCGAACGGGAAGCGCGCGGCCGTTTCGATCGTGGCGCAGCGTCACCGTATCCCGCGAAGTGTCCTGCATCATGCGCAGGCGGGAGACGTAATCGAGTTCGTCCATGCCGGCCAGGTATTCGCCCGGTTTTCTGGGGCCGCCGCGCTCGAGGACAACGATGTTCAGCGATGTCCGCGCGCCCAGTTCCCGGGCCATCAGCAGGCCGGTCCAGCCGCCGCCAATAATTACGACATCTGTCGGGGGGAGATTTTTCACTTCAAGTCCTCGTCTTCGCTGGGGTGCACTTTGTGGCCGAGCACTTGTTCCAGGCTGACGAGTTTGGGGCGGAAGGCTTCACCGTAGTGCTTGTCGATTTCGTTGAAATTGCTCATGCGCGGGCCCGGGAAGCCGACCAGTTGCCAGCCGACCATGTCCACATTGCCGCCGTGCAGCGGATCGCAGAACATTCCTTCGACGGTGTTCTGGCGGAGCAAAGCGAAGAAATGAGTGTGCTCGATTTGCGTCAACTGCTTGTCCTGATCTTCAGGGGAAAGCTTGTCGAAACCTTTCAGGCCCTTCAGCCCTTCGCGGTAAGTTTCCTTGGGCGTAGCCTTGCCTTGATAGCCGAATTCGGGCGGAGCGTCTTCCACCCACGGGCCCTGCGTGTAGCGGTAGCGGTCCCGGCCGTAGGGACCGGCAAGCTGGCGATCGATGAAAATCACCACTCCGGCTTCCTTGGCACCCGGACCGGAATCGTCGCTGGGGAAAATGCGCGACGCTGCTGCGGCGACGATTAATGCTTCTTCTTCCGTGAAGAAGCGCAGGGGAATCTTGACAGTCTGCGTGGATTTTTCCTGCGCGAACACGCGGGAGACGCGGCGGTCCAGCGAATACACCAATACTCCGCCGATGCTTGCTGCCGATAAAACCAAGAATTGACGTCGTCGCATTAGCGGGAGTTTATCACAAGAAAACCTTGTTATGGATGGCTCGAATTACGCGCGGAACCATCCATACAAATCTACCCGCGCAGCACGCCGGGGGGAATATTGTTCTGCCGGGCGAGGTCGCTGAGCTCGTCGAGTTGGCGCTGGATTTCGAGCGTCTCGGCCTGCAAGATTGCTACTCCCGCTTCCGGAGTGACGCCGATATTTCCCCTGCCCATGTCGATGCCCGGCTGCGTTACTCCATTTGCGGTCTGCGCGAGGGCGGCCTGCGCGTCGCGAAGATCAGCTGCGTGTTTGTCGAGCTCGGCCTGTAGGTCGGCTGCCTGCTGGGCATACCACTCGGGATCCTGGAGCCTCGACGCGTATACGGGTTGCGAAAACGCGCTTGCGGATGGGACTGCCGCTTCATTCGCCTCAGGACCGACGATGGAAATCAGTCCGCGCGCGCGAAGTTGATCCATATCTTCGTTCGTCCAGACTTTTTTCGGTTGATTCCGGTTTGATTGTGCTGGGCGCGGCTTTTCCGCCGCAAGAGAGGGAATTGCAATCGCGAGGGCCAAGGCCGTCGCTAAAGAAAAATGGAAAGTGCGCATGATTCCTCCTGGGCGGGGACAACCACAGTTTACACCCGATGCGCAGCTGGCGGAAGTGGTCGGCCCGCACTCCGAGGGGCGTATTTCCCCAAATGTGGCCCTTGGCAAAAGTGTGCAATATAGAACAGTTTTCAAAACGTGAGGTTGTGTACATTTTGCGAATGGCACGCTCAGTGACAATGCTTGAATCTTACGTGCAGCAGAGAGGGCTGTTCGCCCGCGTGGCCAGGGCGCTTGGGCTCGATCCTTCCTATGTCAGCCGTGTGGCCAACGGAAAGCGCCGATGCGAGAGAGTTCGCAAGGCTATCGAGAATGAGCTCATGAAAATGCACTCCAGGGGACGGAGGAAGCCCAAATCCTCCGCAACGAGGAAGGTGTCGCGCGCCTTGAATAACAGGCGCGCGGCATCGGCCCAAAGGCGCTCTTATGAACGGGCCCTACGGACTTAACTGGACAGCCCGCTCCCGCAATTAGCGAGGGTCGACGGAGACTTCTTCCCAGTACGGAGCGTAGCCATAGTGTTTATAGATGCCTCTGGCCCAGGTCGAATCAGCCATGTTCGGCCAATTGTCCTTATCGAAGCCGGGGGCATTCTCCAGAAGTTTCTTGTCGATATTCAGAACGGCGCGATTCTCCTCTGAATTGAAATGGAGCGCGTTCCAGGGAATGGCAAAATACTTCTCGCCCATCCCAAGAAATCCTCCGAAAGACAGGACCGCGTATGCGATCCGACCGGCTCCAGCGTCGAGAACAACGTCTTCGATTGTTCCGAGGTCCTCATTTTGGGCATTGACGACATCACAGCCTATCAAGTTCTTTTTCGCGGGAACGATATCCGTATATCTCGCTGCTCTTGGCTCTGCCATGTGATTCTCCTTTTGTCGTAGGAGGCTGGTGCAATCCCATTTCTTCCTACGCCGGTAGCAGACTAAGAGAGGTGATGAAGCAAATCTGTTCACATCGGCACACGTTGGCGTTTTATATTTATTTTCACCGGCCAAAAGGTGCGGGACTCATCCATCGCTGACGTACATCTGTGCTTTTGTGAACAGTCTTAGACCGCGTGTTGTTGTTACTGTGTAGCCCGCCCTGGCCGGATTCATCGGACCACGGTAGGTCTATCTGAAAATAGCATCGGTCATTACATTCGATTTCGGAGGAAAGCGCCTTGAAAGACAAAATGGTTTCTGTGGGTGTTACTAAAACAAAGCGGTCCGAGCTCATCGAGTTATTGAATCAGGATCTGTCCCGCGAATATCAGGCAATCATCGGTTACATCGTTTATTCGCAGGTCCTGAAGGGCGCTGAATTCATGAATATTGCAGGTGAGCTTGAGAAGCACGCCGCACAGGAACTGAGCCACGCACTAGTCATCGCCAAGCAGATTGATTATCTGGGCGGCATGCCGACTGTTGTGTCGAAGACAGTCCGGACATCGGTGAAAGCCGAGGAGATGCTGCAGTTCGATCTCGACAATGAAACGGAAACGATTCGAAACTATCGAGAGCGAGTGCGCCAGTGCGAAGAGCTGGCGGAATATGCCATGAGCGAACAAATTCGCGAGATATTGATCGACGAGCAAGACCACCAGATTGCGCTGGCCACTGCTCTGGGGAAGAACGTGCCGGCTCCGACTGACACCAAATAGGATCGTGATTTCAGGAAACGCGCGACCAGCAAAGTGGTGCGCGCAGCGTTATCTAGTGTGATTTGTTTGGTTTTGTATTATCGGTGCTCGACTGCTTGTTACAAATGTGGATTCCAAATTCCTTGTCTCGCTGCGCCGTAAAAGTTTCCATCATTTTATCCATTGTGTCTCCAATGGGCGGCCCAGTAGGAACGAACACCCAGGCGCAATCGGAACAGCCCCAACCTTCGATGCGCTTTACCCAAACCATTGTGCGGGCCATGAGTCATTATAGTCTGCTGTGAGGGTACTGTCTAATAGTGAACAGCTTGGTTTTCATCTTCATGCGACTATGCAGCTATGGTGCACAAGAAAAATATTAAAAGCCGCGACAACGCGCTGCTCTCAAGCGTCAACAAGGAAATGGCGAAGCCACGAATGACCCGGTCCGCAAGAATAGCGGAGCTGAAATTAGATGCCGAGCGGAGTTCGGAAGAGCCGAGTACCACAATGCAAGGAACGGTCGAAAAAATCGTTCCGGCGTCCGCGCCGACCCAACCGGAAAAAGCACAGATTACAGTCGATGTGCCCGACCGCAAGTACCGGGACCTGCGCATCGAAAATATCCTAACCGACGAACATGGCGATGATGTCAAGCTGAAGAAGGGCGCCCACGTCGAGGTTACTGTTACAGAGGATGCAAAAACGTAAATCCCCCCACACCCGCTCGCCTAAAATGTAGCGATCGGATTCAGCACCGAACCAGTGGCTCCGGGAACGGCTGCCGGGGATGCTGTCAGCAGGAAATCCCATCGCTTGCGCTTCGCGGCTTCTTTGCCGATTTGCTCGAGATCGCAATTGTCGAAAATCGGCATGCCCATCGCCACCAGGACCAGTTCGTGGATCGGCTGGGGGATTCCTTCCACCCCGGAGGGCAGGACGTCCTCGGCGGCGTCGCTGCCGAGGATCGACACGTCGCGCGCGTGTAGCCACTTCGCGCAGGTGATGTAAAGTCCGGCGAGGCCTTCCTTGATGTCCCACGGGCCCTTGGCGTCGCGCCTGGCGAAGCGTCCGGTGCGGATGAAGACCGCGTCGCCCGGACCGATTTTCAGGTGCGCCTGCTTTTCCCAAGCGTCCAGGTCTTCTGGATAAATTTTCGTTCCCGGCTCCAGATAGTCCACGCCTTTGAGCCGCGGTATATCGATCAGAATTCCGCGCGTGATGATGCCGTTCTTAAAATTGATGATGCTGTTTTTCGCCGCGCCCTTTTCGGTGACTTCGTCTTCGGAGTAGCCGTTATACATTTTGCCCATGTAGAGGAAGTGGCACAGCGAATCCATATGCGTGTGGATATAGCCGTGGTACGAAATATAGAACGTATCCGCCGTCCCGCCCGTGCCATTGGTAGGCTGGCCCACGCCGACGCGTGTCATCTTGCTGACAATCGGCTGCGGATTGTCGATAGCCGGCTCAAGCTCCCCGGTACGCGCCAGGGAAATGGAAACGCCTTCCTTCACGCTCGCCAGCGCCCGCTTGCGCTTCGCCGGGGTGATCAGGTTGACCGCGCCCATCTGATCGTTCTTGCCCCATCTGCCCCAGTTGGAGAGGTCTTTCATATCCTGGTCGAAATCGGCGCGGGTCGCGTTGTGATTGGATTGCGGAGGCGCGGCGGCGGTGTTGCCCGCCCGCGAGGAAATGATTCCACCCAAAAGCAAAGTTACGGCGAGGCCCGTAGCGAAGAACGTTTGTTTTTTCATGAGCCGAAGGCTAAATCCGCGGCCTCGGTGTGTCAAGTGCGGTGCCCCGAGAGTCGCCCCACGATCAATTCCGATGGCTAAAACCGTAGCCCTGAGGAATTCAAGGTAGGCGGCCAGTATCGTTCAATTCACGGTAAAAGCCTAAATCCTCGACGCGCAAAAGCTTGGTGATATAGACAATCTGCCCGTAGTGCATTCCGAAGTGCTCCACGACCTGGTAAACGGCTTCTAAACCGTTGACTGTGTAGCCCTGGATTTGGAACGTAGCGAGCAAATCAGCTTCTGTGAGTCGGGCGAGAACTTCTGATGCGTCCTGCATTGTTGCAGCAAGCTTCTTCAGCAATTCAGTGGCGGGAATTACTCCACGCTCGGAAAATTCTGCAGGCCTGTTGCGATTGTCTTCTAACCCATTGAACGACGAAACCAGCCACTGCCTGACATTTCCGTTCAAGTGCAATATCAAATTGC
Organism: uncultured Acidobacteriaceae bacterium; assembly: GCA_964622265.1. GTDB lineage: Bacteria > Acidobacteriota > Terriglobia > Acidiferrales > UBA7541 > Palsa-360. The sequence goes on along the minus strand of CAZUNI010000028.1, from coordinate 24,773 downwards.
CGATGCTATTGCTCGACTCGTCCGGTCGCCACCACAGTTGTTGGTCGGTTAGCGACTCGACACATCTGCGCAATCGCGGCCAATATTCGTCAAGAAGCTTTTCGCGGGAGAAGCCCAGGAAAAGGGCAGTTAAATTAGGGTCAGGCACAGTTGTCATGAAGAAATGAAATTTTCTTTCTCCGCATCCCTTGTATTGAGAGCAAATCAGCTATTTGTTTCTCACCGAACCGCAGCCCGAAACGCCTTCCAGATTCTCCAGTTTCCTGCAGGCTCTTCCAACATGCGCTCGGGATGAAACTGCAATCCGACGACAAATTTAGCCTTCGGATCGTAGAAGGCTTCGATCAGGCCGTCCTCGGCGTGCGCCATCGGCTTGAATCTGCGAGCTAAATCACGAATCCCCTGATGATGGTAGCTGTTCACCAGCAAAGCTTTTCGCTGATACCACAACTCCAGAGGGCTGCCCTCGGCGATGGAAATTGGATGGCGATAGGTATCGTAATGGTCGTGATCGATATGCTTGAGTTCGGATTTCTTTTCCTTTGGCACATCGCCGTACAGCGTCCCGCCGCAGACGATGTTGAGCAGTTGCGATCCGCGGCAGATTCCCAGGATCGGAAGTGTTTTCCGCAGCGCGTAGCGGATGAGCTTGATTTCTATGGAGTCCTTCAGCGGATGAATCTTCTCAACGTGCTCGAAATTCTCAGGCGTGTTCTTGAAATGTTTCGGCTCGATGTCTTCGCCTTCGACGAGCAGCAGGCCCTTCATGCTGGCCATGTAGTCAGGAATGCAAGCAAGCGCGCCTTCGACCACCGGAACCATCACCGGCAGGATTCCCAGCCGGATCAGCAGCGAAAGATGATATTCGCCGACGTAATCGATGTACTTGTGCTTGCGGACGGTCCTGCGGGTGACGACGAGAACAGCGGGGCGCTTCATGCGAGCGAAATGTGGAGCGCTTCCACCAGCCTTTCGTCTTTTTCGCGCCCCTGGGAAGCCACCCGGATGTGGAAATCGTCCATGCCGATCTTGTTCGAGCAGTCGCGCACGTACATGCGATGCTCTTTCAATAAAATTCCCTGGAGCTTGGCTGCGGTCATTCCATTTTTTATCTTGAACAGAATAAAGTTGGCCCCGGTAGGATACACATCGATTTTCGGAATCGAGCGCAAGGCGTTATAGAGCCAGCGAACGTCGCCGATCAGCCGCCTTCTGGCTTCCTGATAAGCCTCATCGGTGGAGGGCAACAGCGAAAGAAAATACTGCGCCAGCGTGTTCACATTCCATGTGGGAATGAATTGCCGCATGCGATTCAAAACGAAAAGATTGCTGCTGTAGCAATATCCCAGACGCAGGCCCGGCACCCCGCAATGCTTGCTCATGCTGCGCACCAGCAGCAGATTGGAAAACTGGTCTGCCACCTGCAGCAGGCTGGGGACGGGATCGCCGGCGAAGTCGATAAACGATTCATCGACGATCACCAGTTCCATGTCCTTCGCGCGATGCATGAAACCGATTATTTCATCGAGAGAAAACAGCTGCCCGGTGGGATTACCCGGATTGATGATGAGCATCGCCTTCAATCCGCGACGGCGCGTCCAGGCAAGATAATCCGGCAGATGGAGGCGGTAATTTTCCTCCACACGCAACTCGTACAATTCACCGTCGCGCGGGTCTTTCATCTTTTCGACATATTCGCCGAAGGTTGGGATCGGGACGGCAATGCGGTCGATCAGCGTGGTGTTGATCAGCACGATCAACTCTGTAGCGCCATTTCCGATGATCAGGTTTTCGGGGTTTACGTTCAATACCGAAGCCAGATTCTTCTGGCTCAGGTCTGAATTGCTGGAGGGATATGACTTGATCAGGTTGGTGAAATTTTCCTTTAGGTCGTCGAGCATCGCGTCAGTGGGATAGTACGGATTGGCGATGAAGCAGAAATCGATAATATCTTTCGCCTTCTCGTAGCCCACCAGGTCGGAAAGCGACGGCGAGTGCGAAGTCTCGTAGAAAAGATGCTTTCTGAGTTCTGTAGGCGCGATAGCGGATTTCACGGGTTCCATCATTCCTGCTTTGCGGGTCAAACCCCTGGACTTTAGCTCTTCGACTGACCCTGCTTAACATGGTACGAAAAAGCATTTGGACTGTCATTCTAAGCGATGAATCCCCCTCGCTTTGTTATTAGGCGGCTAAGAGGAGTTCTTCGGACAAAATCGCCGCTCAGAATGGCGCGGTTACTTTGTTTGCGCAACCTGCGAAGCCACGACCTGCAACGTCACAGCTTCAGCCTGTCTTTACGGAAGACTGCGGTGCCACCGTGCCTGTCGTCGCGGATGCCAAAGCCGAAGCCTTTGGAATAATGGTCCACGCCAGCACGTAGGCAAGAATGCCTCCAACAAATCCGCCGGGCACCACCGACAGCGCTACCCACACCAACCGCACGATGGTCGGATCGACGTCCAGATACTCCGCGATGCCACCACACACACCGGCGATTTTGCTGTCAGTCAAGGAAAGGGTTAATTTCTTGTGCGAGACTCTCTGGCGCAACCGGGCACCACACGAGGAACAATAAGCGGACGACTCATTGATTTCGATACCGCAATTCGAGCAGTTCATGATTCCACCCCTGCCGGCAGCCTATTTGGATGCGCGGAAAGCGGCTCCAGGCTGCCAACTCCATTTTGCCACTCCCGAGCGGGCTAGTTAAACACTAAATTGGCAGAGTCAATTGTTACTGGAGACGGCGGCTTGCTTCGGCGCGTATTTTGTGCTGATGTAATCGTCGACCAGTTTGCGGAACGCGGCGGATAGTTCGTCGTAATTGCCGCGCAGGGTGACGAATTTTTGCCCGTCGATGTATACCGGGCAGCTCGGCTCTTCGCCGGTGCCGGGCAGGCTGATGCCGATGTTGGCGGCTTTGGATTCGCCGGGGCCGTTGACGATGCAGCCCATCACGGCGAGCGTCATGTCCTCTACGCCCTCGTACTGCTGCTTCCACTGCGGCATGCTGTCGCGAATATATTCCTGAATACGCTCGGCGAGTTCCTGAAACGTGGTGCTGGTAGTGCGTCCGCAGCCGGGGCAGGCGGTGACGCTCGGCGCAAACGAGCGCAGCCCGAGCGCCTGAAGCAGTTCGCACGCGGCGTAAACTTCTTCGCGTCGATCGCCATTGGGGCGCGGCGTCAGCGAAACGCGAATTGTATCGCCAATGCCTTCCTGTAACAGAATCCCGATGGCCGCGGCGGACCACACCGTACCCTTGGTACCCATGCCCGCTTCGGTAAGGCCCAAGTGCAACGGCTGCTCGGTCTTGCGCGACAGGTCGCGGTACACGCGAATCAAATTCTGCGGCTTGGAAAGCTTGCACGAAATAATGATCTGGTCACGCCGCAGGCCGCACTCCATCGCCAGTTCAGTCGATTCGATGGCGGACTGCACCATGCAATTGTTGATGATCTCTTCGGAGTCGAGGCCCAAATCGCGGTCGGTATTCTCCTGCATCCTGCGCATCACCAGTTCCTGATTGAGAGACCCGCCGTTCACGCCAATGCGCACAGGTTTGCCGTTATCGACGGCAACTTTACAGATCGTCGCGAACTGCTCGTCGCGACGCTTCCCCGCGCCCACATTCCCGGGGTTGATGCGGTATTTATCGAGGGCCTTCGCGCAGTCGGGATATTTGGTCAGCAGGACGTGCCCGTTGTAATGAAAATCGCCGATGATCGGCGCAACGCAGCCCTGATCGCGCAGCCGCGCCACAATTTCCGCAACCGTCGCGGCAGACTCCGGCATGTTCACCGTGATGCGCACCAGTTCCGACCCGGCATCGGCCAGTTCCTTGCACTGCTGCACGGTGCCGGCGATGTCCGCCGTATCGGTGTTGGTCATCGACTGGACGACCACTGGCGCGCCGCCGCCCACTTGGATGTGGCCGACTTTGACGCCCACCGTCTTTCGCCGGGTGATGGGAAAGATCTGCATTGGTTCAGTATCCTGAGGCTGCCATCATAGCAGTCATGAACCCCTAGTTCAAAACATGTCATTCATAGGGAACTGACTCCGATGAACTGGCACCCCGGGGGGGCCGTGGGATGATGGGGATAAAGGTCTTAACTACTATTTAGTTGCATATATCTTCCAATATGGGACAATTTTCTTCCCAATTTAGGCCCAGAGGGGGAATAGATCATGTCACATCGATCAAGAATTCTGATTTTGGCGTCTCTTACAGGACTTTCCATCCTTTTGGTTCTTTTACCCAATGCCCATTCACAGGACAAGATTATGGGGCAGATTCAATTTACCCATGTACCTAAAGCAGTTAAGACCTCGGGAGTTTGGATCGATGGGCTTTACGTCGGCTATTTGTCGGAACTAGGAGGAAGCAAGAGGATAAGGCTCCTGCCTGGCGACCATGAAATTGTCGTACGGCAGGCCGGTTACGGAGACTTCAGTTCAAGGGCCACCATCGAGCCCGGGAAGATATTGGACATCCCCGTGGAAATGCAGAGAGATGAACGGTTTCAACTGCCGGAACCCAAAACCCGCGCTGAAATCAAGCTGAGTGTACGTCCAGACCGGGCAGGCGTTTTTCTGGATGACAATTACGTCGGTCATGTTGATGAGTTCGGCGGAATTGGGCGCGGGATGCTTGTGAGCCCCGGGAAACACCGGATCAAGATTGCCCTGAGCGGGTATAAAGCGTTCGAAACGGAAATTAATCTGCTGCCCCGGCAGAAATTTGCGCTAAAGACGCAACTCGTAGACGGCAGCATCAACGATGCGGATCCTTTGATCCGAACCGAACGGACACCGGAGCTTCACGCGAGATCTGCTGAAACTGAAGCAAACGAACAGAGGAAGTAAATTCAATTGACTTCTATTGGTGGCTACTGCAGTGATTATTTAGCAGCGGCACCATCGAATGCCCCCATTTATCAGCTGGTTTGCTTCCTGGACGGCCACACCAGCATCGAAATCGCCACCGCGATCACGATTCCGAACGACACTTCCATGAAACGATGAATGGCGGCGATCCAGGGCCGTCCTGGGTGGCTCGCTAACATTACGATGACCACCGCCACGCCGGACAGGCGGGCAGCGTCCTCGAAGCCGAGGAAAGCGCAGATCACGACTGTGATCGTGACCGCGAGGCCGAACGACCAAAGGTGGATGCCGAACAGGGCGGCGGAAGCGGCCCCGATGGTTGCACCGATGGCCGTGCCGATCAGACGATAGGTAGAGGCTTTCACGGTTTTGCTGACATCGGAATACATGACGATGACGGCGCTGATGGCCGCCCAGTAGCTTTCTGGGAGATTCAGAAACCGGGCCAGATAATAGGAAAGCACGGCGGCTAAGCCGGTCTTGAAGCCCTGTTTGAGGCGGTCGATGGTCTTAGAAGCCAAAATGTTTCCAGTCACTCCTGAATTTTAGACGCCGCAATTTCAAAGAAAATTTCTTTTAATTCCCCCGTAAGTATTATCCCGCATGATGCATCACGCCGTTTAGAAGGCGAAGGGGGATCGAAGACGCCCAAATGCTGCTGCACCAATATGGTTCATTACCCTTGCGTTCCGGCCAGCGAAAAAACAATGCTAATGGAATATAAAATTTTACCGATTTGTCTTTTGTATGGAGAAAGTGCTTGACACGGGGGGACTAGTACCCCCAATATGGCCATCGCGCCAGCTGCTGCCTTCCCCCCGAGCGTAGTCCCTTTCATCCGCATGCCGGAATCAGTCTGTGAGGAGTACCGGTGTCTGAACAAACGAATAGCATGAACGGAACAAACGGGAACAAGGTAGCCATGGACATGGACCTCGACCGCGAAGTAATCCGTTGCAAAACCTGCGGGTTAGTCCAGTATCGCACCCGCACGGGGAATTGCCGCCGGTGCTTGCGCCTGTTGCCTCCTAAGGTGGAGTTTTTGATTCCGCCGACGGAGCCGCAGGAGCTTCCGGGCGACGACCGGCAACTCTTCGAGAAGTGGCCGAACCGCGAGACGGTGGAGAACATAGGGCAGCGTATCCGGCAGTTGCGCGAATCGCGCGGGATGACGCAGAGCCAGCTCCAGGCGCGCTCGCGCGTTTCCCGGTCTTATCTGTCGCGGATCGAAAGCGGCCAGATGACGCCCAGCCTCGGAACGCTGGAAAAGATTTCCGAAGCGCTTGGCGTCGGCTTGAACCGCTTTTTCGTTCCCGAATCGAATGGCGAGGCGCTGCTGGAGGATCCATTCATCCAGGGGTTGCGGCCATTCCTGCGGCAGCTGGATTGGGAACAGTGGCAGTCGATCCTGAAGCGCCTGGCCGCGATCAGCGACCATGTTTCCGGAGCCAACGGGCCAGTGCGTCCTCTCGCACCGCCCCAGCCGGCTCGCCTGGAGCAATTTGCGCGAAGGATTCACCCCGCTGTTATGAGCCACAGGTAAGACGGATTCAAAGGATTTTCAGGCGTGGTGGCGCGAACTCTCCCGGGTGGGAGAGTTCGCGTATTCACGCGCTTGATTTCCCGGCGCGGATTTCGCCGGCCAGTACCCCATAATTTTCCAGATCCACGAACCGGTCCCATTTCCGGACGTGCTCGCGGGATTGTCCTTCATGGCGCATGCCGATTTTTTCCAGGACGCGCTGCGAAGCGTTATTCCCCGCGTGAACGAACGCGTGTATTCTGTGTAGCTTTAGCGATTCAAATCCAAACGCCGCCACAGCCCCTGCCGCCTCGGTGGCGATTCCCTGTCCCCAATAAGGAACGCCAATCCAATAGCCAAGCTCCGCGCGCTGGTGTTCGGGCGTAATCGTGAGTCCGATGCCGCCGCAGAGCTCGCCCGTCGTCGCGAGTGTAATCGCATATGAAATGGAACGTCCGGCGCGGAAATCATCGGACGATTGATCGAGAAACGTTTGCGCGTCGTTTTCGGTATACGGATGCGGGATTTTAGCGGTGGTCGCCGCGATTTCGCGCGCCCCGATGAGCGGCACGAGCGCAGGAATATCTTCATGCCGAAACGAACGCAACAGCAGACGGGCAGTCCGCAATTCTCGCGGAGCAGTCATGGCAAGTGTTTTGTAGCTCGCCTCTCTTGTCCTAATCCGCGAAAAGGATCGGAGGCGAGGCCTTTCTAAGCGAACCGCACTTTCACGTCCGGGCGGTTATCGAGCGTCACGGTGTCAACGAAGCGCACCTGCCGCTGTTCCAGTGTAACGATCAGCGATTGCGTGCGGATTCCTTCGCCGAAGAAGCGCACGCCACGCAGCAGGTTTCCGTCCGTTACGCCCGTGCAGGCGAAGATAATTTTCTTTCCCGGCGCCAGGTCCTCGGTCTTGTAGATGCGCTTGCCGTCCTTAATTCCCATCTTTTCGAGGCGTTCCTGATGCTCCGGCTTGGAGACCACCAATCGCGCAAGTATTTCGCCGTTCAGGCAGCGCAGAGCCGCCGCGGTCAGCACGCCCTCGGGAGCGCCTCCGGTCCCCATCACGGCGTGTACACCGGTTCCGACTATAGCCGCGGAAATACCGGCGGAGAGGTCGCCATCGCCGATCAGGCGTATGCGCGCCCCAGTGGCGCGGATGTCGGATATCAGCTTCTCATGTCTGGTCCTGTCGAGAACCATGATGACAAGGTCCTCGACGTCGCGGTCCAGTCGTTTGGCGAGCGAGCGCAGATTTTCGGCGACGGGGGCGTCCAGGTCCACCGCGCCCTTGCAGGATGGGCCCACAATAATCTTTTCCATATAAAGGTCGGGTGCATGAAGCAGCCCGCCCCGTTCGCTCGCCGCCAACACCGTAATCGAGCCCGGCGCTCCGGTAGCGCACAGATTGGTGCCCTCCAGCGGATCGACGGCAATATCCACGGCGGGAAAATTAAATCCGCGAACATGCTGCGCGGCGCCGACCCTTTCGCCGATGAAGAGCATGGGAGCTTCATCACGTTCGCCCTCACCGATAACGATCGTTCCGTCCATCGGCACTTCGTCCATCACTTTTCGCATGGCACTGACGGCAGCCTGATCAGCCTTATGCCCGTCGCCAAGTCCCATCGTTTTTGCCGACTCGATCGCCGCTTGTTCGACGACGCGCAAGAATTCCAGACTCAGTTCGATTTCCATCAGGTCTCCATGTCATAGCGATTTTTGATTCTTACGCGCGTTTGGACACAGGTCACGCGCGATACCACAGACATGTCCCATATCCTAAACCAATCGGCGCAGGACAACTAGGGGTGGCGTCTCTTAATTGTGCTTAAAAAAACGCTGGAATGCCGGTTATGTGTTCGCCGATGATCAGGCGATGGATGTCGTGGGTGCCCTCGTAGGTGTATACCGATTCGAGGTTGTTCATGTGGCGCATGATGCAGTAATCGTCCACGATTCCGTTGGCGCCCAGGATGTCGCGCGCCTTGCGCGCCGTTTCCATCGCCATCCATACATTATTCATTTTCAGCATGGAGACGTGCGCCGGGTCCAGGCGGTTTTTGTCTTTTAGCCTGCCGATGTGCAGCGCCAGCAATTGCGCTTTGGAAATCTCCGTAATCATGAAGACCAGTTTGTCCTGCACGAGTTGGTGGGACGCGATTGGTTTGTCATGGAACTGCTTGCGCGTTTTTGCATATTGCAGGGCGGTGTCATAGCAGGCCATGGCCGCGCCGATGGCTCCCCAGCCGATGCCGTAACGCGCCTGCGTTAAGCAACTGAACGGCACGCGAAGTCCCTCCGCGCCGGGCAGTAAATTTTCAGCGGGAATTTCGCAATCGTTCATGGCCAGCCCGGACGTGACCGAAGCGCGCAGCGACAACTTGCCATGCACATCCCAGGTCTTGAACCCCTTCGCTCCTTTTTCGATCAGAAAGCCGTGCACACGATTGTCTTCGCACTTTGCCCAGACCACCGCGACATCCGCGAGCGAACCGTTCGTGATCCACATTTTTTCGCCGTTGAGCACATAGCGATCGCCCCGCCGCACCGCCCGCGTCAGCATCCCTGCGGGATTCGACCCGAATTGCGGCTCGGTCAGGCCGAAGCAGCCCAGGGCGTCGCCGCTCTGCAATCGTGCAAGCCACTTGTCTTTTTGTTCCTGCGACCCGTACGTGTAGATGGGGTACATCACCAGCGCGCTCTGCACGGATGCGAAGCTCCGCAGGCCCGAATCGCCTCGCTCCAGTTCCTGCATCACCAGGCCGTAGGCTACGTTGGACATTTCCGCGCAGCCATAGCCCTTCAGGTTTGCTCCGAAGAATCCCAGTTCGCCCAATTGGGGCACCAGTTCCATGGGGAACGTCGCTTCTCGGTTATGCTTCTCAATGATGGGGATGACCTGTTCATCGACAAATTGCCGCGCCGTCTTCTGCGCCAGCAACTCTTCGTCGTTAAGCAACGAATCGAAGTCCAGGAAATCCACACCGGGAAATGGGGGCATCAAGTTCTCCTTGTGGTCTTTGGCACGGGAGAAATATTGGCGCGTGCCTTGTTCGGGTGGCCTCGCGAGTCGATCGAGTCATTCTAGCCCTCCGTCTCGGGGGCCAGCAAGCAGCACCGCTCGTTGCGGTTACTTGCATTGAGTGCAGGCGTGGCGTGCGATCTAAGTGGGTATCTGTGGGGCTGGAGATGTGACGAATCCCATGCGCTAACGGCGGTTGGTTATTTTCCACAAATTGCGCCCAGCACGGTTCTTAACAGGTCTTGCGCGAAACGTCCTCCGATGCTATAAAATCACTCCTTTGCCATGCAAAGAATTGCCTCTGGGGAGGGTGTGTACCGCAGGTCTACCGGAGAAGCATGCTGTCGGGCATTGTCGGATGCCCTGAATTCAAATCAATGGAAATTCTAAACCAACTCGGCGAGTTGTTTCTGGAGGCGGTCCCTACCGTCATCATCGTCTTCCTTTTCTATTTCTTCATGCGCTGGAGTTTTTTCAAACCCATGGAGCGCGTGCTTGCCGAACGCCGCGAGCGCGCTGAGGGCGCTCGCGAAGAGGCGGAAGCCAGTCGCGCGGCCGTGCAGGAAAAACTCCGCACCTACAACGAAACGTTGCGCAAGGCGCGTGGCGAGATGTTTTCCGAGCAGGAAGTGGCTCGTCGCAAGGTTCTGGAGGAACGCCAGACTGCCGTCAGCGCCGCGCGTGTAGCCGCGCAAACCGAATTGCAGGCCGCCAAAGCGTCGCTTGCCGCCGAGGTGGCCACGGTGCGGGCGCAACTGGAACAATCCAGCTCGGTCATGGCGGATGAAATTGCCGACGCGATTCTTGCAGGCGGTTCCTCAGGCCCCGATGGTAGCCCACGCGGGGAGGCTCGATGAAATCCCTGCGCATGTGGTTGACGGTGGCCATGGCCGCAGTAACATTTTTTCTTCTGATCAACATTCCTGTTCTGGCAGCCGAGGAGGCCAAGCCGGACCCTGCCGAATCTCCCGCGGGACAGATTTTCAAGTGGCTCAACTTCCTGATCGTCTTCGGCGGAATCGGCTTCCTGATCGCAAAACACGGCGGCTCGTTCTTCCGCGGTAACGCAAAAGAAATTGCAGCCAGCATCACCGAAGCGCAAACCGCGAAGGCGGCCGCTGACGGCGAATTGCGCGAAGTTAACTCGAAGATTTCGCGGGTTGACGCGGAAGTGACCGAGTTGCGCGAAGCCGCGCGTAAGGATGCGTCGGCCGAAGCGGAGCGTTTGCGCGTTTCCGGCCAGGCCGAGATTGAAAAAATCAATCTTGCGGCCCGCGCCGAGTTGAAGGCCTCCGAGCGCGTCGCGCAGCAGCAACTGCGCGAACTGGCGGCATCGGCGGCGGTGGAGCGTGCAGGAGTGCTGGTGAATTCCCGGATGACCGGGGAGGTTCGCGCCAGGTTGCTGCGTTCCTTCCTGGGCAAACTGGATAGGAGCGCGAATTGAAAGCTCTTGCCGAGCGTTACGCAGCCGCGCTGGTGGACGTGGCGCTGGAGAACAAACAGGCAGACCTGGTGAAGCGGGAGCTTGCCGATTTCGCGGCGATGGTTCGCGAATCGTTTGAATTGCACTCGCTGCTTTCGAATCCCTCGATCGGGCGGGCGGTCAAGCACTCCGTGATCGAAAAACTCGTGGAGCAGATGGGCGCGAGCCGCACGTTGCGCAACTATCTGTTCGTGATTGTGGACCAGCGCCGCGCCGGATTGCTGATTGAAATCGAGCAGGCATTCAGCGCGCTTCTTGACGCGCGCCAGGGAATCACGCAGGCGACGGTAACCTCCGCAACGGATTTGACCGACAGCGAACGAACGGAAATCGATGCCGCGCTGGTGAAGCTCACGGGGATGAAGGTAAACGCGGCGTTCAAGACGGATTCGGCGCTGATTGCCGGCGCGGTAGTGCGAATCGGTTCGACAGTGTATGACGGGTCGGTGCGCGCGCAACTCGATCGCCTGCGCACACGGATGATTTCGGAATAGGAGCGGGAATGGCTTCGATCAAAGCGGACGAAATTACAAAGATACTGAAGGCGCAGATCGCCAATTACGATCAGGCTGTGGCCGTGGAGGAAGTTGGCACTGTAATCTCCGTGGGCGACGGCATCGCGCGCATTTACGGCCTGGAAAAAGCCATGTCCGGCGAAATGCTGGCGTTCCCGCACGACGTGTTCGGCATCGCGCTCAACCTCGAGGAAGATCAGGTCGGCGCCGTGTTGCTGGGCGAATACACGCTGGTGCAGGAGGGCGACACCGTCAAGCGCACGGGCACCATTATGTCCGCGCCTGTGGGCGAAGCTATGGTAGGCCGCGTCGTTAGCCCGCTCGGATTGCCGCTCGATGGCAAAGGCCCCATCGCCACCGATCAGCGCATTCCCATTGAACGCATCGCTCCGGGCGTTGTGGATCGTCAACCTGTGCGCGAACCATTGCAGACCGGCATCAAGTCCATCGACTCAATGATTCCCATCGGTCGCGGACAGCGCGAATTGATCATCGGCGACCGCCAGACCGGAAAGACCGCCATCATTTTGGATACGATCATCAACCAAAAGGGCGGAGACATGATCTGTATCTACTGCGCCATCGGGCAAAAACGCTCGACGATTGCGCAGGTGGTGAAAGTCCTCACTGATGCTGGCGCGATGGATTACACCATCGTGGTTGCCGCGTCCGCCACCGAGCCTGCAACGCTGCAGTACATCGCTCCCTATGCCGCATGCGCGATGGGCGAATTTTTCCGCGATTCCGGGCGCCACGCCGTTTGCTTCTACGACGATCTTTCCAAGCACGCGCAGGCCTATCGCGAAATTTCGCTCTTGCTGCGCCGTCCTCCCGGCCGCGAAGCGTTTCCCGGCGACGTTTTTTATCTCCACTCGCGCTTGCTGGAACGCGCCGCCAAGCTGAATGACAAGCTGGGCGCCGGTTCGCTTACGGCGCTCCCGGTCATCGAGACGCAGGCGGGCGACGTTTCGGCGTATATCCCGACCAACGTGATTTCGATTACCGACGGACAGATTTATCTCGAGGCCGACTTGTTCAACAGCGGCATTCGCCCCGCGATCAACGTCGGACTTTCGGTGAGCCGCGTCGGCGGCAACGCGCAGATCAAGGCCATGCGCCAGGTGGCCGGTTCGCTGCGCCTCGATCTCGCGCAGTATCGCGAACTCGCGGCCTTCGCGCAGTTCGGCTCCGATCAGCTCGACAAAGCCACAAAGGCGCAGCTCGCGCGCGGGCAACGGCTCGTGGAAGTTCTGAAACAAGGGCAATTCTCGCCGCTTACGGTCGAGGAGCAAGTGCTCGTGATCTTCGCAGGCACCAGCGGCCTGATCGACGACGTTGCGGTCGCCGACGTTCAGAAATTTCAGCACGACCTGGTGGAATTCGTGCACACCCGTTACGGCTCTCTGCTGACGCAGATCGCGACAAAAAAGCAGATCACCGACGACGCGCGCGCCGAACTCAAGCGCGCCATCGGGGAATTCAAGGAGCAATTCAAGGCTGGAGTCGCAACGGCCCGCGCCTAGCGCGGCGAGCCAACTTTTCCGATGCCCACACTTCTCGATTTCCGGCGGCGTATTCGTTCCGTGAAGAATACCCAGCAGATTACGCGCGCGATGAAATTCATCGCCGCGGCCCGCCTCCGCAAGGCGCAGGAGACAGCTGTGTCTCTGCGGCCGTACGCGTCCGGAATCCGGGAAATGCTGCACTCGGCCATGTCGCGCATCGAGAATCCTGAGCAATTTCCGCTGCTAGTGCAGCGCCCCGAAGAGCGTGTGCTCGTCGTGGTAGCTGCTGGAGAGCGTGGGCTGTGCGGCGCGTTCAACGCCAACGTCTTGCGGCGCGCATATGAATTTATGCGCGAAAAGAGCGACAAAGCAATAGAAGTGATTCCCATCGCCAAGAAAAGCCGCGAGGCGTTTCAGAAGCGTTCCTACAAGATTGTTGCCGAATACGTGGACGTCACCACGCTCGCCGATTTGAAGGTCGCCCGGAAGATTTCCGCCGAGGTCATGAAAATTTATGAGGCGAATCAGGCGGACTCGGTCTATTTGATTTACAACGAGTTCAAAAACGTGATGGCGCAAACGCTTCGCGTCGAAAAGCTGCTGCCGCTCGACCCCGCAGCGCTGGGTGAGCCGGCGAAAGACATGCCGCCAGCGTCCTCAGCCAATACGGTGGATTACATCTACGAGCAGCCCGCCGCGGAAATTTTCAATAAACTAGTCCCGCGCTACGTAGAAATGCAAATTTTCCGAATGCTGGCAGAAACCTCAGCAGCAGAGCACGCAGCCCGCATGACGGCGATGGAATCGGCCACCAGCAATGCCTCCGACGTAATCGACGCGCTGACGCTGCACATGAACAAAGTCCGGCAAGCGGCGATCACGCGCGAGATTATCGAGGTAGTGAGCGGGGCGGCGTCGGCGGGGTGAGGCGTGATTCGTGAATCGTGATTTGTGATTCGTGTTTTGCGCGGCAAAAGTTGTGAAGATCAATCGTTTTTCCGATTTGACGGTATGGCAGAGGGCTCACGAATTGACCCTCGAGACCTACCGGCTGACCGCGAAATTTCCCCGGTCGGAGCAATTTGGAATTGTTTCGCAATTGCGGCGATCCGCAGCTTCAGTTTCCGCAAATATAGCGGAAGGATTCGGAAGGCGCACGACAAAAGAGTTGTTGCGCTGTTTGCAAATCTCAAGGGGCGAACTGGAAGAGACGCGGTATTTCATGATCTTAAGCCGCGACTTGAGTTATATCTCCGCCGAAGAGTTCGGAAGCATGAACGATCACTGCGATTCGGTAGGACAACTAATTAACGCGCTAGGGCGATCATTGAAAAACCGCCTCCGCGCGAATGAGTAGTGGGGTTTCACGAATCACGATTTACGAATCACAAATCACGAGCACGACGGGTTTCACGAACCACGAATCACGATTCACGCGCACCACGAGGAGCTCCACATGACCGACCACCAAGCAGGCAGCACCGGCACCGTCGTCCAAATCATCGGCCCCGTCGTTGACGTACAATTTGCCGAGCACCAATTGCCGGAAATTCACGACGCTGTGAGGATTACCGGCGAAGGCTTTGAAGGACCGATTCCTATCGACATCGTGGCGGAGGTCGCGCAGCACCTGGGCGAAGGGCGCGTGCGCGCCGTTGCGATGACTGCGACCGAAGGTGTCGTGCGCGGCATGAAAGTTATCGCCTTGGGCGGACCCATCTCCGTCCCAGTCGGACGGGCGACTCTGGGGCGCGTTATGAACGTGCTCGGCGATCCCGTCGATGGCCTCGGCCCTGTGACGACCGAGAAGCGCTATCCGATTCACCGGCCAGCTCCCTCTCTGGAAGATCAATCGACGACCCTTGAAATGTTCGAGACCGGAATCAAGGTCGTGGACCTGTTCGAGCCGTACCTGAAGGGCGGAAAGATTGGCCTGTTCGGCGGCGCGGGCGTTGGCAAGACGGTTTTGATTCAGGAGTTGATTCACAACGTCGCCATGAAGCACGGCGGAGTTTCGGTGTTTGCCGGAGTGGGCGAGCGCACGCGCGAAGGCAACGACCTGTGGTTGGAAATGCAGGAATCGGGAGTCGTCGTCCCCGGAAATCCTGAGAAATCGCGTGCGGCTTTGATTTACGGACAGATGACTGAACCACCCGGCGCGCGCCTGCGCGTGGGACTGACCGGCCTCACCGTCGCGGAATATTTCCGCGATGAAGAAGGCTTGGACGTGCTGCTGTTTATCGATAACATTTTCCGTTTCGTGCAGGCGGGCTCTGAAGTATCCGCGCTCCTGGGCCGCATGCCGTCCGCCGTGGGATACCAGCCGAACCTGAACACCGAAATCGGCGAGTTGCAGGAACGCATCACCTCCACCAAGCACGGTTCGATCACGTCGGTGCAGGCAATTTATGTGCCTGCCGACGACTACACCGACCCGGCCCCGGCCGCAACCTTCTCGCACTTGGACGCGACCACGAACCTGAGCCGCGCGATCGTCGAGCGCGGCATTTATCCAGCGGTCGATCCTCTGGCCAGCTACTCGCGCATCCTCGATCCGCGCATCGTCGGCGAAGATCACTACAACACGGCGCGCGCGGTCAAGGGCGTGCTGCAACGTTACAAGGATTTGCAGGACATCATCGCCATTCTCGGAATCGAAGAACTTTCGGACGAAGATAAACAGGCAGTGGCCCGCGCGAGAAAGATCGAAAAGTTCCTCTCGCAACCGATGTTCGTAGCGCAGCAATTCACGGGCCTGGAAGGCAAGTACGTAAAGATCGCCGACAACGTCCGCGCGTTCAAGGAAATCGTCGAAGGCAAGCATGACGACGTCCCGGAACAGGCCTTCTACATGGTAGGCACAATCGAAGAAGTCCGCGAAAAGGCGGAGAAGATGGCGGCGACAGCGTAGAGATGTGATTTGTGAATCGTGATTCGTGACTCGTGAAAACCGCGGCGTCACGCATCACGGAAGTTGGGTTGACACGAATCACAAATCACGATTCACGAATTACGACAAACAATGGCTGACACATTCACAATCGAAGTAGTCACACCGACGCACCTGGTGGTTCGCGAAACGGTGACCGAGGTGCAGATACCTGTGCTCGGCGGATACATCGGCGTGCTGCCCGGACATACTCCGCTGCTAGCGGAGATGGGAGCCGGCGAACTGAGCTATCACGACGGCAACCGCATTTATTCCTGCACCGCAATCGGCGGATTCGTGGAAGTTTTGAGCGACCGCGTGATCGTGCTGGCCGATAAATCGGAACGCGCCGAAGAGATCGACGTGCCACGAGCGCAAGCCGCGCGTGATCGCGCCCTGAAACTCATGGCCAATCCAAACGACCCGAATGTGGATTGGAAACGCGCCGAAGAGGCGCTGGCACGCGCTCAGGTCCGGCTGCAGGTCGCCGCCAAATCCGGCTCCGTTACTGCTTCAGCGCATTAGCTCCCCTCGGGCACCCCTGAATCCCGGGACTCGCGGTAGCATCTAACCCACCCTATGGAACCAATAACGATTTACGGCACAACCTGGTGTGCGGACTGCCGCCGCGCGAAGCAGTTCCTCAAGGAACGCGGCGTGCCCTTTTCGGAAGTGGATGTTGACGAGGATCCCGACGCCGAAGAACTCATCATGAAGGTCAACGACGGGCGCCGGAAAGTCCCGACCATCAAAGTCGGTGACCGCTATTTTGCCAGCAGCCCCTTCGACCCCTACCAGATTTCCTATGAATTGAATATTCCGCTGAATAAGTAGCGTTTTCGAGGGCCAACAATCGCATTTCTGGGTATCGAGGCTGTTTGCCCGGGCCTATACTTCCAGTTTCAGCCCCGCGCCACGCGTCATCACACCCGCAACTTCGAGCTTGTCATCCAGGAAGACCATATCAGCATCTGTGCCGGCGGCCAGCACGCCTTTGCGCGAGCCAAGCCCGATTTCCCGCGCCGGATTTGCAGTGACCATCTGAAGAGCGGAAGCGAGCGGTACGCCCAGCGCAACCATTTTCCGCAGCGCACGGTCGAGGGTGAGAGTGCTTCCGGCGAGCTTCCCGCGAGCATCGCGGCAAATTCCACCTGTGACTTTTACTTCGAATGTCCCGAGTTGATACTTCCCATCAGGCATTCCCGTGGCGGACGTGCCATCGCTCACCAGAATCACCCGCTCGGGGGTCTTAAGGCCCACCAGCATGCGCATGGCTGCATCGTCCACATGGACGCCGTCCGCGATCAATTCCGCGCTCACCTCGGGTGACGTCAAAACTGCGCCAAGCACGCCGGTTTCTCGATGCGAAAACGGCCGCATGGCGTTGAAAACGTGCGCGGCGTGGCGGGCTCCGGCGGCGATCGCGGCCTGCGCCTGTTCGAACGTGGCGTCAGTATGTCCAATTGATACCACCAGCCCAGCTTCCCTGGCAACGGCGATCAGATCCAAAGCTCCGGGCAGTTCCGGCGCAAGGGTCAGGATTTGTCCTGTGCCGCGGGCCGCGTCCAGGAACCGCGACAATAGCACCGGCGAGGGAGCCGCTATCCATTCGACCGGATGCACACCCCGCCGTGCAGGGCTGATGAACGGGCCCTCGAAATGGATCCCCAGGATTTCGGCGGTTAGCTCACGCGCTGGGGAGAGCCCCGCTTGAAGGAGGAACTTCGCGATCTCGGAAACGCTGCGGCAGGTCTCTATTTCGCTGGCCGTTACGGTGGTGGCGACAAAGGAGGTCGTGCCGTGGCCTGCGACTGTGGCCGCAATGATTTCCAGCGCCTCCGGTGCGCCTTCCATGACGTCATGGCCGCCGGCGCCGTGGATATGGACGTCCACAAAGCCCGGGACGACAGTTTTCCCGCGGGTGAATACTTCTTTCGCGCCACTGGGCAGCATGATCTTCCCACGCTGGCCCACAGCAGCGATCTTTTCCCCTTGAATGATTATGACGGCGTCGGGAATCTCTTCGAAAGGTGTGAAGGCGCGGTCGGCGTGAATGGCAATCGGCTGCATTTAGGCGGGTGTATCGTACTCGAAAGCGGAGATACTTGGAAATATGTCTCAGACTGAACATGCCTGCAAACAAACAGGGAGATCAATCGGAAATCTCCGAGGGTCCAAAAGCCCCGTTTTCGGGCCCCGCCGAACAACCTTTAACGGGGAACGGGGTTCTTGTCTGATGAGGCGTCGAGTGCTACACTTTGCAGCAGATTTAGCCCCCAGTCCACGAGTATCGCTTGAGCGTTCGATGGCTACAATGCTTCCAAGCTGCCGCTTCAAACGCATCTCCAGTAATTTTTCGTCTGGCAAGAAGGTCAGGTGCCCTTTAGGAAACAGTAGTACAAAAGTTCTATTCGGGAGCCGACACGGTCCCAGTACATTTGTACCGCACGCGGCAGCGCCAGCCTCGCTCGTGATCTCTACAGGCGGATAGCTGTCTCTACGCGCTCGGAATCCTTAGATAGGCGACGTGACGATATGACAACGACGGCACAGCAACTGACGCAGGGGAGTCTTCGGTTGGGCTCCGGCACCAGAGCGGGCAAAGGGAATCCCGAGGCCTGGAAGGCCATGGTCGGGACCAAGCCGGTCAGCGCACGTTTTTCTCTATTGCCGAATACCAAGCCTCGCATGAGCGCCCTCGGAACCAGTTTGGTGATTCAGATTGCGGTAGCGGCTTTCCTGGTCATCGTTCCGCTTCTATTTCCTGAGCGGATGATTCCCAGGGCTATTTATATGGTTACGGAGATTGCGGGGCCGCCTTTGGATATTCCAGCGCCGCCTCCGCCGAAGCCGCCTGCTTCGCCAAAAGTCAAGGTGCAACCACCTCCCCCTCCGGTGGAGCCCCCGAAGGTAAATGTGGCCAAGTTTTTTGCTCCTCCGGCAATCGTCGCTCCGAAGCCCAAGCCGCGCCAGGTTGAGGCGGAGCTTCCGAAGGTCAACGATACCTTCCAGCCCGTAAAGATGGAGCTTGCGACCAATCAGCCAGCCAGGCCGCGAGAGCCTGTGAAAACCGGAATGATGACTGGCGGCAGCTCGGCGCCCCCGACACTGGAAAACAAGCCGCTCGACAAGGTCCAGACGGGTGGTTTCGGCGATCCCAATGGCGTGGCCGGGCCGAGCGATCCGAGCAAACGCGCCAATATCGGCCAATTTGGAAGCGCCGCGCTTCCTCCGGGTCCTGGATATGGAAACGGCACGGGTGGAGCGAACGGCGCGCGAGGAACTGTTGCCAGCACTGGATTTGGCAACGGCGTGGCTATTCCGCCTCCGAGCGGGCGAAAAGCCGGGGCTGTGCAATCCACTGGATTTGCCAACCAGAACGACCAGGTTCTCGAGACTCCCAAGAAGAGGGCGGATGACACCGCGGCAGTGGAGTCGGTGGTGATTCTGGCCAAGCCGAAACCCGCGTACACC
This sequence comes from uncultured Acidobacteriaceae bacterium, assembly GCA_964622265.1. Classification (GTDB taxonomy): domain Bacteria; phylum Acidobacteriota; class Terriglobia; order Acidiferrales; family UBA7541; genus Palsa-360. Next base: position 5,430 of record CAZUNI010000028.1, on the reverse strand, counting down.
GCGGAAGCGCTCAAGCTGAATCTCGAAGGAGAGGTTTTGCTGGACGTGGTTTTCCCCGCATCGGGTGGTGAGGTTCATGTCAACCGAGTCGTCAAGGGGCTCGGACACGGGTTGGACGAGGCTGCAATGCATGCAGCCCAGGAAATCAAGTACAAGCCGGCGATTTCGAACGGTCATCCAGTCGATTTTCCAGCAGTGATTCATATTGTGTTTCAAATAGCGTACTGACATTCAACCGAGGTGTGGAGGAGATATGCGCATTCTGAAGACTGTACTGGCTGTTCTGGCGCTAAGTGCATTACCCCTATGTGCGGCAGCACAAGCCCAGAAGGATAATGCCCTCGAGCAGGTCGTAAGTCGAATCGTCAGCCAGGAACAGGCGGAAATGAATTCCCTTAAGCCTTATTCCCCGCTGGTCGAAACGTACATCCAGAACCTGAAGGGCGATAAAGATTTGGGGGCGGTGCCGGCGGGCGACAAGTACTTCATGGGACGCGCGGTTCTCGCCAAGGGCGTGGACCTCGAACCCTTGACGGACGGCGGAGAAGGCGGCGCCGGGGTCAAGAAGAAGGTTTTCGGCGGGCTTGGCAACATGTTCTCTCTCTCGATGGAATTTCTTCCGCGTGGTTTCCTGCAGATGATCTACATCGACACGAATGGGTTCGATAAGGACCACTACAAATTCGATTACGTGCGCCGTGAGTTCCTCGGCGAAGTCCGGACCCTCGTGTTTGACGTGACGCCCCTGCCGAAAGCGGGCAAAGGCCGCTTCGCCGGACGCATCTGGGTCGAAGACCAGGACTACCACATTGTACGGTTCAACGGCGCCTACAGCGGAAGCTCACGCACCAATTATTATTTCCATTTCGATAGCTGGCGCGTGAATTCCGGCCCGAACCTGTGGCTGCCGGCATTCATTTATAGCGAGGAATCGGACCTGAATTACGCCCTGGCCAAGCGATTGTCGTTCAAGGCGCAGACCCGGCTCTGGGGATACAACCTGGGCCACTCGGCGCAGGAGCAGGAACTGAGCAAGATCCTGATCGAATCGCAGAATCCGGTAAAGGATCAGAGCACGACCTCCAATGACTTTAACCCGGTGATGGCGCAAAGGAGCTGGGACCGCCAAGCGGAAGATAACGTAGTGGACCGGCTGGAACGGCTCGGATTGCTTGCGCCGCAGGGCGAAGTGGACAAGGTTCTGGAAACCGTCGTGAATAACCTCGAGGTCACCAACAATCTAGATATTCAACCCGAAATTCGTTGCCGGGTCCTGCTGACCTCCACGCTCGAATCGTTCACCATTGGCCATACCATCGTATTCAGTCGAGGCATGGTCGATGTGCTTCCGGATGAGGCCAGTCTGGCCACCATGGTCGCTCACGAATTGGCACACGTTGTGCTTGGCCACCGCATTGACGGCCAGTATGCCTTCTTCGATCGACTGCTGTTCGACGAGAAGGACACATTCAAGCACTTCGGCTTCGCGCGGACTGAATCGGAAGAAGAAGCGGCTAACACCAAGGCGAACGAGTTGCTCAAGAGTTCACCTTACAAAGACCAGCTGTCGACGGCGAAACTATTCCTTGATGCCTTGGAGAACCGTCAGAAGGAAATTCCGAACCTGATCAGCCCGCATCTGGGAGATCGTGTTCCCACCAACTCTTCACTGGCCTCTGCCGGCGCAGCAACTTCCGTGAAACCGGCCGAAACGACCACCGCATCGGCCGACACGAAGGCGGCCCAGGTGATCGTCGCGCTGCCACTCGGCGGTCGCATCAAGGTGGACCCGTGGAGCGATAAGCTGGAAATGCTCAAGACCAAGCCGGTCGGCGCGGTTGCCGAACGCGAGAAGATGCCGTTTGAAGTGACTCCGTTCATGCTCTACCTGACTCGCGAAATCAACAGCAACTCCGCGATCGTTCCGGGCGCGGTTTCGGCCAATTCGAAAGAAGTGATGCAAGACAAAGCGCCTCAGCAATAAGAACAATTCCTCCGAGACAGAAGCGGCCGGACCCGATATTGGGTTCGGCCGCTTTTGCTTTTCCAGCAAGCCAGGTGCGGGAATGAGATCGATTTTCGATCTGACGGTTAAGAAGCTTGAACCGAGAGCGCAAAAAAGAGAATATCGTTTGCAGGCCTCATAGGAGAAATCATTGGACCAGCCCATTCTGGGAATTCACCACGTTACGGCGATCGCTTCCGACCCGCAGCGGAATCTGGATTTTTATACGGAAGTGCTGGGATTGCGGCTGGTCAAGCGCACCGTAAATTTCGACGATCCCGGCACATATCATTTTTATTTTGGCGATGAGGCGGGGACGCCTGGGACGATTCTTACGTTTTTTCCGTGGCCGGGGGCCGCGCGGGGCAGCCGGGGAGCGGGACAGGTTGAGGTGACGTCCTTCAGCGTTCCCGAACCATCCCTCAAATATTGGGAGCAGCGATTGCTCGCCGCAGGCACGCCTGTGGAGCGATCGGGCAAGCGTTTCGGCGAAGAGGTTTTGACTTTTGCCGACCCTGACGGCCTGAGGCTGGAACTTGTGGCGCACTCCGAGTCAGTTGCCACAGACCGGCCATGGACAAAAGGCGCCGTCCCGGCGGAGCAGGCGATTCGCGGATTTTATTCTGTGACGCTCTGCGAAAAGAAAGTCGAGGTCACCGCGGGAGTGCTCGAAACGATGGGCTTTCGCAAGATCGCCGAGGAGGGTAACCGTTTTCGATTCGATGCGGGCAAGGGCGGAGCTGGCGCGCGGGCTGATGTACTCTCCGTTCCCGAAGCCACGCACGGTCATATTGCCGCGGGATCGGTGCATCACGTTGCGTGGAGAGTAACCGACGATACGTCGCAGAAATCCTGGCGCAACCGGCTGATCGATAAACATCTGAACGTCACGCCAGTGATGGATCGCTGCTATTTCCATTCCATTTATTTTCTGGAGCCCGGGGGAGTGCTGTTCGAACTTGCCACCGATCCTCCGGGGTTTGCCACGGACGAGCCGATGGACGCGCTCGGCGAGACATTGAAACTTCCTCCCTGGCTGGAGCCCAGAAGGAAGCACATCGAGCAGGTCCTTCCGCCCATACAACTTCGCAAATCTTCAGAAGGTGCGCGGTAATGACCGCCAATGCAAGTGACCCGCACCGCGATCAGTCGATTCTTCATCGGGGACAAGCACTGAATTCCGCAAAGGGCGCCGTCATCTTGCTTCATGGCCGGGGCGCTTCGGCAGAAGATATACTAAGTCTGGCGGAGGAACTGAGTTTTCCTGAATTTGCGTATCTCGCGCCGGATGCCGCCGGGCACAGCTGGTACCCCTATTCTTTCCTCGCGCCCATCGAGCAAAATCAACCGTGGCTTGATTCGGCGTTGGGTCTGCTTGAAACAATCGTTGAAGATGCGGTTGCCGCAGGGATTCCGCGAAAAAAAATTGCTCTCGTGGGATTTTCCCAAGGCGCGTGCCTTTCGACGGAATTCTTCTGCAGAAATGCGTCGCGGTATGGCGCACTCATTGCGTTTACCGGAGGCCTCATTGGCCCTCCCGGCACTCAGTTTGCTTACTCCGGCGATCTTGCGGGGACCCCATGTTTTCTCGGCGCAGGCGATCCCGATGCACATGTTCCTTGGGCACGGGTTGAGGAATCGGCGGCTGTGCTGGCGAAGCTAGGTGGGGAAGTCACGTTGCGGCGCTATCCGGGTATGCCGCATACGATCAATGACGAAGAAATCGAACAAGCTAGGAACATTCTGTTGGGTCTTGTGGGGGGAAATTATTCTTAAAGAAAGAGGAGGGTCGGCACCCCGTCCAAGAGATGGAGACGGTGTCGGGCGCGCTCCTATCTGAGAGTCGTTGGCCTGTGCCGTACTATCAGCATTTCAAACGTCTACTGTACTATGCCTTTTCATTGTTTCCGATCCGCTTGCTAGGCTTCGCCCGGTATGGCATCATCCTGCGAATGGGGTCACAAGTGAGAATCCAGCGAATATCTTGGTTGGGCGCGTTCTTTACGTTCTTCATCCTTGCGCAATCCTTGTCGGCTCATCACGGCCCGGCGGCCTTCGACCTGACGAAAAACGTCTCGGGAACAGGGAAGGTCACAGTGCTGGAGTGGGTGAATCCGCATGTGATTCTTCATGTCGATTTGAAGGACGACAAGGGCAACGTAAAGAACTGGGCCATCGAGATGTATAACCCGCTGACCATGCGGCGCGCGGGTTGGGACAAGGATATTCTGAAGGCCGGGGACGACGTGTCAGTCACGTTTCATCCGGCAAAGAATGGCAACACCATGGGATATGTCCGCGAGGGTGACGGCAAGATCATATCCAAGGGTAAGGAACTGATGCTCAGTTCGAACGGCCAGTAATTTAGCTCTTGGTATATCCACTCGCCTTCTGTTGAATCATGGCCCGCCGCTCGCCTGCGTGAATGGCTTCGCGCGGGGGAGGAAATTGCATGAAGCGAAATTGTCTATTTGAAATTATTTCTGTCCCTGTGATCGTTCTGGTCATTTATCCCTTTTTGTTTGGACAAACTTCAGTCGAATCGTCAGTCGCAAAACCTCAATCGGATGTTCCCACTCAAAATTTGGAAGGCGTATGGAGCTCCAGCAAGCCGATGCGCCCCAGCAGCGCAGTTTCCATGACGCCTGAAGGTCAGGCATTGTTCGAAAAAAACACTGTTGAGGCCAGGGCCGGCAAGCCGCTTACCAAAGACCCTGCGTTTCAGTGCCTGCCTCCGGGCGTTCCCAGGATTTATTCCTACGGACAATGGGCGATGGAATTCGTGCAAACTCCCAAGCGCATTTTCCTGTTTCATGAAAACGTTCACACCTTCCGAACGATTTATATGGACGGGCGGAAGATGCCCAGCGATGTCGACGTGGATCCATCCTGGCTGGGATATTCCATCGGACACTGGGACGGGAACGATCTGGTGGTGGAATCAGGCCTCTTCAATGACAAGACCTGGGCGGATTCCAATGGACATCCACACAGCGACGCGATGCATTTAACCGAACGGTTCCACCGGGTCGATGCCAGGACTTTGAACATCGACGTGACCGTCGACGACCCGAAGTACTACACCAAACCCTGGACCCTGAATGCCGTGTACAAGTTGCAGTCGAAATGGGAGATTCAGGAAACCTTCTGCATTCCCGAACAACAAATGCAATTCACTCGGGATGAGGGGATTTTCCCTTCCGATCCGAGCCGGTAGCAATCGCGCGAGTGATTGAGCAGCCGGATTTGAGGGCCACGGGAGGATTTCCGGAAGCGGCTTTTAAAATGGGCCCAGGTATTGCAGTCAATAGGGATCTTGGGTTGATCGATATGCGACAGGTAGCACCTACGATTGCCTCAATTCTTGGCGCGAGTCCTCCGTTAAAAATTAAATAAACTCGCTTTTTTGTTGTGATTTGTATTGA
>CAZUNI010000027.1:0-61729 GCA_964622265.1 uncultured Acidobacteriaceae bacterium | reverse complement strand
AACACCTGTATTCGCAGGCCCTTAGGGCTCGTCTCAATTTCAACATTGGGACAGTATTGATTTTGATTTTGTTTGTCAAGTTTCAGACTTGGCTCCGAATGCCAACGCCCACTTCAAAAATCTCGATGACTCGATTGCTTTTCCTCCGAAGAGTTGCTCAACAATAATCCAAATCGTCGTACTATTGCGCAAGCATCCCTCAATTCCAACTCCTAAAGAAATGAAGTAAAAAGCTTGGCTCACATGTTGCACATTGAAGCTCTTAGGTATAGATTACGCCTCGGACGGGAGGGCAAGACTGCTCCACGGTGAAAAGCGATTTACATAATCGCTTCGAACATTGCCGACCGCCCCGTCGGCTTCGCTATCTCATGAATCGGCTAATAGTTGACTCGTTGCCCTAGGCAATCGTGGTTTGTGGTAAAACCTCTGCAAAGCAACGATCAAACTAGCATGCGCAAGAATGAAACAACATTTGGCCCAGTTTAAAGAAAGTCAAGAAAAGCGATTACAATCAGCGTTTCACCAGGGAGGATCAGGATGAGCGAAAGCAGGATTGGACGACGAGCTTTTATAAAAGGAGCGGGCGTGGCGGCTTTGGGTGCGTCAGCCATGGTTTCCGCGCTACCCAGCCTGGCCGATGATGCCGTGCCGAATTCCACCGGCACCGAACGGCCAAAGCTGAAGGCGCCGAAAAATGCGTGTGACTGCCACCACCACATTTACGACCCTCGGTTTCCCACAATGGCGCCGAACTCGGGTGCCACCAAGCCGGAACCCGATTCGATTGTCTCGGATTATCGCAAGCTGCAGCACCGCCTCGGCACCACACGGCATGTGATCCTGACGCCGAGCCCCTACATGACCGACAACGCAGTGACGATCGACGCCATTTCTCAGTTTGGAAAAGAAGCGCGCGGCATCGCTGTGGTTCTCCCTACCGTTACCGACGCCGACCTCAAGAAAATGCACGACGGCGGCATTCGAGGCATCCGATTCGTCAATCCGCGTCCCGGCAACCTGACGACCGTGGACATGATTGAGCCGATGGCCAACCGCATAAAGGACATGGGATGGCATATCGACACCAACATGTCCCCCGACGCCGTTGCGGCGAACGCGGACCTATTTAGCCGCCTGCCCACGCCGGTCGTTTTCGATCACTTGGCGCACATGGTTGGAGACGCGAGCCTCAACAGCCCCGGCTTCGCCGCCGTTCGCAAGTTGATGGGGAGCGGCAAGGCCTACATGAAGCTCTCGATCTTCATTGCCGACTCCAAGGTAGGAGCGCCAACGTACGCCGATTTGTCTCCGGCGGCGACGGAGTACGTGAAAATTAATCCCGAGCGCGTGATCTGGGGAAGCAACTGGCCGCATCCGGGAGAAAATCCGAAACCGGACGACGCGACGTTCCTAGACATGCTGCTGCAATGGGCGCCCGACGCAAAGACGCGCCACCGCATTCTCGTGGACAATCCGGAAAAACTGTTCGCCTTCGGAAAAGCCTAACTGGCTCCTTTCCGCTCGGAAAAGCAGCAGTCCGTCGTATCGAATTGGCGCGGCCCCGGTAAAATGGGGCCGCGCCAATATTTTCGGGTGGCCGCCACTCAATTTCAGAAACCGTGGGGACAACGCGTTGAAACACATCCTGCGCAAAACAATCGCAATCGCGCTGCTGGCGATTTCCATTCCTTCGCTCGCGGTCAGCGCGTTTGCCCAGAAATACAAAGCGGAAAAGACGACCGACCACGGCGTCGATATCGTGCGCCTCACCGACGCCGCTGCGGGAGTAGAAGTCTCGATGGTGCCTTCTTTCGGGAATCTGGCATACGAGATGAAAGTTCACGGAAATAATATTTTTTTCTTTTCCGCCGCCGACGTCAGTGAATTGATCAAAGGGCACGGAGCCGGAGGCAATCCGTTTCTCGCGCCGTGGGCGAACCGCCTGGGCGAAATGGATTTCTGGGCCAACGGCAAGAAATATACGTTCAACACAACCCTCGGCAACATCCGCTCCGTTACCCCGATTCACGGCGTGCTCCTGAATTCCCCCTACTGGGAGGTGACGGAAGTAAAGGCGGATGGAAAGTCGGCCCATGTCACCAGCCGGCTTCAGTTCTGGAAGCATCCCGATTTGATGGAGCAGTGGCCGTTCGCGCACGAATACGAAATGACCTACCAGCTTGCCAAGGGTGTGCTGGAAGTTCGGCTGACCGTAACCAATCTAAGTACGGACCCGATGCCGGTCGCAGTTGGATTTCACCCGTGTTTCCAAATTCCAGGAATCCTACGCGACGATATTATGGCCACCAATCCAGCGCGCAAGGTAGTGCTCACCGACGCGCGCCAGGTTGCCACCGGCGAGTACAAGCCGTATGACCTGCCGACCCCGTTTTCGCTCAAGGGGCAGGCTCTGGACACCGGATACGTCGATTTGCAGCGCGACGCGCAAGGTCGCGCGCATTTCACGTTCGAATCGGGCGGCAAGAAAGTGGAAATGACGATTGGGCCAAAATATCCCACGGCCATGGTCTATACGCCTCCCAAGGCTCAGGCCGCGTGCCTTGAACCGATGGCGGCCATTTCCAACGCCATCAACCTGAATCACGAGGGCAAATATCCTGATCTGCAAATCCTCGCCCCCGGCGCCAAGTGGACCGAAAGCTTCTGGGTGAATTCCGCGGGCATCTGAACAAAATTCTGTGCACAGAAGGTCGGCAAGCAAGAGAGTATCGATCCACTCATTGTCAACGACATTGAGCAAAGTGTTCATACGCAGGTCGCACAGCAAGACATTCGCCGTGCACATATTCAATTGCCCATGTGATTGTCTCGAGCAAGTCCTTTGTCCCAACCGCAGGTGCACGCTTCATCGAGTAATGTTTGGATCGTTGGAACCTCTCCTGAATGCCGACTCATTGCGCCAACGGCAGGAGAAGCGTACGATGCCCTGACAAAAGATCCAATTCGGAATTTACAGATGCAAAAAGGATCGAATGATGGAAATTGGGCGTAGGCTAATATTTCGAATTGGCTTGGGCAGTGAACAATGCATTGAGCGCCGACGCCTGGATTTTCTTGCCTCTGCGCCACTGGTCCTGCTGGTTGTTTTCACATGCCTGACGCCGAAGATCATGGCACAATCGACCAGAAATAATTTCGAATGGCCCACGTACGGAGCCGACCTGGCCAGCACGCGCTACCGACCTCTCGATCAGATTGACGCCTCGAATTTCAATAAACTGCAAGTCGCCTGGACATTTAAGACCGACAACCTTGGGCCCCGCCGGGAATACCACCTCGAAGGAACTCCGCTGATGGTGGGGGGAGTGTTGTATGCCACCGGGGGCACGCGACGCGCCGTGATCGCGCTGGACGCGGCTACCGGCGAGTTGCTCTGGGTACACAGTGAGAATGAGGGCGAGCGCGGCGAAGATGCTCCGCGAATACTTTCCGGGCGCGGGCTGGCGTACTGGAGCGGCGACGGCGAATCGCGCGTCATTTATGTTACCCCTGGGTACCGGTTGATCAGCCTCGATGCGAAAACCGGCGTTCCCGATAAACGCTTCGGCGATAACGGCGTCGTGGACCTCAAGCAGGGCGCGCAATTCGGTGCGGGACAACAGATCGACCTGGTGAAGGGAGAAATTGGAACACAATCGGCGCCGGTGGTGGCGCTGAACGAAGTACTCGTAGGAGCGGCGTTCAAGGAAGGTTCCGTCCCCGTGACGCACAGCAACACGAAAGGTTTGGTTCGCGCGTTCGACGTTCGAACCGGCAAGCTGACCTGGACGTTTCGAACCATTCCCGCGCCGGGCGAATTCGGAAACGACACCTGGCTCAATAATTCCTGGGCCGTGAACGGCAATACCGGCATGTGGACGCAAATGTCGGTGGATGAAGACCTGGGTATTGCTTACCTGCCCGTCGAGCTTCCCACGGGCGACTACTACGGCGGGCACCGTCCGGGAAATGGGCTTTTCGGCGAATCGCTTGTGGCCGTCGATCTGAAAACGGGCAAGCGCAAATGGCACTACCAACTCGTGCATCACGGATTGTGGGACATGGATATTTCTTCCGCGCCCGTGCTTACTGACATCACCGTAAACGGCAAAACTATCAAAGCGGTGGCCCAGCCGACTAAACAGGGAATCCTCTACGTCTTCGACCGCGTGACCGGGAAGCCGGTGTGGCCGTTCGAAGAAAAGCCCGTGGAAAAAGGCACCGTGCCCGGCGAATGGTATTCCCCGACACAACCGATGCCCACCAAGCCAAAGTCTTACGCTCGCAACGGCGTCTCCGCCGACGATCTGATCGATTTCACGCCCGAACTTCATAACCAGGCACTGCAAATCACGGAAGGCTATAAGATTGGCCCTATCTTCACGCCGCCCATCGTAAGCACCAGCGCGCAACGTGGCACGATAACCCTGGGCACCAGCTTTGGTGCTTCGAACTGGCCCGGCGGATCGTACGATCCCGAAACGCACATCTTTTATGCACATGCCTGCAATTCCTGCGTGCGGGTGATGGGCCTTTTCAAGCCCAAACCCGGAGTGACGGATATGGATTACGTCGAAGGCATCGGCGGGCGCGCGGGCCTGAATGTGCAAGGCCTGCCCCTGATCAAGCCGCCTTACGGCACAATCAGCGCAATCAATCTGGATACCGGCGAATTTGTCTGGCAGGTGCCGCACGGCGAAACGCCCGACGGAATCCGCAACAGCCCGGTGCTGAGCGGTTTAACAATTCCAACGACCGGGCAGGAAGGTCATGTGGGCACACTCGTCACGAAATCGCTGGTGATCTGCGGCGACCCCATAGAGACGACTCTTCCCCCCCGGGGGCGTGGTGCAATGCTGCGCGCGTATGACAAGGCGACCGGCAAGCAAGTCGGTGAGGTCCTGATGCCCGCCGCGCAGTCGGGTTCCCCGATGACGTACATGCTGGACGGAAGTCAATACATCGTCCTCGGAATTGGCGGGGGGAATTTTTCCAGCGAGTACATTGCATTCAAATTGCCGAAGAATTAAGTAGGACAGACTTCAGTCTGTGTGCTTTTGACTTTTGCACTAGCGCCCAATTTATTGTGGGCACACCGAAACCAAAACCGGACAGACTGAAGTCTGTCCTACTGGTGACACAGGGAGAGCGCATATGGCGGTGAGCAGGAGAGAACTTCTCGCATTGGCCGGCGCGGCTCCGGCAATGCTTGTGAGCACGCGGGCAGACGCAGAACCGCAAGCTCCGCAGCAGCCTGAACTGGAGCAGCATGAGTTTGTCCAGGCGATCTCTTCGTTCGAAAAAACCAGTACCGGCGTCGTGTTTCACTGCACAACCAGCTCGGGCAATCAAGTGGACGTCACGTTCACCGTCTGCACGCCGGAGATTTTGCGGGTCCAAATGTGCCCCGACCCGGAACTGAAAACCGTCAAGGGCTTGCTCGAAATTAAGGAGGACTGGGCCCCTCGCGCGTTCACCGTGACGGAAAAACCGGAATCAGTAACGATTGATACCGGTTCGCTGCGCATCGAGTTTCAGAAAAAGCCCTGGAAATATACGGTGTACGACAAGCAGGGGCAGATTGTCGTGCAAGAGCACGTAAAAGACGTGGACACGCAGGGGAATTTCCGCGGATTGCCCATGGGGTTTACCACGCTCGGCGGAGCATTCTCCAGAACGAATGAGACGTTTGTCCTGCCTGAAGATGAAAGCTTTTACGGATTGGGCGAAAGATTCACGAAGCTGAATAAAGTTGGGCTGCGGGTGAACGGCTGGCTGGTGAATCCGTGGGGTGCCGGGACCGATGACTCCCACAAGACGATCCCCTTCATCATGAGCACCGGCGGCTACGGCATTTTCGCCAATACAACATTTCGAAATCGCTGGGACATGGGCAGCCGCTCGGTGGTCTCCTACACATTTCTGATCGACGATCCGCGCCTCGATTTCTTTATCCTCTATGGGCCGACTCTGAAGCAAGTGCTGGCCCGCTATGAAGAGGTCACCGGCTTGCCGGCGTTTCCTCCCAAGGAATCGTTCGGCGTATGGTTCACTGCTGGGCGCGGCAGTCGTGAAGCGCCCGAGCCCATGACGCTTGCGAAGGAGTTCAGGGACAGGGACCTTCCTATGGATTACTTCACCTCCCTGGTCAGCATTCAGGCGACAGGCCAAACACAAGAACAGGAGTTAGCTCTTGCCAGGAAGCTCTCCACTGACCTGAGCAAGCTGGGCATTAAGGTCGGATTGCGCGTGGACCCGTTTCTCCGGGTGGACTCCGAAATAGCTCTGGAAGCCAGAGCCGGGGGACACCTGGTGCTTCAAAAGGACGGTGCGGTCTATGAGCATATCCTTATGCGCATCACCGGCCACAACAACGAGATCGAGCATTCACTGGAAGCGGTGGAACGCGACGATGCGTGGAGAGATCGTTTCTACGCGACGAATCGAACCGTAGGCGTATTTCCCGACTTTACTAACCCCGCCACCGTGAAATGGTGGAAAGACAAAGTTCACGCCTTCCTTGACGCCGGATGCTTCGGCATCGGAATGTCCGATTTCGGCGAAGACACGCCGGTAAACGCCTATTACCACAACGGGCGCACAGGACTTGAAGTCCACAACATTTACACGCTGCTTTATCACAAGGCGACGTTTGAGGCTGTGCAGGATTACTCCGGGCATCGGGGTCTGGTTAACGCGAGGTCCGGCACAGCAGGCATGCAGCGCTATCCGATCTGCTGGTCAGGCGATCCCGAATGCAACTGGGACGAAATGGTGTCCACGCTGCGCGGTGGGCTAAGCATCGGCCTTTCCGGTGTCCCGTTCTGGAGTAATGACACCGGCGGGTACGAGCCCAACGTCGGCAATCTCACTCCGGAGTTGTATATCCGATGGCTGCAGATGGCCATGTTTCAATCGCACATTCGATTTAACGGCTCGCCGTACCGCGCGCCGTGGGCATTCGGCGATCGCGCGGTTGAAACATATCGAAAATACGGAAAGCTGCGGTATCGACTGTTGCCCTACATTTATTCTCACGCGTACAACGCATCAAAGACTGGCGTGCCGATGATGCGCGCAATGGTTCTCGACTTCCAGGACGATCCCTGCACGCATAACCTCCAGGATCAGTATATGTTTGGCGATGCCTTGCTCGTTGCTCCCGTATATAAACCGGAGAACGATCGAACAGTTTATCTGCCCGACGGGAAATGGTACGACTACGAGACGGGCAAGGAGTACAGCGGCCCCCAAACGCTGCGTGTCGAACCGTCACTGGATGTTCTGCCTTTATATGTGAAGGAAAACTCCATCCTGCCCATGGGGCCGGAGATGGTGTACGTCGGCCAGAAACCATTTGACCCGATCACGCTGGATATCTGGCTTTCCACCGATGCCGAATGCACGCTGTATGACGATGACGAAAAGGCGCGCACCCAGGAAGTCGTGAAGTGTCAGGCAAGCAAGAAGGGGAATCAAGTCACATTGAACGTGGGCCCTTCCACCAAGACGTTCATCGCGAAATTCAACAAGACCAGCCGTCCAAAACGTGTGAGCCTGAACGGCAAGGACTTGCCGCATGTCGAGTCACTACAGGCGCTGGAAAAATCCGAGAAGGGTTGGTTTTTCGACCCGTCATCCGTGGTCTATGCAAAATTTAATTCATCTGGAATGACAAAGGACCTGGTTCTCCGCTCATGAGCCATGATGAGAAAGATGCGGCATTAAAATCCGCGCCGGGAGGAAAGAACATGGTGACCCGACGAGACGTTCTCGCTTTGGCAGGGGCGGCTCCGGCTCTGCTTTTGGGCACAAAAGCGGATGCCCAGCCGCAAGGTCAGTCCGAGCCAGAACAGCACGAATTCGTCCAGGGGATCTCATCGTTCGAAAAAAGGAGTTTCGGCGTCGTGTTTCACTGCACGACGAGTCAGAAGAAGAACGTCGACGTCACCTTGACCGTATGCACGTCCGAAATTCTCCGTGTGCAAATGTGTCCTGATCCGGAATTGAAAAGCGTGAAGGGACTGCTGGAGATCAAGGAAGACTGGTCTGCTTCACCTTTCGGCGTCACAGAAAAGCCCGAAGCCGTGTCCATCGATACGGGTTCCCTGCGCATTGAGTTTCAGAAAAAGCCCTGGAAGTATGCGATCTACGACAAGCAAGGCCAGGTGGTTCTTGAAGAGAAGGTAAGAGACCGGGATGTGTCAGGAAACTTTCGCAGCCTGCCCTTGGGGTTTACGACCGTCGCCGGCAAATGCAACAGGACGAATGAGACGTTCAACCTTCCCGAGGATGAAAACATCTACGGATTTGGAGAAAGATTCAGCAGGCTGAATAAGGTCGGGCTGCGGGTCAACGGCTGGCTGGTGGATGCGTTGGGAGATGGGACCAACGAAGTGTACAAGGAGATACCGTTCTTCATGAGCACGGGCGGGTACGGTATTTTTGCAAACACCACGTTCCGCAGCCGGTGGGATATGGGCAATCTCTCGATGTTCTCCTATTCATTTCTGATCGACGATCCGCGTCTGGATTACTTCGTCATCTACGGGCCCACTTTGAAGCAAGTGCTTGCCCGCTACGAAGAGATCACCGGCTGGCCGGCGTTTCCTCCCAAAAAATCCTTTGGCGTTTGGTTCAAGACGCATGGTTCGGACACCGGAGATACCGGCCCAATGGCGCTGGCGAAAAAATTCCGGGAACTCCATCTGCCTGTGGATTTTTTCACACATGTGGTAAGCGTTCGGCCTGCCAGTATGGCTGCCGAACTGGCTCTTGCCCGAAAGTTGTCCGCAGAGCTTGCAAAACTAGGAATTGTAATCGGAATGTACGCAAGTCCGCGCATGGAGCCGGATTGGGAGATAGCCAAGGAGGCCCTGGCGCGAGGATTCGTTTTAACCCAAAGCGACGGTACGCCTTACATGTCCAATATGGGTGGAGGCCCCGGCAGCAATAAAGTTGAGGAATCCATCGCGGCTATCGAACGGGACGAGGCGTGGCGAGACCGCTATTACAAAATAAACCGTGCAGTCTTTCTACTGCCGGACTTCACCAACCCTGTGGTCGTTAAATGGTGGAAGGACATCATCGCGGACCTGGTAAAGGCGGGATGTTTCGGTTCCGGAATGTCCGATTTCGGCGAGGATGTTCCGCCTGACGCGCATTATTACAACAAACGCTCCGGCCTTGAAATGCACAACTTCTACACGATGCTGTATCAGAAGTACACTTTTGAGGCGATCGCTGAGAATTCCCCCGATCACCGGCCACTGATCAATGCCCGCTCCGGCACTACGGGTTTGCAGCGCTACCCGATTTGCTGGTCCGGCGATCCGAACTCGGAGTGGGAGGACATGGCGTCCGTGCTTCGCAGCGGATTGAGCATCGGCCTTTCCGGCGTGCCGTTCTGGAGCAATGACATCGCCGGCTATTCGAACACGCCCGGACTGTCGGCCGAACTGTATATCCGATGGATGCAGATGGCCATGTTCCAGTCCCATGTGCGTTTCAACGGCACGCCACAGCGCAATCCGTGGACGTTCGGGGATCGCGCGGTCGAGAATTATAGGAAGTACGCGAATCTGCGGTATCGCCTGCTGCCTTATATTTATTCGCACGCGTATAATGCGACCAAAACGGGTCTGCCGATGATCAGGGCCATGGTTCTTGAGTTTCAAGACGATCCTGGTACGCACAATTTGCAAGACCAATACATGTTTGGCGATGCCTTTCTCGTCGCCCCTATTTTCAAGCCGGTAAGCCCGCGAATCGTTTATCTGCCCGCCGGAACGTGGTACGACTATGAAACCGGCACGGAATTCAAGGGGCCCGGCCCAATCCGCATTGAGCCTTCTTTGGATGTTTTGCCTGTCTTTGTCAGAGACAACTCAATCGTTCCGATGGGACCCGAAATGGCGTATATCGGAGAAAAACCTTTCGATCCGATCACGCTCGACATCCGGATTTCATATAAGACCGAGTGCATCTTGTATGACGATGACGAGCGGGCTCGCACGCAGGAAATCGTGCAGTGCCGTGCGAGTAAGCGGGCGAATCAGATCCATTTGAATGTGGGCGCGTCCACCAAGACGTTTATCGCAAAATTCAACAAAACCAGCCGGCCGAAACGTGTGAGCCTGAACGGCAAGGACCTCCAACACGTCGAATCGTTACAGGCGATCGAGAAAGCCGAGGAGGGTTGGTACTTTGCCCCATCTTCCGTGGTGTACGCGAAATTTAGTTCCCACGAGACTGCAAAGGACCTGGTTCTCCAGTTATGAAAAATGAAGCGAAACGACCTTCGGCGAAGCCCTCGCGCGGAGATAAGGCTTTGGTGAGCAGAAGAGACATCCTCGCGCTCGCCGGTGCGGCTCCGGCGATGCTCGTGAGCACGCGAGCAGACGCTGAACCGCAAATGCCGGCGCAGCCCGAACTGGAACAACACGACTTCGTGCAGGCGATTTCCTCGTTCGAAAAGACGAGCACAGGTGTTCTGTTTCACTGCGTCACGAACGCGGGAAAACCCATTGAAGTCGTGTTCACCGTTTGCACGCCCGAAATCCTCCGTGTGCAGATGTGTCCGGACCACGAGTTGAAGGACAGGAAGGGCTTGCTCGAAATCAAGGGAGACTGGGCTCCCGTCGCTTTCAATGTTACCGACAAGCCGGAAGCCATCTCCCTCGACACGGGCTCGTTGCGCATCGATTTCCAGAAAAAGCCCTGGAAATTTGCGGTTTATGACAAGCAGGGACAGATTGTCGTTCAGGAACACGTAAAGGACGTGGATACTCAGGGAAACTTTCGCGGATTGCCAATGGGCTTCACCACCCTCAACGGAAAATTCCACAGATCGAATGAGACCTTCGCTTTTCCCGAGGATGAAGCGTTCTATGGCCTGGGTGAGCGTTTCACGAAGCTGAATAAGGTCGGGCTGCGCATAAATGGGTGGCTTGCCAACGCCTGGGGCGCGGGAACCGACGACGCGCACAAGACGATTCCTTTCCTTATGAGCACCGGCGGGTACGGCATTTTTGCCAACACCACGTTTCGCAATCGGTGGGACATCGGAAGCCGCTCGGTGGTTTCCTGGACGTTTCTCATTGACGATCCGCGCCTGGACTACTTCCTCATTTACGGGCCGAGCCTCAAACAGATGCTCGCTCGCTACGTGGAAATCACGGGGTGGCCGGCGTTTCCGCCCAAAAAATCCTTCGGCGTGTGGTTTGTCACCAACAACAGGAATATGACGGGCGAAACCAGTCCGCTGGCGATTGCGAAAAAGTTTCGCGAACTGGATCTCCCCATGGACTTGTTCTCGCCGGAGCTTGCCGCTGAAGACTCGCATCCGCAGGAGGGTCTCGCGCAGATTCGCCAATTGTCGGGCGAACTCGGAAAGATGGGCATCCAAATTGGAATTCACACTTCCCCGTTTCTATCGACCACATCCGAGGCCGCGCAGGAAGCCAGGGCGCGGGGATATGTACTGACGCGAAAGGACGGTTCTCCCTATGAAGCGATTTTGCAGGGTGGCGGTCGCGTCAAGATGCAGAACGAGGAGTCTCTGGAGGCAGTGGAACGCGACGATCCGTGGAGAGCCCGCTTCTATGGGACCAACAGACGCGCTGTCGTGATTCCCGATTTCACCAATCCTGCCGCGGTGAAATGGTGGAAGGACAAAGTCGCCTCCTACATGAAGGCCGGCTGTTTCTGCGTGGCGATGTCCGACTTCGGCGAAGACACTCCGGCCGACGCCTACTATTCGAACGGGCGCGCCGGTCTCGAGATGCACAACCTGTTCCCGCTGCTGTATCAGAAGGCGACGTACGAAGCGGTTGCGGAAAATTCGGAGTACCGGGGGCTGGTGGATGCGCGCTCGGGCACCGCGGGAATGCAGCGGTTTCCGGTGTGCTGGTCGGCTGACCCGCAATGCGATTGGGCGGAAATGGCGTCAACGTTGCGCGCGGGACTTTCCATCGGGCTTTCCGGAGTGCCTTTCTGGAACAGCGACGTGGGTGGATTTAATTCCATGGAGGGGCACGAGCTGACCCCGGAGCTTTACATCCGGTGGATGCAGATGAACATGCTGCAATCGCATGTACGATTTAACGGGTCGCCGCTGCGCGTGCCCTGGGCTTTCGGCGATCGTGCCGTCGAGAATTACCGGAAATACGCGAAGCTGCGCTTCCGGCTGCTTCCTTATATTTATTCGCACGCCTACAGCGCCACCAAAACCGGCTTGCCGATGATTCGAGCAATGGCGCTCGAATTTCAGGACGATCCAAGCACACACAACATTCAGGACCAGTACATGTTCGGAGATGCTTTGCTCGTCGCGCCGGTGTTCTCGACTGTGAACGAGCGGATGGTGTACCTGCCGGAAGGCAACTGGTATGACCTCGAAACTGGAGCCGAGCACAAAGGCCCGCGCTACATCCGAGTTTCGCCGCCGCTGGATGTGATGCCCGTGTACGTTCGGGACAACTCGATCATCGCGATGGGGCCGGACATGTTGTTCGTCGGTGAGAAACCCTTTGACCCCAGCACGCTGGATATCCGGCTTTCCGCGAATGCCGAATGCACGCTGTATGACGATGACGAAAAGGCCCACACGCAGGAAATCGTAAAGTGCCAGGCGCGCAAGCAAGGAAATCAGATTAGGCTGAACGTTGGCGCTTCCACGAAGACCTATATCGCTAAGTTCAACAAGGCCGCCCGCCCGAGGCATGTGAGTCTGAACGGCAAGGACGTACCTCATGTCGATTCATTGCAGGCTTTGGAGAAGGCCGAGCTTGGCTGGTACTTCGATCCGTCTTCCGGAGTGCATGCGAAGTTTAATTCTTCGGGGATGGCAAGGGAACTCGTTCTCCGCTGATGAGCAATGAAGGGAAGCAACCGGCAATGAAACCTGTGCGCGGGAAAAACGGTGTTGTAAGCAGACGAGAAATTCTAGCGTTGGCGGGAGTTGCTCCGGCGATGCTGGTGAGCGCCCGTGCGGGGGCGGAACCTCAATCAGTTGCCCAGCCTGAGCTGGAGCAGCATGAGTCTGTCCAGTCGATCTCTACGTTCGAAAAGACAAGCGCCGGTGTCGTGTTTCACTGCACAACGAGCGCCGGCAACAGCGTCGATGTCACTTTGACCGTTTGCACACCCGAAATTCTGCGCGTGCAAATGTGTCCTGACTCGAAACTCCGAAACGTGAAGGGTTTGCTCGAGATCAAGGAAGACTGGGCGCCGACTGCTTTCACTCTGATCGAGAAGCCAGACGCCATTTCCGTTGACACAGGCTCACTGCGGATCGAATTTCAAAAAAAGCCCTGGAAATATGTGGTGTACAACAAGCAGGGACAGATCGTCGTGCAGGAGCACGTCAAAGATACCGACACGCAAGGCAACTTTCGCGGCTTGCCGATTGGCTTCACCAAGCTCGGGGGAAAGTTCCACAGATCGAATGAGACGTTCGTCCTCGCCCAGGACGAAAACTTTTACGGATTGGGGGAACGATTTTCGAAACTCAATAAACTTGGGCTGAGGGTGGACGGCTGGCAGGCGAACGGCTGGGGCGCGGGAACCGACGATTGCTACAAGGAAATTCCCTTCGTCATGAGCACGGGCGGCTACGGAATTTTCGCGAACACCACCTTCCGCACGCGCTGGGACATGGGCAGCCGTTCGGTGGTCTCACACACAGTTCTGATCGACGACCCGCGACTCGACTACTTCATCATTTACGGCCCAAGCCTCAAGCAAATCCTCGCTCGCTACGAGGAAATCACCGGCTGGCCGGCATTCCCTCCCAAAAAATCGTTCGGCATCTGGTTTAAGGTGCCCGGACGCACCACGGGAGACGGCAGCCCGATGGCCATGGCGAAGAAGTTCCGGGAGATGGATCTTCCCATGGATTTTTTCACTCATGTCGTAAGCCTTCGAACGATGAATCAGCAGGACGAACTGGCTCTGACGCGGCAGATGTCCGCCGAACTCGGCAAGCTCGGCATCGAGATTGGAATGTACGTAAGTCCCTTCATGGAGATGGACTGGGAGATCGCGCAGGAGGCCAGAGCGAAAGGATACGTCCTGACGCGGGAAGACGGCTCCCCCTACGAGGCGATTCTGGCCGGAGCGCCGGGCAAACCGGTTAAAATCGAGCACTCGCTGGAAGCCGTCGAACGGGACGATGCATGGAGAGACCGCTACTACAAGACAAATCGTGTTCCGCTTCTGCTCCCCGATTTTACGAATCCTGAAGTTTTCAAGTGGTGGAAGGAAAAAGTAGGCAGTTACGTGAAGGCGGGCTGCTTCGGCTCGGGAATGTCCGATTTCGGCGAGGATATTCCGGCGGACGCGCACTATTACAACAAACGTTCCGGCCTCGAAATGCACAACATGTATCAGATGCTTTATCAAAAGGCCACGTTCGAAGGCATCGCCGAAAACTCAGATCGCCGGCCGCTTATTAACGCGCGCTCCGGAACCGCGGGCATGCAGAAGTACCCGATCTGCTGGTCGGGCGACCCTGAATGCGAATGGGAGGAAATGGCGTCCACACTTCGAGCAGGATTGTCGATCGGGCTTTCCGGCGTGCCGTTTTGGAGCAACGACATTGCCGGGTATCAGAACTTCGGCGGCTTGACACTCGAGTTGTACATCCGCTGGATGCAAATGGATTTGTTCCAATCGCACACGCGTTTCAACGGTTTGCCGCTGCGCGCGCCCTGGGCATTCGGTGATCGCGCGGTTGAGATTTACAAGCAGTACGCAAAATTAAGATACCGATTACTGCCGTACATTTATTCGCATGCGTATAACGCGACGAAAACCGGATTGCCCATGATCCGGGCCATGGTGCTTGATTTTCAGGACGATCCCAGCACGCACAACCTTCAAGACCAATATATGTTCGGAGACGCTTTGCTGGTTGCTCCGGTGTACAAACCGGTGAACAAACGGACCGTTTATCTGCCCGCAGGGACGTGGTACGACTACGAAACCGGCAAGGAATACACCGGACCAAATACGCTGCGCGTCGAGCCGCCGTTGGATGTGCTGCCTCTGTACATTAAAGAGAACTCGATCATTCCGATGGGACCGAACATCGCGTATATCGGAGAGAAACCTACAGACCCGATCACGCTCGATATTTGGCTGTCATCACAGGCGGAATGCACTTTGTATGACGATGAGGAACGGGCGCGCACGCACGAAATTGTGAAGTGCAGGGCGAGCAAGAATGGAACTCAGATTTCGCTGAACGTGGGCGCTTCCACCAAGACCTTCATCGCGAAGTTCAACAAGACTAGCCATCCGAAGCATGTGAGCCTCGACGGCAAGGACATGCCCCACGTCGATTCGCTGCAGACCTTGGATATAGCTGAAATTGGCTGGTACTTCGATCCGTCATCCGTGGTTTACGCGAAGTTCAATTCATCCGGAATGGCAAAGAAACTTGTTCTACGGTCATAAGCAACGATGCAAAACAATCGCCAATGAAATCGCCTTGAAAAGAGAATGAAAAAAGCATGGTGACCCGAAGGGAAATCCTCGCCCTTGCCGGCGCTGCTCCTGCTTTGCTTGTGGGCGGGCGAACGGAGCTGGAATCGCAATCGTCGGCACAGCCCGAACTGGAGCAGCACGAATTTGTCCAAGCAATTTCGTTGTTTGAGAAGACGGACGCTGGAGTCGTGTTTCACTGCACAACGAGTCAGGGGAAAAATATCGATGTTACTTTCACTGTCTGCACGCCCGAGATTGTCCGCGTACAGATGTGCCCCGACCCGGAGTTGAGGAGCGTGAAGGGTTTGCTTGAAATTAAGGAAGACTGGCTACAAACTGCCTTCATCGTGACCGAAAAGCCGGAAGCTATCTCCATCGACACAGGCTCTCTGCGCATCGAGCTTCAGAAGAAGCCCTGGAAATATGCGGTGTTCGACAAGCAGGGACAAATTGTTGTTCAAGAGCACGTGAAAGATACCGACACGCAGGGAAACTTCCGCGGATTGCCCATCGGATTTACGACAGCCGGCGGGAAAGTCCACAGATCGAACGAAACGTTCGCCCTCGCGCAGGACGAAAACTTTTACGGTTTCGGCGAGCGGTTCACGAACCTGAACAAGCTGGGGCAGCGCGTAAACGGCTGGGCGGTAAATCCATGGGGTGCGGGCACCGACGATACGCACAAGCCCATTCCGTTTTTCATGAGCACCGGCGGCTACGGCATTTTTGCGAACACTACTTTCCGCACGCGGTGCGATATGGGCAGCCGCTCCGTCGTGTCCTACACTTTATTGATCGACGACTCGCGGCTGGACTATTTCATCATCTACGGGCCGACCATGAAACAAGTGCTCGCGCGTTATGAAGAGATCACCGGTTGGCCGGCGTTCCCGCCGAAGGAATCGTTTGGCGTCTGGTTTCAGATCAACGGCCGCATCACTGGAGAAAATGGTCCAGTGGGAGTCGCGAAGAAATTTCGCGACCTGGGTCTTCCGCTGGACTACTTCACCTCGCTGGTGGCCATGGAATCGACCGATCAACAGGAAGGACTGGCGATTATCAGACGGCTCGCCCCGGAACTCGGCAAACTGGGCATCAAGATGGGAACTCACGTCGCTCCGTTTCTCAGGGTGGACTCGGAAATAGGCCGGGAAGCTATCGCGCATGGTTACGCATTAATGCGAAAAGACGGCTCGCCCTACCAAGCCATCCTCGTGAGGGGTACTGCGAATCCAACCACTCCGGGCCACATCAAGGTAGAAGAAACTCTGGAAGCGGTGGAAAGAGACGACTCCTGGAGAGATCGCTTTTATAGGATGAACCGCTTTCCCAGTGTTGCTCCGGATTTCACCAACCCGGCAGCCCTCAAATGGTGGAAAGACAAAGTAGGCGATTACATGAAGGCCGGCTGCTTCGGCGTAGGCATGTCCGACTTCGGGGAAGACAATCCAGCCGACGCGTATTACCACAACGGGCGCACCGGCCAGGAGATGCACAATCTCTACACGCTGCTCTATCACAAAGCCACGTACGAGGCCGTACAGGAGCACACGGATCACCGCGGCTTAATCAACGCCAGATCGGGAACCGCGGGCATGCAGAAGTATCCGATCTGCTGGTCGGGTGATCCCCAATGCGAATGGGAGGAGATGGCATCCACGCTTCGCGGCGGCTTTTCACTCGGCATGTGCGGCGTCCCGTTTTGGAGCAACGACATCGGTGGCTATCTGCCGATCGACGAGCTCGGTCCGGAACATCCAGGTCCCAGCGCGGAGCTTTATATTCGCTGGATGCAGATGTCGATGTTCCAATCGCACGCCCGCTTCAACGGATCGCCGCTTCGCGTGCCTTGGACCTTTGGAGATCGCGCCGTCGAAAACTATCCCAAATACGCGGGGCTGCATTACCGCCTGCTACCCTATATTTATTCGCACTCCTACAACGCCACCAAGACCGGCTTGCCCCTGATGCGTGCGATGGTCCTCGAATTTCAGGATGATCCTTGCACGCACAACCTTCAGGACCAATATATGTTTGGCGACGCCTTTCTGGTAGCTCCGGTGTACAAGCCGGTCAACAAACGATCCGTCTACCTGCCAGCCGGAACGTGGTACGACTACGAGACTGGGAAGGAATACTCGGGGCCCGTGACCTTAAAGGTCGAGCCGCCGTTGGAAGTCATCCCGGTGTATGTGCGAGAAAATTCGATCATCCCGATGGGACCGGACATGCTGTATGTCGGCGAAAAACCATTCAATCCAATCACTCTGGACATCTGGCTTACGTCCGAGGCCGAGTGCACTGTGTATGACGATGACGAGCGAGCGCACACGGAAGAAATTGTGAAGTGCCGCGCGACCAAGAAGGCCAATCAGATTACGTTGAATGTAGGAGCTTCCACCAAGACCTTTATCGCCAAGTTCAACAAAACCAGCCATCCCAAACACGTAAGCCTCCATGGCAAGGAAGTGCCGCATGCCGAATCACTTCAGGCTTTCGATAAGATTGATCTCTGTTGGTACTATGATCCCTCCTCGGTGGTATACGCGAAATTCAATTCGTCCGGAAACGCAGGAGATCTCATTGTCCGCGAGTAAACCTTAAAATCACTTCGGCATTAGTGCTATATTTTTTAGGATCTGGGAAACTCATGTTGACAAATACAAGGCTCACGGATTAAGGATGTGCGCGCAAATTGTTTCCTGGCGGCACACTGATCTAAGGTTGTTGTGCGTCGCTGCTGGAACACAATCGGTTTATCGCACAAGCGTCATTAACGCTGTGCTTGAATAAGTGCTGCATTAATGGGCAACATGCGGGAGGCGCGCGAAATCCTCGATCCGAAGCAATTCCGGCATGGTGAGCATTAATCAGCAACGTGTAATACTCGTTTCCGACAAGTAAGTTAGTCATACAATTTATCGGTCCTTTGGAGGATCCATGCGTAGATGGTTTAGTCTTGTACTCATTGCGGCAGCGGTCACAACGGGCACTGCGGCCGATAAGCAGACCGGAACGTTGGAGTCGGCTACCGAAGCCCTCGGAGCCGATCACATTCGATCAGTCGAATTCTCAGCGACGGGAAAGTGGTACCAGTTCGGCCAGGAGCCGAATCCGAACGTTCCCGCGCCGATGTTTACCGTCACTAAATACACCGCGTCGATTGATTACAATACAGCCACCTCCCATATTCAAAGAGAAGCCCGACAGGATGTCGACCCCACACGTTGGCGCCCGATACCGCAGATGGCCGGCGGCCGGGGGGGAGAGGGTTCGCAGGAATTTGTGGCCGGAGGCATCGCGTGGATTCTCGGCGCGACTGGCGGTCCCGCAACCGGTTTGCCGGTGACTGCGATCACGGATTCGAAAAACGCTGAAGAGCGCACGATGGAAATCTGGGCCACGCCGCAAGGCTTTCTGCGAGCGGCCGCGGCGAATCACGCCACGTCCAAACCGCTGAACGGCGGCGGCTCTGAAGTGACCTTCATGATCGGAAATCACAAAATGATCGGGAGGATTAACGCCCAAAATCAGGTCTTTCACGTGATCTATTATATCGATAATCCAGTATTGGGTGACATGCTCTGCGAAGCCGGCTTCACCGAATACAAGGATTTTGGCGGCATCCTGTTCCCGTCCCACATCGTCCGAACGATGGGCGGCAAGATGCGCATGGAACTTTTTGTGTCCGACGTAAAAGCCAACGCCCCGGTGGTCATTCCCGTTCCCGAAGGAATGCGCGAGGCCATGACGGCTCCCGTTAAGGTCACAGTGGACAAGCTGGCCGATGGCGTATATTGGCTCAAGGGTTTCCAGTGGCACAGCGTCGCCGTCGACCAGGGCGATCACATCGTGATGATCGATGCTCCGCTCGACGAGCAGCGCTCGCTGGCCGTGATTGCGAAAATCAAGGAGACGATTCCCAACAAACCGATCACGTACCTCATCAACACGCACGCGCACTTCGACCATGCGGGCGGTGTCCGCACCTACGTGGACGAAGGCTCCACGATCGTAACGCTCCCGATGAACCAAGCCTACTACGAGCGAGTATGGCGCTATCCGCACAAGCTGAGCCCGGACAAGCTGGAGCTGTCCAAGAAAACACCGAAATTCCTGCCCGTCACCAATGGCAAGCTGGTGTTAAGCGACAGCAAGCGTCCCATCGAGGTTTACGAGCAGGTAGGCAGCGCACATAATGACGCCATCCTCATGATCTACCTGCCGGTGGAGAAGATGCTTGTCCAGGTCGATGCATGGAACACGGAAGCCGCTTCAGCGCCCAAGATCGACACCATCGGCGGGGATTACATGAACCCGTACATGCTGAACCTCTACGACAACATCGTGCGCCTGAATCTCGATGTCCGCACGCTCGTCCCGCTCCACGGACCGCGCACCACGACGATGCCGGAGCTGCGCCAAGCCCTACTAATGGAGTGAATGGGATCACTACTGGCGGGGTAGTAGTGGGAAGTTTGCGTTCCTTTGGAGGATGTCGTGAGCAGATGGGTAATCCTTGTCCTCGTGGCGTCTTTTGCAACGACGCTCGCGGCGGCGGATCCGCAAAACGGGACTCTGGAATCGGCGACGCAGGCTCTTGGAGCCGACCGCATCCAATCGATTGAATACTCGGGCACAGGGAAGTGGTTTCGGTTCGGCCAGGAGCCGAATCCCAATGTTCTTGCTCCCGAGTATGAAGTGACCGGCTACACGGCGACGATTGATTACAACAACGCCGCGATGCACGTGCGCATGGCGAGCAAGCCGGTGGTGGACCCCACGCGCTGGCGACGCGTGCCGGAGACCGTGGGGAATGTCGGCTCCGAAGGACTGGCGCAGGAGTTTGTGGCTGGAGACGTTGCGTGGATATTGGGGCAGCCCGGCGGTCCCGGAACCGGCTTGCCTGTGGCTGCCGTTCCGGATGCAGGTAACGCCGAGGGGCGCGGGATGGATATTTGGGCCACTCCCCAAGGCTTCCTGAGAGCGGCTGCCGCGAATCACGCCACATCCAAACCCATCAATGGCGGCGGGACTGAAGTCACCTTCATGCTCGGAAAACACAAAGTCGTCGGCCGGATCAATGCCCGAAACGAAGTTTATATGATTCACTATCGCATCGATCATCCTATGCTGGGCGACATGCTCTGCGAAGCCGGATTCTATGAATATCGCGACTTCGGCGGTGTGATGTTTCCGTCTCACATCGTTCGCGTGCAGGGCGGGAAAATTCGGCTGGAAGTCAACGTGTCGGAGGTAAAAGCCAACCCCACAGTCTCCATTTCAGTGCCGCCGGGAATGCGCGAAGCCATGACGGCGCCGGTCACGGCGACGGCAGAAAAATTGGCCGAGGGGGTGTACTGGATTCGCGGCTGGCAGTATCACAGCGTTGCTGTCGACCAGGGAGACCATATTGTGGTGATCGATGCGCCATTGAATGAAGCGCGCTCGCTGGCCGTGATCGCGAAAGTGAAAGAAACGATTCCCAACAAACCGATCCGATATCTGGTCAACACGCACGCGCACTATGACCATTCTGGCGGCCTCCGGACCTACGTGGACGAAGGCTCCACAATCGTTACCATGCCGGTGAATCAGGAATTTTACGAGCAGGCGTGGCGCACTCCGCACACCTTGAATCCTGACCGGCTGGAGATGTCTAAGAAGACGCCTAAATTTTTGCCCGTCATCAACGGCAAGCTCGTGTTGAGCGACAGCAAGCGCCCCATCGAGATTCACCATCAGGTGGGAACGGCGCACTGCGATGCAATGCTCATGGTTTACTTGCCGGTGGAGAAAATCCTGGTGGAAGTGGACTCCTTTAACACGGAAGCCCTAACTGCGCCGCGGATCGACAGTATTGCCGGCGACTTCGTCAGCCAGTTCATCATGAACCTGAATGAAAATATCCTGCGCCTGAAGTTGGATGTTCGTACGATTGTCCCTCTGCACGGACCGCGGACGACGACGATGGCTGAACTGCACCAGGCTCTCTTGATGGAATAAATGACAATCGCCACGACAAATTCCAATAAATGAACGGCGGGGGTGCGAACTCGGTAAGAAAGTGTGGCGCTTCTTCAATAAATGAGTATATATAATTCCATATCCGGCAACAGGAGCGCTGAATTTGTTCAGCGCTCCCGATCTATGGCTAACTATAAGAATTGAGGATTTAAGATGAAAATTCGTCAGAGATTCCTGCGCTGCGTGGTCTTCTTGATTATATTGATTGCTTCTGCAGCGATCGCGAAAATGTCCGCTGCTCGGCGCGCCCCATTGCCGAAACCCGAAAGTGTCACCATCACGCTCCTCGGCACCACGGACCTGCATGGCCGGATCGAGCCCTGGGATTATTTCGCGGAGAAGCCCGCCGATCTCGGCCTGATCAAGCTCGCCACGCTGATCAAGCAGGCCCGCGCCGAAGCTCCCGACGCCCTGCTGGTGGATTCCGGAGACATGATTCAGGACCCGCAATCGCTCCTGACGAATTTCTTTCTGGCGAAGGACCTCGCAAAACTGAGCCCCACGATTGCGGTGATGAATCAACTTCACTACGACGCGATGGCCGTGGGCAATCACGAATTCAATTTCGCGCCGCAACCGATGTGGAAGATTAAGGGCGAATCGAAATTTCCCTGGCTGTGCGCCAACCTGAAGCAGACTTACACGGAGGGTGATGGCTACTTCCCGCCTTACATCATCAAGAACGTGAAGGGCGTGCGTGTAGGACTGGTTGCCTTCGTGGCTCCAGTGGCGGCCCCGACCAAAGACTATCAATTCGAACCCATCCTGCAGGCAGCCAAGCGGGTGATTCCCGAATTGCGCCCCAAGGTCGATCTCCTCGTCGTGCTTCTGCATTCCGGCTTCGTTCACGATCCTGTCGGCGAACAGTCAGTACGCGTACAGGTGGAAGGCGAAAATGTGGCGCCTGAAATGGCGGAACAAATTCCGGGCATCGATGTAATTATCTACGGCCACACGCACAGCGAGTTGCCGGAAAAAATCATCAACGGCGTGCTGCTGACCGAGGCCAAATTCTGGGGCCAGTCGCTGGCGCGAGCGGACGTGACGATGACCAAAGGCCCCGCGGGAACTTGGCAAATCACCTCGAAACATTCAAAGACCATTCCTGTAACAGCGGACGTTGCCGCCGATCCCGAAATTGTAAAGCTCGTGCAGCCGTACCGGCAGGAACTCGAACAATACCTCGATACAACCATTGGCAGCACCACGAAAGCTCTCTCCGGAAAGCATGCTCGCTACGAGGATAACGCTCTTCTGGACGTGGTACAGGAAACCCAATTGGAGGTGGCCCACGCCGATGTCTCCATGGCAAGCCTGTTAAACGAAGGTGTGAAGATTCCTGCCGGACCGGTCACAATACGCCAGGTGCATTCGATCTATCCCGAATCGAGTAACGTCGTCGTTGTCGAGATGGCCGGAGCGCAACTTAAAGAAGTGCTGGAACACTCGGCCAGCTTCTTTTCCCAGTGGCCTCCCCCCTCCGGCAGTTCTGCGCGCCTGCCTTCGGTGAACCCGGATCAAGCCGAAGGTGTATCGTACGAAATCGACCTGACCAGGCCCGTCGGCGATCGAATCCGCAATTTGCAGTATCAAGGCAAGCCCCTCGACCTCACGCAAAAACTGCGAGTGGCAGTGCCCTCTTCCCGGCGTATGGGCGACGACGGTTACACGATGTATAAAGGTTTGCCTGTCGTAGCGCGGACGGGTGATATGCGGGACCTTTTGATCGACCATGTCACGAGCACCAAGAAGCTGCCCACTGAAGCGCAAGGAAATTGGAAGATTGTGCCACCCGAGGCGCTCGCTGCTATTGAAAAGGCTGCGGATGCGGGCACAGCGTCCCGAACAAAATAACTTACTTAGAACGCGCCCGGGTTCGGTCGCCCCTGCCTGTCCAGAGGTGTATATCTTTCGGTTAGAATGACGATTACTGCAAGCCCAGTCCTACGTTACCCATCCTCGCCTTCTTTTTACAAAGGATAACTTGACAAGGTTACCTGGCCCGGAGTATAGCCTACATATTCATTGATTTATGGGTGGGGCGTCAGACGTTCCAGGTGCCCGCTTACCGTGTTTCTAAAGCCGCCTCTTGGTCGGAGGGCGACATTTGCCGGTCCCATAACATGACTTGCGCGACGAACGGTGTGGCTTGGTTATGTTTTGTGCGCAATGAGCGTCAAGAAAGATAATTTAATGGGGGGTGCGAAGTGTTTAGGAATAAAGGACTGCAATATCTATGGATCGCTGTTTTTTCCCTGCTAATCGTTTTGGCGCCATCTCTGATGGCCCAGACGTCGTCGACGGGCGCCATCAAGGGCACCATCACCGACGCGTCTAATGCTGTAGTCCCCAATGCGACAGTCCTGGCCACGAACATTGGCACTGGCGCAACAAGAACTTCCACGACAGGCTCGGATGGTATTTTCGTCCTAAGTCTACTGCCCTTGGGCGATTACCGTCTTAAGATCGATGCCGCCGGCTTCCAATCGCAAAACATTCCTTCCGTAACGGTAAACGTGACGGAAACCACGGCCATAAACGCCGTCTTGCAGGTTGGCTCGCAAACGACGTCAGTTACGGTGGCTGAGACAGCCGAAGCGGTGAACACCACCAATGCGACGCTGGGCACGGTCGTGGCCAGCGAGACTGCGGTAGCGCTTCCCCTGAACACCCGCAACTATACGAACCTTTTGGGCCTGTCCGCCGGGGCCAGCTCGAACGTCTTCAACGCTACCACACTAGGAAAAGGCACCACGGATATTGCCGTGAACGGTGCCAGCGTCGGTCAAAACAGCGTTTTCATGGATGGGGTTTCCATCACCAATAGCAGCAATGACGGAAGTCTCGCTTCCAATAGCGGAAACGATCCGGGCGTCGGTTTTGTCGAACCGGACGCGATCCAGGAATTCAAGATTCAGACCTCGATGTTCGATGCCGGCTACGGCCGCAACGTGGGCGCCAGCATCAATGTGGTGACCAAGTCGGGCACAAACAATTTTCACGGAACGGCGTTTGAGTTCTTCCGAAACACAGTCCTGAATTCCAACGATCCTTTCCTCAAGGCCGTCGGCAAGCCACGACCGGTCTTGAACCAGAATCAGTATGGAGGGACAATCGGCGGACGGATCAAAAAGGATAAGCTCTTCTTTTTCACGTCGTACCAGCAAACCTGGCAGAAGAACGGCGAGGCAGGTCAAGGCCTCTCGAACCCTTTCTTCTTTCCGATTCCGGGCACGGACGGAATCATCGGGGATTCCCGCGGAACGCCTGGAAACGCCACGGATCAGGCTAACCTCGCTGCGGCCTTGGGAAAAGTGTTCGGCGGGACTTGTGGGACGTTCGGAGGCAAGACAACCAAGAACGCCGCTGGAACGCAGATTCCTTGCACCCCAACGGGAGTGGCCTTCACTGGTACCGACCAGTACAACATCAATCCTGTCGCCCTCAATCTCCTCCAACTCAAGAATCCCGATGGCACATATTTAATTCCCAGCTTGTCTGCCTCACAGTTTGCCGCCCTCGGTTGTACGATTAGCGGAGCTACGGCGGCACCCTGCCAGGTTCCCCTTTCCATCCCCGCCAACTTCACGGAAGAGCAACTTCTGCAAAACGTGGATTATGTGATCAACAGCAAGAACACGCTGTCAGCCCATTATTTCTATGCGCATGATCCTCTTGACAGTCCATTCGGTTGTGGCAAGACCGGCGCAATAGGCACTTGCTACCCCGATACGAACATCAACTATGTCAGTTCAAATCACTACCTGAACCTGCAGCTGACCTCGATCGTATCCAATAACGTCGTGAATGTGGTTAAGGCCGCTGCTATCCGTAGTTGGCTCACGGCGTACCCAGTTCAACCATTTACCGATACGGGTGTCGGAATCAGTCCGATACAACCTGCGATTAATTACCTCGACGCGATCACCGTTTCGTCAGGATTCGTCATTGGCGCGACCGGGTCCGTCCCCGGCGAAAAATATTTCACCAATTTGGAGTTAGAGGACGAGGTTTCCTGGACACACGGGAAGCACACGCTCAGGTTCGGCGGCGAGTACGAACGCGACGTCGCCAACCGCATCTCCCAGAGTCTTGGAGTGGGTAGCTTTACGTTCCCAACCTTTTCGGACTTCCTCATCGGCCTGCCGGGTTGCGCAGCCACTGGTGCTGCTTGTACCACGAGCCAAGCGGCAGGAACGACGAATGGGACCACAGGCAGCAACATATCAAGTTTGGGGAACCTAGCGTCGTTGATCCCTCCGGGAGGCTTGGTTCACAGTTACCGCGCACCATTCGCAGACCTATGGGTTCAGGACGATATCAAGCTAACACGCAAGTTAACTGTAAACCTGGGCCTACGGTGGGAGTATGACGCTCTTCAGGCCGACGCCGATGGACTTGCCACCAATATCTATCCGAGCATAGTCAATTCCGGGTCGATACCGGGATCGACGTTCGCCGCAGGCACACTGGCGGGGTTCGTGGTGCCATCGAATTTCCCGTTCTCACAATTTCCCATGCCTCCAGTGGGTGGCTTAACTCAGAGCTCCCACTTAGGTGGCGAGCAGAACAACACGCCGGTCGGTAACTTTGCCCCGCGTGTAGGATTTGCCTGGTCGCCCATGGATAGCAATAAGCTAACCGTGCGCAGCGGCTTTGGCGTCTTCTCGGACCGCGCCGGGGCCCTCGATTACTACTCTGGCGTCCAACAAGAGATGCCCTACGCTACGCCGCTTTTCGGATCGAATTATCAAGCCAGCTTGGGGACCCCGTACATATTGCCCCCTTCGCCCTGGACGCCCCGTTACGTGAATTTCACTACCCCATCGCAAAGCTCGAACTTGGCGGGCACCTTCGCCTCCCCGAATTATAACCGGACACCGGTGGTCTATCAGTGGAACATGACTGTTCAATACCAATTCCTCCCCACGTGGACACTGGAGCTCGGATACGTCGGGTCTCGCGGCATCCACCAGGAAGGGGTCGCGAACATCCCTGGCGCTACCGGTCAAATGAACCCTAACGGTGCCTATCTGGTCGGCACACCCAGTGGCGCGCTGGCCCCCGCTATTGCGGCCGGCTTGGTTACCACCAATACGGCCGCGAATGCTCCGCTGCGCACGCCCATGCTGGGCTTCGCATCCAACGGCTTTTTCGAGTTCATAAACAACGAGGGCACCAAGTTCAGCGGCGCCCAAGCGACCGTGCGCAAGCAGGTGTCGCACGGCGTCACATTCCAGGTGGCGTACTCCTTTAGCAGGAGCTTCGGCACGACTGATGTTTTCAACGATCCGCACACGGATCAATACGTGCGGAATGCCTCGTACCATCCGCAGCGCCTGGCCATCAACTACGAGTGGCAAATCCCCGCTACTTACCAGGGCTTTGTAGGGAAGGTAACCAACGGATGGGCGGTATCCGGTGTCACCGTTCTTCAGGATGGCGTACCCCTATCGATCCAAAATTCTTTAGGGGGATCCGTCTACGGCTTCGGAGCGGTCGGAGCCAGCCAATTCTCTACCGCTGAATACTGCGCGGGGTATGGGCCCGGCAGTGAAGCGTCCGCGGGCAGCACAAAACAGCGATTAGGCAACTGGTTCAACAACGCTGCTATAGGTATAGGTTGCACGATTCCAAGCCCCGTCGTACCTGGAGTCACCACCACCGGAACCGGGTGGGGCAATGTCGGGCCAAGCGCTATCCTTGGCCCAGGACAATTTAACTGGGATATGTCTATCATTAAAACAACCAAGGTTGGAGGCATCCGGGAAGATGCTACGCTGGTTTTCCGTACCGAATTTTTCAACGCCTTCAATCACGCACAGTTTTCTAACCCAGGAAGCTTTGATGTCAACGCGGGGGCTTCGTTCGGGAAGATTACATCTGCGTCGGTCAATCCGCGCCTGATCCAGTTCGGCCTGAAGTACATCTTCTAGGTTCTGGGGGATGTGCCAGCCGTTACCTCCATCGATTCGCCGCGTGGCCGGCGAGGCAGCAATTAAAGACGCTGCCTCGCCCCGCGCGGCGAACCGATTTTGCTCCCCGAGTTCGATGTCGCATAGGATGCAAAGCTTCCGCCAGTCGGTCCGCCCCCCCCCAACCCTCACTTTCTGCGAAGGACCGCTTGACAAAAATAATCGATTCGGAGTATACGGTAAGTATTCATTTTGTTTTGTGGGGTGGCAGATGTTCAGGGTGCCCGCATGGTGTATTTCTAAGGTCGCCTGTTGGTCCGATACCGGCATTTTCCAGGCCCATAAAGTGACTCGTCCAACTGACGGTTCGATTTTGTTGAATTTCTAAACGGTTATGTTTTGCGTGTAATGAGTTTCAAGAAACACAATTTAATTGGGGGTGCCGAGTGTTAAAGAACAAAGGACTGCAATGCGCGTGGATCGCAGCTTTTTCTCTTCTCATCGTTATGGCCCCGTCTCTGATGGCCCAGACAGCGTCGACGGGCGCGATCAAGGGCACGGTCAGCGATGCGTCGAATGCGGTAGTTGCGAATGCGACTGTGGTGGCCACAAATAATGGCACTGCCGCAACGCGAACCATTACCACCGGTTCGGACGGTATCTACGTCTTCAGCTTGCTTCCGCTGGGCGAATACAGTCTGAAGATCGATGCCACCGGTTTCAAATCGGAAACGATTCCTTCGGTGACGGTAAACGTGGCGGAAACCTCGGCCGTCAATGTCGTACTGCAGGTTGGCTCTCAAACTACGTCGGTCACGGTGGCTGAGCAAGTCGAAACGGTGAACACGACCAATGCCACGTTGGGCACGGTCGTCGCCAGCTCGACCGCAGTGTCGCTTCCCCTGAACACCCGCAACTACACAAATCTTTTGGGTCTCCAGGCCGGAGCCAATGCGAACGTCTTCAACGCCACCACCCTGGGAAAAGGTTCGACGGATATCTCCGTGAATGGCTCCAGCCCCGGGCAAAACAGTCTTTATATGGACGGGGTTTCCATCACCAATAGCAGCAGTAACGGGAACATCAGCGGAAATACGAACGATCCGGCAATCGGCCTTGTCGAGCCGGATGCGATTCAGGAATTCAAAGTGCAGACCTCGATGTTCGATGCGGGATTCGGGCGGAATGCCGGTGCCAGTGTCAACGTCGTAACCAAGACAGGCACCAACAATTTTCACGGGACAGCGTTTGAGTTCTTCCGCAATACTGTCCTGAATTCCAACGACTTTTTCCTCAATGGAGCCGGGAAGCCAAGGCCCGCGTTGGACCAGAACCAGTACGGAGGCACAGTCGGCGGCCCCATCAAAAAGGATAAACTTTTCTTCTTCACGTCTTACCAGCAGCTCTGGCAGAAGAACGGGGCTGCGGCCCAGGGGCTCTCGAGTCCCTTTGAATTCCCGATTCCTGGCACCGACGGAGTCGTCGGCGATTCCCGTGGCACGCTTGGAAACCCCGCGGATCAGCTTGCTATGGCGAAGGCACTGGGAACAATGTTTGGCGTCGGATGCGGTGCCCCAGACCCCCAGCCTGCCCTTCACCTTGGGGTACAGGTTCAATGCACGCCCGGAACGGGCCCGAACCCGTATAACGTCAATCCGACGGTCCTAAATCTCCTCCAACTTAAGAATCCCGATGGCAGCTATTTAATTCCAGGCCTCACCCCGGCGCAATGGGCTCAGGCTCAGGCGGCGGCACCTGCTGGGACCACCGCCACCGGCCTGACCGTCCCATACTCCAATCCCGCCTATTTCCAGGAAGCACAAGTCCTGGGGAATGTGGATTATGTGATCAACAGCAAGAACACGCTGTCGGCGCATTACTTTTTCAGCCGTGATCCCGAGCAAGCCCCCTTTGGATGTACCAACAATGTTTGCTATCCCGACACGGGGATCAACTACCTGTATGTGAACCACTACGGAAACCTGCAGCTTACAACGATTGTGAACAACAACCTCGTAAATACAGTCAAGTTTGCGGTTTCGCGCGGCACGATCAATGCCCAGCCGACCGAACCATTTACCGATTCGGCGGCTTGTCCGGGCGCTACTGCAACGCTCTCCGCCGGGATCACACCGATCCAATGTAACCTAAACCAACTGAACATCGAGATCGTTACCGGAGATTTCGAAATTGGCGCAGCGGGCGGTATTCCCACGCTGAAGTATTTCAACAGTTGGACTGCGAATGACGAGGTTTCGTGGACCCACGGGAAGCAGACGATCCGCTTCGGTGGCGAATACGAACGCGACCGCTATGACTGGTACTTCAAGGCTCTCTCAATCGGTAGCAATACGTTTCCACAATTCGGAGATTTCCTGGTGGGCCTGGCCGGCTGTTCGACCGCTGGTTGCAGCGTCGCAAATCCGGGGAATACGAACGGCACCGCTTACAGCAACTTGTCCGCTACGGGCAACTATCAATCGGAGACGCCTCCAGGCGGCTTGAACCATACTTACCGCGACCCATATGCGGCCATGTTCATTCAGGACGATGTTAAGCTAACGCGTAAGCTAACCGTGAACCTGGGAATGCGCTGGGAATATCTACCGATCATGATCGATGCGAAAGGCTACGCCACCAATATCAACCCGGCCTATATCGCCGGAAACCCCATACCCGGGAATTCGGTAAGTTGCCCCAACGCCGCCCTTCCAGTAGGGGATCCCTGTAGTCTCGGCAGCCTTGCGGGTTTCGTGGTTCCCTCTAACTTCCCTTTTTCGCAATTCGTGGCGCCCGGTGTGGGTGGCCTGATTCAAAGTTCCCACAAGGGCTTTCAGCCGAATAACACGCCGCTCGATGATTTTTCTCCGCGTTTTGGATTGGCGTGGTCGCCCCTGGATAGCAATAAGCTGACCGTGCGCAGCGGTATCGGCTTATTCCGGGACCGTTCCGGCGCGCTCAATTACATCGGCGGGATCACGCAGTCCATTCCATACGCCACACCCCTTTTCGAGACCAGCCAGCAATCGGCTCTTTTGTCCTCCATCACGAATCCGTATATTATTCCTGCTAACCCGTGGACGCCTCGTACCATCGATTTTACGAGCGGCCTCAGCTCGGGTAGCTCGAACCTGACGGAAACATTAACGACCCCGAATTACAATAAAACGCCAACAACCTATGAGTGGAATTTGACCGTGCAATACCAGTTCCTGCCCACGTGGACCCTGGATTTGGGATACGTTGGCTCGCATGGGATTCAGAATGAAGGGACCGGCGGCATACCAAGCTTTACCGGTCAGCAATTGAACGGCCCCTGTCTGGTCGGCGTCCCTTGCCCCGTGGCTGACGCCGCGATTTCTTCGGGCCTCGTGACGTCGAACAACGCAGCCAATACATCGCTGCGCGTGCCCTACCTCGGCTTCGCCCCAACCGGGCTGATGGCTTTCGCGGACGATTACTCCACCAAGTACAACGCCGCACAGGTTACGGTGCGCAAGCAGTTGTCACACGGCCTCACGCTGAACGCATCCTATTCCTGGAGCAGGACCTTCGGTTCGTTATTCGCTTATAACTCCCCCTACGTGGCTACCTACGAACAGAACGTCAATTACCATCCGCAACGCCTTACGGTCCAATACACGTGGGACATACCTTCGAATTACCAGGGCCTGATCGGGAAGGTTGCCAATGGCTGGGGCGTATCCGGTGTAACTACGGTCCAGGACGGTGTACCCCTGACGATCACTAATGCTTTAGGGGGAGCCGTCTATGGCACCGTTAACGCCTCGACGCCCGAATACTGCGCGGGGATGGGCGCAGGCAACGTAGCCTCGTCGGGCAGCGACAAACAACGATTGGGCAATTGGTTCAATACGTCCGCCGTAAATTGCACGATTCCGACCCCCGTCGTCCCTGGAGTCCCCACGTCTGGAACCGGGTGGGGCAATGTCCCACCAAGCATTGTCCTCGGCCCCGGACAGTTCAATTCCGATGTATCCCTGATCAAGACGACCAAAGTCGGAGGCATACACGAAGACGCTACCCTGGTCTTCCGTACCGAATTTTTCAATGCCTTCAATCACGCACAGTTCAGCAACCCCGGCACACTGGGTGTTACCAGTAAAACTTTCGGTTTGATCACCAGTTCGTCGGTTAACCCGCGCCTGATTCAATTCGGGCTGAAGTACATCTTCTAGCTTCTGGAGGATGTGCCAGGCGCTAATCTTTTCAATTCGCCGCGCGGCAAGCGATGCAGCAAGTACAGACGCTGCCTCGCCCCGCGCGGCGAATTGTTTTTAGCTTCCCGAATGTAATGTCACAGATGATGTGAGGATTCCCTTCCCATGCATTTTCAATACGATACGCGTAATGAAGGCCGCCTCAATCCGATCCCACGTGTAGCCTCATGCATTCGAAAACTGAAGATACTCGTTCTATTGCCAGCCCTCGCCGTCACTGTTCCCAATGCGTCTGGCGGTCAAAAGTACACCGCCGAAAAGACCACCCAGGACGGTGTCGATATCGTGCGCCTTACCGACTCAGCCGGCGGAGTCGAGGTTTCCATTGCCCCTTCCATCGGGAATCGCTTGTACGAGATGAAAGTTCACGGGAAGAGCGTCTTCAGTTCCTCCCCTTCTGACGTCACGGATTTTCGGAAAAGGGTTGAATCGGGCGGCGGCATCCCGTTCCTGGCGCCCTGGGCGAACCGGCTAAACGAACAGGATTTTTGGGCCAACGGAAAGAAATATATCTTTAACTTGACCCTCGGCAACGTGCGGGGTCCCCTTCCGATTCACGGACTGCTTTCGAACTCTCCGCTTTGGGAGGTAACCGAGGTCAAGGCGGACAAACATTCCGCCCATATAACGAGCCGCCTCCGGTTCTGGAGGTCTCCCGACCTGATGGCTCAATGGCCGTTCGCCCAGGAATACGAGATGACCTACCAACTTTCGAAAGGCGTGCTGGAAACGCGGCTCGTGGTGACCAACCTGAGCACCGATCCGATGCCCATTGTGCTGGGGTTCCATCCCTGCTATCGAATCCCGGACGTTGACAGCGACCTGTGGACTGCCAGGCTTGCCGCCCGCAAGATAGCTGTCACAGATAGCCACGTGCTCGCCACAGGCGAAATCAAGCCCCTGGACATCCCGAATCCCTTCCCCGTTAAGGGCCAGTCCTTGGACACGGGACTAACCGATTTTGAGCGTGATGCCGACGGGCGCGCGCATTTTTCGATCGAAGCCGATGGGAAAAAGGTCGAGGTTCTGCTGGGGCCCAAGTTCACAGTGATCGAATTCTACATCCCGCGTCGCAGAGAGCCGTCCAATTCCCCTGCAAACTTCAGTCGGCAGACCGTCTGTTTCGAACCGATGACCGGCATCACCAACGCCGTCAACCTGTTCCACGAGGGGAAATACAACGACCTGCAGATGTTGGCTCCTGGCGCGAAGTGGGTCGAAAGTTTCTGGATTCGTTCCAGCGGTATCTAAACCAATGGAGGCATTATGAAGCTGTCCAGGCGAAGGACATTTTTATTCCCCCTAGCAGTCGCCATCACGGCCTGTATTTTCCCGGTGAAAATGTTTCATGCCAGCGAGAAGGACAACCGCCGTGTGGAACAGGCCATGCTGGAGCGAATTCCGCACGCCGATCTGGGCAACGGGTATTTTCGAAACCCTATCCTGGTGGGTCCCGGTGCCGATAACACGGTTCTTAAGGTCGGATCGGACTATTACATGATGGCTGGAGGCGGCGGGTGGCCGGATCAACTGATCTGGCATTCACGCGACCTGGTCAATTGGGCGCCGGTCGTGCGCGCGTTCCACAAATTCGAGGCGCGCGTGATGGCCTCGGACCTGACCTATTACAAAGGCAAATATTACATCTATACGACGGAGAACGATCCTTCGCGCGGACCCAAGGCTCGGACGAACATCGTTGTTTGGGCCGACCATATCGAAGGCCCATGGAGCGACCCGATCGACATCGGCGTGTACGGGCTGTTCGATCCCGGCCATGTTGTGGACCAGCAAGGCAACCGCTATCTCTACTTCAACAAGGGCATGATGGTTCGCCTCACGCCCGATGGCCTGAAAGCCGTGGGCGATCCCGAAAAAGTGTATGACGGCTGGACCTATCCAAAGGGCTGGGTGGCGGAGTGCAAATGCGTGGAAGCGCCCAAGCTGATTTTCCGCGACGGTTACTACTATCTGGCTGTGGCAGAAGGTGGCACGACGGGGCCGAACACAGCACATATGTCGGTTGTCGCGCGTTCCAAATCGGTGCAGGGGCCGTGGGAGAATTCTCCCTACAATCCCCTGGTCCACACGGCGAATCCCGATGATAAATGGGTGCGCCAGGGGCATGGAACCTTTGTTGAGGACGACGGAGGGAATTGGTGGTTTATATACACCGGTTTCGAAAATGGGTCGAACTTTGGGAAGCAGAGCATGTTGCTGCCAATCGAGTGGAAAGACGACGGCTGGCCGCGCGTTCGGCTCGGTGTGCTCCCAACAGACCTGATGAGCAAACCCGTAGGAGAGAATGTAGGGCACGGGATGCCATTGTCCGATGACTTCACAAGCAGCAGTTTGGGAATTCAATGGATTTATTCTCCGTCGACGAAACCGGAGGAGGCTTTCAAGATTGGAAATGGAAAGCTGGTCATGAAGGCGGCGGGCAGCTTGTCCGGCAAAGATGCCATTCCATCCGATGCAACGATGCTTGGCGTTATGCCCGTCAATCATACCTATGAGGCGGAAGTGGAAGTCTCCATACCGGAAACTGCGGAAGCAGGCATTTTGCTATCCCCCGGTGAAGGCGCCACGTTATCTGCCGGCCAAAATCGCGAGACGGGGTCTTGGGCCACGGTCGGTTTGCGAAATGGAAAAACTTTCAATACAACGGACACTGTCGAGTTCAAAGGGACGCATCTTTTTGTACGACTCCGGAACAGGAAATACGATATCTCCGAGTCCTATAGTTTAGATGGGAAAACGTGGATTCCATTTGACGACTCAACCCGCGTGACAGAGGGAAGGCGGCTATTCCTGTATGCTGCCGGAACCGGTGAGGTCGTGTTTCAAAACTTCAAATACCGCGGACTGGACTGAGGGCGATCAGATTTGTGTTTGTCGCATGGCCTGACCATGCGCGGATATGGCTAGAGCGAAATATGCCACTAGAAAGTGTCGGATTTTCATCTTCAGGTTTCAATTCTTAAATATCTTGGAAGTGCCGCCAGGGGACTTAGCGTATCTCGCTTATTGAAACTTGAATCCTTTAAATCTGGCAACGCTCGAATTTTTCTAATTGCCGACTCCCTCGTCATTCATTTTGACGCAGTCGCGAGCATCTCGCGCTCAATCCATGAGTAGGTTTTTGCCAGTCCGTCTTTTAGACGAATGGACGGTTCCCAGTTGAGATATTGCTTGATCCTGGTATTGTCGCTATTACGCCCGTTTACGCCCTTGGGGGCGGTCAGGTCGTAGCTTCTTGTCAACTTAATGCCAGCGATATCTTCCACGATGTCCACAAGTCGATTGATCGTCACCAGTTCGTTGCTGCCCAAGTTGATTGGCTCGTGAATGTCGCTTTCGAAAATCAACTCAACCCCCTTGGTGCAATCGTCGATATACATGAAGCTGCGCGTCTGGTGACCATCGCCCCAAATCTCGATGTTGTGCTTCCCAGACGTTTTGGCCTCGATCACCTTTCTGCAAATCGCAGCTGGCGCCTTTTCCCTGCCGCCCTCCCATGTACCATATGGGCCATACACGTTATGAAAGCGGGCTACCCGGCACTGCATCCCAAAATCTTCTTCGAAGTGGCGGCACATGCGCTCGCTGAAAAGCTTTTCCCACCCGTAACCGTCCTCCGGAAGCGCTGGATACGCATCTTCTTCTTTCAACGCCACAACGTTCGGATTCGTTTGTTTTTCCCCGTTGTAGACGCAGGCCGACGAGGAGTAAAAGAAACGCTCCACCGCGTACTCTCTTGCCGCCATCAGCATGTGCGTGTTGATCAGAACGCTGAGCATGCACAGGGCGCGGTTGTTTTCAATAAAGCCCATTCCACCCATGTCAGCCGCAAGTTGAAAAACGGCATCGACCCCTTTCGTGGATCGGTAGCAGTTTTCCTTGACCTGCAGGTCAAGCGTCAAATTCTCCACGTCATTGCTTTTCTGGTACCACTCATCCAAGGGCTTGATGTCCACGGCTCGAATTTGACTGGCTCCGCTGGCCTTTAGACTCTTGACCAAATGGCCGCCAATGAATCCTCCCGCACCGCAAACAACGACTCTCTTCCCTTTGATCTTCATTTCTGCTCCTCGAACTCAAAGAATCTTGCCAATTTCGTTCGATATCTCCCTTGAAATCATACCGCCGCGCTCAATCCTTAGACATTCTAAATCTAAGCTATCGGCCATATCTCAACGGGCAGCCAATTTTGCATCGGAGCTATTCCCGAATGAGTGGGGCCTACATACGGGAGACAATATAGACACAAACCGTGCTGGCGAGAACCACAATTGATGTGCCGTTTTCCAAGTTTGGCAATGCCCCGGCTTATAGATTCGCTTTGGTAGCAGTACTTTCGAACATTAAGGCGCGGCGACCGAGTTGGGCAAGGCGGCTTTGTGCTTGGAAATTTCATCGATCAGGAACAAATCGGTAAGCAGCGCGCGGAGATGGATGTTGGCGTTGAGATTGTCGATCAATTGTGAGCTGATGCTGTGCTGGGCGAGGACCAGTTCAATGGCCGCCAGCGAATCCTGCGCATCGCGGTCCAGCACGGAGACAAAGCGATGATATTTCTCCGCCGGTTGAAGGCCTTCCTGCTGAACAAGCGCGGTGAACGTGGTGGCTAGACTGGAAATGGCGGACGCCGCACCGGTCAATGACTGCCGGAGCTGGCTACCGGACTGGCTGCTATCGTCGCCAGAAACTCCCTGCGCGGCGTAGGCCAGCATGAATTCATAGCATTCTTCGATTGCGTCGCAGCTTGCTTCGAGTTTTTCCCGCATCGACTCAGGTCACCACTTCCGGAGACTTTGCGGGTACGGAGCCATCCCCATTCTCTGGGACGGGCCATAGCTCCGGATCATGATGGCCCAGGTACTTTTCACGGGTGATCCAGCCGAAGATCATTGACTTGGTGAGGAAGAACTTCTCCGGCCTGATCGCGAAGTAAATGTGCGTCATGACCAGCGCGATAAACGCGACACCGCCCAGGCCGTGCAGGACGTACATCACGCCCCACGTCTGATCGCCAAATCCGAACAGGTACGGGTTGCGCGTGAAGAACGGAGTTCGTACGCGGGACAGCATGAAGATGCCGGTAAGAATGACCGAAAGACCCGCAGCCATCACCGCCATGTGAAACATCTTGTTTTCCAGCGGATACTTGCCGAACTTTCGCGGCTCAGGCGCCCGTTTCCCCATCGCGCGGTCCAGGCGGTACGATGCGTCCTGGATGTCCTGCTTATTCGGCCAGATAGACCAGAAATCCAGTACGAACGTGGTATGGATAATGTGGTACAAAACGGAAATGACAAGCACGATTCCAGCGATCCAATGGATCTTCACCCAGGCGAAGCGGTAACCGATCTTCGGCAGGAACGCGGTGAACAGCAGCACCATCATGGATCCAGCCATGATCCAGTGAAACATTCGCGCGCCGAAGGAATGCCGCTTGATGTGTTCGGGAAGCCGCGCGGCTTCAG
Organism: uncultured Acidobacteriaceae bacterium; assembly: GCA_964622265.1. Classification (GTDB taxonomy): domain Bacteria; phylum Acidobacteriota; class Terriglobia; order Acidiferrales; family UBA7541; genus Palsa-360. The sequence goes on along the minus strand of CAZUNI010000027.1, from coordinate 24,568 downwards.
CTGCGAGCTTCGGATCGTTCGCTACGGAAGGCTCGTGCTCGGGCTTGGCCCAATAGCCCACGTAGATCGCGTGAACGATCAGGAAAAGCAGCCCGGCAATGGCGGAGACCCACAGCAGGTCCCACGCGATGTGAATCGGGACGCGCTGTCCCCAAGGACTGATTGCCCACTGTATGATGTTCAAGCGGCCTCCTTCGAATCCCCGCCACGAATTGCGCGCTTCACGAGGTTCCTCATCAGCAGGACTTTGTATCCGTTGTAGCGCAGCGGCACTGCGCCTTCGATTGCCATCTTCCCTGCCATCTCAGCGGTTTCTTCGTTCACCGGCTTTCCGGTCACGGCTTCTTCCACCTGCGATAGCCGCCACGGGTGTGCGGCCACGCCGTTCAGCACAAGGCGGATGCGATCGATCTTGCCGCCGGTGACGACCTTGGCTGACGCAACATTGATCAGCGGGAAATCCCACACGGGACGGTCGCGAACCTTTTCGAAATAGAACTCAGTATTCGCCCAGGTCGCCGGAATTCGAATGGCGGTGAGAAGCTCGCCGGGCTGCAGGATCGTCATGCGGGTAATGTCGTACGCCGGCCCGATGAAATAGTTTTCAGCATCGACCACGCGTTCGCCGCGCGCGCTGCGAATCACCATCTTGGCGTCCAGCGCGACAAATGCCGGGGCCGAGTCCGACGGGCTGACGGCGACGCAACGGTCCGCGCCAAGGATGGCATGTTCGCGATTGATGGCCGTCGGCGTGTCGGCGAAGCAGGTAATTCCACCGGCCCGGTAGCAATCGAATCCACTGCGATAATACCAGCACCTCGTATCCTGGGAGACGTTGCCGCCGATCGTGCCTTGATTGCGAATCTGCGGGGAGGCCGCAGCTTCCGCCGCCTGACTCAGGATTTTGAATTTAGCGATCACATCCGGATGGCGGACAACATTGGTCAAGGTGGTCATGGCGCCGATTTCGAGGCCGCCATTCCAGTCGCGGACGCCGGTCAGTTCCTTGATCTGGCTGAGATCGACAACCACTTTGGGGCGCTTGATGCGATCCTTCATCCAATCGAAGCTGTCGAGACCGCCAGCCAGCACCCATGCGTCCGAGCCGTTTTGGGTGAGCAGCGAAACCGCATCATCGATCGACCCAGGCTGAAACAGTTCAAAGGCCGGCATCACATCGCGAATAACAGCCATATCGGTTCTCCTGACTCTGTTAAATCTAAAATCCTATCGGGCTAAATATGGGCCGTAAGAACTTCGGTTACCGGCTTTCCGAATTCGAGCGACGTTAAAATAATGTCCGCCATGACCGGAGCGCGCCTGAAAATCTCGTCCCCGAGCGCGTCGGAGATGGCATTGAGAATCGCGCAGCATCCTCCGCCAACCGGGGGCTCGCCGATCCCGCGCGCTCCCACCGGACTTTCCGGATCGGGAATATTGAGCGCGGCCCATTGGAAATTAACCGGCACATCCAGAATTGTTGGCGGTTTGTTTTCGTACATGCGCTTGTTCAATGGCAGACCGAGGTGCTGGTCATATACCCACTTCTGGCCGATCGCATGACCGATTCCCAGCATGGAGCGGCCAAGAATCTGGCCTCCCAGTGCCCGGGGGTTGATTACCGTGCCGACGTCGGCGACCGCGAGGAAGTCCAGAATCTTGAAGCTGCCGGTTTCAACATCAATTTCGACATCGGCAAAGGAAGCGACAAAGGAAAACGCCTGTCCGTCCTGCGTGTAGTTGTCGCGGCCAACGCCCATGAGTCCCTGCCCGGCGAGCGCCGTTGCAGAGGCCTTGGTCATCTTATTGATGTCGGGCGGGAGTTCGTGGCCGTCATACAGGCCGCCGAGCGTAATGGCGCGTTGCGCGGCCTGCGCCAGAGACATTCCAGCGCCGCCGCCTTTGTGAAATACGCGCTCGTGGGCGACTTCGTAATCTTCGGGCTTGCCGCCATGATCCTTAGCGGCAATTTCCTGCAACTTTTTCTTCGCATCCATCGCCGCCGCGTGAGCAGCACGGGTCATTGCATGCGTGGTCTGGCTGCCGCCTGAGGAGCAACTCCAGGGCAAATTCTTGGAGGTGTCGCCCCAGGTCATTTCCACCTTCTCCCAGGGAACGCCCATGATTTCAGCGGCGACGCGGCTCGCATCGCTGTACGTGCCGCAACCAAGGTTGCCAACGCCGGAGTGGATATACATCTTGCCATCGGGTTTGAGGATGAACAGGCCGTCATAGCCTTTGGAACCGCCCACGAATGTGCTGCTCGACACACCCAGGCCGCGAATCTTCGAGCCGTTGCGCGCACCGCTCATACTTCTGCGTTCGGTCCAGTTGAATTTTTCAGAGCCGCTTTGCAGCGCATTTTTCAGGAAGGCGCTGGTGCAGTATGGCCGCTTTCCGTTGACTGGAGGTCCAAACGGCGCCTTGCCTTCCGGCGCGTTGATCTTGCGGATTTCGACTTGATCGACATTCAATTTTCGCGCGGCTTTGGCGAGCAGCGGCTCGAACAGCGTGATGCCCTGCATGCCGCCGGGCGAACTTTGCGCTCCGCGGGGGATCGTATTGGTGAGGACGCTGACGCCGCGCCAGCGCATGGCTGGCGGTTGGTACAGCATCGAAAGGATTCGGCCCGCCTGATTGTAATCGCCCGCCAGGTTGTACGGTCCATTGTCGCCCACCGCGAACATATCGACAGCGGTGATGCGGCCATCCTTGGTAAACCCGGCTTTGATGCGCGCGGTCACGCTGGGGCGGCCTCTGCCGATGTAGTGTTCTTCTTCGCGGGTGATGCGCATCATCACCGGCGCGCCGATTTTCTTCGAAAGCACGGCGGGAATAATTACATGAACGGATGCGGTGACTTTGCTGCCGAATCCGCCGCCGGTGTATTCGCTGATAAAGACGATATTATCGGCGCTCATGTTCATCCAGCGAGCGATTGCGGGAACCGTTTGAATCGTGCTCTGGCTGCCGGCGTGCACGAACAATTTGCCGTTCTGCCAGTACGCCAAAGTGGAGCGTGGTTCCAGGGTTTGGTTGCTGGTATTCGGCGTGGAAAACGTTTCATCGAGAATCAGGGATGCCGCCTTGAAGCCGGCATCCAAATCGCCATAGGTCCATTCGTCGGCCGGCGTGCCCATCGGCATCTTGCCCTGATCGTAATCCTTAAAATCTTCATCGGTCCACTTGAGATCGACAATGTCGAGCGGCGGCGGAGCAACAGGCTTCGGAGTTGTCCCCGGCGCAGCAGCAGGAGGAGGCGGAGCAGGTTTGCGCATCCATGTGTTTCCGCCAACGCGCGCATTCGGGCCGCCGGGCCGCAGGCTGACAAACGGATCGACCACATGCGGAAGCTGCTCGTAGCTGACTTTAATTTTTTCGATGGCATTGGCCGCAGTGAGTTCGTCAACCGCAGCAAGAGCGAGTATGGGCTCGCCCTGATAAACAGGCTCCATCGCAAGGCCGCGCTCGCCGCGCGGGTCGGCCTTGATGATGGCACCAAGGTCAGTGACCGAGTCGGCAGGGGCCGGAAGATCATCCATCGTGATCATGCCCTTGACGCCGGGCATGGCCAGAGCTTCGGAGGCATCGATGTGCGTGATGCGGGCGTGCGGGTACGGGCTGAGCAGCAGTTTGGCAAAAATCATGCCATCGACGCGGAAATCTTCCGCGTAACGCGCTTTGCCGGTAACTTTGGCAATCATGTCCGGACCGACATAGTTCTCGCCAATCAACTTCGCCTTATTGGGCGGGGTCTTGGCGGTTACTAGCGGCGTATTGTTTGCCGTTGCTTTGGGATCGTTTGTTGAGCTAGACATTTTTCACTCCCCGCGAAAGCTCAGCGCCACGCATCAAGGAATTCAAAATCTTGTCGTAATCCTGGCACCGGCAGAGGTTGCCGGAAATGCCATGCGCCAGTTCAGCGCGCGTCGGATTCGGATTGATTTTCAGGAAACCCACGGTGGACATGATGAAGCCGGACATGCAGAACGCGCACTGGAAACCCTGCTCTTCCACAACGCCCTGCTGCACCGGGTGAAGCTTGCCGTCGTCGCTGGCCAGTCCTTCGATAGTTTGAATCTTCTTGCCGCGCGTGGTATGCGTCAGCACAGAACAGGAGTAGACCGGAATGTCGTCGACGAGCACCGTGCAGGAGCCGCATTCGGCGCGGTCGCAAGCGAGCTTGGTGCCGGTCAGCCCCAGCTTATAGCGAAGCGTCATCGCCAGCGTTTCTTGCTTCATGACGTCCACGGGCCGTTCCCTGCCATTCACGTTCAGCGTGATCAGGCGCTCGACCGAGCCCGCGTCAGCGGCGAACACATGATGGATGGCGGTGCGGACGACGTAACCTGTCGAGCAGACCGCGCCAGCCGCGATCACGCCCTTGATCAGGTCCCTGCGCGTCATTTTGGTTGATTTTTCCTGTGGATCCTGAATATCGGCCATAATCAATCACCTCAATCTCATATACGGGCCTGAATCGGAGCAGCCATTAGCCTATGACATATAACACTTTACGGCTCTGTGTCAATCTTCCTGGTGCAAATTCTATTGCTCGCCGATCACACCCTCGTCCACGGAAACCTTCCAATCGATATCGCTCGATTCGATGACGAGAAAGAACTGGCGGGGTTCCTCGGCGATGTAGGCGATATCCTGTCCCACACCAAGGTGATCAACCGCGGTCACGACAAATCTGCCGCTGACCAGGCTGTGAACGATGACGCGAAAAGTTCCCTTGCCCGGGACTTTCTCATTGCTCGTTTCCCACTTGATGCGCCACTGGCCGCTTCCGATATTGAATGAGTCGGTCTCGGTATTTCCGCGCCCCGACCATGAATCGATGTGACGCCAACCCAACATCGGTTGTTTAGGAACTGGCTTCGGTTGAGCCTGACACGACATCAACAATAATAACGGGGCCGCAACGATAAGAGTCCTCATCTATATTTTTCTCAAAAATCAGAGTCTTGCATAGTTACAAGTGAACCGGAATATCCTATCACCTACATGGCAAGCGGGCGCGCCACCATTTTATTGGGTGCACGGTGACCCCTGTAACGGAAGAATCCCTGATGCATTGCGAATGCCAGGTCTTATAACCCGTGAGAGAATAGATTCGCAACGATCACTTGAGCGAGGGCCACGAGCTATGAGAACAACGATTCCCCTTGGAAGTCCGGTTAATGCCGGAAAACTCTCCAATTCGACCATGGCAGACGCTCTGGTATTTTTCGGGGCGACCGGAGATCTGGCGCATAAGCAAATCTTTCCGTCCCTGCAACAGATGATTCGCCGCGGGAACCTTAACGTGCCGGTCATCGGAGTCGCGAAAGCAGGCTGGACAATCGATCAGCTCCGTGCGCGGGCACGGGACAGCATCGCGACGCACGGAGGCGTGGATGAGGCGGCATTTTCGAAGTTGATGGAGCTGCTGCAATACATCGACGGCGATTATCAGGACCCTGCGACGTTCAAGCAGCTATTCGAAATGCTGGGCAAGGCACATCATCCAGTCCACTATCTGGCGATTCCGCCGAGCATGTTTGCCACTGTGGTCCAGGGACTGAATCAATCGGGATGCGCTAAGAACGCGCGCGTGATTCTGGAGAAACCGTTTGGGCGCGACCTCCACTCGGCACAAGAACTGGATGCGATTCTTCACTCGGCGTTTCCGGAATCGGCGATCTTTCGCATCGATCATTATCTGGGCAAGGAGGCCGTGGAAAATCTACTGCTCTTCCGGTTTGCCAACGCGTTTCTGGAGCCCATCTGGAATCGCAATTATGTGGAAAGCGTGCAAATCACCATGGCGGAAAATTTCGGCGTGGCGGGGCGCGGCAAGTTTTATGACGAAGCGGGGTGCATTCGCGACGTCATACAGAATCATATGCTACAAGTCGTGGCGTTCCTCGCCATGGAACCGCCCACAAACATGTATTCGGAATCGCTGCGCGACGAGCAGGTCAAGGTGTTCCGTACCATTCCTCCGATCGACGTCGCAAACGTGGTGCGCGGCCAGTTTGCAGGCTATCGCAAAGAAGCAGGAGTCGCCCCGGATTCGAAAATGGAAACATACGCTGCCGTTCGCCTTGAGGTCGACACCTGGCGGTGGGCGGGAGTTCCCTTCGTGCTGCGCGCTGGAAAATGCCTGCCGGTAACCGCGATGGAAGTTCTGGTGAAGCTTAAAGAACCTCCCCTTCGCAGGCATGTCGATCAGAACAACTATTTCCGGTTTCGCCTCGGTCCCGATCTTTCGCTCAGTTTGGGAGCACGCGTCAAAAAGCCCGGCCCCGGATTGACTTCGATACCAGCGGAACTTTCCGCAGTCAAGATGGACCGCGCGAATGAATTGGATGCATACGAGCGGCTGCTGACCGACGCGATGCACGGCGACCAGATGCTCTTCGTCCGGCAGGACGCAGTGGAAGCGGCATGGGCCATCGTCGATCCCATCCTCGGCGAAGGCACCACGCCGCTTTCGGAGTATCAACCGGGAAGCTGGGGACCGCCGGAGGCCGACCGCCTGGTGGCCGATATCGGTGGTTGGCATAACCCGGAAGGGTCTGCCGGGCCGCAGTACGAGACTTAAGTAAGAATATTCCAAGTTACTCGGCTTATTTCGACGCGACAAAAGTCACGCAACTCGGCTCGGTCGCTTCCTTCAGCACTTGACCTGTCGGCATCAATTTCCCAGTTGCCGGATCTCGCCGGTAGACCACCACGGTCGCGGAATTCTGATTCGCCGCGATGAGGTACTCCCCGGTGGGGTCGATGGAAAAATTGCGTGGTGTCTTTCCCTGGGTCGAATCGAATTCCACCGGAGTCAGCATTCCGTTGCGGGGATCGATGGCGAATACTCCGATGCTATCGTCGCCGCGATTGGAGACGTACACAAACTTGCCCGCGCCGTCCACTTGAATCTCGGCTGAGGAACTCTTGCCGGAAAAGCCTGCAGGCAAAGCCGAAATCGATTGGACTTCCTTCAGGGAGCCGTGAGCGGCGTCGTATTCGAAGGTGATCAGGCTCGATTTGAGTTCGGTGATGACATACAGGTATTTTCCGTTGGGACTGAACGCCAGATGACGCGGTCCTTCTCCGGGTTGCGTGGCGACGAACGGCGGATCGTTCGGCTCCAGCGCGCCGGTCGAATGATTGAAGCGATAGACCATTACCTTATCCAGGCCGCGATCGGCGACGACCAGGAATCGATTGTCGGGCGAAAACGCAACGGAGTGAGCATGGGGTCCCGCTTGGGCCACCGGGTCCACGCTCTTTCCCACATGCTGGATGAAGGCCGATGCTTCGCCCAGGCTGCCGTCGGAATGGATGGGAAGCGTCGCGACGCTTCCGCTGCCGAAATTCCCCACCGCCAAAAATTTCCCCGTCATGTCGATGGCGATGTGGCAGGGGCCGATTCCCTTCGATGAAACTCTATTGAGAAATCGAAGCTTGCCGGTTTTTGTGTCCATGGCAAAGGCAGACACGGTGTTTCCCGGCTCGGTCTTGCTCTCATGCTCATTCACGGCATAAAGAAAACGGTGGTTCGGATGCATGAGCAGATAGGACGGATGCGCGGTTTCCGCGGCAAGCCCCAGCGAGACGATCTCCCCTGTCGCAGGTGAGAATCGATACGCGTAAATTCCTTTGCTCTCGGTATGCGTGTAAGTCCCGATGTAAACGATGTAGCTCTGGCCCCCGGGCTTCGCTGCAACGCCGGAGACGGGTAACAACAGGAAACAAAGCAGCGCAACTGCGCCGATCGTGCGAAGAATATTCCTGTGCATCACACAAAATAAAGTCGCTTTCAGGTTAGGTTTGGTCATCGGCGGAGTATAGTCCAAAGTCTATAGATTTCAACGATGGTTTTTCCTCGGAAATAACCGAGGTTCGGTCTGATTCATCTGAGTTGGATGGCTCTCCAGAAGCCATTTCATCTGGGTAGAGGAAACGGGCATAATCTTCATTCCTTCTGAGGATAAACAATGGACTACATCAATCTGGGCAAGACCGGAATGAAAGTTTCCCGCATCTGTCTGGGCTGTATGACCTACGGATCGAGTGCCACGGGAACGCTAACGCCCGGCAGCCATGCCTGGGCGCTTAATGAAGAAGAGACGCAGCCCTTCTTTCGCCAGGCCCTCGATCTGGGGATCAATTTTTTCGATACCGCCAACGTCTATTCCCACGGCGACAGCGAAAGAGTTCTGGGGAAATTCCTGAAAGCAAACACGCGGCGCGAAGCCGTTGTGATTGCCACCAAAGTCCACAGCCCGATGCGCGATGAGCTGAATGGTGCGGGGCTTTCGCGCAAGGCCATCCTTTTCGAACTCGACGAGAGCCTTCGCCGCCTGCAAACCGATTATGTGGACCTCTATCAGATTCATCGCTGGGATTACGAAACGCCGATCGAGGAGACGCTGGAAGCGCTGAACGACGCGGTGAAATCGGGCAAGGTGCGGTATATCGGCGCGTCTTCGATGTACGCGTGGCAGTTTGCCAAATCGCTATATCTTTCCCAACTGCATGGCTGGAGCCGCTTTGTCACCATGCAGAATCATTCCAATCTGATCTACCGCGAAGAAGAGCGCGAAATGATTCCGCTGTGCCAATCCGAAGGCATCGGAGTTCTTCCGTGGAGTCCGCTCGCGCGCGGCCGCCTGGCGCGCTCGTCCGAAGGCGAAAGCACCAAGCGGTTTGAATCCGATCAATTTGGGAAGAAAATGTATTCGCCGACCGAAGCAGTGGACCGCGAGGTGATCGATCGCGTCGGACAGGTCGCAGAGCAGCGTAGTGTCCCACGCGCTCAGGTGGCTCTGGCGTGGCTGCTCAACAAGGCGGCGATCACGGCCCCAATAGTGGGTGCTACCAAGCCGCAACATCTTGCGGACGCCGTCGCGGCGTTATCGCTGCGGCTTACGGCGGAGGAAATTTCTTCTCTCGAAGAGCCGTATAAACCACACGCCGTTTTGGGATTCAAGTAGCCTGTAACCGATGGTACCGCGGGCTTACTTTGTCACGATCTGATATTCGCCCTCGATGTCGGAGGTCACGCTTCCGTCGGGGTTACCCTTCCCTTTGAAGGTTCCTTTGCCTGTAATTCCCTTCAGCTTTCCGGTGCCGCTCACGAAGCTCCACGGGCCCATCTGCGTCTGCACCGCGCCGGTCTTATCAACTGTGCTTGTGCCGCTGAACTTCACCACGAATTGATCGCCGTTCTCCATGGTGGATACGTGAATGCCGGAATCTCGGCTTTTTGCGCCGCTGGCGTCGGAAAATACCGTGTCTTCTCCGGTCTTGGCCGGAACGCCGGCCAGTTCAACGGGCTTCGTCCAGGTGCACTTGACCTTCATCACGACGAAGGCGTGTCCCGGTCGATCGTTGACGGGAACAGCGCTCTGCGACTCCGGTTTGGCGCATTGGATTGTTCCGGCAATCTTGGTCTGAGCACCGGCGCTGGCGGCCACGAGCGTCAGACCGGCAAACGCAAGAGCAATTTTCAGTTTCAGCATCGTCATTTCCTCCGAAAAATTGGCAGCGATATCGCTCGCCTAGGCCGCAATGCTGCCCTCGGCACTAGACCAAGTCAAGGGTTGTCAGCCGATTCAGCGGACGTAGCCTGTATCACGCCTGAAAGTGATAGGCATCACAGTTGATCCCAACCAGGCAATACATACTAAGAGCAGGAGCAAAGAAATTGCCGATAGTTTTTCGAGACCGAACCGAAGCTGGCCGCCTCCTGGCAAGAGAATTGAAGGCCTATGAAAACTCAACGAATGTGAAGGTTCTTGGGATTCCGCGGGGGGGCGTGCCGGTCGCGTATGAAATCGCCTTGCAAATCCATGCTCCATTGGACGTGTTTATCGTGCGCAAGCTGGGAGTTCCCGGACAGGAAGAACTAGGATTCGGAGCGATTGCGAGCGGAGGAATTCGTTTTCTTGACGATGAAATTGTGAAAGCAGTTGGAATCTCCGAACTGGAAATTGAACTGATTGCGGCAACGGAAGGACAGGAACTGGCTCGCCGCGAGCGAGCCTATCGTGGCGGTCGGCCGCGGCTCAAAGTCGAGGGGCAAATAGTAATCCTTGTTGATGACGGCATCGCCACGGGCTCCAGCATGCGGGTCGCGATCAACGCATTGCGTCAATTGAAGCCGGCCCAGATCGTAGTCGCCATACCAGTAGCGCCCGATTCCACGTGTCGGCGATTGAGGCCCGAAATTGAGGACTTGATTTGCCTCCATATGCCGGAATCGTTCTACGCAATCGGTGAGTTTTATGAGGACTTTTCGCAAGTATCGGATCAGGAAGTAACGGATGCGCTTCGCAGGTCTGTACGCGAACCGGACAAGAATATCGCGTAGAGATGGAAAGCCAATCCGGGAGGGAGTGTCCCATGAATCCCGGTCGAGTGATTGTGCAAAATCGCGTCGAGCGCGAAGTTTCGATGCAGGTTGGAAAAGTTATCTTGCAAGGAACTCTAGGGTATCCTGAAATTGCGAAAGGGATCGTTCTGTTCGCACATGGAAGCGGCAGCAGCCGCTATAGCCCGCGCAACCGGTATGTCGCCGGCGAACTTCAATCCCATGAAATAGCAACGTTACTTTTCGACTTGCTCACCCCTGAAGAAGAGGCGGTTGACCGGACGACGATGCAACTACGTTTCAATATCCGCCTGTTGGCGAAACGTCTGGCCGGAGCAACCCGATGGGTCCAGCGCAATCCAGCTACGGCGGGGCTCCGCGTCGGCTATTTTGGGGCAAGCACAGGCGCGGCCGCCGCGCTGATGGCTTCGGCCCAACTCCCGGAAAAGATTGCAGCAGTCGTATCCCGCGGTGGAAGGCCCGATCTAGCCGGTGAGGCGCTGGACTCCGTCCAGGCTCCAACACTGCTCATCGTAGGTGAAAATGACCAGCCGGTGATCGCCATGAATGAGCAGGCTTTGTCCGAACTCGGCTGCCGAGAGAAGCAGATCGTAATAATCCCGGGAGCGACCCATCTGTTCGAAGAACCGGGCGCGCTCGCCGCCGTAGCCCGGTTGGCGGGAGAATGGTTTTCGGATCATTTTACGGACGCCGGTGACGCTCAGGAAGCCAGTAACGTACAGCATGCGTATTATCGAGCGAAATGAAGGTCGGGAGGGTGCCATGATTGTAAGAGTGAAAGGCGGCTACAAAGTTGTTTCTAGCAAGGGCAGAAACCTGGGAGGCCCGTACAAAAACGTTGAAGAAGCAAAGAAGCGCCTGCGGCAAGTTGAGTTCTTCAAACATAAGAAAGGCTAGATGGATTCAATTGGCGACCTGCAAAAATTGTTAAGATCTAAAAAACGGCTTGGCGCTCATTCAAGCGCCAAGCCGTTTGGCACGTAACACCTAATGCTGTCGGGTTTGATACTCCACTACTTATCTGTGTTCCAGATGTCGGCGATGGCTTTCCACTTGCCATCCCCCTGTTTTTTCCAGGTAACCACGTACTTCTCGGTCAGCATGACGGGCTTCCCCTTCTTGTCATTCATGGTGGCGGAAAAAATGCCATATTCCGCCGCAAGGTCGCCTGATCGAGCCACTTCCACCCGCGTCGTGTCTCCAATCATGTCGGAAAGTCCGGGCATCGCAAAAAATGTCGCCCAAACCGCTCGGCGTTGGTCGGCAGTCTTTGCAATCGGCGCATTTTCCGGATTGATCCAGGCATCGTCCGCATAAAACGAAAGCGTTGCATCGAGGTCCTTGGCCTTTATCGTCTTGCCCCACTCCTGTGCGGCAGCCCGGATGGCCGCTTCGTCCTGCGCGCGCGTATCCGCGGGAGTTGCCGCTTGTTGCGGGGCTGCTCCGCAACTGGAAAGAATCGCAACTGCTGTGAGCAAGCAAACAGACACAAAACTTCTTGAATATTTCACTTTCACACCCCCTTTCAAGTATTTGACTGTTGAACCGATCACAATCATCCGTACCGTTGATGACCAAAAAAAATCAGCTACACCGCTACCGCGTGTTCCTGAATAATCAGCGCTGGCTCCAGAACCACCGGGCAGTTAATCGATTTGCTGACGAGGCAATTCTCCTTGGCTTTGTGCAGTAGCCGGATTCCCTTCTCCCTGTGTTCCTCGCTCCCGATTGTCAACCTGGGGCGAAGCACGACTTCCCCGAAGCGCCAGCCGGATTTTTCCTGGACAAGGCTTCCGACAGCCTCGACTTCCAGAGAAAAGAAATCAAAATTGGAATTAAAAGCTATGCCCGAGAAAGTGCTGACATAGCAACTGGCCACGGCCGTGACAAAGAAATGTTCCGGCGTCCAGTGCCCTGCCACGCCTTTAAATTCCGGCGGGGCGCTGAACGCGAGCGACGGCTCAATTCCTTCGGCGACCGCAAATCCGCTTCGAACTACCGTTGAGTTCGCCCTGATCCGGTATTCATGGGTTCCATTCATATTGGACCTCACTTCTGTGCCCTATTTATGCTCAAAAGTTAGCAGACAACCCGCCCGATGACTGTGGCACATGTCACCTAACAAAGTGATATACATCACAGTCCAGAATGTCCTTTCCATTCAATCTAGTCCCGGTCAATGATGGTGCGGGCAAGGGGGGCCAAGTCTATGGGTGCACTTAATCGTTGCGCGTTCCTGAACGGGTGGACCACGGGCTTCTGCACAATGTTATCCATTGCAGCGCTCTGTTCAGGAATGGTATCCGCCGTATCGAGCCCCACACAATCGGTCCCGGCCCCAGGACCTCCCTCTACAGCGGCAGAACGAATGAAAATTGCCGAAGGTGAGTATGCGATCTATGAAGAAGGTAACGCCGGCGCGTTCGGGCCTCTCGGAGAAGAAGTTTACGATTTCCACGAGTCGTGGATACTCTGGGGAAATGAAAAGAAGCAATATCGCATCGAGGGTGAACGGACTTTCGAATCGCCAAGATACACGGCCCACAGGAACCGGTTTGTTGTCGAGCTTACCCGCGATTTGACCGTTACACGCCTGACAGAATTCACGCAATTAAGATTGAAACGCGAATCTGGACCGCTCAGCTGTGAGTTCCTGGCAAAGGAGTTGCATTGTTCCTCGGACAGACAGTCCCTGCGAGTCCCGATGGAACACCCGTACGCATTCCTGTGGCCGGTCTCACCATTTTCACTCACTGGACTGACCAGAGCCTCCGAACGCGATACGGCTCGTCCGGCTAAGGTCCAGCTCCTGTCGATCGAGCAGCCATTCCCCGCGCTCCCGGTCCATCCGATGGTTCTTAGCGGAGAGTTGCAATACCTCGGCGAAGAAAAAATCGACGCCGCAGGACAGGAATGGCCCGCTTATAAGTTCTCACTCAAAGTAGCAATGAATCCGCAAATCCTTCTCTGGACATCAACCAGAGGTCTGCTCCTGCAGATGGCCATCGAGCACGCGCACCCCAATTGGCCGAAAGAAGGGATGCGCCTGATCCGGTTCAAGAAATGGGCTGACTTTTGATCTACCGTGAGCAGTGTCACGGCTGCAAGTGAGCCTGGTCACATACAGTTCTCGTCCCGGGAAGCAAATAGTGATATACGAAGGTTGGCGAGGAGACAGTAGTTATGCCGGCCAGGAAAGAGCGATTAGTTTTTGGCGCCGTGATATGGGTTACGCGGACATTCGGGTGGATTCTGATTGTCCTCGCTATCCTGGGACTGCCGCAGCTGCGATCTCTTACCGGACGACTGGCTGGCAGTTTCGGACTCATTACTTCCGTGGCGCTCGGGCTGGCGGGCGTAGTCTGGCTCATCGCCGTGCAATTGTTCCTGCGTTTTTTTGATCGGTATCTGTCTCGCAATTGAATCGGGATGTCCAAGTTAAGGGAAAAAATGCGAATCCTCTTACCAATCGACAATTCGAGGTTTTCCCAGGAGGCGACGCGAGCCCTGATCAGACAAGTCAAACCTAAAGGGACTTCGGTTCGAGTGTTGCATGTCATAGCGCCCATTCCAGCAGCCTTCGCGATAGAAATGGCGCCGAACGTGCCTTTTTACAGCGAAGAGGTGGAGAAAGATCAACGAAAACAGGCTGACAAATTAGTCCAGGGCGCAACCCAAAAGCTCCGGAATGCTGGATTTGCAACAAAAGGGATCGTGGACATGGGAGACCCAAAGGAGACGATCTTAAACCATGCGTCGGATTGGAACGCTGACTTAATTATCCTCGGCTCACATGGCTTGAAAGGATTGGGCAAGTTTCTGATGGGAAGTGTGTCGGAAGCCGTCGCCCGTCATGCCGGATGCTCAGTCCAGATCGTAAGGATCCGAGGTACTGAGAAACAATCAAAGACCGGAAAATCGAAGCGCTGAAAACCGATTCTGACAAGATGAAAAAAAGGAGCCGTCTCTTCCGTCGTCGCGCGAAAATGCGACCCGGGAGAAAAGGCTCCCTAAACTCCAATCAGTTAAACAAGCTTATGGACAGGTGGGCGAGATCATCTTGATTGCGGTGATCTTCATTGTGTGAACTTTGGCGCCCGGAACAGCGGTGCCGGTGATGTCAATCTTGTGGCCGACGTGCGGGGCCAGGTTGACGGCTGACTCGGAAATCTCAACTACCATCGGACCTTTCCCGGTGTTCATCAATTCATAGGTGCCGTCGGTGGCGCCCTTTTGCAGGCACCCCGTCATGGTATGCTCTTTCGGCGCGTCCTGTGGCAATGCGCGGGGACCGAAACCCAGCACGCAAGCGAAAACGAATGTGGCCATGAAAACCGTGAGTTTCATTTGCAATCCTCCTGTTACCTTGACTTTAGATGAGATGTCCAAAACTGAACTGCCCGACGCATCGAATCGTACGCCAGTACGCCGTGGCGAAGCAAGTTTAAATTGCGCGTCGGTCTCGACTCTAAGAAGGAAACCCCGCTGTCACTGCAGTTGACAAGGAGGATTTAAGTGGATCCATCGCATGTCCTGCTCCTGGCTTTTCTGATCGGAGTCCTGGCCGGTTTGCGTGCACTGACCGCGCCTGCCATCGTGGCCTGCGCAGCGCGACTGAAGTGGATCAACCTGCGCGGGTCTCTGCTTTCCTTTATGGGATCCACGGCCGCAGTCGCAGTCTTTGTGGTACTGGCTGTCGGCGAACTGGTTGCGGATAAGCTTCCCTTGACTCCGAGCCGGCTCAAACCGCCCGGCCTGATTGCCCGCTTTGTTCTGGGCGGGCTATCCGGCGCGGGAGTTGCAGTGGCGGGCGGACAATCTTTAGTAACGGGCGCAATCCTGGGCGCCGCAGGCGGTATTGCCGGCGCGTTTGCAGGCTACCGGATTCGCACGGGACTCGTAAAAGCATTCAAGGTTCCCGACTTTGTTATCGCTCTCTTGGAAGATACATTAGCGATTGCCGGGGGACTTTTTATCGTGTCGCGGTTCTGAATCGCTATCCTTTGAAAGCTTCTGAAACAACCCCGAATTGCATATCTGGGTATATACTTCTCGGCGTGCAGGAAAACGCCGCACGAAAAACCGCGTGATCCTGACAAATTGGACGAACTGATTGCAATCGCCCCGACCGATGGGAGGTATTCATGGTACGCAAGCTTATCTATATCCTCGGTGGATTGATCGCGCTCATCATCCTCGCGATTATCCTGCTGCCGTTTGTGGTGGACGCAAATAAGTACCGCCCGCAAATCGAAACGGCGATGAACACCGCGCTGAACCGGAAAGTGGAGATCGGAAATATCAAGCTCTCCATTTTCCAGGGCGGGGTTTCGGTCGAAGACATCTCCATTGCCGATGACCCCGCATTCAGCACCGAGCCATTCCTGAAAGCCAAGGACCTGACGGTGGGTGTGGAACTCATGCCGTTGATTTTCTCGCGCGCGCTGAACGTCACCGGCGTCTCGATCGATGAGCCGGAGGTTTTCTTGATTCGCTCCAAGTCCGGCACGTGGAACTTTTCCACTTTGGGCGCCACATCTTCGAAGCCGAAAGATGGGAGTTCGGACGCCAGTTCCATGAACGCTGCCAGCGTCCTGGTCGAAAAATTGACCATCAAGAACGGCAAGCTGTTGGTGGGGACCGTCGGCGCAAACGGCAAGCGGCGGGAATACGACAACATGAACTTTGAAGCCACGGGACTTTCCTATGCCAATCAGTTTCCGTTCCAATTTTCGGCGACAACGCCAGGAAACGGCAGTTTGAAACTAGCCGGAAAAGTCGGCCCATTGAATCAGACCGACGCGCAGGAAACTCCTCTTGATGCCACCGTGGAAGTAAAAGACCTCGATCTGGCGTCCACAGGATTCCTCGATCCATCCTCGGGAATCGCCGGCGTGGTGGACTTCGCGGGAAGCGTGAATTCCGACGGAAAAAAGATGATTTCCAAAGGGCAGCTAACCGCGAAGAAGTTGCAAGCGGTTCCCGGCAGTTCCCCGGCGGGAGTCCCAGTCGAAATCGACTATGACACGAACTATGTCTTGAAAGCGCAAACCGGCGATCTCACGCAAGGCGATGTGCATATCGGGAAAGCGCTGGCTCACCTCACAGGAACCTACAACAATGCGGGCGATACGCCAGCCATTCAAATGAAATTGAATGGGCCGGGCATGCCGGTCCCGGAACTGGAGGCCGTTCTCCCTGCCCTCGGGGTGATTTTGCCCTCGGGCACTTCGCTCAAGGGCGGAACCATGGACACCAGCCTCGCGATCACCGGCCCGGTTGATCGCACGGCCATCACCGGACCGGTCAAACTCTCGAATACCACACTCAGCGGGTTCGATCTGGGCTCGAAACTAGGCGCGCTTTCTTCCTTCGCGGGCATTCCGAAAGGATCGGACACCGTGATTCAAACGTTGAGTACCGATCTGCGCTTTGCCGCCGACGGAATTCGCACCGAAAATCTGAACCTGATCGTTCCCTCGATCGGAACCATGACCGGAAACGGAACGATCGCCCCCGACCACACTCTCAACTACAAAATGTCAGCCGTGATTACCGCCAGTTCCGGCGCGCTGGGAGGCGTAGCCAAGCTGACTTCCCTCGGCGGCGCGCAAAAGGGTGGAATTCCATTTACGATTAAGGGCACCACGTCGAATCCGTCTTTCACGCCGGATATGAGCGGAATGGTCGGCGGTATGGGCAAAGGCGCTCTTTCCGGGATATCGAAAACCGTTCCGGGAGGACAAAACCTAGGCGGAGCGATAGGCGGGCTTTTCGGAAAAAAGAAAAGCCAATGAATGTGATTTTGTTAGCAAGTCAGTTTTTGTAGAGACCACTCCGTCACGTTCTTCGGGACGGAGCGGGCACCTTCCTAAATTGACGCAATCCGCCATCGCCTTCTCGAAGTATTGTTTGCATTTCGCCCTTCATTAGTACTTTCGTACTGCCAAATCGCCGCAACTTTCTGTCGCACTCCGTGTTTGTCCAAGTGAGCACAAAGGGCCTTGTTTTATCTGTATCCCACATGGGTGGCCCTATAGCATCCGGCTTGCCCGGATGCAAAACAACCGACGATTTTATGGAGGAGAACGCCAATGAATTCGAAAGCTATTCGTCTGTCCCTGTGTTTGTTTCTGGCCGCCGTGCCTGCGTTCGTAGCGGGATGCAGCGGAGGAAGCAGCGAGTCGAACATCAGCTCCGGCACACAGAATGGAAGCGTCAACATGATCGTGAGCGACGCCTCCACCGAAGACTGGGCCACCATCGGCGTGAAGATTCTGTCGATCTCGCTGATTCCGCAAGGCGGCGGCACGAATGTGAGTGTGTATAGCGCCGCGCAGAGTTCCGCTCCCACGATCAACCTGGTGCAACTGGATCAGCTCGGCGAGATTCTTGGGAATATTTCCGTACCCGCGGGAACTTATACCGGCGCGGTTGTTACTGTCAGCGGCAATCCGGCGGACGTACAGTTAACCGCTGCCGCCGATCCATCCTCCGCATTTTTGGGGCTTGGCACTGCGGGAGCGACCGTCCCGTCCAGCCAGGTGCAGGTGCAGGGCACGACTGGCAGCGCGGGAAGTATGACGGTGCCGGTAACCGTGAATTTCGTTTCTCCGCTTGTAGTGACAGCGAATCAAACGAGTGCTCTTGATTTGGAATTCGATCTTTCTCATCCGGCCTTCATCGTGGGGCACGCCCCAACAGGAGGCGCGTTGCCAGTTTGGGCGGTAAACTTTACCGGTCCCATTCGGCATCATCCCATCCCGGACATTACCCGGCTTGTGCTTCGCCACACCTATGGGACCGTCACCGCGGTCGCTTCCGATGGTAGCTCGCTGACCATCGCAAAGGATTTCCCGGTCGAGCCGCCCACCAATCCGGAAACTGCGGTCCAGTCCTCGCGTTCTCTACAAATTCTGCCGGACGCCACGAATGGTACTCTCTACTACGATGTGGACGCAAAAGCCGGGAGCGTAACGATCAAGAGTTTCTCCACCTTGACAGCCTCGTTGCCTGGAAAATATGTTCGCATCGCGGCACGGTATCAATCCAATGGCAGCCTGGTCGCCGTCCGAGTCTGGGCCAGCAGCACGTTTAACAGCCTCTGGGTAAGTCCCGAGGGACACGTTCTACACGTGAATACCGCGACCAATGTGATTACCATCGAGAACGAACTCGGCAAACCAGTTCCAGTTACCGTGAATGCAAGCACGCAATTCTTCTATCGCACTCCATGGAACGCCGTTACCGATTCCACGCCCATCGGAACGGGGACCGGCTTCCTGGCAGCCAAGAATCTCGTGCGCGGATTCAAGGTTCACGCCACAGTCGTTGACCCGCTTGCAAGCCCCTTGGTGGCGCAAACGGTGGATATCGAAATCGCCCGGTACGATGGAGTTATCTCCGCCGCCGGACCGAACAGTTTCACCTACACACGCAATTTCAATACGCCGTCCGACAACTACACCTTCACATTGCCTTACATTTCTTCCAGCACGCCGAATGGCACCGACCCGTTGACCGGAGCGCCGATTACGGGATTCAAGTGGTGGAATTTCACTTTCCCCACGATCGTTGATAGTGGAACCAATGCTGTTGGGGACTTTGAAAAGGCAACCAACGGCGGAATCGCCGCCACGGTGACTTTCGGTCCTGCGGCGGCTCCTGTTTCGGCATCCGGCGAAACTTTTGCCGTCTGGGGTGACCCTGCAAGTACAACCGGCTGGGCCGCTCCGTGGGCTGTGCTCGATCCAACGGCTCTTCAGCTCGGAACGGCCGTCACCGGATATGTCAACGGCAGCCCGAACGGCAGCTTCACGATGAAGGTGCCGTTGGGGACCCTCGCCGTAAAGGTGAATATGAGCACGGTGGCGGGATCGGGCACGCTCGTCTATCAAGTGGACCGCACCGGTGCCGTCGTGACCGTTACTCCTGTGGACATCACCACGCAAGCCGGTCAGACCACGGTCACCAACAACCTGCTTGCCACAACGCCAGTTGAGATTTTCGGCGTACCTCAGCCGGATGGGACTATCAAGGCCTACGTGGTGTTCTACTTTACGGGAGTCAAACCGACTGCAATCGACTAGGGTTCTGATCTTTTCAGGGCTTTCGATTGTACGTAACGCGAAAAGCTACGGGGCGCTCGTCACCGAGCGCCCCGTTTCATTATTGCCGTGCAGACCAGAGAATAAAAATCTAAGCTTTCGCCTCTCGCGCGGCGTCGATCCATTTTTCCTGCGCCTTGACGATCAGTTCGATGACTTCACGCACCGCCCCTTCGCCCCCCGATCGCGCCGTAACATAGTGCGCTGCGCGTTTCACTTCCGGCACGGCATTGGCCACCGCGACAGCGAGCCCGACGCGCTGCAGCAAGGGGATGTCGGGCAGGTCGTCGCCAACATACGCGACTTCGCTATTGACCGCGCCGGTGGCGCGCAAAATCTCCTCGTATGCGCCGAGCTTGGTCGCCTGTTTCTGATAAACAAATTCAATTTCACAATCCCTCGCGCGCACGGCCACCGCTGTCGATTCCCTGCCTGTTATAACGCCAGTGCGCAATCCCGCGGCCCGTGCCAGCTTCAATCCCGCTCCGTCATGCGCGCTGAAGCCCTTGATTTCGCTGGCCGTTCCGTCCCGGCGCGAAAGCAGCCAGATTTTGCCGTCGGTGAGCACGCCATCCACGTCCATTAACAGGACGCGGATTTTTTTCGCGCGCGCTGCGACTGCGCGAGGTGTCTGTGTGGGCTTCGTGTTTCGAGCCATGGGCTTAACAAATCCTTCCTGAATCATTCACTGGCTGGAGTCTGGACCAAAGTTCCGTCTCCGTACCCTCTGCGTACTCTGTGTTAAAATGCGAAGAACGAGGCACAAAACACTCAGAAGCTCACAGAGGTCCACAAAGAAATCCATCAAAGCGCATGGTGAGAAATCATCCGGGTCAGAACAGTTCCAGTGTCCACAGGTCGTGTAGGTGCACCACGCCTACCGGCCGCCGCTCGGCATCGACCGCCACCAGAGATGTTATCTTTCGCTCTTCCATCGTTTGCAACGCGGCACCCGCAAGTTCCCCGGGCGCAATGGTCTGCGGATTTTTCGTCACGCAATCTCCGACCAACATATCCAGTGTCGCCGCGCCGCGCTGCTGCATCAGTCGGCGAAGATCGCCGTCGGTCAGAATTCCCAGGAGCCGCCCGTCGGCTTCCACAACCGTCGTCATGCCCAGGCCTTTTTTGCTCATTTCGTAGATGACGTCAGGAATTTTCGCTGAAGTATCCACGCGCGGCATGGCATCGCCGGTGTGCATCAGATTCTCCACACGCAAGAGCTTCTTGCCCAGCCGTCCGCCCGGATGCAGCGCCGCAAAATCTCCAGGGCTGAATCCGCGGCGATCAAGCAACGCGACGGCCAGCGCATCGCCCATCGCCATCGTCGCCGTAGTGGATGCTGTAGGCGCGAGATTGAGCGAGCACGCTTCTTCCTTCACACTGACGTCGATCACCACATCGCTCGCCGCAGCGATTGTCGAGCCGGGATGGCCGGTCAAAGTCACCATGAGCAGCCCAAGGCGCTTGATCGTTTCAAGCAGCGCGATAATTTCCTCGGTTTCGCCCCCATACGTCACGGCCAGCACCACGTCATCGCGCATCAACATTCCCAAATCGCCGTGAATGGCCTCAGCGGGATGCAGAAACGCCGATGGCGTACCCGTACTCGAAAATGTCGCGGCGATTTTCCGTCCTATCAGTCCCGACTTGCCCATGCCGGTGACGACCGCGCGCCCCTTGCACGCAAACAGTATCTCAACCGCCTGCTCGAAGCGCGAGTCGAGCCTCTGCTGCAACGCCGTGAGCGCTTCGGCCTCAATCCGCAAAACCCGGCGCGCGGTTTCGAGGCTCATTGCACGCTCCACCCGCGGATCAGCGCGGCAATTTGTGTGAGCTTCCCCAACAAGGCCGGCAATTCACCAAGTGGCAGGGCGTTAGTTCCATCCGATAGGGCTTTGGCAGGGTTATCATGAACTTCCAGGAAAATTCCATCCACGCCCACAGCGGTACCCGCGCGGGCCAGCGGCTCGATAAATTCCGGCTGCCCTCCGCTGGACTTCCCCGCTCCTCCGGGCAGTTGCACAGAATGTGTCACATCGAAGATGACCGGGCATCCCGTCTTGCGCATGATCGGGAACGAACGCATGTCCACCACAAGATTTTGATATCCGAATGAAGCGCCGCGCTCGCTCAAAATAACTTTGTCATTCCTCGTGTTCGTAATTTTCTCCACGGCATTGGCCATTTCCCACGGCGAAAGGAATTGTCCTTTTTTCAAGTTCACCACGCGCCCGGTTTTTCCAGCAGCGGCCAGCAAATCCGTCTGCCGCGAAAGAAACGCGGGAATCTGCAACACGTCGGCGACTTCGGCAACAGGCGCAGCGTGAGAGGCCTCATGAATGTCGGTTAAAATCGGCAGCCCGAATCGCTGTTTGACCTTTTGCAAAATGCGCAAGCCTTCGGTCAGCCCCGGCCCGCGAAACGACTGCTCGGAAGAACGGTTTGCCTTGTCGTACGACGCCTTAAAGATCAGCTGCGTCTTCGCGCGGGCCGCGATCTCCGCAAGCCGCTCGGCCATCATCAAGGCATGCGCTTCGCTTTCAATCACGCACGGCCCGGCAATCAGGAACAGCGGCTGGTTGCCGCCGACCCGGAAGTTTCCAATCGGGATTTCACGCGATGGATGCATGGCTATTTATGCGTCTCGTCAAACGCGGTTCATAGCCTATGCGGGACAGCGAAGATTTGCAACGGGAGGGAGCGACGGCTAGTGCCCTGATTTGGAAATTGTATAGAACGATTGGATTTTAAGGAGGTCCGAGCTTTAGCTCGGACATAGGAGTTGGGCAAATTGGGCTTTAGCCCTTGAAGCTTCTGGGGGCTAAAGCCCAGTGCCAAACGAACTCAATGTCCGACCTAAAGGTCGGACCTCCGAAGGCCTGGATCTGATTGGAAGTTCTCGAAAGTAGAACAGTACCGAACGACAGGTACATCGCAATCGACCAATTAGCTGATCGCGTTAGCGCTCGTGCAATAACTTGCGGTTAATGTCCGGCCAGAACTCCTCGAAAACATTGGTGACGCCATCGCTCAGCAGTTGCGAAGCCCATCGAACGCCGGTCCCGCTCAGGCTGTCGCGTTCCTGCCTCGGGTAGTAGAGTCCGGATATTTCTGTAGTCACACCAGCACCGACGATCCCGGAAATATTGAACGTCTTGTTTCCCGAGTCCGTGCGTGTGATCACAACGCGGCTGAAGGCGTAAACTGTTCGGTGCAGGAAGTTGCCATGGTAGTGCGTGTAATAGCGTGGATCCTCGTGCGTCAAGGAAGGAAAAATCGCGCTGCTGACATAATTTCCGATCGTCTGATCGGCGAGGGTGTGCCAGTAATAGCGGGCAAAGCCGGCCTCTCCGCCTGGAAATTCGGGATACGTATTGCTGGCTTGCTCGATGCCCGCTTGCAAACCGGCAAACGCGAATGCGGAGTAATCGAAGCTGTTCATGCTGGCGAGCTGGAATTTTTGCCTCGTCGTGAGCGGCGGGACAACCACGTTGGCGCTGACCGCTTGAAAATTGGGAACGAAACCGGCGATGCGCTTGGTCTGCGCGCCCTCTTCCATAATCGGATTTGGCGCAGTGCTGATGATCGGTGCAGGCTCCGCGGCAGGCTCATACGCTGGAGATCCAAACAGGCCTCCCGGCAGGGGCAATTCCTCGGAGGGCATTACGGTCGCGGATTCCGTCACATCTGACGAGGATTGTGCGTACAACCCCGGAACCCACAACATCAGGATCAGGATTGCGAAAATAGCCCTTCGCTTGCACATGAACCGTTCTCCAATTGTTTCCGTCCGACCGGAATGTCTGAGTGAGGACCTGCGCCCTTCTACACATACCCCAACACGCACTACTACAGTTGAACCCAGCTATAGAATAGTGGTTGTTCGGTACGAAAGGACCTGTACAGAGGTACGGAATAGGACCAGTTAAAGAAACTGACCCAGAGTGAAACGCAGGAGTTCTTTCTGCTTTGTTTTATGTCGGTTAGGGACAGCCAGAGTCAGTTGGAGGGTGCAGGCCTGGCCGCCATGGAAACGGCGCTTGTGCCGCCATTCGCAGTCTTAGCGCCCAGGCGATGCCGATGGGACAGCGCCGCGCCAACAAAAGCAAGGAAAAGCGGATGCGGCTCCAGCGGTTTCGACTTGAACTCGGGATGGAACTGGCAGCCGAGAAACCAAGGATGGTCCGGCGCTTCGACGATCTCCACATACTTGCCATCGGGTGAACGGCCCGTGATGCGGAATCCCGCGTCGGTAAGCGTCTTCTCGTATTCGCAATTGAATTCGTAGCGGTGGCGGTGGCGCTCGGAGATATCCGTAGTGCCGTACGCTCGGAACGCCGTCGACTCTTTCTCAATTTTGCAGGGCCACGCGCCCAGGCGCATCGTGCCGCCCATTTCGTCCACGCCCAGCAGTTCGCGCAATTTGTAGATCACGCGATGCGGCGTCTGCGGATCGAACTCGGTGCTGTCCGCGCCGGAAAGCCTCGAGACATTGCGCGCATATTCTATCGTTGCGCACTGCATGCCCAGGCAAATTCCGAAAAACGGAATCTCGTGCGTTCGCGCGTAATCGATCGCGTGGACCATTCCCTGAATGCCGCGCTTGCCGAATCCGCCGGGGACCAGAATTCCATCCGCCTGTGAGAGGCGAGCCACCGCCGTAGCCGGTGAATCGATCTCTTCGGCCTCCACCCATTCGACAATTGTCCGCTGTTTGTGCGCAAGCCCGCCATGCATCAGCGATTCGCGCAGGCTCTTGTAGGCATCCTCGAGTTGCACGTATTTCCCAACCACCGCGATGCGTACTTCGCCCGCCGGGTGGCGAATGCTGTCCAGCAAAGTGAGCCAGCGGCTCATGTCGCGCTCGCCCGCTTCGAGTTTCAGCAACTTCACAATTTCGTTGTCGAGGCCTTCTTCAGAAAGCGCCACCGGCACGCCGTAGATCGTGTCCATATCCTGCATGGAAATAACGTGCGATTCCGGCATGTTGCAAAACAGCGCAATTTTCCTTTTCAGATCCTGCGGCAGCCAGCGGTCACTGCGGCACAGCAGCAGATCGGGCTGGATCCCGATCGAA
>CAZUNI010000026.1:0-63075 GCA_964622265.1 uncultured Acidobacteriaceae bacterium | reverse complement strand
GCTACGACTACCCAATGATCGTCGAATCGGCGCAACTTGTGGTCGATAGCCGCAACGCCACCAGGCGCATTGCCCGGCATCGAAACAAGATCGTGCTCGTGTAGGCCATACCTGTTAGCTTGGTTTACTGATCAACAGTCTTGTGATGACAGGAGCTTGTCAGAATCGCGCAGTTGCTCTAGCGTGGAGTCTATGCAGACTTGGGAACCATCCAGAGGCGGACTTGAGTCCAGCCGCCGCCGCAGTCAGCGAGTGGTTATCAGTATCGCTGTCACAGTTTCCAGCGAAGGCGGACCCGGATTTGCAGTATTCCAGGAAGAAACTCAAACGCTTGTCGTGAACGCTCATGGATGCATGATCGCGCTTGCTGCCAAGGTTGGAAAAGGACAAACGCTACAGCTGAAGAGTCGGGCCACAAAGGAAGAGCAGACCTGCAATGTGGTTTACCTCGGGCCGACATCGGGCGGAAAAACCCAAGTCGGTGTTGAGTTCACTTCAAAAGCCCCAGATTTTTGGCGCATTGCATTCCCACCTGAAGATTGGGCCTCGCACGACCCAATGCCCGTCACTCAAAAGGGCAAGTAGCCGCGCAAATATTTCGCGTAGTGGGCGAATTCTCATAAACTTGATCCGAAGCGGTGGGAAGACGCGGGCCTGGGCTTAGCGCGAATGTGTGAGTTCTATCCGCGCAGTACCGAACGGAATGTCTGCTTCAACCAGCGCCGGGGTCCGGGCTGCATCTTTTGCGAGCCAGACCCACAGGCGTGTGTCGGTGAGTTCCTTGCCATGATCGAATAGCCGAATCGCAACTCGGGACGCCTGGAAATTTCCTGCGGGGACGCTAACGTTACCTTGTGGTGTATCCATGCGCGCAACGGCGTCATAGAGCCGTCTTCCGTCAAAAACAGGCGCTTTCAATTCCGGGGATCGCATCCAATCCACGGCGCGGAGGGCGTATAGGAAACCGATTGCGTCACGCGTGCCGGGAACCACTCGCAAAGCCGTAACGTCCTCCGGAGCCGGGTCGGAATTAGTCGTCATGCGATAAAGCGAGGTTTGCTCCTTGCCTTGCTCATGAAGATACATCTCGTACTGCAAAGAAAAGAGGTTGGCCGCAGAAGTGTAAGAGTCGAACTGGTCGTCAATGGCAAAGAGCATGCGTGTGGTGTCCATCGTATGCGCGGCGGCCCGAAAGTGCCACGCAAGGTGGCCGAAGAAACTGCGTTGTTCGACTGCCGAAATTTCAATCTTGGCGGCGTTGACGGCATACTTCGAAAACAAGACCCGATATTCAAGAGTTTCTCCCGTCTGGAACGGCACTGGAATAACCACAGGCGCCGCTGCCACAGGCGGTTTACTGGCAGGCTTGGACCGCTTGGAGTGCTGCGCAAAGGCCGATGAAGCGCAGGTTGTTAGAGCCGCAATCGTAGTTGCGACGCATGCAAACAACGCGAGTTTTGTGCGGGGGTGAACCATTTCATCTTGCCGAAAACAGCGAATCAGGCACGCCGTTGTCCCTTCGGACAAACAAACCCTTAGAACTCTGATATCGTTCGCATGGCACGCTATATTGAAGGGTACAAAAAAAGGAGCAAGTAAACCAGTTATGTTGTGCCAACGGTTTCGGACTCGAGCGCGATCGCATAGATTATTCAGGCGGGGATTTGCCGGAGAACAAGTCTCTGCCCTGATAAAGAACTGGAATGCAAGAGGAGCTAATCAATGCGCTACTTGGTAACAGGGGGCGCCGGATTCATCGGATCCAATACGGTGGATGAACTGGTCCGTCGCGGTCACAGCGTGGTGGTAGTGGACGATCTGTCGAGCGGGAAGCTCGAGAATCTAGCTGGCGTAAGAAGCAAAATTGAATTCCTGCAACAAAGCATTGCGGATTTAGATAAGTTGCACGAGGCATGCCGCGGAGTGGACTACGTATTGCATTTGGGCGCGCGGACTTCCGTGCCGCGGTCGGTGATCGATCCTCTTGGAACGAACCTTGTCAATGTGGACGGGACATTGAATGTTCTCGTGGCGGCACGCGACGCGAAAGTAAAGCGCGTGGTATTCGCCGGATCTTCCGCCGTGTATGGGGAAACTCCAACATTGCCAAAGCGTGAAGACATGCCGCCGGCGCCCATTTCTCCGTATGGGGTGACAAAATTGGCGGGCGAGATTTATGGACAGGTGTTTCAGCGGTCGTACGGCCTGGAATTCGTATCCTTGCGATACTTCAACGTGTTCGGGCCGAGGCAGGACCCTGGATCGGCCTATTCCGGCGTATTGTCGCTGTTTAATTTGGCTTTTCTCGATGGAACGCAGCCGACCATTTATGGAGATGGGGAGCAGTCGCGCGATTTCACGTACGTTGGAAACGTGGTCGAAGCGAATCTGCTGGCCTTCGAAGCGAAACGGGCCGCGGGCCATGCCATCAATATCGGCACCGGAAATCGTTACACTCTGAACCAGACGCTGGCGCTGCTCGAGAAAATTACCGGACGCCCATCCAAGGCTAAATACGGACCGCCCCGCGACGGCGATATTCGCGATTCGCAGGCGGACATCTCGGTGGCGAGAGATTTGCTTGGCTTCCAACCGCGCTTTGGATTCGAGGAAGGCTTGAAACATACCTGGGACTGGTTCTGCACGAGTCAATCCGTGGCAAAGTGAGAATTCTTAGCGGGGATTCCTGACCGGCGGGCCCGACAGGTGCTGCAAAAGTTCTCCGAGGTTGTCCACGAGAATATCGGGAGGAAATTCGGGAAAGCGGTGACTGCCGAATCCGTAGGTTACTCCACAAATCCAGGTACCAGCGTTACGCGCAGTCTGGACATCAACTTCGGAGTCGCCGACGACCATCACCTGCGCGGGGGAAGCGCCGAATTCCCGCAGTATAATTTCGACGCCCATCGGGTCTGGTTTCTTTCGTTCGAAGCTATTGCCGCCATAAATGATTCGAAAGTGATCTGAAAGCCCAAGACCCTGCAAAATCCCCCGACTGGCGCCCACCGGTTTATTCGTAAGCACGGCCATGGGCATTCCGGAAAGGGATTGTAAGGTTTCACGGACACTGGGATATACGGTGGTGTTGTCGAGCTTATGGACCGAATAGTATTGGATGAAGAATTCGAGGCCGCGGCGGCATTCTTCTTCGGTGGCGCCCTCGCCCAGAGAGCGGGCAATCAGGCACTGCGCACCATTTCCGATATAGCCGAAAATTTGTTCGTGAGGGAGCGGTCCACGGCCCCTTTCCGCCAGCGCCGCGTTGACGGCAAGGGCGAGGTCGAGCTTGGAATCGATCAGAGTGCCGTCGAGATCGAAGATCAGCGCGCGCACTTCAGCAAAGCGGGTCTCGTTTATTGAATCTTCGAGGGTCGCCATGAATCTTTAATTGTAATATACGGAGTTGTTTTTACACGGAGATTATGTTCCGTGTGCTCTCATTCCAGGGAACGAATGCTAGATATTGAATCCAGGAGGAACGACGGATGGCGGAGATTTTTCCTTTTCGAGCATTTCGATATAACGCAAAGCGCGTGGAGCCGGCGAAAGTCCTGACACAGCCGTACGACAAAATTACGCCGGCGATGGCGGAAAAATATGCCGCGGCGAGTCCTTACAACCTGATCCCCGTAGAGAAGGGGAAATCGCTGCCGGACGATGCCGCCGGGAATAACGTTTATACACGCGCAGCCAAGGCGCTCGAAGACTGGATTTGGGAGGGCGTAATCGTTCGGGATGAAACGCCTTCCCTGTATGCCTATTTTCAGGAATACACGGTGCCGCGAACCAGCGACCGGCGAACGCGCAAAGGATTTATTGCCGTCGGGCGCGTGGAAGACTATACGTCCAACGTCGTATTCCGGCACGAACAGACGCTTTCCGGTCCCAAAGCGGACCGGTTGGAATTATTGCGGCACACGAAAACGCACACCGGCCAGCTATTCATGATGTACAAGGATGCCGCGCGGCGCGTCGATGCACTGCTGGACGCTGCGGCGCAGGGCAAGCCGGAAGTGGAGATACGCGATGAATACGACGTGGTGCATCGCCTGTGGCCAATCACCGATTCGAAAGCAATCGAGGCGATCCAGCGCGAAATGGCGGACAAGAAACTCGTGATCGCGGACGGGCACCATCGCTACGAAACTGCGCTCGCCTATCGGGACGAATCCCGTGCGCGCGCTGGGCGCACGGACCTGAATGCTCCCTATGAAAAAGTGATGATGTCGGTCTTCAATACGGACGGAGAAGGATGGACGATTTTACCGACCCACCGCGTGGTGGCCAACGTGAAGGGCTTTTCGTTCGAGGCGTTCCGGGCTGCTCTGGCGGACATCTTCGACTGGCAATCGTATCCATTCGGCGCCAATGACCGCAGTAAAGTGTACGAAACTTTTCGACGCGATTTGGAAGGCCGCGGACGAGAACAACGGGCAATCGGCGTCTATGCCGGCGGCGGAGCATTTCATATTGCCACGCTGAAGAAGAATGCAGACCTCGAAGCTCTAATGCCCGGGATATCTGCGGCGCAAAGAAGCCTGGACGTAGTTTTATTGCATCGTCTGATCATTGAACGCGGCCTGGGAATCACCCCCGACGCTGTAAAAACCGAAAAAAACATCACCTACGAGCGCGAAATGGATACAGCTGTCGCGGAAGTGGATCAGGGCGGCGCGCAGCTCTGCTTTTTGCTAAATTCGGTGACCGTGGAAACGGTGGCATCGATGGCGATGGCCGGAGAAGTCCTGCCGCAGAAATCCACGGACTTTTTTCCGAAATTGATGAGCGGAATTACCATGTATCGATTGGAAGAGTAGTTCACTGGCGGGAGAAGAGCAGCAAGACAAGTGGCGCCGACGGCACAGAGCCATAGGCGCCACAAGAAACGATCGAAGGGATAGTTACTTGCCGAAACTGCCGACGGCAGCGGCTTCGGAAGGATACACTTCGAATACCGTGACCAGCTTGGTGACCTGCAAGATCTCCTGGAACTTCGATCCCAGGTTGGAAAGCTTCAGAGACGCGCCTTGCGAGCGGGCGCTGGTGTGCGAAGCAACCAGGGTGCCGAGGCCTGAGCTGTCGATGTAGGTCACGTTGTCCATGTTCAGGACGATCTTCTTCTCGCCCGCAGCCAGCAGAGTCTTCACTTTTTCGCGCAGGGCGTTGCTCTCTTCGCCGAGAACGATACGGCCCTCAAGAACTTCCACCGCCACCCCATCCAAAACGCGATCTGTAATTTTCAATGCCACTGTATGTCCTCCTAACGAGTCGAGCTTGTTTGCGAATCCAGTTCTAAATCACGGCATGCTGCAATCGGTTTCAGTAATAGTCCGAGCACGAGAGGTAATAGCCGCACACCGTACAAACCAGCTTACAGCGCTTCGACTCCAGCCTCTGTGAGCAAACTGGACAGTAACTGATGGGATGCTCTTCGTCCTGTCGAGTTTCGCAAGCATTCGAATCAGGCGAAACGGGCCGTTCATTCACATGGCTTTCCACAGCCCGAAGGTTATAACACAACACGCGAGTCGTGGGAAGTACAAGTATCACCGGGCCTTAGCCGCCAATCTTGGCATTGAACCGGCATCGCCGACTCCAGTGGATTACTGGGCCAAGCGGGAAATCCCGAAAAAACGCGTTCCGCTTCGGAAAATGCGGGATAGAATCCCCGCTATTGGCGGACTGCGGAATGGTCTGGTGATTGAACGACGTGGCCCTTTGTCTGGACTTAAGACTGAGCGAAGCGTGAATCATGAAAATCTGGAAAGCAATCAATCGCGTGCCGGGCGGGCTGATGGTGTGCCCCTTATTCCTCGGCATGATCATCAACACTTTTTTCCCGCGCCTGCTGAAAATCGGCGGCTTCACCGAAGCGCTGAGCGGTATCGGCTACCCCACATTTCTGGGCATGTACCTGTTCACAGTTGGAACGAAGATGACGATGAAAGCCGCGCCGAAAATGTTGAAGCGCGGTTTCGGGATCATGGCTGCCAAGCTGGCCATCGCGACGATCTTCGCGCTCGTGGTCGCCAAGCTGCTTCACGGCAGCATCCTGGGCATCAGCACGCTGGCCATGATGGTCGCTATGAGCGACACCAACGGCGGCATATTCCTCGCGCTCACCAGCGCCATGGGCGATAGGGAAGACGTCGGCACCTACGTCCCGCAAAGCATCGAGACCGGCCCGTTCCTCACCATGCTCATCTTTGTCGGTGCCGGTCTAGCCAATATTCCCTGGCTGACCATGGTCTCGGTGATCGCCCCGATCGTCGTCGGCGCGATTCTCGGCAACCTCGATAGCGACATCCGCGATTTCTTTGGCTCGCGAGAGGCCATCATCGTCCCCTTCATGGCCTTCACCCTAGGGCAGAACATCAACCTCCGGTCGGTCCTCACCGCAGGGCTACCCGGAGTTTTCTTGGGCATTACGGTCTTTATCGTCACAGGCGCATGCTGCATCCTCGCTGACAAAGTGCTCGGAGGATCGGGCATCGCCGGAGCCGCTGCATCGAGTACTGCCGGAAATTCCGCCGCCGTCCCGCAAGCTGTTGCGTTGGCGGATCCGAGATACGCCGTGGTTGCTCAGGCCGCAACCGTTCAAGTCGCCGCAGCCGTGATTGTCACCGCGATTTTGACTCCGATTTTGACAGCATGGATGTTTCGGAAGGTGAGTAGGGAGCGTGCGGTCAAGGCTGCGACGACAGTTGCCGCCAGTTTCGATCAAAATCCGTAAAGTCTTGTAGGATTCTCAACCAATGCAAGCTTCAGCTCCGCAGCCCCAGAAGTCCAAGTCGCGAGTAGATTAAGATTGCGCGCGTCGTCGATCTGCATCAGAGGCACCGGCTGTGTCTTCGAGTATCCATCGATGTGTTCGGGATGCGGCCAGCCGGTGCCCCATGTAACCCTCTGGGGATTGGCGGCGATGATTGCCTTGGCGATGGGTACTACGTCGGGATAGTCGGGGGCTTGTTTTGAGACGCGATACGGCGCGGAAGCATCCGCGTAGGCGTGGCCGCTGTGAACCAATTTCAGAAGCGTGTCGAAGCCCGGTTGATTGAGGCCCAGGGCGGGCTTTGCTCCTCCAAAGTGATCAAAAATTACTGGCACGGAGGAAGCCATCACCTGTTCTGCGATCATTTCGATTTCGGGCAGCCCTCCGTGGAATTCGACGTGCCAGCCGCGTCCTTGGCATCGGTCGACGGCGATCTTGAAAAGATTCCTGACGGCTTCGGGGTTCGAATGAGCTTCGCTGGCGGCGCAGATGATTCCGCAGATTCCGCCGCGACGCAGTTGGTCCAGCTCTGCATTGGTAGCATTGTCGGCGATCAGAACCACGCCGCGCGCATTCGGCCTGAGCTGTCTGACCGTATCCAGCGTGCAGGAGCTAATCGTGCCGTAGAAGCTGGGTTGTACGATGACGACGCGCTGAATGTGCAGGGCGCGATGCACCGAGCGCATCTCGTCAAGCGAAGCGGTTTCGGGTGTGTAGCCACGATCGGCGGCGAGCGGAAACTTCGCCGGGTCCGCAACGATGCAAGTGTGGGAGTCACATGCGCCATCTGGCACAGTGAAATTCACGGGAGTCTTTGGCTGCGCGGCAATGGCGAATGCATTTGTCACTGGCCGCGCGAGTGCACCGATTCCCGCCATTCCCGTCCCAATCAGAATATCTCGTCGCGATAACATCAATCCTCCGAATCGGCAGCATCCACGCGAGTCCGCGTGGCACGCAAAATCTTTGTGGGTCACGGCTTCAGCCGTGACATCAAGGGACAAGAATAACTGGTGGTGTCCTAATTTCAAGAGCGCCGCATCGAGTCTGAGCCTTCGGAGGCCCGACCTTTAGGTCGGACATTGAAGTCGTTTAGCACTGGGCTTTAGCCCCTGAAGCTTCAGGGGCTAAAGCCCAGTTAGACCAAAATCTATGTCCGAGCTAAAGCTCGGACCTCCTAAAATTCAGGAACTTCCCGACAATTTTCAAATTAGGACACTACCGAATAACTACGGCTTTAGCCGCTGTCGTACCTGATTCCCGGTTATCACACAGGCCAGGAGTTAAAACCCCTAGTGAGAACGCGACGTTATGTCGTGCCTAAAGACACGACCCACAAATATTTGTCATCGCGCAGATATTATGCGCCGACCGACACGGCTTCCTTCTTCGACGCATCCTACCGAAACATCGCCAGCCACGCATCGACCGAGAGCGAACCGGGCCCATACGCGAACATGAACAGAAATCCCCCCGTCGTCGCGAAGTCTAAGAGGAAATGCTCGACTTCGGATCGATTGCCAAAGTCCGCATGGAACAGCGACGGCGCAATAATGCAAAATCCCGCGAGAATCAACGCCCCGTACCGCGTCTTATAGCCGAATAGGACCATGAGCGGAGGAACGATCTGCGTGAGTATGGCTAGGTAAACCAGATTTGTAGGCACGTTGGGGTTATGCCTCACCATGAACGCCTTGACTTCGGCAGTATGCAAAATCTTGGAAATGCCGAAGAAAAGAAAAACCAGCACAGACATCATGCGCCCCGCCAGAAGCAACGGACCCGTGAAGCTGCTCTTTTCCGCGACAGCGGCAAAGCTTCTGGCCTTATCTCTGCATCCCATCGCGTCGATCGATAGCGTCCCCGGCCCATACGCAAACAAGAACAGGAACCCGCCGGCAATGGCAATGTCTTTCTCCGAAATAGTCACCAGAAAATTGTGCAGGTCCAGACCGCCGCGAAACAGCAGGCTTGCGAGAATGCAAACGGCCAGCAGGATTGCGGCGAATCGTGTCTTATATCCTGCCGCCACCAGAACAACGCCCAGGCATTGGGCCCCTATCGTCGCGTAAATAAAAATGCCCGGCGCGTGGATTCTGACCGACTCATTAAAGATGTAGAACACGAATATCCCGATCGTGAGCTGTCGCGCCGTCAACAGTAACGCGCCCATAAGCGCAGCGCTGCCCAAGATAGGCGCAAATAAATCGCGCTGAGAATTTTCTTGCAACGTTTTATCTCCAATCACGATCAGAGAATCCTGATGCCGCCTCAAAACCCGGTGGCGCCCTTGCGCAGCCCCATAACGAACAATCGCCCGGTAATCTATACCTGAACAGCAGGGTGCGCAACCAGGAACGGAACGACGGTGAAATTCCACGACTAGGAGTCTCAATTACAAATTCATCTCGAAGTCCGGGCGGGCTGCGGCATATAGTAACCGGCGTCGTGGGGCAGGCCCGCCCGTTCGAATTGGACCGTGGTGTGGGTAATTTGAAAATCAGCGGCGAGGCGTTCCCTGATACTGCAAAGAATTTTTTCGCTTTGATCCATGTGCATATCCGGAATTCGAACATGGCATGAGATCGCATGGAGATCGGTGCCAATCGTCCAGATGTGAATGTCGTGAACCTCCTGAACGCCTTGGACGCTCAGGATCGAGCGCGCGACGGATTCCAGGCGAACGCCTTTGGGCAGTCCTTCCAGAAGAATATTTCCCGCCTCGCGCAACAAGCCGTTGGTGGACCAAAAAACCAGAGCAGCGATGATCAAGCCGATCGCCGGATCGAGCCACTGCGCGCCCGTCATTCGAATGGCGACGGCCCCGGCAAGAATACCGAGATTCGAAATTGCGTCGCCGAAATTATGGAGTAGCAGGCTGCGTAGATTGAGGTCGCGGCGGCTGCGAACAAGCGCAAGAGTAATCCCGCCGTTGATCGTGAGAGCCAGCAGAGAGACGCCGATCATCCAACTCTCATGAACCGCGACCGGATGCCGGAACCGTTCGATCGCCTCCCAAAATAATCCCAGGGAAACCAGCAGCAGCAAGATCGCGTTTGTAAATGCCGCCAAAATGCCCGCGCGCCGGTAACCGTAGGTTCGCTCGGCATCCGCGGGACGAGCGGCCCAGCGCAACGCCAGCCATGAGATCAACATCGTGGGAATGTCGGACAGGTTATGCAGTGCGTCGCTGACCAGGGATATGGAGTGTCCCAGGTATCCGCCCAGCAGCTCGGCGGCAACAAGCAGGGCTGTGGCTGTAACGGCCCCAGCGAGGACGGCGCTTCCCATTTCGGGGTGAGCGTGCGAGTGGCCATCCGAATGGTCGTGGCCATGCGCGTGGACATGCATTGCCTGATTATACAGGCAGATAGCTCGATGTGGCCGGGAACCCGTGGCGTGTCCCATCGGTTACGCGTGCGATTGGCGCACATGTATACGGGAAGATAATTGACTTAAAGTTTTGGGGTCCATACCATGAAAAATTGGCACCCATACAGACGCTCGTGGCACCTACCAAATCCATCGCGGCTGAGCCGCTCGCCAAACCATCGACTAAAATTGCGTTGACACCTGGCGCAACGCTACGGTTCTGGGGTGTCCGCGGGTCAACTCCAACCGTGGATAAAGCGACATGGCGGTACGGCGGGAACACGGCTTGCCTCGAACTTACAACCCCGACGGGCAGCAGGATCATTCTGGATTGCGGGACCGGGCTCAGAATGCTTGGACGTCAACTGGAATCGTTACCGGGATCGCAACCGATCGAATCGCATGTACTTGCGACCCACTATCATTGGGACCACATTCAGGGGATCCCATTCTTTTCTCCATTGTATTCGGAGCAGAACCACTTTCATTTCTATAGCTTCCGATCCGAATATCTGGGACAGGACAGCCTGAAACGCGTCTTCGAGGCGCAGATGGCGCACCCGTATTTTCCGGTGGATATCAGCGCGATGTCCGCACGCCGTGAATTCAAGGAAATTGGCGGTGGCGATCGGTTCGAAGTCCCCGGAGCGCGCGTAGCAGCCGCCTGGCTGAATCACCCGCAAGGATGCCTTGGTTTTCGAATTGAGACCTCTGCCGGGACAATTGTATACGCCACCGATAACGAACCGGGGGATCCGAAACTTGACAAGAGTTTGCGTGAACTCGCGGCCGGCGCGGATATTTTTATCAACGACGCGCAGTTCACGCCCGAACAACTGTCCACCAATCGCAAAGGGTGGGGGCATTCCTCCTGGCTCGAAGGCGTCCGAATTGCCGAAGAAGTGGGCGTAAAGAACCTCGTCCTGTTCCATCACGATCCAGATTCCGCCGATAAGGCTGTGGACACAATTCTGCGCGATGCGCGCGGGAAATTCGAGAACGTATGGTCCGCGGCCGAGGGCATGACGATGACGTTAGGCGATCGGAATCTGGACGTCGTGATTCCCGCCGTGCGCGAAGGCCTGCGCCGCGACACACACTTTAAAGCCAGAGTGATGGGTTATACCGATGGAGGCACGTCGTTCGAAGAGGAAACCGTTATCAGCGATCTGAGCCTGCATGGAGCTTTGATCTACCTGGACCACTGCCCCAAGCTGCAATCTGAACTGCAAGTCATGCTCGACAATCCCGGGATCGACGGCGCTACCGATGGCGCGCTTCGCCTCCGGGGATACGTCGTTCGAATCGACTCGGGAACCGGTAAAGACCGGACGGCGGTTGGGATTGTATTTACGGAATAGCTAGGGGTCTTGCCTTCCTTTTGCGTTAATCCTTCTTAGCCTCCTGCTACGATTTCTACTTCTAATGGTTCGACAGAAGAACCCAAAAGCGCACAGGCTGAGGCCTGTGCCACCTTGGCTGCGCTACAATGGCTGATTGAGAGATGGCAAATACGATTCCAGCTGCGTCTGATGTTCCAACTACAATGGCTCCGGAGACCGGACCATTTGGCCAGGGACGGATGGCTGCGCTTTTCCGGTCGCTGCGGCACCGGAATTTCAGGCTTTTTTTCAGCGGACAGATCATCTCCCTAGTAGGCACGTGGATGCAGACCATTGCGGAGGCGTGGCTGCTGTACCGCCTAACCCATTCTTCCGTGCTGCTCGGAGTGCTTGGGTTCATGAACCAGATACCGATTTTCTTACTCTCGCCGCTTGGCGGGCTGGTAGCTGACCGGTGGCCGCGCCAGCGCGTTGTGATCGC
Organism: uncultured Acidobacteriaceae bacterium; assembly: GCA_964622265.1. GTDB lineage: Bacteria > Acidobacteriota > Terriglobia > Acidiferrales > UBA7541 > Palsa-360. The sequence goes on along the minus strand of CAZUNI010000026.1, from coordinate 51,107 downwards.
GACGCAGGTGGCGTCCATGATGCTCGCGTTCATCCTTGCAACGCTCACGCTTACCGGGCGCATTGTCGTGTGGGAAATCATCACGCTGTCGACGCTGCTGGGCGTCGTGAACTCTTTCGATGTGCCCGCGCGGCAATCGTTCCTGATCGAGATGGTGGGGCGCGAGGATTTGCTGAATGCAATTGCCCTCAACTCCTCCATGTTTAACGGCGCGCGAGTGGCAGGCCCCGCGATTGCCGGTTTGCTGGTCGCGTGGATCGGCGAGGGCTGGTGCTTTCTGTCAAACGGCATCAGCTACATCGCGGTGATCGCAGGCCTGTTGATGATGCGCGTCGAAAATCCCCTGGTAGCGCACGATGGTGCGTCACCGATGGAGAAGATGCGCGAAGGGTTCCGCTTCGTGAGGCACACGGTGCCCATTCGAACGCTGCTCTTACTGGTGGGATTGGTCAGTTTGGTGGCTCTGCCCTTCAGCGTGCTCATGCCGATTTTCGCGGACAAGATTCTAAATGGCGGCGCTTCGGCATACGGAAATCTGATGGGCGCTGTAGGACTCGGCGCGATGTGCGGTGCTCTCGCAATCGCCGTTCGAAAGGAGTTGAAGGGCCTTGGAAACATTGTCGCTGCTTCGGCAATTGGGTTGGGAGTTTCGCTGGCTCTGTTCGGCGCTTCGCGGATGTATTGGTTTTCCCTCGTTGCTCTGGCGCTTTCCGGAGTTTCAATGATGATGCTGTTTACCTCGTCGAACACGTTGATCCAGGCCATGGTGCCGGATCAACTTCGCGGGCGCGTGATGGCGCTGTATTCGATGATGTTTCTTGGCATGTCCCCGTTCGGTTCGCTCGCAGCGGGAACTTTGGCGGCCCACATTGGCGCACCGATCACCGTTGCGCTGGGAGGTATTGCCAGCCTCACGGGCGGAGTCGTTTTTGCCCGCAAATGGCCCGCAATGCGCGCTCCCGCGCGTGAGTTGGTGGCGGCCCAAGGCATGATGCCGCCTCCCTCGGGAATTACCTCCCGGCCGGATTAATGTTGCTATCGCCCTGCGGTTGCAGACTTCGTTCGATCCGCATGAAGAAGCGGCACATCCACCAGATGCTCGGAAAGGAACCATACCTGCAATTCATTCGAACGAATCACGTCGCTGACGAGCAGGTCGTTGGTTCCGTCGTCGCCGGCTTCGGTGGCCTGCCTCGCCATAGCGCGTGCCTCTTGCAGAATGATTTCATGCGCTTCCAGGAGGCGTGAAATCTGCACGGGCACTTCTTCGCGGCCGCGCGGTGGACGCGGGATAAGAGTCGTTTCCGCTACATCGGCCGCCATCGCGAGGGTGACACCGCCCAGCAGTTGAATTCGTTCCGCAATCGTGTCTACCAATTCCACTTGCTCGCCAAAGTGTTTATCGAAGAGCAGATGGAGTTGGTAGAACGTGCTCCCTGCCACCTGCCAGTGATGTTTCTTATACAGGTCGCGGAGAGTCATCGTGTCCGCGAGGAGTTGGTTCAGATTTTCGACGCTGCCTGCGCAAACTTTCTCGTCCAACGCGATCGGCAATTTCGCAATCTTGCCGTAAGGCTGAATTTCCCTTGCCTGCTGGTGCACTGAGGGTTTGGACCTTTCGGCGCCTGCTTCCAGCTGATTGTAGCTCGGGTCGCTTCGCTGCTTTTTGGGACTCATCGATTTATCTCCTCTTCCGTAGATTTCATCGTTTCCTAGGACTTCCCTCTGTTGCAGTCCTTCACCTGAGGCCTGCTGGTACAGAGATGCCATTGTACTCTCGCGCGTTCAGAGTCGGCACTACTAGTGGAATAGCTCTCGATCTTTAACCCAAGCAAGTTCTGCTCAGTCACAATTGCGAGGGGCGTCTCCTTCCGACAATGAGCATTGAGTTGAACATGAACACTGGTTCTGCAAGACTTTGGGCAGTCACGCACCTATATTATTAACTGGTCACAGAGTTGGTAGTTTATATTTCACAACTACAAAATACACAACATACTTTTACATTGGCCAGCACTATTGTTAAAGGTTCTTACCTTTAATGCGAGTGATGCGAAATGACCCACACCGCCTTCGCTCTGGTCTCGCTTTCGTTGGTTGCAGCACTCTGAAATGGAGAACAATCCGTGCATCCCGAATCCACAACTCTGACTGGTTCTTATGATTACAGCCTTGTAGCCCTTTCGGTCGGAATAGCCTTTGCTGCATCTTATACAGCATTGGACCTGGCTAGTCGAGTTACCGTGGCACGCGGTCGCTCTCGCCACGCATGGTTAATAGGTGGCGCTACAACAATGGGACTGGGCATTTGGTCGATGCATTATATCGGCATGTTAGCTTTTAGCCTGCCAATTCCTGTTTTTTACGATTGGCCAACCGTTCTAGTTTCGTTCCTGGCTGCAGTTTTTGCGTCCGGAGTGGCGTTGCACGTCGTAAGTCGGCAGAAAATGAGTCTTTGGAATGCTATCGAAGGAAGCGTAGTTATGGGCGCTGGCATTGTATCCATGCATTACATTGGCATGGATGCGATGCGATTGCCCGCGATGTGCCATTTTGACCAAAGGATGGTTGCTCTTTCGATCATATTGGCGGTTGTGATTTCGTTCGTAGCGCTGTGGCTTGTCTTCCGTCTTCGAGGAGAGAACGAACAAGGCGGATTGCAAAAAGTTATGACCGCCATAATTATGGGTGCAGCTATTCCAGTCATGCATTACACGGGAATGGCCGCGGCTAGCTTCACGGCAACCGACGCAGTTCCCGATATGATCCGCGCGGTGAAGATTACGGCCCTTGGCATCACAGGTATTGCGATTGTCACGATTATGGTCCTCGGAATTGCTATTCTGACCTCGGTCTTGGATCGTCGCTTCTCGGCGCAAGCATTGGAACTAGAATCGACGGAGGAGCGCTATCGACTACTTTTTGGGAGGAGCCTGGCTGGAGTCATCCGGACGACCGGGGACGGAATCATTTTGGATTGTAATGACGCATGCGCTCGGATCTTTGGCTTCGCCTCTCGCGAAGAACTGCTCGGCAGTTCAACGCTGGAAAGGCACTTCGATCCCGAAAATCGAAACATGTTTGTTGCCTGCCTGGAAAAAAAGGGGGCGCTGACCAATTATGAACAATGTCTCCGACAAAAGGATGGAAGTACCGTTTGGATTTTGACAAATGCAAATCTAATTGAGAGCAAGGAGGGCACCTCCTCGGTAATTGAGGCGACCTTGATTAATATCACGGAGCGGCGAGCCGCCGAGGAGGCTCTCCGCGAAGCCAAGGACGCAGCGGAAGCAGCCAACAGGACAAAAAGCGATTTCCTGGCAAATATGAGTCATGAAATTCGCACGCCAATGAACGGAATCATTGGAATGACAGAGTTGGCTTTGGAAACGCAACTCACACCAGAACAATTTGAATATTTAAGCATGGTCAAGACCTCTGCAGATTCCCTATTGACGGTGATCAACGATATTCTGGATTTCTCTAAGATTGAGGCGGGCAAGTTAGATCTTGATCGCACGACGTTTAGCGTGCGTGATAGCCTTGAGGACGCAACACGGTCTTTCGCCATCGCAGCCGGACGCAAGAACGTGGAACTTGTTTGTGACATTCGGCCGGAAGTTCCTGAGATGGTCGAAGGTGACCCGACTAGGTTGCGACAAGTGGTAATCAACCTCCTTGGCAACGCGGTGAAGTTTACAGATTACGGTGAAGTCGTATTCCTCGTGGAATGTGAGAGCAAGAATGAAAACAGCATTACTTTGCATTTCATGGTTCGCGACACTGGCATCGGCATTTCAAAGGAAAAACAAAAGTTAATCTTCGATGCTTTCGAGCAGGTCGATGGCTCTTCCCGTCGCAAATATGGGGGAACAGGTCTCGGCCTGACAATCTCCAGGCGGTTGGTGGACTTAATGGGCGGAAAGATTTGGGTCGAGAGCGAACTTGGCCAGGGAAGCACATTTCATTTTACGGCGGCACTCGGTTTGCCGAAAGAACACTTTAAGAAACAGAATGAGGATGGGCACGTAACCCTGAAAGGAATTCCGGTTTTGGTTGTGGATGATAATTCCACAAACCGCCGTATTCTTGAGAGAACCTTAGTTCAATGGGAGATGAAACCGATCGTGGCCGACTCCGGGTGGGCCGCTCTTGCCATATTGAAACGCGAAAAGGAACTCGGGAACCCCACTCCCCTCCTCCTGCTGGATTCTCAGATGCCGGAAATGGATGGTTTTTCTTTAACGGAACAAATCAAGCAAGATCCGAGTTTGCCGTCGGCCACAATCATGATGCTCACGTCGGGAGGACAGCCTGGAGACGCTAAACGTTGCCGGGAATTGTCTATCTCCGCGTACCTAACCAAACCGATCCGACAATGGGAACTCCAGGAAGCGATTCTCAAAGTCCTTGGTATGAAATGTCAGGGGTACGAAACCCAAAGATTAATTACCAGACATTCGCTTCGCGAAGCACAGAAGAGTCTTCGGATTCTGGTTGCGGACGACAACAAAATCAATCGCTTGCTGGCAGTGCGATTACTCTCCAAGCGCGGACATGAAGTTGTCACCGTAGAAAATGGCATGAAAGTTGTGGAAGCGCTTGAGCGTCAATCATTTAATGTTGTACTGATGGACATTCAGATGCCCGAGATGGATGGCTTTGAAGCGACAACTCGGATTCGTCAAAAAGAGAAAGCAAATGGCGCTCATCTTCCCATCATTGCAATGACGGCTCATGCGATGAAGGGGGATCGGGACCGTTGTCTGGCAGCAGGCATGGACGGATATGTTTCCAAACCAGTCCAGGCAGAGGAGCTTTACAGCGCGGTCGAGCAGTTTTTTGCAAATTCGGCGTTTCCTGAAACACCCGAAGAAACTGCTGCTGAAATCATGGATTTGAAGACTGCATTATCACGGCTGGGCGGCGATGAACTCCTACTTGCTGACCTCGCAAGATTATTTTGCGAAGAGGGCCCAAGGTTACTTTTGGTGATTCAGGAAGCCATAGCGCAAAAAGATTCCAAGACTCTGGAACGCGCTGCTCACACTCTGAAAGGCTGCGCGGCAAACTTTGCTGCCCGATATGTGCCTGAAACTGCTTTAAGATTAGAGGAACTCGGCCGCAATGGAGAATTCGCCGGGTCGAAGAGCATCTGCGCATTGTTGGAAGATCAATTGATTCAGCTAAACCTAGTCCTGAAAACTCTCGTTGACGATAAGAAGCCAAAGGCCACTGATGTTCCGTCACACGTCGAGAGCCTGTGAATAGGAGAGGAGAGGCATCGTGAGAGTTTTGATAGCCGATGACGATCCCGTATCGCGCCACATGCTGCAAGTGTCTCTTTACAAGGCGGGTTACGAAGTGATATCGGCTTGCGATGGTGAAGAGGCCTTTCGGCTCCTCGAACGCACGGATTGTCCCAGACTTGCGATCCTGGACTGGATGATGCCCGGCAAGGACGGAATCGAAATCTGCAGGGAAATCAGAAAGCGCGGTCCGGAATCTTATGTATACATGATCCTGCTCACCGCGAAGGGCCAGCAAGCGGAGGTCATCGAAGGGCTCGATGCAGGCGCGGACGATTACCTCACCAAGCCATTTGATCTGCACGAATTGAAAGCCCGCCTGCGCGTGGGCAAGCGTCTAATCGAACTCCAAGAGCAACTCGTCTCCGCTCGGGAGCAGCTTCGGATCGAAGCTACTCATGATTCTTTGACCGGCGTGTGGAATCACAAAGTGATTCTTGAAATCGCGGAAAGAGAGTTAATTCGGTCCAAGCGTGAAGGTTCGCCCCTTGCCGTCATCATGGGGGATTTAGACTATTTCAAGCTCGTAAACGACACTTACGGACATGCCGTTGGCGATATTGTTCTCCGCGAAACGGCACGCAGAATGTCTGCAGCGGTCCGTCCATACGATTCAATCGGGCGCTATGGCGGCGAAGAATTCCTGATTGTTACTCCCGGTTGCGACCTTCGGGACACAACTCAATTGGCAGAAAGACTGCGGAAATCCATCTGCGAAGAGGCGATTGGGCAATCCGTTCCCGGCCTTACCGTCACAATGAGTTTTGGAGTCGCTGATGGCGCGGAGTTTGAACAGGGCGAACAACTCGTTCGTGCTGCGGATAGTGCTCTTTATTCCGCGAAGAATTCCGGAAGAAACAGGGTCAAGATGGCGCTGGCATCAAAACCCTTGTAACAATTAGCCATCAATCCGATAACCGCGGGGCACATACTGACTCAGTTGTTTCTTGGCTGAAACCAGATCCCTTTCCCACCTCAAAAACCGGCAGCGAACCCTTTCAAGTTGATATATACTCGGGCCAATTTAGCGAGAAAATTAACAAACCCGTCGGAAGATTTAGAAGAGGAGAAATCACAGATGCGATCGTCTGCAAGCAGGAAACTGGCTTACGCTCTTTTGGCAGCAGTCATATTGATTTTTGGCGTTCGAACATTCGCGCAAATGCAGTCGCAGACTGCGGCAAAGCCCAAGCTCTATAACACCGCCAAGCAGAAGCTGCTGGACGGCAAGCAGGTATTCAGCTTCACGCAGTCCACGTTCGATCCGGACGGCTATTGCGAAAAAGCCAAACACTATGACTTTACCTGGTTCGAAATGCAGCACAGCACGCTGGAGTTCAGGGACGTGGAAAAAATGATTCTGGCGTGTCCCCATTCGAACGCCATACCGATGGTTCGGCTGCCGGATGCGCAGGAATGGCATATCCAGCACGCCACCGACATCGGCGCGATGGGCGTGATTGTGCCGACCGTCGATGACGTGAACCGCGCGCGGGAAGCCGCCCAGTGGTCGCATTTCCCGCCGATGGGACGCCGCAGCCAGGGCCAGCGCCACGGTGAGGAGATTTGGGGCAAGGACTATCGGGATACCGCGAATGACAACATGCTGGTGGTCGTCATGATCGAGACGCCGACCGGCGTCGCCAACGCCTACGACATCGCGTCCGTCCCCGGAATCGACGTTGTGATTATGGGCAATGGCGACCTGAGCTCGTTCTCCGGCTTCAAGCAGACCGATGACCGCTATCATGATCTGGTTCAACGGACGCATGATGCGGTTTTGCGGGCCGGCAAAATCTTCGGCCAGGCGAGCGCGATGTTTGCGAAAGGCCCCTACAGTAAGGATTCTTATTTCTTTCAGAACGGGCCTTCGAACGATGGCTGGGCTCCCGCCGGGGCAAATTCGAATGCTGTTCCCAGGGGTGAGTAAGATTTGAATTGGCTTCGAAGTGGGGACCGGTCGCGCGCAACCTGGCGCGGTCCCCATGCACCGTGGAGCTGGGTGTGAAACAATCGTTTATTTTTTCGATCTCCATCACCGAAAAATGGCGCATAAAAAGGGGACTATGAGAAATCCTATTGTGTATCTGGCTGCGACGCTTATGCTTGTGTTCGGTTCCTATTCCCCTGCCCGCGCGCAATCCGCCGGTGCCGGCGATTGGACCACCTGGGGCTACGATCAAAGCCGCACCGGCTGGAACAAGGCGGAAACGACGCTCGCCAAGGACAACGTTTCGAACCTCGAGCTGAAATGGTCGGCGCAGCTGAGCATCCCAACCAAAGAGACCGTGCTCTCCACGATGACGGCTCCGCTGGTGGTCACCGTCCCCACGCCGCAGGGTCCACGATCGTTAGTGATTATCGAGGGCAATGATGACTCGGTTTTCGCCATCAATGCCGACACCGGCAAGGTCGCGTGGCAGCGGAAGTTCCCCAACACCCTGCAACCGAAGAAGGAAGGCGACTGGCTTTGCCCGAACACGCAGAACGCGACTCCGGTGATCGATAAATCGACTGGAATCATTTACCTGGATACTACCGACGGCAAACTGCGCGGCCTGAATATTCTCGATGGCGAAGACCGCATGCCGGCGAGCGACTACATTCCGGCGTTCGCCCGCAACTGGAGCTTCAATCTGATCGACAACGTCATCTACACCTCGATGGGCCGGGGATGCAACGGCGTGATCGCGCAGATCGATGCCGTCGATCTGAACGATCCCGCGCGGCGCATTGCCACGTTCTACACGGGGCAGGCGCGCATCGCGGGAGCATGGGGGCGCGGCGGCGTGGTTCGCGGGCCGAAGGGAATTTATGTGCAAACCGCGGATGGCGCGTACGATCCCGCGGTGGGAAAATTCGGAAACACGGTCATGGCCTTCAGCCTGAAGGATTTGCGGCTGCAGGATTCGTTCACTCCCAACGACTGGCAGTTTCTGAACGCCAAGGACCTGGATCTGGGCTCCGCCAATCCGCAGATCGTCCCGTTCAAGAAATGGACGCTGGTAGCCTCCGCGGCAAAGCAGTCCGTGATCTATCTGCTGGACGCAGACAATCTGGGCGGCGCGGACCACCATACGCCCCTGTACCAATCGCCGCGCTGGGGCAACGACGAGTTGCTCGCCTACGGCCGCGGCCTTTGGGGCTCGATGGCCAGTTGGGCTGACGCGCAAGGAAATCCCTGGCTCTTCATGCCCCTTTGGGGTCCGCCTTCGAAGGACGCTCCAGCCTTCAAGCATGACTACGGCGACGCGCCGAACGGCAGTGTGATGGCGTTCCAGGTCGTCCTCGATGGCGATAAGCCGTCGCTGGTTCCGATGTGGAGATCGCGCGACATGCACGTTCCCGACGCGCCCGTGGTTGCCAACGGCGTGGTCTATGCAACGCAGACCGGAGAGAACACCAAGCAGGGCGGCGGCACCACGGCCAAGGGGCGCAGTACCCCGATTACCAACCTGACCCTTTACGCCTACGACGCTGAGACCGGCAAGGAACTGTTTTCCAGCAAGGATACGATTCCTGGGTGGGTTCATTTCAGCGAGCCTGTAGTGGCGAATGGTCGAGTGTTTGTTTCGACTTGGGAAGGGATTGTTTATTCGTTTGGGTTGAAGAAGTAGATTTAAGAGCCGATGAGAAAACCCCGACCCTTCGAGAAACCGCGAAGGGCCGGGCCCCCGTAAGGTCAGAACCTTTCAAAGGCAGGCCCACCCGCCAAGGATAGGGATTGCATTGAACTTTTGCCTAGAATAGACTTCCATCGATATGGACACATTCTCCGCAACCGAACGCAGCGGGATCATGCGGAGGGTTAAATCTCGGAATACAGGGCCAGAGCGAACGGTAAGCTCGCTTGTTCGCTCCTTTGGTTGCCGCCAACAACGGAATTGCGAGAATTTACCCGGACGCCCTGATATTGTTCTTCGTGGCAAGAAAATTGCCATATTCGTCCACGGCTGCTTTTGGCATAAGCATCATTGCGCTGCTGCAATGCTGCCAAAATCGAACCGGAGTTACTGGAAGTTGAAGCAAGACAGTAATTTCCGGCGAGACAAGAGAAATGCCAGAGCCCTTCGAAATAAGAATTGGAGGGTACTAACGCTGTGGGAATGCCAAATTGGGAAACACGACAGACTGAAACGGAAACTCCAAAAGCTTTTGAGTTCCTAGAGATGACGAAAAAGAGATTCAACTGGTACGAATTCTTCGCGGGGGGTGGGATGGCGCGTCTTGGGCTCGGCCCTCGATGGAATTGCACATTTGCAAACGAATGGTGTGAAAAGAAGGAGGAAGCATATCGTGCGTATTATGGGGAGTCTCCAGAGTTAAAGGTCAAAGATGTCCGATCTCTTACTGTCGACGAGCTGCCCGGTCATCCCGACCTCGTGTGGGCATCATTCCCTTGCCAAGATCTCTCCTTGGCGGGATCAGGTGCGGGTCTTGGCGGGGAACGGAGCGGGACCTTTACACACTTTTGGAAGTTGGTGCAAGGACTGATCTCAGTGAATCGTAAACCCCGGGCAGTGGTTCTAGAGAATGTTATTGGGACTATTACCTCTCACGGGGGTAAGGATTTCAGAACATTAGTTCGAACAATTGCTGAGAGCGGATATGTTGTGGGCGCCATTGTGGTTAATGCGGTCCACTTTCTATCACAATCCCGCCCGCGACTTTTTGTGATTGCAATGACCAGCGAAGAGAAAATTCCCGCGGGCTTAACGTCAATGAGCCATAGCAGATTTTGGCACACGCAGTCACTTTTGAAGGCGTATTTTGATTTGCCGGCAAATCTCAAGCGGAATTGGGTTTGGTGGAATTTGCCCGAGCCCAATACGAAGAACGTATTTGGACTTTCAGCCATTGTTGAAAATGACCCCGAAGGGGTCGCGTGGCATTCCAAGGATGAGACAGCGCGGTTAATTGCTATGATGTCGATGAGAAATAGGGAAAAGCTCCTCTTGGCGCAGTCAGAAGGTAATTGGAAGGTGGGAACGGTATACAAGAGGACTAGGCCCATAAGCAGGGCCTCCGACTCAAAAAGAGTTCAGCGGGCAGAAATCCGGTTTGATGACATTTCGGGGTGTCTCAGGACACCTGTTGGGGGATCGAGCCGACAAATCATAATGATAGTTGAAGGTAAGAAGGTTCGGTCTCGTCTCCTTTCGCCGCGCGAAGCTGCACGCCTGATGGGTGTCCCAGAAGACTATCCACTTCCTAAAAAGTACAACGATGCCTATCATCTGTTTGGAGATGGCGTGGCTGTTCCGGTCGTTTCATGGATTGAGAAAGGCTTATTACGGCACCTTTTGCAGCTAAAGACCCTTGAACAGGTCGCCTGAAAAATGCCATCTAAGCCCCTTAAACCCGATCCTAAAATCCAATACGGAGTGCCATCAGACGTAAGCGCCATTCGAAAAGAAATTAAAACTTTTCTCGATACGGAAACATCTGAAGGAAAAATTGGGAATTGCCCATTTGGTGTTTATGTTTTTTATGACTATGACGGAGAGCCAATTTACGTGGGGCAAACGTACGAGACATTGCGCCAGCGGATTGGTCGTCATCTAACAAACCAACGGACAGATGCAGTTGCCATGAACGTCTTAGATCCGTTCGAAGTTGCGGAGATAGAAGTTTGGCCTTGTTGGAATCTGACGGGTAAAAAAACGAATCTCAATCAGGCGAAAGAATATCTCAATTCAGTGGAATTTACTGTTTTTGAGAAGGTTTTGCATTCCTCGAGTTTCGGAGCTGTACTCAACGAAAAAGATGTTCCGGCAACACCGAAAATCAAGTTGCCAGTGTCTCATCGCCAAAGGATCATACCTGATGAGCTTTATGGCGCCAGGAAGCACCCTGACGTAAGAATCTCCCGACGTGCCTCAACAATTGCAAGCTTGGCCAGGGTCATAAGCGAAAGGAAGGTCTCGGCAGGTCTTCGCCGAACATTAGTCACCCAAGCGCGCAGACTCGAGAGATTGGCTGGCCAGCGGCTAAAGGATTTTGAAGGTGAAATTCCTGAAAGAGAACGTAACGAAGAGGAGTAAGCGGCGCCTTGCTTATAAATCAATCAACGCCTTCGAAATCCACGAGGGAATGCACGCCCGCAGAAATCGTGGATTACGAGTAAGGGAAACGACGATTGCGAAAAAAATGAAGCCGGTCCATCCGGGAGAACATCTTCGAGAGGATTTTCTAAAGCCCTACGGACTGAGCATGAACAAACTGGCGATGGACCTTCGCGTTCCGGTGACGCGGATCGCGGATATTGTCGCCGAGCGCCGGGGAATCACCTCGGACACCGCCTTGCGCCTGGGACGCTACTTCAAAACATCACCCGAGTTCTGGATGAGCATGCAGATGAAGTTCGAGCTGGATACGGCCGAGGATGAACTTCTGGCCGAGATCGAACGGGACGTTCGCCCCATTTCCACCGCGCGCCGCAGTCACGATTCGATATAAGATATAAACCAATCTACGTTGGGCCTGTAGCTCAGTTGGTTAGAGCAGCGAACTCATAATTCGACGGTCCCAGGTTCAAGTCCTGGCGGGCCCACCAAACTTCCTCGATTGTTTCCAAACGAAGAAAAAACCGTTGTCATTCCGAACGAAGTGAGGAAGCCCTCTGGGGTTTGTTGCCGCGCGACAATCGAAGAGAGATTCCTCACTTCGTTCGGAATGACAACTTTGGGGGGGGCTTGGAACATCAGGGCGTCCCCGACTTTCCTCCCACCCGGCTTTGGTTCCACTCAGCAGTGATTTCACCCACTCATGCTTCATTCCGAACGAAGTGAGAAATCCCTCTGGGGTTTGTTGTCGCGCGACAATCGAAGAGGGATTCCTCACTCCGTTCGGAATGACAACGTTAGCGTGGGGCGCGGTAATCAGGGAGCGCCCGGCTTTGGTTCCAACCGCCTTTGCTTCAGATCCCGCTGGTTCGCACCCAGAAGCTGGCGACCCACTTTGCGCCGGGGGCTACTGTCTGCAGGTCGGGGTATTTTCCTTCGTGGTTCAGGTTGATGGCGTTGGTGATGCCGGCCATTGGCTCGATGCAGACAGTTTGCGTCGTCGCCGGGGTGTAAATGACGGCGGCGGGATATTGCGGTCCAAAAAGGATTTCGACTTTTTTCGCGCCGGATGCGATGGAGAAATGTGCCATGCCGCTGGAATCGCGTTCGAAATCGGTGAAGCTGGTGTCCAGGGGATGTCCTGGGACGGGAAACGGATTGGGCATATCGATCGGCTTGAGCTCGCCGGTGGCCACCAGGCGGCTGTCGTTGACTGCCACTTTGCGCGCGGCCAGGCCGACCATCCATTGGTCTCGATCGACATCCGGGATGCGGTAGCAGGGATGAAATCCGAGCCCGAGGGGCATGGGATCGGTGCTCAGGTTGGTGACGGTTAGGCGGACTTCCAGCGCGCCGTTCGAAAGCTGGTACGTCATTTCGTATTCCTGCGCGAACGGCCATTGCGCCATCCAGTCCGGGTGCTTCCAGAATTGCAGGCGGCTGGTGACGTGCGCCGATTTGCCATCCGCCTTTACTTCGGTCACTTCCCAATCGGGAGCGTTGGTGACAAAGCCGTGAATCGGGACGTCTTTGTGAACGTTGCCTAAAGTCATGTTGAACGTGTATTTTTTGCCGTTGGCCCAGAAATCTTCTTCGCCCAGGCGGTTGGCCCAGGGCGCGAGGAACGGAATGCCGCCGCCTGCGGGATTCTTCTTCAACTCGCCGACATTGGCCGGGGTGAAATTCAAGATGTTCTTGCCGTGGACGTTCATCTCATAGAGGCGATTTCCGATCGAGGGGACGACCGAGGCCTCGACGCCGTGGGAAGCGTCTGTGAGGCGGATAATATCGACGCCGTGATCGACCATTTTTTTCGCGGTGTAGTTTTGGGAGAAAGCCGGAATGGTGAAGGCCAGCAGCAGTAGCGCGATTTGCGTTCGGAATATATTTTTTAACACCGTATCTCCTGGGACTGCGTGAATGCTCTTTGGCGTTTCCGGCAGTCTGCTAGTTTCGATCGATTGGGACCCTTGTGTCACCCCTACGGGGTTTTCTGAGGGTTTCGTTCCCCCACACCTTACGGTGTGGGCTACGTTGTGCCGTCCCTCCGGGACTTTTGCTTCTTCTACTTTGAAGCTGGAGGCGGCGTTACCACTGCCGTAAATTTCCGGATCATGCCGTCGGACTTGCTCAGCATATAGAGTTCCCCGTCGCCGGCCATCACTACGCGCACGTCCGCTCGTCCTCCGCCGTAGACTACGCCTTCGGGGTCCGTCTTGGGATGTTTGTGCTCCGGGTCGGTCCAACCGCTTGTTGCTAGGCCTCCGCCGGGCAGCACGTGATCCGGCAGGAGCTTTCCGCCCTTTCGCGCAAAGTTTTCTACGAGGATGCTGTAGACACGCTGGTTGACCGGCTTCGAGTCGGGCGGGGCATCGGGGCTCTTATACACGATTTGTATCTCGTGGATTTGCGCCTGATGATTGCGCTCTCCGTGCGTCGCCAGCAGCTCATTCAGGTCGGCGTAAAAGATGCGGCCTGTCGTCATGTCGTTGAAAATATATTTTCCGCGCATCTGCGGCATCAGTTTGCCCCGGTACACAAAGCCGCTGCCGATGGAATCGCCTTCCCTGTGGCTGTAAATGGCGGCTGGATAGATGGGTACTACCGGCTCATCGATTCCATCCACGTGCAGAAGATCGCGGTCCGGGAACGGGACGGGCGGACTCATCAGGCTAGTCGTTTTTCCATTGGCATCCACGAAAAATTGCTCGTTGCCTTCGCGCTCGGCGTAGCCGTAATTGGCGCCTTTTTTCAGGATTTCGACGGCTTCCCAGTAACGGTCGCCGATATCGTTGAAGATCAGCGTCTTCGAAGGCACATCCCAATTCATGCGGTGCGGGTGGCGCAGTCCGTAGGCGAAAATTTCCGGGCGCGCGATCGAAACATTCAGGAACGGATTGGGATCTGGCCCCGTGGAGGGAATCCGGTAGCGGCCGTTCGCACTGAGCATATCTTTCGGGCGCAGATTCAGGTCAGGCGTAATGCGAATAATTTTGCCCATCAGATTGTTCAGCATCTGCGGCAGGAAATGCTGCGGGCCCGTGGTTTCTCCGGATGCGCCGTCGCCGACACCGATATAGAGGTTTCGGTAGTCGCTGCTGCCGGGTTTGGCGAGCGGATTGAAAATCATGTCGTCCATCGGATGGCTGCGAACGTAGGCGACGCGCAACAGTTCGCGCGCGGTTCCCTCGAACGTGGAATTGCGAACGTTGGTATCGGTCCATTCGATCAGGACGGATTCAATAATGGTATCGCCGGCAGGCGGCTTCACCGTCGGCGTGGTCGTGTAGCCGGTCACGTCCAGCGACGGCATGTGCGCGTTCGTTGGAGCGGGGGAGCCTTCCAGGTCCGGCGCTTCGGTATGGATGGTGTAGAACTTGCCGTTCTTCGCGTACTCAGGATCAAAGATGATCGAGATCAGTCCGCCGGTGATGCCCGAATCGGACTGAAATTTCGGGAAGACCTCAGGATAATTAATGTACATCGTGAACTTTTTTGTCGCCTTATCCAGAATGTAGAGAGTGCGGCTTTGATCGATGACGAAGAAACGCGACGCCGACATTGGAGCGTTCGCGGGTTCGGAGCGAACGGAATTTACGCGTCCCAACTCCTTAGTGTAATCGATTTCCTGCCAGTGCTGGCTGCCGCGAGTGGGATTGGAAAGCGGAAGGCTGGCGTAATCTTCAATCAGGAGGGCCGTTCCGTCCTTGCGGATCTGAGGGCCAGCGGGATACTGCGCGAATGAGACCGGCGCGGTTGCCAGAAGGCCAATTATCGTAAGCAAACCAAAACGAAGCCACGCAGACCGCGGGACGACTGTTCGCCCAGCCACCATAGTTATACCCCCCCATTGCTGATTCGCCGCGCCCGCGGCCAGGACAACCTCACCCAAAGCTGCACATAAGAAACGAAATGTCCTACGCCCTTATACCTGAGCAATGGATCGTGAGTCAAAAGCTTCCACAACGCTCAAAATGGTTCGAACTACGGTTTGGTCGCCAATGGCTGTGTTGATCATGGCGTGATACAGCGACCGGTTCGGCCATTCCACCTTAAAATATTTTCCGATGTAATCGGCGCGCTCCTGGTCCACGGTATCCACCAGGTCGTGAGCTTCCTGCTCGGTCTTGCCGCGCGATAGAAGCCGCCGGACTTTTTCTTCTCTGGGGGCGTACAGAAATATGCGAACGGTGTCGTCGCGATTCATCAGAAAATGCTGCGATCCTCTTCCGACGATGACGCAGTTGCCTTTTTCCGCGGCGTGCCGGACCACTTTCTCGGTGAGCAACAGGATGTTTTCGCTGTCAACCAGGTGGAGCTTGTGCGCGTTAATGCTGCCTTCATAGCTTCCGCGCAGGAATGATTTGAACAAGCGATAGTAAAGCGGGTCGTTTCGCTCTTCCCGCTGTTCGACCACCGTTTTTGGGCAATTCGCCAGGCGGGCGATTTCCTCGGTCAGGATGTGGTCCCAGAGCTTCCAGCCGAGATGCTCGGCCAGGCGTTGAGCGATTTCGCTGCCGCCGCATCCGTACTCCCGTTCGATGGTGACGATTTTAATCATGATGTTTCCCCGAAATTTTCGCCGCAAGCCCCACGCTTCGAGCGGATTTTACTCAAGTATCGTTCATTCCAGTATCAGAGTTTTCCCGCCGCCGGGATCGTTCTTCTTCAATATAAACGCCAGAAAAAACATGATCGCGGCCCCGACGGCGAGGACCATAAAAGTATCGATGTAGGCCAGGCTGCCGGCCTGCGCCTGAATGCCCTGATAAATCCTAGCGTAGGCCGCCAGTTTTGCTTCATGCGCGCCCATGCCCGAATGATTCAGCCGTTCTGCCAAGCCGTTTACTGCATTTTGGAAATTTGGATTTCCGGCTCGAGCATAGCCCCCGATAATCTCCTGATGATATTGCGAGCGCCGCGCAATCAATGTCGTTACCAATGAAGTGCCCACGCTGCTTCCCATGTTCCGCATGAAATTGACGATTCCGGCGACCGCGTTGTTTTTCTCCGGCGGAATGCCGATATAGGCCACCAGTGAAATCGGCACGAACAGAAAGCCCATGCCAACCACCTGGGCCACGCGCAGCCACAGGGCGGCGTTAAAACTGATCATCAGATCGATCCGCTTGGTGGAATAAAACATGGCGATGGCCAGACAGAGCCAGCCGAAGGCGATCAGGTAGCGCGCCTGCACCTTCGTGGTCAATTGCCCCATGATCGGCATTTCAATCAGCAACATCACACCGCCGGCGGAGATTGCCAATCCCGCGACCTGCGAGGTGTAGCCCATAAGCGTCTGCAAAAATTGCGGCATCATGACCAGGCTGCTGAACAGCATGATCCCCAGCATGAACATCATCAGGTTTGAGCTGGCGAAATTAAATGATTTGAATAAGCGGACATCCACGATCGGCGCCTTGTGACGCCATTCCCAAATGACCAGCGCGATCAGCGAGACGGCGGACACGATGACAAGAATTGTGATGAAACTCGATCCGAACCAGTCGTCCTCCTGACCTTTGTCGAGCAGCACTTGCAACGCCCCGATGCCGAGCGTGAGCAGCGCAATGCCGATGTAGTCCAGCTTCACACCGGCGCTTTTGAGACGGGCGAAATACGGCGGGTCTTCCACAAATCGGTACACCAGAAATAATGTGGCGAGACCCACGGGAAGATTGATGAAGAAAATCCAACGCCAGGAATAGTTGAACGTGATCCAGCCGCCAAGCGTGGGGCCGATCGTGGGCGCGGTGACCGCTGTAATTCCGTAGAGAGCAAATGCCAGGCCTCGTTTTTCGGGAGGGAACGTATCCGCCAGAATCGCTTGCGCCATCGGCTGAAGTCCGCCGCCACCCGCGCCTTGCAGCACGCGAAACAGAAGAAGCAAGCCGAGGCTCGGCGCCAAACCGCAAAGCAACGAACTCACTGTGAAGATGAACAAACAGCCCATGAAGAAGCGCTTGCGGCCCAGCGTACCGGCGAGCCAGCCGCTGATCGGCAGGACGATGGCGTTCGAAACCAGATAGGAGGTCAGGACCCAAGTGCTCTGGTCATTGCTTGCCCCAAGATTCCCGCCCATGTAGGGGAGCGCCACATTGGCAATGCTGGTGTCGAGGACCTCCATGAACGCCGCGAGGGCGACGACCACGGCAATCAGCCAGGGATTGAAGCTGGGCCGCCAGGCTTCCTGTTCGGCAGTTAGTGTGGCGGAGGAACTCATTGGAGGTACACATCGGGCACCACGTTCATGCCCGGACGGAGTTGATAATCGGAATTCTCTCCCGGGTCGAGGACGATTTTTACGGGAATTCTTTGAACGATTTTGACGTAATTCCCAGTAGCGTTTTCGGGCGGGAGCAAGCTGAAGAGCGGACCCGTGGCTCCGGCAACGCTTTCCACGCGGGCTTTGAAAGTCCGGCCGCTGGAATCCACGTGAATTTCCGCCCGCTGTCCAGGACGCATATGCCGGAGTTGTGTTTCCTTGAAATTTGCGGTGATCCAGACATCGTCCAACGGGACAATGTTGAGCAGTTCCTGTCCCTGCTGAACGTTCATGCCGACAACGACCGTCTTATTCACTTCGCCGCTGACCGGCGCGACGATTTTGGTGTACCCAAGGTTCAGTCGAGCCTGATCGAGCGCCGCGCGTTTTTGATTCACATCAGCGATCGCGGCCCGCGCCCGCGCGCGAATGGACGACACCTGTCGCGGCGCGGTTTCCGCCGCCTGTTGGTTCGCCTCCGATCCTGCCAAGCGGCTGCGTGCCTGTTGCACGGCCTGCTGCGCGGCGGCCTCATTGGCGGTGGCTGCCGCGATAGACGCGGTGCTGGCCTTGGCTGCCGATACCGCCTGATCGTATATTTGCGCGGCAATTTCCTGCTTGTCCAGCAGCGATTTGTAGCGGCGAACGTCATCCTGTAGCTTCACATCGTTGGCCTGGAGCTCTTCCACCTGCGAATGAGCGGCGGAAACCTGTTTCTCGGAGGCAATGATGCCTGCGTTGGAACTGGCGACGTCCGATCCGGCAACTTTCAATTGACTCGAGGTATTTGTGGCCGTTATGGGAATGTCGATAATCATCGACTGGGCAGTCGCTTCCGCGCTGGCGAGATTGGCCTCCGCCTGCGCGACCGCGACCTCATAATCCTTCGGGTCGATCTCCGCCAGCACTGTCCCTTTCTGCACGTACTGGTTGTCCTGCACATTGACGCTGACTACATAGCCGGAAACGCGCGCGCTGACGGGGTAAAGATGGACGTCCACCTGCGCGTCGTCGGTGGATTCATAGCTGGAGAAATAGCGCCACAAAAACACACCGCCAACTATCAGAATCAGGACCGCAAGTAGAATCACGATGTTTCGGCGGCCGTTGGAACGGCTAAACCTCGGCGGCGGATCGGACGGGGACTTAGAAGGCGGCGCGGCTGGTGGATTCTTCTCTTCGGCCATGGGATATATTCCTTTGAACGATTTCTCCGGCCCACCCAGGGCCCATGCCAAACGTGTTTGTTGCGCAATCTTCCAGATCGAGAGTGAAATTGTGCAGTGTTTGGGCCAGCACCTGCGGAGGTATATCGATGAAGAGCTTGACGAGAAGGGGCGCGCTTCTCATAGCGGCAAATAGCATAGCACTAGCGCCCGTCCCCGGTCATTTTCTTGCGACGAAGAAAAACTATCCGTGGCTGCCCCCGCCGGAAAGTTCGCGAACGATGGAGCCGACGAAGCTTTTGGCGTCGCCAAAGAGCATCAGGGTTTTGTCCATGTAGTAGAGGGGATTGTCGATGCCCGCAAAGCCCGCGCCCATGCTGCGCTTGATCACCATTACGGTGCGCGCTTTGTCGACGTCCAGAATCGGCATACCGTATATCGGGCTACTGGCGTCGGTCCGCGCAGCGGGGTTGGTGACGTCGTTTGCGCCGATAATGAGCGCCACATCCGTCTGCGGAAAGTCGCCGTTGATTTCGTCCATGTCCAGCAGCTTGTCGTAAGGAATGTCTGCTTCGGCGAGCAGCACGTTCATGTGGCCCGGCATGCGTCCGGCGACCGGATGAATGCCGAATTTTACGTCCACGCCGCGCTTGGTCAGATTGTCATAGAGTTCGCGGACTTTGTGCTGGGCCTGCGCCACGGCCATGCCGTAGCCCGGAACGATTACGACCTTGCTTGCTACCTCGAGGATGCCGGCAGCCTCTTCGGGAGTCGCGCTTCGAACGGGGCGAGCTTCCTCACCAGCCTTTGCGGCAACCTGCTCCTGTCCGAAGGCTCCGAACAGCACGTTCGAAAATGAGCGGTTCATGGCCTTGGACATGTTGACGGAGAGGATCAAGCCGCTCGCGCCGTCCAGCGCTCCCGCGACGATCAGAAGCTTGCTATCCAGCACAAAACCCATTGCAGCGGCGGAAAGTCCAGCGTAGGAATTCAAGAGGGAAATCACGGTGGGCATGTCCGCGCCGCCGATGGGAATAATCATCAGCACGCCGAACAGCAGAGGAACTATCACAATAACGGGAAACAGGTAGATGTGATCCGGATGAATCACAAGATACGCGGCGACACCAACCGAGGCGGCCAGCATGCCGAGGTTGACGATGTTCTGTCCTTTATAGGTGATCGGACGTTGCGGCAGAATCTCCTGCAGCTTGCCCGCGGCCATCAGGCTTCCGGTAAAGGTTAGCGAGCCGAGAATCACTTCCATCGAGAGAACCGACATCATGAACTTGGGCACATCGGGCGCGCGCAGATAGAACTCAGCTGTGCCGACCAGCGTTACGCAGAGAGCGCCGAAGGCGTGGCTGAGCGCAGTTCGCTGCGGCACCGCGGTCATTTGGACTTTGCCGAGGGGAACGCCAATGATGGTGCCCAGCACCAGGGCAATCGCGACCCACTTGTAATCAACGATGCCGCGGTTTAGCAGAGTTCCCGCGATGGCCAGGACCATGCCGATTTCGCCAGCCCACACGCCATGCCGAGCCGTCGCCGGAGAACTCATCCACTTTAGAGAAAGGATGAAGAGGGCGGTTGCGACCAGATACGTGATTTCGATGATGAGGTCGGTCGATAGGAAGGGAGTCATGATTTAGGTTTGCTGCTCGATTTGAACATTTTGAGCATCCGGTCCGTGATGAAGAAGCCGCCGACAACGTTACTGGTGGCGGCGACAATCGCAATCGTGCCGAGCACGGTGGACAACGTGCTCTTATGTTCTCCCGCCAGCAAAATCGCTCCGACCACGGCGATGGCGTCCAGCGCGTTGGTCAGCGACATCAGCGGCGTATGAAGAAGCGGCGACACGCGGCGAATCACCTCAAAGCCGATAAAACCCGCCAGCATGAATACGTAAAGACTGGTGATGAGGTCCGACTTCATCTATTTTGTCTCCTTCTGGGGAGCTACCAGCGGGGGGAGTGAGAAAAATTCCCGCACACGCGCGTTCTCCACTTCGCCTGCTTGCGTCATCAGAGTGCTCTTGATGATTTCGTCGTTCATGTTGAGCTGCAGCTTTCCGTCTTTAATCATGTAAAGAAGAAACGCGGTGATGTTTCGCGCGTACATCTGGCTCGCATGGTAAGGAACGGTGGAGGCGAAGTTGAAATAGCCGATGATCGTGACGCCGTGATCGACAATCTTCTCGCCGGGCTTGGTAAGTTCGCAATTTCCGCCGCGCTCCGCGGCCAGATCGACAACCACCGATCCGGGTGCCATCCCTGCAACCATCTCTTTCGTAACCAGCACCGGGGATTTCTTGCCCGGTACGACTGCGGCGGTAATCACAACGTCGCTCTCCGCGATTACTTTGCCCAGCAATTCGCGCTGCCGCCGGTAGAACTCCTCATCCTGGGCTTTCGCGTAGCCACCGGCGTCCTGCGCATCTTTCGCCTCGATGGGAAGCTCGACAAAACGCGCGCCGAGGCTCTGCACCTGCTCCTTGGAGGCTGGACGCAAATCGTACGCAGAGACGACTGCCCCGAGCCTGCGCGCCGTGGCGATGGCCTGCAAACCCGCCACACCTGCGCCAATGATCAGAACGCGCGCCGGCGTGATCGTTCCCGCAGCGGTGGTGAGCATCGGGAAAATCTTGGGGAGAGAATCCGCCGCGATCAGCACGGCCTTATACCCGCACATCGTGCCCATCGAGGAGAGCGCGTCCATACTCTGCGCGCGGGTGGTTCGCGGTATTAGTTCCACAGAGAATGATGTAACGCCGGTGGCGGCGATGGCCTGAATTGTTTCGAGCGAACCCAGCGGCCGGAGAAACCCGATCAACACCTGGCCGCGCCGGAACAAGGGCAAATCAGCCGCGCCCGTTTGATCGTTGGAGCCGTAACAGAGGACCTGGACCACGATGTCCGCCACGCGAAATACTTCCGTGCGGTCCGCGACAATTTTCGCGCCCTTGGCAACGTATTCAGCGTCCGGAAACCCGGCCTCCACGCCCGCACCGGCTTCAACAACAACTTCCAGCCCTGCTTTCGCAAGGTTGGGGACCACCGCGGGCACCAAGCCCACACGCCGTTCCCCAGGATAGATTTCTCTTGGGACACCGACAATCATGAAACTTCCTCCCCCGACAACTGCCCGGCACACCCGGAGTGCGAGCACTCCACGAACGCATAAACAAACTCACCCGACTTTATGAAATTCCTGTGAGGTCGAGAAGGTTACATTTTTTATTGATGGAATGCTTCCAAACTCTTCAATGCACCCATGACATCGATCCCGTGCCCGGCAAAACCGCATGCAGGACCGTGCATTTTACATGCAATTTTGCGAAAGTACACGTGAAGATAGAAATTGGGAAGATAGAAATCGGCGGTGACTCAGCTCGACTCTAAAAGTGCCCTCTCCGTCCCGAAAATCGCGTGACGGAGAGGCCGCTACAACACCTTCCTAGGTCCTGGCACTTGTAGAGGCCGCCCGTTTTTGGGGCGGGCAGTTTTTGGTCCTATCGAGAACTACACTGCGTCACCGCGTAAGAATGCGAAAACCCGATGCAGGGCATTCGAAAACCGCAAACGCGAGCGCCCTCTTTTCCGGTACAATTTATGGGCAGCGCGTGCAAGGCAGGAGACAGCTATGCCCAACGCCTTCATGCAAGAGGCGATTCATCGAGCGGTGGAAAACGTCCGGTCCGGCCAAGGCGGCCCCTTTGCCGCCCTCGTGGTGAAGGACGGCCATGTGATTGCCACCGGCGCGAACTGCGTCACGTCCACAAACGATCCCACAGCGCATGCGGAAGTCACCGCGATTCGAGAAGCGTGCCGCGTGCTCGGAGCTTTCCAACTTTCTGGCTGCGAAATCTATACAAGCTGCGAGCCATGTCCCATGTGCCTGGGCGCGATTTATTGGGCCAGGCCTGACCGCGTTTATTTCGGCGCAACCGCTGCGGATGCCAC
The DNA here is from genome assembly GCA_964622265.1 of uncultured Acidobacteriaceae bacterium. Lineage (GTDB taxonomy): Bacteria > Acidobacteriota > Terriglobia > Acidiferrales > UBA7541 > Palsa-360. The sequence goes on along the minus strand of CAZUNI010000026.1, from coordinate 28,337 downwards.
GGCAGCGGGCTTCGACGACTCCTTTATCTATGACGAATTAAAACGCGCGCATGCCGATCGTCAGATTCCACTGGAACCGATGATGCGTGAGGAAGCGCAGGAACCATTTCGCGAGTGGGAGCGAACCAGCGAGCGCGTTCGGTACTGAAGCTGCCGCAGGGTCCTGCTCAGGTGAGGTCGCTCGGATGGAAGAAAAATTCTTTGGCCATTCCGTCATCCGCAAAGAGGGACGGAGCAAAGTTACCGGCCAGGCCCGGTACGTGGACGACCTCGCTTTCCCCGAAATGATTCATGGCGTAACCGTGCGCAGCAACACCGCGCGGGGTCGAATCCTCGGCATCCGCTACGACGACGGAATTCCCTGGAATGAATTCACAATCGTCACCGCGGCGGATATTCCCGGCAAGAATGAAATTACGGCAATTGCGCACGATCAGCCCGCGCTTGCGCACGAATTCATCAATCATCCCGAAGAGCCCATCGTCCTGCTGGCCCATCCCAATAAATTTCTACTCGAAGAAGCGCGCCGCGCGGTGCACATCGACGTGGAGCCATTGCCCGCCGTCTTCACCATCGAGGAGTCCGAAGCAAAGCGCGTAATTATTTCGGGCGAGGACAATGTATTCAAATCCTATTTGGTTGAAAAGGGGGATGTGGAGGCCGCGTGGGCATCTGCCGATGTGATTGTGGAGGGCGAGTACCGCACCGGCTCGCAGGAACAGCTTTACATTGAAAATCAGGGCATGATCGCCATCGCGAATCCGAGTGACGGAGTGACCGTGTGGGGCTCCCTGCAATGCCCGTACTACGTTCACAAGGCGCTGATCACCGTGTTCGGCCTACCGCACGAGAAAATTCGCGTGGTTCAGGCAGAGACGGGCGGCGGATTCGGCGGCAAGGAGGAATATCCCTCGATGCTGGCGGCGCACGCTGCGCTGCTGGCATTGAAATCCGGCAAGCCCGTGAAAATTATTTACGATCGCGCGGAAGATATGGTGGCGACAACCAAGCGCCATCCCTCACGCACTCGGCATCGCACCGGCGTGACGCGCGACGGCAAACTGGTTGCCATGGATATCGATTTCGTAATCGACGGCGGGGCTTACGCGACGCTTTCTTCCGTGGTTCTCTCGCGCGGGACGATTCACGCAGCGGGGCCGTATTTCTGTCCCAATGTGCGGGTCCGTTCGCAGGCGGTCGCGACGAATGCGCCCCCGCACGGAGCATTTCGCGGCTTTGGCGCGCCGCAAAGCATCTTTGCCGTGGAGCGGCACTTCGATCATGTCGCGCGGACACTGAATCTAACGCCGGAAGAATTTCGCCACCGGAATTTTCTTCGCAAGGGATTGACGACCGCCACCGGACAACTGCTTCACGAAGACGTCGATTTTGACGGCCTGCTCGAACGTGCGTTCAAGGAGAGCGACTATCGCGCCAGGACCGAACGCTTCGCCCGCGAAAATCCCGGCTCTAGTATCAAGCGGGGCATCGGATTTTCCACATTCATGCACGGAGCGGGATTTACCGGATCGGGCGAAGTTACACTCGCCTCTGTAGTGGAGATCGAAGCGACTGCCGAGGGGATCATCCGCATCCTTTCCGCCAGTACGGAAATTGGCCAAGGGACGAACACTGTCTTTTCGCAAATCGCGGCGGATGCGCTCGGCATCGGCCTCGATCGCATCGAAATCGCGCAGCCCGATACGGGCTCGGTGCCGAACAGCGGTCCTACCGTTGCATCGCGCACGTCGATGGTCGTCGGCAAACTGGTCGAGGGCGCGGCGCTCAGCTTGAAGCGGACGCTGCTCGATAGCGGCCTGCTCTGCGACGGCTGCACTGAAGATGAATTCGTGCGCGCATGCAGGAAATATATCGAGACGCGCGGACCGCTGCGGTCGCGAAGCCAGTACGAGCCTCCGCCCGGCCTTTTTTGGGATGATGCAACCTACAGCGGAGACGCCTACGGCACCTATGCGTGGGCCGTTTACGTCGCGGAGGTTGCCGTGGACACGAGCACGTTCGAAGCTCGCGTCACCGATTTCGTCGCGCTGCAAGAAGTCGGCAAGGTGATTCACCCGCTGCTGGCCGCAGGACAAATCGAGGGCGGCGTGGCGCAGGCCATCGGCATGGCGCTGTATGAAAATGTCGTCTGGCGCGAAGGCCGCATGGCCAACGGCCAAATGACGAATTACATTATGCCCACCGCCGCTGACATTCCTCCGATCCGCGTGTTCTTCGCGGAAAATCCATACGCCTTCGGCCCGGGCGGCGCAAAGGGCATCGGCGAATTGCCCATGGACGGCCCCGCGCCGGCGATCTTAAATGCAATCGAGAATGCCACTGGGCTCTGCCTGCGCGTAATACCGGCCACGCCGGAAGTGTTGATGGACGCGATGCTGGAATCGACGGCAGAAAAGGCGGGCGTGCTTGGTTGAGCCGGTGAGCAAAGTTGAGATCAAGTGCATGGTCAACGGCAAACGCGAGACCCTTCACGCCTACCCAATGGCGCGGCTGCTGGACGTGCTGCGCGAAAACCTGCATCTGACCGGCACAAAAGAAGGCTGCGGTGAAGGCGAATGCGGTGCGTGCGCGGTGCTGATGAACGGCGCGCTGGTCAACAGCTGCCTGATTCCAGCCATCGAGGTGGACGACGCGAATATTCGCACCATCGAAGGAATCGCCGGCGGCGCACAGCTTCATGCCGTGCAGGAAGCGTTCTTGGAATGCGGCGGCGCGCAGTGCGGCATTTGCACTCCCGGAATGGTGATTGCCGCATTGGCATTGATCGACCGGCATCCTCACCCCAACGATGCGGAAATTCGCGAAGGGCTAGCCGGAAACCTCTGCCGCTGCACCGGCTATCAGAAAATCTTTGCGGCGGTCGTGCGCGCCTGCGAACCGGCGGCGAAACCGCACACGGAGAAGCCATGAGGGCGTACATTCCCGCCTACGAACTGCGCGTTCCGCAAACCCTCTCCGAAGCCATCGGCATTCTTTCCGCCGAGCCGGGAGTCTGGCAGCCATTTGCCGGAGGCACCGACCTGATGGTGCTGCTGGAGGCCGGAAAACTTTCGCACAAACGATTTCTGAGCTTGTCAAAGCTCGCAGATTTGCGCGGCATAGAAGTGACGGCCAATGCGTTTACGATAGGAGCCCTGACGACTTACACAGAAATCCAACGGCATCCATTATTGCAAATAGAATTTGCCCTGCTCTGCGCCTCTGCGCGAGAAACCGGCAGCATCGCCACGCAGAATCGCGGCACGCTGGGTGGAAACATCGTGAACGCATCTCCGGCAGCGGATTCGCCCCCCGCGCTGCTGGTGTACGATGCGGAGATCGAACTCATCTCCACGCGTGGTGTCCGTTGGCTGCCGTATCACGGTTTCCACACCGGCTATAAAAAAATGCAGATCGCACCGGATGAATTGCTGCGGGCGATACGCCTGCCGCGCCGCGCCAAGCCGTGGAAGCAGTATTACCGAAAAGTGGGCACGCGCAAGGCGCAGGCAATTTCCAAAGTGTGTTTCGCGGGAGCTGCGCAGATGGAAGGCGATATCATCCGGGATATCCGCATCGCGCTCGGGAGTGTCGCGCCTGTGGTGCTGCGCGCGGTGAAAACGGAGAATGCGCTGCGAGGCGCGAAACTCACACCGGAGATCGTCGCGGCGGCGAAGGAATCAATCGCGCGGGAAATTTCTCCCATTGACGATATTCGTTCGACGGCGCGATACCGGATTCGCGTCGCACAAAATCTGCTCGACGAATTTCTGTCGCAGCTCACGCAATGAAAACCGCTCAGATCATACGCAGCAAGCGCGTCGTGACGCCGGATGGCGTGAAGGCAGCGACCGTGCACATTCGCGATGGGAAGATCAGCGCGATCCTCGGCTATGACGATCTGCCGCGAGGCGCGAACGTCCATGACGCAGGGAAATCCGTCGTCATGCCGGGACTCGTAGACTCGCACGTCCACATTAACGAGCCCGGCCGCACCGATTGGGAAGGCTTCGAGATGGCCACGCGCGCTGCTGCTGCGGGCGGCGTGACCACTTTGATCGACATGCCACTCAATAGCATTCCCGCGACGACTACTGTCGCGTCGCTGGAAACCAAGCGTGCCGCTGCCGCCGGAAAATGTTGGGTGAATGTTGGTTTTTGGGGCGGCGTCGTTCCGGGCAATGCCGGTGCATTGCGGACAATGGTCCGCGAGGGAGTATTCGGTTTCAAGTGTTTCCTGGTTTCCTCCGGCGTGCCTGAATTTGAGAACGTGAAGGAAAGCGATCTCCGCGAAGCGATGCCGATTCTTGCGGCGATGCAGGTTCCACTGCTAGTCCACGCGGAACTTCCCGGCTCCATCGAGGATGCCGCGAAACGGATCGGAAAGGCCGATCGAAGAAGCCATGCGACCTGGTTGCGGTCCAGGCCTGATGCCGCTGAAACTCAGGCAGTCGCATTAATGATTGCACTGGCGCGCGAATTCGGCGCGTGGGTCCATATCGTGCATCTCTCTTCAGAGCTTTCGGTACCTCTGATCCGGCGCGCGCAAAAGGAAGGGTTACAAGTCACGACGGAAACGTGTCCACACTATCTCAATTTCACTTCGCGCACTGTCCCACGCGGCGCCACGGAATTTAAGTGCGCGCCGCCAATCCGCGATTCGCGCAACCGGGACGGCCTGTGGAAAGCGCTCGAAAAGGAGATCATCGAAATGGTCGTGTCCGACCATTCGCCTTCGCCCCCGGCGATGAAATGCAAAGATACGGGAAATTTCTTTGAAGCCTGGGGCGGCATCGCGTCATTGCAGCTCGGTCTTCCGGTGATGTGGACGAAGTTGAGCACAAAAGGTTTCTCATTCGAGGATCTGGTGCGCTGGATGTGTGCCGGGCCGGCCCGGCTGGCAGGTCTTGAAAAACACAAAGGGACGGTTGCGGCGGGATACGATGCGGACATCGTCGTGTGGAATCCTGAAAAGCATTTCACCGTAAAACCCGCGATGCTTCATCATCGCCACAAGTTGACGCCATACGCGAACCAGAAGCTTCGCGGCGTGCTGGAAGCAACATTTCTGCAAGGTGAAATGATTTATGAGCGGGGCCAGTTCCTGGGCTCTCCGAAAGGCGCGCTGTTGCGACGAGGCAAACGCTGATGGACTTCACGGACTACATCGATCTTGCTGCGGAACGCCTGGGCGGGCGCGTCCTCGCGGCCAATGACGAATTTTTTGCGCCGAAAGAAAATCTGCTGAAAGCCGCCGCGCCGGTCTGGATCGCTGACAAATTCACCGACTTCGGCAAATGGATGGACGGCTGGGAAACTCGGCGGCGGCGCACCCCCGGCTATGACTGGTGCATCGTGAAGCTTGGACTGCCCGGCATCGTTCGCGGAGTTGTCGTCGACACCGCGCATTTCAAAGGGAATTTTCCGGACCACTGCGAATTGCAATACTGCGCCGTGGACGGAGATCCGAAGGCCAATGAACTCGAGGACCCCATTACCACATGGAATTCGCTACTGCCAAAATCACGGCTTGCGGGCGACTCGCAAAATCGGTTTGCGATTTCCAACACGAATCGCGCCACGCACCTGCGATTCAAGATATATTCTGACGGCGGCGTGGCCCGCCTGCGAGTCCACGGCGAAGTGATTCCAGATTGGCCCGCGATCGGACGCGCCGGCGGAGAAATCGATCTCGCCGCAGTCGAACACGGCGGCCTGGTGATCGATTCCAGCGACATGTTTTTCGGCTCCCGCAACAACCTGATTCAGCCGGGCAAATCCACCGGCATGCATGACGGCTGGGAGACGCGCAGACGCCGCGGCCCCGGCCACGATTGGTGCATTATCCGTCTGGGGGCGCCGGGTACAGTTCGCCGCATCGAGGTCGATACCGCGCACTTCAAAGGAAATTTTCCGGATAGCTGCTCTCTCGAAGTGTGCAGCGCGGGGCGAGACATCACCGATCCCGCCGCGCTCGCGGCTCTTGCCTGGAAAGAAATTTTGCGGGATTCAAAGCTGAAAGCCGACTCGCTGCATATTTATGAAACCGAAATTGCGATTGTAGAAGAAGCTACGCACGCTCAATTTCATATTTATCCCGACGGAGGCGTGGCCCGCCTGCGGCTTTTCGGAACGCTGGCGAATCGTCCTAATTAACCATGACTCTCGATGAATTCAATTATCTGCCTCCAGAAAAAGCCGAAGCGGCGTTGCTCGATTGTTGCGGCTGCGCGCGTTGGGCCGCACAAGTGAATGCGCAAAGGCCATTCGCTGCCCTAGATATGCTATACAAAATGGCGGACACCTGCTGGCGCAAACTCGATCGCGAGGACTGGCTGGAAGCCTTCAGCCACCATCCGCAAATCGGAGAAAAAGCTGCCACAGGATCGGAGTCCGCGCGGCAATGGGTGTCCGGCGAACAATCCGGAGCGCGCTCCGCCACCGAGACCGTGAAATTGAAACTCGCTGAAGGAAATCGAGCCTATTACCAGAAATTCGGTTACATCTACATCGTCTGCGCAAGCGGGAAATCCGCGGAAGAGATGCTTGCACTTCTGGAGCGACGATACCAGAATGAACCTGCGCGCGAATTGCCAATTGCGGCGGAGCAGCAAAGGCAAATTACGCGCTTGCGCCTGGAAAAACTTCTGGCGAACGGTTGAACTTCATGAACCCGATCACAACGCACGTTCTTGACACTTCACGCGGACACCCGGCCAGAGGCGTCGAAGTCGTTCTGGAGTTTCGCGACGGACGCGATTGGAAGGTGCTAGGAAAAGGCTTGACGGACACGAATGGGCGCTGCAACGCGCTCCTCGCGGAATGCGGACAAATCGAGTCAGGGACGTATCGTCTTTTATTCTGCATCGGCGCCTACTACCACGCACAGCATACGGAGACGTTCTACGCTGAGATTCCGATTGTTTTTGAAGTGCTGCACCCGGAAGCCCACTATCACATTCCTCTTCTGATTAGTCCCTTTGGATACTCGACGTATCGTGGCAGTTGATTCGGCGAAAATTATTTCGTGCGGTTATTCAAGAGTTTGAGAAAAGACCCGAGGTGTAATTCCTCCGACGTTACGCCCGTCAGCCGTTCAGCTTCTGCATCGCTGATTGCTCCGCAATTGATTGCCCGCAGAAAATAGTTCAGCAAACCCTGCCCGGTTGCTGCATCGTCAAATACATCGCCGACCAGCGTGGCCTTGGCTGCTTTCTCCACAAAATTCTTCAGTCGCGCGGCGGCGGAATCCAGCCCCTGCAGGAAAAATGAATAGACGGCCGCGTAGCGTGCGGGAAGCTGCGCCGGATGCAGGTCCCACCCCTGGTAATACGCCGTGACCAGCGAATGCTGGATGTGTTCGTAGTGCAGCCGCCAGGCGCGGTGGACTGTTGCGCGATTCTCATTCTGCTGCGTGCGCGTGAGCCGTTTTCCTTTTGCAGCATGATGCGGCGGAGCGGGAAGAATATTCGTAGCGCCATCGGAAAGCCAGATGCCGGTGCCCGCATACGCCACCTGCATCATGTTCTTGGCGAAATCGCAGGCCGGATGCGCCATCGTCTGATACGCGGCCGTGATGCTGCAGCTTGCCGTGTAATCGTAAGTGCCGAAATGGGCAGCCACGCATCGTCCCGCAGACGCGTCCAGCAGCGACGGCAGAGTCGATCCCCCTTTTTCATTCAGGATGGCCTGCGTGGTCTCGATCATGATCTCGAATCGCAGCGCCCCTTTTTCAACTCCCAGCTTTGGCTCCATCCCCTCCAGCAATCTCGCAAGCGCGGCCGTCTGTTCCGGAATGACGACTTTCGGAATGGTGACGACGAAGTTCTCGGGGAGCACGCCGCGCGTCGCCGCCAATAGCGTGCTTATAAAAATATCGAGCGTACGGATACTGCGCCCGCGCAACTCGGGCGAAAACGGTTTGATGCGAATTCCAAAGAACGGCGGCAGCAAGCCCTGGTGGAATCCCGCCGCGGCTTCTTCCGCCGCGAGCACCGCATGGCGGTCCTCTTCCTCATCCGGACGATTCCCGTAGCCATCCTCGAAATCGATGCGTAGATCCTCGACCGGCTCGCGTTGAAGCTTTTCCAGCACTCCTGCGTAAACAGTGAGCGCCAGCCACGCCGCGCGATTTCCATTCCGCAGCTTCTCCGGAGATTTCGCGAATTTCCGCTCGACTGCTGCCGCTTTCCCCGCGGACTTCGGCAGCGATTCGGCTCCCGGCAATCCCACCGCGCGCGCGAACGTAAAGGCGTCTGGCGCGTATTCGCCCAATGTCACCAGCGCGAGATCGCCCAACCGCCGGGCGATGCCAGCTTGAAATAAATGCGCGCCCCCATAGACTGTATGCACCGGCTGCCGCCGCCCGGTTTCTCCCGGATACCGCCACGCGAACGATGCGGAAGCTCCCTCCAGATTTCCCAATGCGGATTGTATTTTCGATTGTGAGAGCGATGTTTTCATCTCAATCTCCAGAGTCTTTCACGGAGGTCCTTTCGGATCAAAATCCCAAACGTTTCGGCAGCTATGTTAGTTGGGCAATTCGCAAGATTCAAACTTTCCGTTTGGAGATCACAGCTGGCAGTGGAAGGAATGCGTGCCGAAGTGAAGGGGCAGCGCGGCAATTGTTTCACGTAAAAAAACCGGCCTCTGCTCCCCAGAATTGAAAACTGGAAAGTGAGAACCGGTTCTTTAAAAAAATACAGCCAGGCGCGAGCCATCTAAATTGGCCGTACCTGCGCAGGCGCGGCACTACTTCGCCGCCCTGGAGAATGAGCCTTCCGGGTTACACAGATTTTCTAAATCTGCGTTATGCCGGTGCCGCCCCCATGGACCGCCGCTGTTGAAAGCATTCACGGCAGAACACGGGACGTCCCTGCGTCGGGCGGAATGGAACCGTGGTTTCTTTTCCGCACTGCGAGCAGGTCGTTTTGGTCTCCGACCTCTGGGTGTTCCCTTGGCCCGGGCTCTGAGAGCGTTTGGCCTTGCAGTCCTTGCACCGCTTGGGCTCGTTTTTGAAGCCCTTGTCGGCGAAAAACATCTGTTCGCCGGCGGTGAAAATAAACTCCTGACTGCATTCCGAACACTTCAGGACCTTATCGTGGTATTCCATACGCTGCTCCGATGCTCTGCGCTGGTGCAAAGCCCGCAAACTCTTCGTCCGAGTCGAACTTCCCCGGGAAACGCACCGTATGGATGCGGGCCCATCGCCGACTTGTCCGAAGCTGCTTAGGAAAACCCTTTGGTCGTGCCGCCCGGGAGTTTTAGTCCAGTTCCCGACGCTGCTTCTTGCGCAGTCGTTTGCGGGAAAGCGCCTGTTTTGCGCGGCGCTTCTCTCCAGGCTTCATGTAATAGCTGTGCTTCTTGATTTCCTTGATGATGTCTTCCTGTTGCACCTTGCGCTTGAAACGGCGCAACGCGTTCTCCAGGGACTCACCTTCTTGAATGCTGACTTCAGCCACTTTGGTATTCACCATCCTTCCGATGCATGTGGCAAGTATTGCTGTAAATCATTGTGTTATGAAAGGGTTCATATTATAGGTGATTATTTGCAACACTTCTAGCGAACGTTTCAACTTAAGTCAAGCTTTGTTTTTTCCGGGCTACGGAGCAAGAAGGGGAGGCCCCTTTCAGTTACTAGGGGAGATGGGGCGTTGCTGCTAGAATATTTGGTCGGTGATCCTTCTTCCATGACTTGGTAGAGGCCCGGCAGAGAGGCTCCTCATGTCCCTGATGCGCGAGGCGATCGGCGTACTGCTAGCTGGAGGACAGGGCGAAAGGCTCTGGCCCCTGACTCGTGATCGCGCAAAACCTGCCGTTCCCTTCGGAGCCGTCTATCGAATTATCGACATCACGCTGTCCAACTGCATCAACAGCGATCTGCGGCGCGTATTTGTCCTAACGCAATACAAAGCGCTCTCGCTCAATCGCCACATCCGCCAGGGCTGGTCGCAGTTGTTGGGGCTGGGCGAGTTTATCGAAGTCCTTCCCCCGCAGATGCGCGTTTCCACCAATTGGTATCTGGGCACTGCGGACGCCGTCTATCAAAATATTTATTCGATCGGCAGCGAACATTCCCGCTATGTGGTCATTCTTTCCGGCGACCACATCTACAAGATGAACTACCAGAAGATGCTCCAGCAGCACGTGGACGCAGGTGCCGATGCCACTGTAGCCACGTTGGAAGTCGATGCACAAGAGGCGGCCGGGCGATTTGGCGTCATTGAAACTGACCCCAATTGGCGAATCGTCGGGTTTGAGGAAAAACCCGCGACGCCCAAGCGCTCCCACCTGCACCCGGACAAAGTCAACGCCTCGATGGGCGTCTATATTTTCAACACTCAACTGCTGATTCCTGCATTGCTGGCCGACGCGGAAGATCCGAATTCCAAACACGATTTCGGCCGCGATATTTTGCCGCGTATTTTCTCGAAATATCGTGTCTATGCGTATAACTTTATCGATGAAAATAAAGTGGGCTCGCAGTATTGGCGCGACGTCGGAACCCTCGAAGCCTACTATGAAGCCAACATGGACCTGGTTTCTGTTTCGCCCATTTTCAATCTGTACGACAAGACCTGGCCGTTGCGCACCTTGCAGCGCCAGTATCCCCCGGTAAAGACCGTCTTCGCCGATCCCGGGCGCACAGGCGAGGCTGTCGATTCGATCGTCGCCGGCGGCTCCATTCTTTCCGGCGGACGCGTGAAGCGTTCTGTGGTGGGCTACGACGTGCGCGTCAATAGCTACAGCGATCTGGAAAACACGATTCTGTTCAATCACGTCAACATCGGACGCCACGCCCGCATTCGCAATGCGATCATCGACCGCCATGTCACAATCCCGGAGCGCGCCGAAATTGGCTTCGATCTCGATGCTGACCGCCAACGCTATCACGTGACGGAAAATGGCGTGGTGGTTGTCGTCAGGGAAGAGTCTATGATCGAGGAGCCGGAGTAAAAGGCGGAGGTAAGTGGTTGGTTGTTGGAGGTTAGTGCCACTTATCAAATGACATTCCCTTTTGACTGTCAACTCTCTACTCTTTAATCGGTGTTCATCAGTGTTTATCTGTGGTTCCAAACGGAGGCCGCATGGCAGCGAAGATTGTTCGTGTTCACGGCAGGCAGATCATCGATTCGCGCGGGAATCCCACGGTGGAAGCTGACGTCATTCTTGAGGGCGGCGCTTTGGGCCGCGCAGCGGTGCCTTCCGGCGCATCGACCGGCGAGCACGAAGCCATCGAACTGCGCGACGGCGACAAGTCGCGCTACATGGGCAAAGGTGTGCTGAAAGCAGTCGCCAATGTGAATGGCGCGATTGCCGGTGCCGTGAAGGGACTCGATGCCGCTGACCAGCGTGCGCTCGACCGCCGCATGATTGAGGTGGACGGCTCGCCGAACAAGGGAAACTTTGGCGCGAATGCGATTCTGGCGGTCTCCATGGCCGCGGCGCGCGCGGCGGCCGCAGCTGCGGGTCAACCGTTGTACAAATATTTGTCAAAGTATTCGAGCGATCCCTCCGGCAATACGCTGCCCGTTCCAATGATGAACATTCTTAACGGCGGCGCGCACGCCGATAATTCCGTGGACCTGCAGGAATTCATGGCCATGCCCGTTGGGGCGAAAACGTTCGACGAAGCCCTGCGCATGGGCGTCGAGGTGTTCCACCATTTGAAAGCGGTACTCCACAAGCGCGGCTATTCCACGGCCGTCGGCGACGAAGGCGGCTTCGCGCCCAACCTGAAATCCAACGATGAGGCCATCGAAGTTGTTCTGGAAGCCATCACAGCCGCCGGTTACAAACCCGGCGAGCACGTTTCCATCGCGCTCGATCCGGCATCGAGCGAGTTCTACGACAAGGCCAGCGGCAAATACGTTTTCAAGAAATCCGACAAGTCCACGCGCACCTCGGAACAAATGACCGAATTCTGGGCCAACTGGGTGCGGCAATTTCCCATCGTCTCCATCGAAGACGGCCTATCGGAAAACGATTGGCCCGGATGGAAACATCTCACTGCCGAGTTGGGCGGGAAGATTCAACTGGTTGGCGACGATATTTTTGTAACCAATCCGGCGATTTTTTCGCGCGGGATTTCAGAAAAGATCGGTAATGCGATCCTGATTAAGCTCAATCAGATCGGTACGGTAACGGAAACAATCGAAGCCATCGAAATGGCGCGCAAGGCAGGCTACGCCTCCATTGTCTCGCACCGTTCCGGAGAAACTGAGGACACGTTCATCGCCGACATGGTCGTTGCGATGGGAACCGGGCAGATCAAGACCGGGTCGGCGTCGCGAACCGACCGCGTCGCTAAGTACAATCAGCTCTTGCGGATAGAGGAAGAGCTGGGCGCTGCGGCGAAGTTCCCGGGGCGGGCGGCGCTGGCGAGTAAACGCCATGGACCACCCTACACGCGCGATGAAATGAATGAGCGAAGGTAGCAGGCAAAAGTTGGAAGCTTGGTGGGGGGGCTTTTGAAACGACCGAAACCGATTGTCTTGACCGTGCTCGACGGATGGGGCTACCGCGCGGAGACCAAAGGCAATGCCATCGCCCTCGCTCGCAAGCCGAACTACGACCGCCTGCTGAAGGATTTTCCCAACACGCTGATTCAGACTTCCGGGCCCTCCGTTGGCTTGCCCGAGGGCCAGATGGGCAACAGCGAAGTGGGCCACATGAATATGGGCGCGGGCCGCATCATTCATATGGACATCACGCGGATCGATTTGATGATCGCGAACGGTGAATTTTTCAAGCAGCCTTTGCTGGTCGAGGCGATGGAGCGCGGGCGCACGCGCAATCTTCATTTGATGGGGCTACTCAGCGATGGCGGCGTGCACTCGCACATGCAGCACCTCTATGCGCTGCTGCGCATGGCACGCGAAAATCATGTCGAGCGCGTCTTTATTCACTGTTTCATGGATGGCCGCGATACCGGGCCGCACACTGGCGTCGAGTATATTCAGCAATTGCAGCAAAAAATCCGAGAGGTCGGCTGCGGGAAAATCGCGTCGCTTGTTGGGCGCTACTATGCGATGGATCGCGACAACCGCTGGGAGCGCGTGGAGCGCGCCTATCGCGCGGTGGTTCATGGCGATTCTCCTTTAAAAACGACAGACCCCGCCGAAGCTATGCGCCGCAGCTATGAACGCGGCGTCACCGACGAATTCACGGATCCGATTGTAATTGCGGCAGGCGCAACTGCCTCAGCCGCGCCGGTTGGACCGATTCGCGATGACGACGCCGTGATTTTCTTCAACTTCCGCGCTGACCGCGCTCGCCAGATGACGCGCGCCATCGCCGATCCGGGATTTGTCGAGTTCGCCGATCCGAGCCGGCCGAAGAATCTTTGCTACATCGCGATGACGCAATACGACAAAGCGTGGCCGTGGCTGCGATACGTGATTGCTCCTGAAAGAATCGCGCACATTCTCGCGCAAGTGTTTGCCGAGCAAAATCTGAAGAATCTTCGCTGCGCTGAAACCGAAAAATATGCGCACGTCACCTATTTTTTCAATGGCGGCGTCGAAAAGCCGTTCGGCGGCGAAGAACGCGTCATGGTGCAATCGCCCAAAGTTCCCACCTATGACCTGAAACCGGAAATGAGCGCCGCGGGCATTGCGGACACTATCGTGAAGGCCGTCGAAAAAGGCGATTTCGACGCGATTGTGATGAATTTCGCTAATGCCGATATGGTGGGACATTCCGGCAATCTGGAGGCCACAATCAAGGCAGTCGAAACGGTGGACGAATGTCTCGGGCGCATTCGTCAGGTACTTCAGCCAATCGGCGGCGCATGGATTATTACGGCAGATCATGGCAACGCCGAGACAATGATCGATCCGGCGACCGGCGGTCCGCACACTTATCACACGACAAATCCCGTGCCGCTCATTATTGCGACGGGCGACGGAACAGGACCACTATTGCCCGGCGGCTCTCTGCGCGACATCGCGCCCACGCTGCTCGGCGTCCTGGGAATGCCCGTGCCGGAAGAGATGACGGGACACGATTTGCGGCAGAAGAAGTGAGTTGGTGGCTGGTGACTGTTGATTCGTGAGTTGTGATTCGTGAACAGTGATTTGTGGCTTGTTGTTTGTGAAAATCCCCTTGTCAGGTTCCAGTTTTTCCTGGTTTTAATTTTTAGGATTAAAGTTCGGCTGGGTCTACAGGCGATTTGCGTCGTTATCTCAAATTTGAAATTTCAGATTTGAAATTTAGATCCTTGGGATACGCGTCCCTCAATCCGCTGTACGGATCACTCCTGCTAGAAAATTAACCAGCCTTAACTCGTCGCTCCATTTGGCGCTTTTTTCCGGATCGACATGCGAAAATGCCGGGGTGATCAGGACGTCGCGCAAAACTTTTGGCGGTATTTCGCGCTGCAGCCAGAGACTTTCGGTGGAGGGAATGATGTCATCGGTTGCGCCGTGCAGTACGAAGACTGGCACGCGCAGGTCGCGCAGCCTTCCTTGCGGCGAAACCGCTTTCATTTGCGATTGTTCCGCATCGATTACGGCGAGCAGCTTCGGGCGCAGCGCATCGATTTTTCGCGCCAGCAGCAATTCCATGACCGATCGCCCATCCGGGCTCAAGCGCGGCAGCAACGCTTGCGCGTTTTCCGGCTGCTCCCACAGCCAGTAACGCAGCGCCTCGTGCGCCACCGTCAGATCGTCCGCGGAAAAAAACTTGTCCAGATTGCTGTACACGAAGACTGCGGCGCCATAATCGTGGGCGGTGTATGGCTCCCACCTGCCATCGGGAAGTTCCGCCTGACTTGTCGCAAGAAATCGCGTTACCCTCTCAAGATCGTCATAGGCCCCCATGAGGAGGAGCGCCCGCATATGCGGGGCGAATTGAGCGTCGGATGCCGCCAGCAGCGCCAGACATCCTGCGAAACTGACACCGACGACGGTCACTGGCCCATCGCCGAGCGATTGCTGCAGCCATGCAGCCGATTCGCCAATGAGGGCAATAGACGAATCATCCACGTGATAATCGGCCAGGGCGGCAACCTCCGGAGTGAGTACCGCAAATCCGTTGCCGGCCGCCGCGCGGGCAAAGCTCATAAGGCGCGGCTCATCGATTCCCAAATGGTGAATGCCGTGGACCAGAAGCAACCCCGGAGGATGAGCAACTCCAGTGGGCATGTAGCGCCGCGCTCGAACGGAGCCGCCCGAAGTGGAAATTGCAAACTCCTGCGTGGTTATTGGCTGGGTTTCCCACCGCAACAGCGGACTCGATGCCTGAGGATCGAGAAAATGGACCAGCAATGAATAACTGCGCAATTCGTAACGAAGGGAATTGCCAACAAATCCCAGGAGCACAACCAGAAACAACCAGAGAAGAGACGCTTTGAAGCGGCTATTTTCGAAACCAGGCAAGATACCGCCCGAGTGAAACCTAGTTTTTAACTTCCACGATCACTGCTTCATACGGCTTGTCGTCCAGATTCTCGATTTTATATTTCGCGGGGGAGCGCCAGGCATACTGCGCAGCTTTTCGCTGGACTACTTCCGATTTTCCGTCCGCAGAGGTTTCGCGGATATTTTCATCCGTGATCGGTACGAGCACATAGTTGAGAAGATGCTCATGCATGGGCACGCTCTGATGCGGGCCGATCTTGAGGCGGATCACGCGAACCTGAGCGTTATCGAGTTCCAGCTTGAAATCTTTGGGATCGACGCTCACACCATCGAGATCGGAACTCACGGCCTTTTTCGGATCGCCGTCTTTCATGAGATTGACTTCGACGATCATCGGCCCGGTAAAGGGAGGCGTCAATTCCTTCGGGATGACGGAATAGTGCAGCCCGGTGACCGGGCTCCACAATGCCGAACCCGCCTGCCACCTAAGCTCTTGAACGTGCCCGTCCTGAAAATGCAGGTCCTCGCCCCCAGGGTGCATGTAAATCATCACGCGATTGAACTGGTGCGTGTGCATCTTGCGCGGGGATCCTGGGACCTCGACGGACGGGTGCGGCAGATTCATCGCCACCTGACCGCCAAATAATTCGGTCCTTGAGTCCTGTGCGCCGAGGTATCCTGCGCCAACAAGGCAAATGACCAACGCCAGTTTCACGCACAATCCAGGAAATCTCATAATCCATCCTCAGGAAAAGCCAGCGTTATTGGTGCGGACTCGTTCGATTCGCGCCATTCTTACGCCGTATGTCGGGACTGTCAAGCCGGATTACCGGCCGCTAATTCGCGACATTGGATTTCGGCGCGGTATAGCCCTGGCGCGCATACACCTGAAACTTCACTTTCTTGCCCTTCTGATCGGTAACCGTCAGCGGCCCGCCGTCCGGCGCGACCAGTTCCACCTTTATCTTCCGGTACTTCCCATCGAGAGTGGAATTGGAAGGCGAGTACGTCATGCTGTACTGGTTTCGCAAACTATTGGCCACGTCCTGCATGATACTTGGAATTTCGCCGTCAAATCGCGGGAACCAGGAACGCCCTCCGGTCATCGCTGAAAATGTCCGGAGCTGGTTCTGCGCCTGCGCATAGACTAGGCTTCCGCCTTGTCCCAGGCTTCTGCTGGCTTCCGCATATATGAAATATTGTTCGCCAACGCCGACCGTAAAAATCGTTGCATCCGTTTCCTTTATCCGCCTCATGATTTGATCGAGATTCATCTTGCTAAACGTGTCGATGCCCGACGCAAGCACGAGTACGGATTTCTTGCCCTTCACGTCCTTCATGCGGTCCAGAACGTCTCCGAGGGCGTCGAAAAGATTCGATTCGCTGAAGGGCGGAAATACAAGCTGCTGGAGGCCGCCAATAAGCTCCTCCCGGTTGTGCGTGAAGTCCACCTCAATATTGGGACGCAAATTAAAAGTTTCCAGCGCCACCCAATCGTTCGGCTTCAGGTTGTTCAGAAATTGAGCGGACCAATTGATGGCGTTGGAGGCAAAAAATTGATAGCCCAGCTTGCTGAATTCGAGAAGCAGCACAATGGTAATCGGCGCTTCGCTGGGCGCGAAATTGGTGATCGACTGAGTCACGTTGTCTTCGCTGATGCGAAAATTTTCCTTTTTCATTCCTGTCAAATAGGTTCCATTGTTGTCGGTCACCACCACGTCCACACTCACCACGGGCACGGTCACCGAGATCGCGAACCCCGGCGTTTGCGCCGGCTCGTCCGGGGGAGGCTGCTTGTTTTTTCCCTGCGCCCAGGCGCGCATTTCACCAGCCGGAAAAATGAGCGTGAAGATGACAGCTCCCAGCATAAACCAGCGAAATATATTGGTATGCATGGCTTGGTAAACCTCTCGAAATCTGGACTTGCCCGCGGGCGCAGTCACTACCCTGCCCCCAATCCATACAGGCCGGCCGAATATTCTCACCTTGCCCGTTCGATGCTGCCACGAACGGCGGGGATGTTCAAATGCAGTTTTCGATCGCGGCACATCGCTCCTGAGTGCCGGACTTGCGCTCCACTAGCGCATGGTACGATGAAGAATCCGCCTGTGTTTGCAATGGGCGCATCATC
Organism: uncultured Acidobacteriaceae bacterium; assembly: GCA_964622265.1. Lineage (GTDB taxonomy): Bacteria > Acidobacteriota > Terriglobia > Acidiferrales > UBA7541 > Palsa-360. The sequence goes on along the minus strand of CAZUNI010000026.1, from coordinate 10,844 downwards.
CGGAGGAACCAGTAATGTTTCGTCGTTTTTCCCGCTTCATCCTCGTCCTTGCAGCGCTTGTTTTTGCGTCCGGAATAATCAATGCGCAAGCGCCGCCGGCACAGCCCAATCTGGACAAGCTCGGCGACGAAGCGCAGGGCTGGCTGGCCGACATGATTCGGATCAACTCCGTCAATCCTCCCGGCAATGAAGCCGCCGTCGCCAAATACATCGCCGCCATTTTCCAAAAGGAAGGAATCTCCTACGAGGTCCTGGAAATCGCTCCCGGCCGGAGCATTGTCGTCGCGCGATTGCAGGCCGGGCCGTTGCCCGATCCCGCCAATGCGCTGCTGCTGGTAGCGCATCAGGATACGGTCGGAGTGGACGCGAAGAAGTGGACGGTGGACCCGTTCGGCGCACTCGTTCGCAACGGTTATCTATACGGGCGCGGCTCGATCGACGACAAAGCGATGCTCGCCGCCAATATGGCGGTTTTCGTGACGCTCAAGCGGACCGCCGCGCGCTTGGGACGCGACGTTATTTTCCTTGCCACAGACGACGAAGAGCAGGGCGGCTCCGCCAGCATCAAAACCGTGATTGCGAAATATTGGGACAAAATTGCGTGCGCTTATTCGCTCAACGAAGAAGGCCACGTGATCGTGAAGGACGGCAAGGTGCAATACGTCGGCATCCAGGCGAGCGAGAAAGTGATGTACAACGTCACTGTGACCGCGACGGGCCCCTCGGGCCACGCCTCCATGCCGCTTGCCGGGAACGCCGTAGTCCATCTGGCGGCAGCCATCGCGAAACTTGGGGCCTTTCAGGTGCCCGGACAGCCCAATACAATTGTGCGGCGTTATTTCGAACAGCTTGCGAAGGTCGAAAAGGACGATGAAATTTCCAAATGGATGCGCGCGCTCGAGCAGCCCGAGCGCGCCGACCTGGCGGTCAAGCATCTCTCCGAACAAAGCCCAATGTGGAACTCGATGCTGCGCGACACGATCACGCCGACGATTCTTGAGGCTGGCATCCGCGTCAACGTCATTCCCTCGGAAGCTACGGCGAACCTGAACGTCCGCATGCTCCCCGGAGATTCCATCAATGAACTGATCGCGCAGATGGGAAAAATCGTGAACGACCCTCAGATCCGATTCCAGGTCGCACCCGAGCACGGCGAAAATGCGCCTCCCTCGGAAATCACCACGCCCCTGTACCAGGCCATCGAGCGCCTCACACCGCAGGAATTTCCCGGCGCGATCGCCTTGCCGTTCCTTTCCACCGGCGCGACCGATTCCGCCAGCCTTCGCCTACATAAGGTTCAGGCCTACGGGCTGGTGCCGTTTCCGCTCACCGAAGCCGATTTCGCGCGCATGCACGGAGACGATGAGAGGATATCTGTGGATTCATTTCATAAAGGTGTCACGTTCCTGTATCATGTCGTGAGCGACTTCGCCTCCTCGAAGTAGGCTGAAGTACCTCATACCCCTTCCCGGTAGAATGGGTTCGGAAAAAACCATGACTTTTCGCAGTGCTAAAATTGTGTGTACGCTGGGCCCGGCCAGCAATTCCGAGGAAATGATCGAAAAGCTGATGCGCGCGGGGATGGATGTCGCGCGGCTCAACTTCTCGCACGGCACTCATGACGACCACGCGCAGACCATCAAGCGGCTGCGCGCGGCGTCCGCAAGATTGGCGAAACCTATCGGCATTCTCGCCGATCTGCAAGGACCGAAAATTCGCACGGGATTGCTGGTGAATCACAAGCCGGTCCAATTGAGTACAGGACAACGCTTCACGATTTCCACGCAAGATTTCCCCGGCACCAGTTCCGGCGTCAGCACCACTTACAAGCGCCTGCCGCTGGATGTTTCTAAAGGGGATCGCATTCTCCTCTCCGACGGCCTCATCAGTCTTCAGGTGCTTTCGAAGACCTCCGATACCGTCGTATGCAAGGTGGTGAATGGCGGGGAACTTGGCCAGAACAAAGGCATCAACCTGCCCGGCGCAAAACTCAAAATCCCCGCGCTTACGACGAAAGATCGCGACGACTTGAAATTTGCACTGGAAAGCGGCGCGAATTTCATTGCGGTCAGCTTCGTGAGGCGCGCTGAAGACGTGCTGCTGGCGAAGTCGCTGGTCAAAAAAGCAGGGAAAGACGTCCCGGTCATCGCCAAACTGGAAAAACCCGAGGCCATCGAAAATCTGGACGCGATTCTAGCCGTGGCAGATGGCGTAATGGTCGCGCGCGGCGATCTGGGCGTGGAGATGAGCCCTGAAAAAGTGCCGGTGATCCAGAAGATGATCATTGCCAAGGCTATGGAAGCCCGCCTGCCGGTGATCACCGCGACGCAAATGCTCGAGTCCATGACTCAAAATCCGCGCCCCACCCGCGCCGAAGCCTCAGACGTCGCCAATGCGGTCTTCGACGGCAGCGACGCGCTGATGCTCTCCGGAGAAACCGCAGCGGGGGCCTACCCGGTCGAAACCGTGCAAATGATGGACCGCATTATCCGCGAGGCGGAGGCCAACAATTCCCACGTTCTGAGGCCCAAGCCGGCGCATTTCAACATCGCCGAAACAGCCGCCGAGCTGATTTGCCATGCGTCGGAAGAATTGGACATGAAGGTCATCGCCGTCTTCACCGAGACCGGGTCCACAGGCCGCCTGATTTCCAAGCACCGCCCTCGCCCGCCCATAATCGCGTTTTCGACGATTCAGGAAACGCGCCGGAGGCTCTCGCTCGCATGGGGCGTGGTCCCGCGAACGATTGCGGAAGTGAAAAACATCGAGGAACTTGTGCAGGTCGCCGAGAAACGATTGCTCGAAGAGCGCTACGTGAAGCACGGCGACGTCGTGGGAATCGTGGCAGGGACGCCGCTATTTGTCGGCGGTACAACGAACTTCATGAAATTTCATGTCATCGGCAGCGATGAAGAGGAAACAAGGCGGCGGAAAAGTAAGTAGCACAGGTTTCAACCTGTGCGGTGTTGGTTTTGGTTTTGGTTTTGGTTTTGGTTTTGCCTTTGGCTTTGATTCGATCGCTGCGAGAGAAAAACCAAGAGCGCACAGACTGAAGTCTATGCCACTTAATTCACCCAGCGATCATCGGAGCTGCCGGGCGGTTCATTCTTATGGTCGCGCATGTAAACCTCAAACTTCTTTCGCGTGCGCCGCCGTTTCCAATCCAGATAATCGTTGCGAACGCGGTATAGAAACAGCCCCCTGCGCAGATAGAGGTAGCCGACGAGCGCCCCGCCAAGGTGCGTGACGTGACTTACGTTGTCGCCGCCGGTGCCAAGCGTTGAAAAGAATTCGATGGCGATCGCCCCAGCCACATAAATCCTCATCGGAATCTGCACCGGAAACGGAATCAGCCATATCTGGCGGTCGGGAAACACAATTGCCGCAGCCAGCAAAATGCCGTAAATCGCGCCGGACGCCCCGACCGTTGGAATGGCGACCGACAAGCCGGTGCCATGCACATCGAGCAAAGTCTTCACCAGAACGTTGATGCAACCCGCGCCGATTCCCGTCACGAAGAAATAAATGTAAAAACGGTGTGTGCCCCAGGTGCGTTCCAGGTCCACGCCGAACATCCACAGAAAGAGCATGTTGAACAAAATGTGCCATAGTCCGTCGTGGAGAAAAATGTACGTCACTGGCTGCCAGAATCGCAGGCCATGCGTAACCGCCAGCGGGACCAGACCGAACTCACTCTGAAACCAAATGGTTGCAGACGGAGGAAAAAACAGCTTCAGCAGCGTTTGAAACAGAAACACGCTGGTGCAGGCGATAACGATATTCCGGATCGCAGGTGTCACCATCCCGCCCCAGTTGATGCGGGAACCGTAAGATTTCGGGTATCGTGGAAACTGTGCCATCGTTTCGAGTGTAAGCGGGGACGGACGGGGAGTCAAAAGTTACTATGGATCCAAACTTTCCAGGATGGAAACCGTGACACTCAAGTTTACGAAGATCGGTTTGATCTCCGACACGCACGGCCTGATGCGCCCGGAAGCACTGTGCGCGCTGGAGGGTTCGGAATTAATCATTCACTCAGGAGATGTAGGGAGTCCGGAGATCATCAGCGCGCTGAAGGCGATTGCTCCGGTCGTAGCGATCCGGGGAAATGTGGACGTGGAACCGTGGGCGGCAGAACTGCCTGAAACCGAAGTTGTCCAAACCGAAGCAGCAACCTTCTATGTTCTTCACGATGTCCACTCGCTGAACTTGAAACCCAAGGCGGCTGGATTCGATATCGTCGTGAGTGGGCACTCCCACAAGCCAATCCGCACCGAACGCGATGGAGGTTTGTACATCAACCCGGGGAGTGCGGGCCCCCGACGTTTTAATCTGCCCATTACAGTAGCGCGTCTGGACCTGGGCCAGACGCCATGGAAAGTTGAATTCGTAGATCTCAGCACCGCCAGAAAAATCTGAAATTTCGATTACGATCTAAAATTTCAAATCTCAAATTTGAAATTGGCCACACACTATCGATCATTCTCGGCGGACATATGCCGCAGAAACTGCAAGACCTGTGAGCCCAAACTTTTCGCTGCTTCCGCTACCCCAGGAACCCGAGTTTCTGGGTTGTGAAATTGGCGAGATTCGGGAAGATCGACGGCAGATCCGTCGCCTGCACACCAAACCATGTGGCCAGCGTCGCGCCATATTGATCGATCGCCGTCGTGGGAATCCACCGGCCGTTGCTGCCGGAATCGTCGGGGCCGCCCAGAGTGAAGGTGGGCAATGTGCCATAAATATCTCCGCCCAGGACTGCGCCGCCCATCATCATCTGAACGCTGCCCCAGGCGTGGTCGGTACCGCCGCCGGAGGCCGGTTGGAAAGTTCGGCTGAAATCGGACATGGTGAAGGTTGTGACCTGCTGCGCAAGGCCAAGTTCGACCGTGGCGTTATAAAACGCATTCATCGCCGGGCTTAACTGCGAGTACAGCGATTGTTGCGTCGCAATCTGATTGGTGTGCGTATCGAAACCACCCAGCGAGCAGAAAAAGATCTGGCGATTCAGCCCTAGCGCGCTCCGCACTTTTAATATTTTCGCGACCTGCAGCAATTGGCTTCCAAGGCCCGTCGTCGGAAATGCTGTCGCGATGGTGCCTCCCGAGGCCAGCGCTGCGGAAAGCGTCTTACTGTCTGACAAAGCATTGGTGGTGATTGAACTGGCGGATTGGATCATCGAAATGCCGGTATCGAAGGTCAGCAACTGCTGCAGAGCCTGCACGCGGGAAGTCGAAGTATCCGTCAGACCCAAGGTGCTGCCGGGTATCAAGGCGTAGGGCTGAGTTTGTTGCCCGGTGCAGAAGATCGCACTGCCGGCCACTGATGTAATCGGCGGAAACATGGAACTTGCGTTGAAAGCTCGTTGAACCTTATCGGCCACCCGCCCGGCCCATCCGGTAGTTGCCAGGCCGCCAGTGGCGAATTCGTTCGGTTCTGAAGTCTGCCACTGCGTCTGCTGGTCGGCATGGGAGAAAAGATTGTTCGGCACAGTCTGCGACTTGGCGAGATATTGCGCCCGAGTCGTGGGCGCAACCAGCGAGCCGACGTTGGCAAGAAACGCGAGTTCGCCCTTCCCAAACAGGGTTTGCAATTCCGGAACATTTTGATGCAGCCCAAACAAATTGGTGCCCACCTGCTGCGTCTTCGAAATGATCGGTAGCAGGCTGGATTGATCGAGCGCAATGCCCCCGCCCGACAAGGGTTTGCGGATATTCAGATAATTCGCGTAGCCCGCGGAATCGTTCGGTACGAGCAGATTGTTGGCATCGTTTCCGCCGAACAGGAAAATGCACACCAGCGCGCGGTAATCCGTGGGACTTTGCGCCAGCGCATTCACCAGTCCGAAGCGGCTGAAGCTCGACGCCACTCCCAGTGCCGCGGCGGTGCAGCACGTCCTGCGAACGAATTCTCTGCGCGTATGCCCCATGAGTCCTCCTCGCACCGGATCGACCGTTCGACCGAGGCGATCCTGTGCTACTGCTCGATCTGGTATTGCGATGACGAAAGAATCAAATAAATTGCCGTCTTAGCCTGCGTCAAACTCTGCGTCGAGCCGGCTGGAACCGCGTTGACCGCCGCATGAATGCTGGCGCTGGATGAAGATGACAGCGTTCCATGCAGCAGCAAAGTGTTCAGAGTACTGATGAGCTGCGCCGGACCGTTCGTGCCCGCGGCAATTGTCGCGTAGGGCGTGAAGTCCACCGTCGTGCCGCTGCCGATCGATCCGAACACAAACAAGTAGGCGAGATTATCCCGGGCGACCGCGGTTGCCGTGGTGTGCAAATTGAATTCCGGCCCCAGTAATGTCGAGCCGGGAATCTGATAATCCGGCGGGAAGAAATTGAAAACGCTAGGCGAGCGCAGCGGGGGTTCGCTCAAATTGGATGAATAATTGACCGGCCCAGCGCCATCGCTGGCGGCACCGAAGGCGCGCAGCATGTTGGCGATGTATAGAATCGGTTCGCGTAAATGGCCGTCGGTGGATACGGCAGTGGCGGGGGTATCGCCGCGCCGCGCCTCGGGATCGAGAAGAATCGCCGCGATGGTGGCCTGCATGTCGCCGCGCTGCCCGGTCCCGAAACCCGCAAAATTTCCGCTCACGAAAACATCCGCCACGCGCTTGACGTACGCCGCGCTCGGATTGCTGGTCACCAGATGCTGAATGAGCTGCTTACAAACAAACGGCGGCAGGGTCGCATTGTTGAAGATAGTGTCGAGCGCTCCACTCGAATTCAGAGTGGTACCGCCGAGGTCCTGAGCCGCCGTCCGACTGGCTGCGAGCGCCGTGCCCAAAAACGTCTTCGCCGTCATGTCGTGATTGGTGTCTACGCCCTCCATCGGGCCGATCCAGTTGATGGGATTGTGCGTCTGCCGCGTGGCGCCGGACATCGTGGGGTAGGTCCAGCCCGTGAACAACAGAGCCGCAGCCTGCACATCCGCCTGCGTGTAGGTCGGGATGGTATTGCCGCTGGTATCGTGCTGGAGCGAACCGTCCTGATTGAGTTTGTATAGCCCCAGTGTGAACAGCTGCATCAATTCGCGGGCGTAGTTTTCGTTAGCATGTGTGTTGGCGGCGGTGTTGGGCTTGTCGTTGTTCACCATGTTCAGGTACGCGCCCATCGCCGGACTCAACGTCACGTCGTACATGATCTGCCGGTAGTTCACGAAAGCGTCCTGGGAGAGCAAACTCATGTAAAACGCCATACCTTGCGGGGGAATGGTGTTGCCGGAAGTTACCCAGATTTCGCTCAGCGCCAGAGCCACGCGCTGCCGCATTTGGTCCGGGGCGAACAAGGCATTGGTGAAGAATGTCTGCTGCGTCGGCGTTAAAGAGACGCCCGTCGCGGTTCCAGGATCAGGGTAAGTCGAGGGGGACGCACTGAACTGGCTGGTCAGAAACGGCGAGAACCCTGTCAGTTTTACCTGACTCTCCAACTGCGGTGTGGGTCCAAACGTGGACTGCTCAAGGAAACGGACCGCCGCCGCGTCCGTCGTTACAGCACCACTCGTGGTAACCGTCACCGGCTTGGACGTTGCGGAAGCAATAAGTCCGGGGTCAGGATTTTGAACCGTCACATTGACGGTTCCGGCCTGCGCTGCCGTCGCGGTTCCCGATGCCGATAGATAGGTGGATTGGTTGAAGACAGTCGTTAACGCTGTTCCACCAAATACAATTTTGGCGCCATTGACGAACTTGCTGCCCGTAACCACGATTGTGAACGGTCCCACTCCAATTGCATTTGGAGTGACCGAAGCGATTACTGGAATCGGATTCAGAAGCGTTACGGAACTGGTTCCTTGGACTGCCGGGTTCGCCTGGCTAGCAGCTTGGATCGTAATCGTGTTCGGGCTTGGCAGTGTTGCCGGGGCCGCATAAGCTCCCGTCGCGTCGATCGTGCCCACCGTTGAATTCCCTCCCGCGACACCGTTCACCGACCACGTAACCGCTCTGCTGGTCAATCCGGTTACAGAAGCTGCAAAAGTTTGCGAATCGCCGGCGCGAACGTTCGCTGTCCCTGGAGTCGTGGTGACTGCCGGGGCCGGGGCGTTCGTCAGCCCGCTGCAACCTGCTACGGCAATGCAAATCGCAAATAGCAAAGGGGAAAGGAAATGCAGGCGTTTGGACATCGGGGCCTCCGTGGGACACCACCATTAACCCGGCTCTCCGGGAAAAGTTCCAAAATATTTAGGTTGAATGCGAGTGCCGTACAAATACAAAAGTCAGGCTGGGAGGAACTGGGATGGAGTGTATCGCTGCGAGCGCGATTTGCAATTGAACCAAAGAACGGGTAGGTAGCAGGCGAATTCAGCGGGAGAGCTGATTTGGTTCAGCTCTCCCCTGAATTCGAGGTTCAAGTCAATTCGTTAGACGGCCTGGAAAACTTCTCCGGGCAGTCTGCCCATCTTGGTCCGATGAGCCACGTCGGTGCGGTCGATTTGAATACTGTTGCGTTCGTGAATTGCCTGCACGTCGCCATCCGGTTGCATTCTTTCCATCCGTATGCCGAGTGTGCGCTCCAGTTGCAGCACTTCCAAACGCTGTTCGCGTCCGAATAATGTGGAGGCCACGCCAACCTTTCCGGCGCGTCCGGTGCGGCCCACGCGGTGAATGAAATTCTCCGCGATGTCCGGCAGGTCGTAGTTGATCACATGCGCGATGTCCTGCACGTGAATCCCGCGGGAAGCCACGTCAGTAGCAACCAGAATGCGGTAGCGCCCCTGCTGAAATCCGTGGAGCGCCGCGGTTCGCTGGGATTGCGACCGGTCGCCGTGAATGGCGGCGGCGGCGAATCCCTGGCGGGTCAGCGTATTGGCCAGTTTCTCGGTACCTCGCTTGGTGCGCGCGAAAACCAGGCAGCGCCCGGTTTCCTTGGTGAGCAGGCTTTGCAACACCGCCTGTTTGCGGTCTCCGGAAACTTCAAACGCCTGAACGCGCACGTTCTCGGAAGGCTTGAGCACCGACCCGAACGAGAGCCGCACGGGGTTGGTCATGTAGTCCTTCACGAGATGGACCACCGAAGCTTCCAGCGTTGCGGAAAAGCACAACGTCTGGCGCTGCTTCGGCAGGACGCTCGCGATCCGGCGAATTGCCGGGAGGAATCCCATGTCCAACATGCGGTCGGCTTCGTCGAGCACGAGCACACGCAGCGACTTGAAATTGAACAAATTGCGTCCGAGATAATCTTCCAGGCGTCCCGGAGTGGCGACGATCAGTCTGGCACCGGCGCGAATTGCCGCAAGCTGCTTGGCCTCAGGCAAGCCGCCCACCACCAATGCCGCCGGTGAGAGCTGCTTTCCACGCAACGCGTTGTATTGATCCACAACCTGCATCGCAAGTTCACGCGTGGGAACAAGCACGAGTGCCGCGATTCCCGGCGTCTTAATCTGGAGCATTTGTTCGATCACGGGGATCAGGAACGCCAGTGTCTTGCCCGTTCCTGTCTGCGCGGTCGCAAGCACGTCCTTGCCATCCAGCGCCTGCGGGATCGCCGCAGCCTGTACCGGCGTGGGCAACGAAAATTTCGCGTGCAACAGCCGTTCCTTGGTGTAATCGGAAATCTTTAGTTCTGAAAAATTCTGCATTTCTTTCTTTGTCTTTTCTGCTGGCAGGAGCCGTCGAGGCGCACACACGAATCTTGTTTCACACGGGCCCCGAAAGGAGTCCGCATCCGGTGCGGGCACACAACTGGCATGGCCAGTCCTGTTTAAATTACGCTGAATCACTTACGGAGGAATTCAAAGGCGGGGTTATCTCAAATCAATCTCTTACCAGAGGAACCACACCAAACAACCGAGTATCAACGCAAGGGGAGTATAACACATTGTCGCTAATAAGCAGGAATAATTTTCAGTGTGTTCCAAGCCATACTTGTAGGGGCACGGCAATGCCGTGCCCCTACCGCAATTGCGATCTCAAATCGAACGGGGGCCGCTGGCGAAAGCGATTTTGTTTGGCAATTCCCGGCAGCATGCTATATTCCTAGTTAGTTGAGTATATATGCCGTACACAACGCCGGATTGCGAGGTGTCCCGTGAAAGCCTTCCTTGCATGCTGCATGGCTCTCCTTATGATCGGTTTTCCGGGAGAAGTAGCGGCCCTGCCCACCCTGGGCCAGGAATCCGCGCCGCCGAAGCCTGCGAGTGCGGCTGGCAACCCGCAGGGCGCTGCCCCAGCAACCGGGCGCGCCGCGCCGACCTTTGCCTTCGGTTTGGAAGACGCTACGCCGGTCAAACTCAAGCTGGCCCGCGACCTTACCTCCAAGCAGGAGAAGGTAGGCGATCGCGTGGACTTCGAGGTTGAAGAGGACGTTAAGATAAAGGACATAGTGGTGATCCCCAAGGGCGGTATCGCCTGGGGGGCCATCACCGAAGCCCAGGCCCACAGGAGATTGGGACGCGCCGGAAAACTCGACCTGAAAATTGACGAAGTGCGCCTGCTTGACGGCGAAAGAATTCCTCTGCGAGCCGTGCGGGATGTAAAAGGCTCAGGCCGCCAAGGATTAATGGCCGTGGGGATCGTTGCCTCCGGTGTCTTGTTCTTTCCCGTAGCCCCGTTGTTTCTGTTCATACGCGGCAAGGATGTAACGATTCCGAAGGGCGCGGAAATTACGGCCTATATTGAAGGAGATACTGCGCTGGATGCGCAGAAGTTTTCAAATAACGCGCAGCCCCATGGTGCCCCGCCCCCTTCAGCTCCCTCTTCGGCACCCACGACAGCTGCGCCATTGACGGGAACGTCAGACACTCCACAGACTGCTCCGGCGAGCAGCGATGGTGGCGGCGCCCCTACTAGAAGCCATCTCATAAATGCCTCAAGAGGATAATGAGGCAGCCGAGTTGGA
>CAZUNI010000025.1:0-63711 GCA_964622265.1 uncultured Acidobacteriaceae bacterium | reverse complement strand
CGATCCTGGGGAGCGTACCGCATCCCGTCGGAGACCGGCCTTCTCATCCCATCTGGAATTGCGTGATCATCGACGGGCAGTATGAGGAGTTGTCGAATGAACCCAGGTATCTGTCCGCGAGGAAACGGGCGTACGAGTTGCTGGACCGTCGTTTTCTCGGGTGGCAGGCGGCCTACGCCGCCGAACAACTTCGGCACGCGAGCCAGCCGTCTCCTACGATTCTCTACTGCATTCGCATAGAGGCAATGACCGGACGAAGCTCCCGGCCCGATCGATTCGACGTTGCTCCGGCACAGCAGAGAATGTCATTGTAACTTGCGCCGTATTGAAGAGCATCGACAGCCTTCACCTCCCGCCTGAGGATCCACGCGCAATAGAGATACCAGTCAAAAATCCTGCATTTCCATGTAGAATACACTCCTTGCGTTGAAGGCCCCGTCGCCTGCCGCATCACGGAGATCGTATGACCCCAACCATAAGAGGTATCGGCATTGCCAACGGCGGAGGAGACTGCCCGGGACTGAACGCCGTCATTCGCGGCGCAGTCCGCGGAGCTATCATGAGGCACGGCTGGCGCGTGGTCGGCATCCAGGACGGCTTCGACGGATTGATCTGGCCGGAGCGGACGATTCCTCTAACAGTGGAATCCATCGCCGGAATCCTGCATCGCGGCGGCACTATTCTGGGGAGCCGCAGCCAGGGCGATCCGTTTCACCACACCAACGAAGAGGGTGTGAAAGTAACCAAGGACGATTACCTGACCTGCCGCAGAACCATGGATCAATTGGGGATGGATGCGCTGATCGTGATCGGGGGCGACGGCACGCAATCGATCGCGCTGGACCTGGGACGAATGGGCATCCCGGTCGTGGGCGTGCCCAAGACCATCGACAACGATCTCTCCGCCACGGAAGTGACCTTCGGTTTTGACACCGCGCTGCACGTAGCCACCGACGCCATCGACCGCCTGCACACCACGGCGGATTCGCATGGCCGCGTGATGGTCATCGAAGTCATGGGCCGCGATGCAGGCTGGATCGCGCTGCATTCCGGAATCGCCGGTGGGGCCGACGTGATCCTGATCCCGGAAATTCCATTCACGATTGAAACCATTTGTGAAAAATTACGCGAGCGTGCCGCGACCGGCAAGAAATTCTCAATCGTCGTCGTGGCGGAGGGCGTGAAGCTGCCTGCAAACGATCCGTTTGGCAACCCATTTCCAAAGCCGCGCCCCGGCCAGGTGGGAATTCTCATTGGCGAGGCAATACACGAATCGCTTAAGCAGGATGTGCGCACAACGGTGTTGGGCCACATTCAGCGCGGAGGATCGCCCAGTCCATTCGACCGCATTCTATCCACGCGATTCGGAGTGGAAGCCGTGGAACTCGCAGCGCGCGGAGAATTCGGCCGCATGGTCTGCCTCCGTTGCGGTGAGATTGAATCGGTTCCGCTCGAGGATGCCGTGGGCGAGACACGTTTGGTCGATCCCAAAGGGAGCATGGTGCGCGCCGCGCGTGCCGTTGGGATTACGTTCGGAGATCGGGAACAGGCTAAATTCATGGCGGCACCATCTACATTTGGGGGTCGGTAACGGTATCGCGATTGAATGCTAGGAATTGCCGCGATTGTCGCGGGTTCCAGCGGGGTTGTCAGTTGCTGGAGTTGAGCGCATGGTCCCATGAAGTCGGTCTATTGCGATGTGCGTATTCCGGTTAAAGCAAATTTATTGTACCTACTGGCAATCTGGGGATAGAATACCGCCCTAAACTAGGGGTTCGTATTAAACGCTACGTGTAATCCATCGCCAGTGGCCAAACCAACCTCCGATTCAATGTCACCGAAAAATATTGTGTTATTTTGCTTCCTGCTGATCTGTTTTTTCGCCTGTTCGAGGCTGGGGACAAGGCTGCCATTTGTCCAACCGTATTCAAGGACCATTTGGCTCCCCGCGGGCTGCGCCATTGCTGCGTTTATTCTTTTCGGGTATCGGATTTGGCCTGCGGTGTTGGTCGGGTCTTTTCTGGGTCACGCGACCGCGTTGGGGCTGGTAAGAGCATCTTTCGAAGCTCCCATCGCAGCCACACTGGAAGGAATCGTAGGAGCCTATCTGGTCAACAGATTTGCTCACGGCGTAAAGGCTTTCGATACGTCGAAAGACGTAATCCGCTTCTTATTCTTCACCTGCATTTGCGCAACTTCGATAGATATTCCTGTGGCCTTCCATACAAACTATTTCATTCGGCACCACAACTTGCCGGATTCTTCCCTCGTGGTGCTCCAATGGTGGCTGGCGCACAGCATCGGCGTTTTAGTCGTTGCGCCCTTCTTCATATTATTGTTTCGCGGCTCCCATCACCCTTTGGACCTGCCGGAGGTGGTTAAACTAACGATATTACTTTTTGGATTGATTCTTGTTAGTTTGCTTGTGTTCGGTCCTCTTTCAACCGCCTTCAATAAGGCTCAGATCATAAGCCCGTATATGTTTACCCCGTTTTTAGTCTGGGCTGCCTTCAGGTTTTGTCCGCTGGAGGCTGCGGGAGCCACATTTATCCTGTTTGCCAGCGCGATCTGGGGCACGATGCATGGCTATGGGCAATTCGTTTCGAACAACCATGCGATTTCTTTGATTCTTTTGGACACCTTCGTCGGCGTGAATGGCGCAATGACTTTGATCGTTGCCGCCGTTGTTGCACAACGAAGACGGAGCGCAATGGAATTGCTCGCGGTGCACAGTCTGTTGCACGCGGCAGTGGAAGCAAAGAATCGGGAACTGGCTATGACTGTTGCTGCGCTCGAAGAGGAAGTCTCGGTTCACACGCTTACCAGGAAGTCGCTGCGAGACAATCAGGAACACCTCCGGCTGCGCGCAGAGAACCGGGAAAGGCCGCAATAGGTTCAAATCCGGACTCGAAACTGGCGGCCAAACATTCCCATCCCCCCACTTTTCCTTCGTTGTCTCAAGCGACTGCCGGGAGTATTATGCAATGTTAACGCTCCAACTGAAAATTTCTGACTGGAAGTAAAGACTCCATTTTCGCGCTTTAGCGTGACGATGGAGGTGAAGCTTGGCCAAAAGAAGAGACCGAAAGGAATAGATGAAGAGAATGCGCTCAAAAATAGCGGTGGTTACCGTTGCGTTTGCCATTATGATTCCATTCTTCGTATTTCAGGCGCAAGGCCTTCTGGACTTGCGGAAACCTGCCGGCAAAGAATGGGCCACGGTCGGCGGCGACTGGAGCAATACGCGCTACTCCACGCTACAACAGATCACCACCGCGAATGTGAAGAACCTCAAAGGCGCATGGGTCATGCATCTAGGTTCCGGGCTGGGCAATGAAGTGCCTTATGTCCCCTCAGGCGGAGTGACCAGCAAGTTTTCTCTGGAAGGCACACCGGTAGTGAAGGACGGCGTGATGTACGTGAGCAGCGGAAATGACGATGTCTTCGCGCTGGACGCGAAAACCGGCGCGCTGATCTGGGAGCATCGTTCCGGGATCGAGCAGGACATCAGTACCGTCTGCTGCGGCTGGGACAATCGCGGCGTGGCCGTGGGCGAAGGAAAAGTTTTTATCGGCTATCTGGACGGCACATTTAACGCGTTGGACGCCGAGACCGGCAAACCCGTGTGGCAGACGCGCATTGGCCGCTGGCAGGACGGTTACACCATCACGTCTGCGCCTCTGTACTACAAAGGCGTTGTTTATACCGGAGTATCCGGCGGCGACATCGCTGCTCGCGGCAAGCTGACCGCGCTCGACGCAAAAACTGGCAAAGAACTCTGGCGTTTCTGGACGACTCCCGATCCGGGAAAACTCGGCAGCGATACGTGGCCCCAGCCCAACGATCCAGATCCAGCCCGCGCCAAATCCATGATGAATGGCGGCGCAAGCATCTGGCAGCACCCAGCCGTCGATCCGGATCTCGGACTCATTTACTTCAGCACGGGCAATCCCTCCGGCAACGGGATCAATCGCCCCGGTAATAATTTGTTCAGTTCCTCCATCGTGGCGCTGCATCTGGATGGCACCTACGCGTGGCATTACCAGGTGGTCCATCACGATATGTGGGACTTCGATTGCCCAAGCCCCGTGATTCTGTTCGATCAGGTTTACGACGGAACGATGCACAAAGGAATCGCCGAGGCTTGCAAGACGGGCTGGGTTTACATGCTGGACCGCACCAACGGAAAGCCGCTGATCGGCATAGACGAAAAACCGGTCGAGCAGGAGCCGCGCCTGGCCTCCTCGGCGACGCAGCCCTATCCAAAGGGCGATGCGGTGATGCCACAATGCCCGCAACCGCTGGCCGGATGGCTTACGAAGTGCATCTTCGGCACAGTTTACGACCATCCTGCCTTGATCTCGCCGGGCGGCAATGGCGGAGTGAACTGGGCGCCGATGGCCTACAGTCCCCAGACCGGATATTTTTACGTGACCGCGGCGGATCGCCCGTATTCCGTCATCGGCCACGTGGACACGAAGCCGCTCGATCCAGCGCACCCTGATCCGACCAGAAACGGCGCGTTCCTCGGCCCGGTAATCGGCGCGCGCTACTCCGGCACATTCACCGCCATCGACTCGCGAACCAACAAAATTGCCTGGCAGAAGAAGATGACCTACTCCATCGGCCAGGGCAGCGGCTCGCTCGCCACTGCTGGGGGAGTCGTTTTCCACGGCCAGCCCGACGGCAATTTCCAGGCGTACGACGCCAAAACCGGCGACCTGATCTGGGAATGGCAAACCGGCGCAGGCGCAGACGCCCCTGCGATCACCTACGAAATCGACGGCGAACAATACGTCGCCATCGCCGCAGGCGGCGTTTCCACCCAGACGATGTCCGCCAACGGCGACCTGATCTGGGCGTTTTCGCTGAACGGCGCACCCGGCAACCGCCTGCGTCCATTCGCCGCGCCCAAGCCGCCGACGACGGTCAGAGAAATCAACGGAACGATCGTGAACGCAAACGCCATCACGCTGGTCGATTACGCGTTCACCCCCGTGCGGATCACGGTCCCCGTCGGCACCAAGGTAACCTTCACCAACAACGGCAAGGCCCTCCACAACGCCTCCTCCATGGACGGTGGAGGATGGGACACGGGGATGATGGGCGCCGGAAAATCGGTCGGTGTCACCTTCAATCGCCCGGGCACCTACTCCTACGCCTGCCTGCCGCACTCATTCATGATCGGCCAGATCATAGTCACCGGATCTCCCATCGATTCCCAACCGCCGGTCGTAGTGGACCGCGGCGCGGAACCTTCGGGGAATTCACCGGGCGCTACGCCGAATATGGGCGGGCACGGTGACCACGATGAGTGAAGTAAGAACCTGAATCACACTTTTGCGTTTAGTGGTGAACCAACCTCCGGAGAGCGGCTGCATTCTAGGAACGTAGCTCATTTGGCCTTAATTAGTTTAAACACTGGTATGGGGTAGTTTCCGACAGCACCATTATATCGACCGAAATCGATCGCAATAGTCGCTGGAGCCCTAACTTCCCAGAAGTGGACTTCTGGACCGGGTTAACTTCCGGGTTGTCCGTCATTCGGGAGTTGGCCGTCGGAGCCTCGCGATCTCCACAAATTAGGGCTTCTCTGAACAATCGGCTTGGTCTTTGACTCCAATAGGCATATATTCACGCGGTTAATATGCCCCGCTGGCCAGCTTCATTCACAAGTAAATCGACGGTGAGGAGAAGTATCATGGTGAAGAGGACGTTCAGCCGCCGGGATCTGATGCACCACGCACCCGCAGTGGTCGCAGCGGCGATGATTTCGCGCGTATTACCGGATAATGTTTTGGCGTCTCCGACGGGACCGCTTGCTCTGTCTGCTCAAACGAAATCTGAGTCCGGGAAGCCTCGGTGTGTAGATGTTCACCATCATGTCCTTCCCCCCGAGTATGTAAAAGAAATCGGTGGTTCTGCGATTGGCGCTCCCGCTGGGAGACCGGACGCACCTCCCTGGAGCGTTGCCTCCTCGATCGAAATAATGGACCAGCTGGGGATTGAAACGGCCATCACGTCGGTGTCGGCACCGGGGATTCCTCTCAATGATGCGAAGGCGGTCCAGCGTTTGGCGCGGGCGTGTAACGAGTTCTCAAAACAGATGGCAGTTGATCATCCACGCCGGTTCGGCATGTTCGCTGTGCTACCTTTGCCAGACATTGCAGCGAGCCTCGGGGAAGTCAAGCATGCGTATGAGGCGTTATCTGCGGACGGGATCGTGTTGCATACAAATTACCGCGACCTCTACCTGGGGGATGCTCACTTCTCACCACTGATGGATGAGCTAAATCGTCGAAAGGCCATAGTGTTTGTCCATCCGACAGTGTGTCACTGCTCCCTTGGGGTACAACCGGATATCCCAACGGCGGTAATCGAGTTTCCACACGATACCACCCGGACGATCACCAGTATGCTGGTCAACAGCACTTTCAAGAGTCATCCGGATATCCGGTTCATCTTTTCTCACGCCGGTGGGACGGTACCGTTTCTGATCAACCGAATTGGCAACAACCCCACGGTGGCGGCCCGCACCGGTCCGGAAGGCCCCTTACCGCTATTGAAGCGCCAGTATTATGATCTGGCACTTTCAGCGAATCCGCAAGCAATGGGCCCTCTGCTGGGCATGGTAGATGTTTCGCATGTATTGGTGGGCACGGACTATCCTTTTGCTTCCGCGACAGCCGTGAGAGCGGCAGTGGGAGGAATAACAAATTCGTCCTTAGACGAACGCAGCATCAAAATGATCCAACGCGAGAACGCACTTTTGTTATTTCCCCGTTTTGCTTAATAGCTACCGTATAGACTTCCAGGCTGAGCAGCAAAAGCGGCCTCACCCCCATAAAGAGGCATGAGATCGTCGAGATTGCCCGCGTTAATTCCGACGGCCTGTGGCCGAGGCAGTGTACGTGTGGTCGGCAATACGGAAGTTATCTAGAACCGGGGTTGTGGGGAGTGAACGTCCAAGTTCCTGGGCGTTTGCTTAGCGAGCAAGAAACGATTCGGATCCTTTCAGTTACACCGTGGTGAGGTCACAAATAGTGATAGGGGCCAACCGCCTGGAAGGCAAGCATCCGTCCAATGCTTTTTAGAAGCTCCCCTATCAAGACTCGCACTTATCGCCCAAACAGCCCGAAAGAAGTAGCGTTCGCAAGAGCCTTGGTAGAGGCAATTTTCAATTCGGCAGGGTCTTTCTCAAGGTCTTATGCGAGAGTTTAGTTGCCACATCCTGCTGATAAACGCTGCGTTTATCGACATGTAGCCGATTACTCGAATCACTTGCCGATTGTCACTCTATTTTGAAGCGCCGGCTAACCTCCTCGAACCAATTAGAGATCACTTCCACCTGTACGGTCGGCGAGCGGAACACCCTGAGGAAGTGCTTTCCATCCGGAGTAGGTCGTAATTCACACTCTCGGCAAATTCCGGGGCTGAAGGTGCCCTCGGTCTATTGGATTGGCAATTCGTAGATGCTGATGCTGAGCTTGGGAACCGTCAACCGGCCCGGCACTCCCGTCAGCGGACTTTCCACAATGTCCACCGCTTGCGGCTTGCCGGGCTCATTGTCGGCAGTCAAATCCGCACCAGCAATTCGCCAGACGCGACCTTTGTTCTGAACCGTCACGCCATGAATCGCGACATCGATCTGCTGTTCGGATTCGGTGGGATTCACAATCGCCACGGTCAGGGACTTCCGGTCCGGTGTTAGCGCGGCTGCGGCATCCAGCGGATAGGTATCGCTGCCCGAAGAGGTTTTGCCCTTGTCCACTCCGGGCGTGCCCGCCAAATCGTGTTGTGGCGAATTACCAGTCACGTCCACTGGAATCGTCCCGAAATGCCGCCGGTAGAGTTCGAACATCAGCCCGATGGGGTGCACCGTCGCATCAGTCTTATTGAAGTTCAGCAGTTGAGGCGCCGCGGTGTACGACGAGAGGATGAACATGTTCGAATGCCGGAACATCTCCTGCATCGCCTGTGCGCAGGACAATGGAGCAAACATCGAATAGCCAGGCGTGCGCACGCCGCGTTCTCCGAGCCATTCGGAGACCCACTCATCGAGCGCGACCGGGTAACGATCCATCTTGAGATTTGGGAAGCGCCGCTGGTACTCATCCCAGGCATCCTCGACCGCGCGGACAACATTGGCAATCTTCCGGATGCGAGCATCCAGGGGCTCGTCCACCTTCACGTAGGCCTGCTTATCGGCATCGAAGGCCATGTCCGCAGTGGGAGGGTAGATGTGTCCTGCGGCGGCATCGAAATAATCCGATGAGTGCAACAGCAGGGCTCCGGTAAAGTCCGCAGGGCCACCGTAGGAGGCGTCGTGTTTCCCGGTAAATGTGAGCGCCGCCCGGCTCCGTCCGGTCTCAACGGGCGATCCCCCCGAAGTCACGATCTTGATGTTTGGGTCCACCTTCCGCATTGCCTGCACGAACATGTTGTGTTTGATCCAGTATTGGTTGGCAGACATGAAGCCCATTTGCGCTGTGTTCCACATCTCGTTGCCGACGTTCCACCAGACTACCTTGTACGGTTCCGGATGTCCGTTAGCGGCCCGCAGCTTGCCCATCGGAGTATTCACCGAACCATTCGTGTACTCCACCTCTTCTGCCGCGGAATATGCATCGCCGAAACCTGCATTCACGCAGATGTACGGCTCCATGTTGAGCAGCTTGTTGAGGATCATGTAGTCGTCGATCCCCAGGTCGTTCTGCTGCACTTCGTCCCAGGCGGGGTTCAGGCGTGGTGGGCGCTTGTCGCGGTCGCCGATGGAATCACGCCAGTCCCACGAGGAGACCATATTCCCGCCGGGCAAGCGGAACATTGTCGGACCGATCTTCTTCATCTCTTCGATTAGATCTCTGCGATAGCCGTACAGATTATCGGCGGGCATCAGTGACGCCGTGCCGATGTGAAACGTTCCCTTCCCAGTGCCCACGATTTCGAGGCGAGCATCCTCAGTGTCCGCTCCGGCGGTGAAGTTCAGGGGAAATGTCACATAATCGGCTTTGAGCTTCTTCATGGGAATGGTCTGGCGGTCATCAGGATTGAGCCCCCAGACGAGGCTGACTTTCACATCCGCTCCCGGATCGGCGGCCAGGACCACGCGGCCGGTGTACTTCCGCCCTTTTCGCAGACCCAGTCCCGAGTGCTGGATTCCGTGCGGCGTGGTTGCATCCAATTTCACCATAGGGCTGTGCTCGCCAACGAAGACCTTCTGCGTGTCCATTACGATGAATTCGTCCGGACCGACGGGCTTGAATCTGGGCGCGCGCGGCCTGCTCCTGCGCCCCAGGGTGGCTTCGCGGTCCTTGCCGGATGTCACCGGATTGAAGAACTTCCGGTCTCCCAGCATCTCGGCCCAGAAGCCGCCCTCGTTGTTGTTTTCATGAAGTTCCGTAAAATAACCGTACATGTACGGAGAGATGGGCGCGCCCGTTTTGGCCGCATCGACCGTCATCGTTACTTGCTGCGCGGCGGCAGCGCGCACAAGGCCGCAGACAATCAATATCGTCAGTACGACTTTGATTGGCACATGCTTCTTCATTGGCCACCTCATGTCGGGGAGCATTTCCATTTCGGCTTGCGGATCGTACTCTCACTCCCGCGCTTCACACAACCAATTTGCTGGCTGAGCAGGACTCGGCAAATATTGCGAGATTCCTACGGCTAAACTTCGGCAAACAGCGGCATCGGAAGGTCAGTGATTACTGGAATCACGCGAAACTTTTTACTCTGCTTTCAAGCGGCGGTTCAGATCCTCGAACCAATTTGCAATAACCTCAACCTGTACGGTCGGCGAGCGGAACACCATCAGGAAATGCTTCCCGTCCGGAGTCAGGTCGTAGTTTCGACGTATCAGCGTCTGAGTGAAGCCGGTGATTGGTAGTTCGACCGGCGCGCCAAATGTCATGCCCTTACTGGCATCGACAGCGCTCGAAAATAATTTTCCATCGTATTCATAAATGATTTCCCGCGAATCGTTCGACCACACGGGAAATCGGCCGCCTTTTGTTGTGACTTGATAGCGCGCGCCCGTTGTCGGATAGGGCTGGACGTAGACCTGCCAGTCGCCGGATTCATTGGACATGTAGGCAAACCAATGGCCGTCCGGAGAAAATTGGCTGCTGATCTCGCCGCTCTTGGGGACCACGACCAGCGGCATCACTGCCTTCTCCTTCACCGAATAGGTCCAGAGGTCGTAATCCGTTCCGTCTCCTCGAAAGGAAATGAAGGAAAAGCCCTGATCGCCAGCGGGCCACTGTTCCGGGCCCCTGCCGGGTTTTTCCACCAGTTCCGCCTGGCCCGATCCGTCGGCGCGCTGCACGTACAGGGACTCGCCCCCCTCACGCTGGGATTCGAATGCGATCCATTGGCCATCGGGGCTGTACACGGGGAAATTGGCGCGCGGGATGATGCGCCGCGCCGTAGCGACATTGGAAAGATCCGCCGCGTAGATGTCGCCTCCGGCCATGAACGTTACGTGCTGCCCATCCGGCGAGATTCGCGGAGCCCATGTGCCTGTCGGTAATTTGCCAAGCATCTTGCGGGTTCCATCGAAACTCACCAGCGCAAGTTGGTTCGGAACGACGTTGGGATCGTAGCGCTTCGGGATATAGACCAGCACGCCGTTATCGGAGACGCTGAATTGCGCGGCGCCGGTCGCGCCCGCGTTCGCCATCAGCACATCGTCAATCACGCGCACCGGCGGGCCGATCGTTTCCAGCTTCTTCACGTCGAACCGCACGGCCATTACGTTACCGTTCAGCGCGTAAACGAGGTAACCGCTCGGCAGGTAGCGCCCATCGTGACCGGCTGCGACGATTGTCTTGCGCTCTCCGGATTTCAGCGATTGCACGACAATCCGGGCACGGTCCCAGCGCGAACTTGCCGGCACGGTTTCGTCACCGATGGTGAAAAGCACGGTGGCGGCGTCCGGCAGAATCTGCGGGCCCTGCAAAATTTCTCCGCGCCCCGCCTTCACAATATTTTCAGGAGTTCCGCCTCTGGTGGGCACGCGCCAGATTCCCTTCGCTCCCTGCCCATATACGATTGTGCGATCCGGCGCCCAGCTGAGGCCGAACGGAGCATCGGCTTTGCAGATCGTTGTCACTGGACCGCCGCTTATGGTGAAGCGCCGCAACTCCGAGCCGTCCATCGCCCAATAGGCGATCGAGTGGCCGTCAGGCGAGAACTCCGGATTCGCCTTTCGGTACCCATCCAGAAGCTCGGGGATGTGTACCGGCTTATCTTCACCGATGCCCTGTATATAAAAGTTGCCTTGCGACACGAAAATGAAACGATCTCCCTGCCGTGAAATTGTGATTACCTGGCGTTCCGAATTTGTCAGTTCGGTGCCCTCCAGCAGCGTGATGTGGGACGCCTGCCCATTTGCCGTCGCCGCAGAGAGTGCAGTCAGGCAGATGGACAAGAATGCGATGCTTAGTCTCATGCAACGCGCACATAACAAAATATTTATTACAATTCCTCGGCCAAAGTTCGTTGCTGAAATAACCATTCTGCGCACCGATCCAATTTTCGTAATTTGTTGGAGATGAGCCCTGCCAGCGATACCATACAATGCAGTAGTAAGGATCTCAGACCGTGTCAGCAAATCGCAATGCCCTCTAATACCTCGGAATTGTAACGCCGGACGGCCATACTTGAAACAACGCGATTGCAAGAGAGGCGCTCGCGAAGGCGCACCCAATCTGATGCAACGACTGTCCCGCCTTCCAATGGCTCCGCATGGCAGTCCTCTGCATCGCGGAAGATCTCACCCGTCTGCCTTACGCCATAACCACCAATCTTGCAGAAGAGGTTTATGCTAGATGGTGTTGCATCGACCCGGTGAACGCGCAGCCGAATTTGGAAAGGTGGAAATTTCGCCAGATTTGGTTAATATTGGCGCAATCGACGAAGGAGGACGCATGGCAACGACGGGCACGGCAACGCGGTGGGCGCTACAGGGACGCGGCTATGAATTTTGCAACTGTGACTTCGGTTGCGGCTGCAATTTCGGCGGCTTTCCGAATTCCAAGGATGGAAGCTGCCGGGCGTTCGTAGGCATGGTGATCGAGAGCGGCTCCTCCGGCGACCTCAACCTGTCCGGATTGAAATGCGCTGCGATCCTCTCCTGGCCTAAGGCCATCCATGAAGGCCACGGGCAATGTGTCTTTATCGTCGAACCGGATACGAACGATCAACAGATCGAAGCGCTCGGACAAATTTTCACCGGAAAGCTCGGCGGAATGCCGTGGGAACTATTGGGCCCGACCTTTGAAATCAAAGGGTTGGTAAAGACGAAAATCACAATCGAAGGGCAAGGTCAAAAAAGTACGTTCAAGGCGGAAGGCGTTGGCGAGGGCCGCGGCGACACCTTCAAGAACCCCGTGACCGGCGAAGACCATCTGGCCAATGTCGATCTTCCCGACGGATTCATCTGGAAAAAGGGCGAATGCGGCCAGGGAACGTTTCGTGCAAAAGCCGCTGGCATCGAGGTAGGCGCCGAAAAGTCCAACTGGATTCTCTACAACTATCGCTGGTCGAACGGATAGACCTGCTTGGAAGCGTTCTTCAATCGCGAACGGCTGATCGTCTGCGGCTGCCTCGCAGCCATGGTGGTTCTTTCCTGGCTGTATCTCATTCATCTAAATAGGGCCATGGAAATGTCCGGCATGGACATGCCCGGAATGGTCATGCTGGATACCGCGCCGTGGGGAGCTGTGGACATCCTGCTTCTTTTTGTAATGTGGGTGGTGATGATGGTGGCGATGATGGTCCCGTCGGCCACGCCCATGGTTCTGGCGTTTCTCACAGTGAATAAGAGCCGCAGCGCCAACAATCGCCCGCTTGTCCCAGTGGGAATTTTTCTTCTTGGATATCTCGCGGTCTGGACAGCCTACTCCGCCACAGCCACGCTGGCCGAGTGGGGATTGCACCAGGCCACGCTCCTTTCCACGACGATGTCCGCAACCAGTCAGGTGTTGAACAGCGCCTTGCTCATCGCCGCGGGATTATTTCAATTGACCCCGCTCAAGCAATCGTGCCTGAAACATTGCCGCTCGCCGCTCTCGTTTCTGATGAGCGAATGGCGCGACGGCGCGAAGGGCGCCTTCCTGATGGGCGTGCGGCACGGCGCATACTGCACGGGCTGCTGCTGGATTCTGATGGCCCTGCTCTTCGTCGCCGGAGTAATGAATCTGTTCTGGATCGCCTTGCTCGCACTGGTCGTGATGGCGGAAAAAGTCCTGCCAAAGGGGGAAATTCTCGGTTATATCACCGGCGTGGCGCTGATCGCCGCCGGCGTCGCTCACGTTGCCAAGCTCTGGTAAAAATTGTTACTTTGAATTCTTTCGCTTGTCCACGACAACCTTCCCGCCCTTCAGCACCACTTTCGTCTTCAACATGTACTGAATTCCGTCGAGCGGATTTCCGTCGAGCAAAATAATATCGGCCAGCTTGCCGGGCTCCAGCGTCCCGATCTGATCGGACATGTGCAGAAACTCCGCGGTATTCGGCCCCATGATTCGGATAATGTCCTGCATCGAGAACATCACACTGTACGACTTGAGCTCATGCTCCAGAACCGCGATGTCCGCATAATTCTGATCGGTGCAATACCCAATGGCCTTGCCGCCGCTCGCATCCCAAATCGTTCGCGCATTCACGATCGTGTAGCCCGCCTCGGTGCCCGTCGCCTTCCCTGCCGCGTCCCGGTTCGCTCCGGCGATCGCCTCCGGCCAGACCTTGCCGTCGCGGAAACGGGGCGTGTTATCCTTCTCAAACACATCAATGATCGGCGCGCCAAACGCGATCAATCCCAAAACGATGGAATTGGTTGACGCCACTTTCGCAGCAGCCTCTCGACTGGTCCAATCCTTATTCGGCAGATGAACTAACCGGCGCACGCCGACATCAATCGCGGCGACCATCGCCGCATTACTCACCGCATGAACGTTCACCTGCACCCCAACCTTCGCCGCTTCGTCCACGACGGCCTTCAGCACTTCAATCTCGTGCGCGGTTGGTCCCGGCTCAGGCGTGAGCCCAATCTCGCCCGTATGCGCAATGCCCTTGGCGGCCATCGCGCGCACCGCAGCCCGTGCCTCATCGGGAGTGCCACTCAGATTGATGCGCTCCGAAGGAATGATGCGAGGCCCATTAATCATCCCCAATTCGATGTGATCCCGCAGCGCAATGCTGCCGTCGCCTGGGCCACCGCCCGACAGGACCGTCGTGTATCCCGCCTCCAGCAGCGACTGCATTTGCGCTTTCTCGTCGGGCCCGGTATTGATGTGCTTGTGCGCATCGATGTAGCCCGGCAAGGCGCTCATGCCCTTCGCGTCGATCACTTTCAACCCTCGCGTGTCGACTTTATCGACGCTCGCTGAAGCGATCTTCCCGCCGCGAACAATAATCGTGCCGGATGGTACGACGGTCCCGTTTCCCACGATGATGCGGACATTCCTGATTGCCACATCCTGCGCGGCCAAGTTCTGGACGCAACATGCCGTGACGACCAAACTCAGCAGGCAGAGCAGAAAACGTCCTGTGGACAGTAGTTTCACCGAAACCTCCCTAACGATCACACTCTAGTTTCGACCCCATTCACAATAGTTCCATAACTTTATGTGAAACGGCCTGGCCCGGATACTAGATTATCGATCCGTGGCCCAACTAGCGAACCACCCGAAGATCCGCAGGACTTGGTCCCGCTCCAGTGAAAAACAAGGGCACAGATCAGCCACTGGACTCCAAATGTCCTGAAAACTTTTGCGCGTATTGCTGGGGCAGGAGAGGTTTAATCTCCTTATGGACCCCGCCCTTGAGCATCAGATATGGAAAAGGAAGAAAGCACCCAGAATCGTGAGCACGGCTCCGTACAGCCGCTCGAGTCTGCTCGGTCTCGTACGAATGGCCACCCACGCGCCAAAAAAAGAAAACGGCACGGAACCGAGGGCCAGAAGGCCGGTCACCGGCCATGAAATATGCCCCATATATGCATGAATGATGGTTCCGGGCACGGCAAGGACGGCGGAAACGGCGAGCGAACATGCAAAGGATTTCTTGATCGGCTGCTTCAGGCATCGGGAATAACTCGGTGCAAGAAGGAATCCGCCCCCGTTCGCCAGGAGCCCGGAAATGATTCCTACTCCGGCTGAGATAACCACAAGCCGAAGTATCCAATGGGATGGCTGAACCGCCCCGCCGACATTCACGCCAAATCTCGGAGATTTTCCTTCCTGTGGTGAAAGCAGAAAGGAAAGACCGAATCCGAGAACCAGCAATCCTGTAGCGATCAATAATGGGCGGGCGCCTGTAAACTTCGTCAGAAACGATCCGAAAATTGTCGCAGGAACGCCGACAGTGATGCTCCAAAGGATGATTTGCCAGTCCAGGAGATGTGACTGCCAATACTCTGCCGAAGCAATCAACGTTCCCGGAATGACCGCTGGGAGAGGCGAGGCGACAGCAACGAAACCTGGAAAACCCAGCATGCTCAACAAAGGCGTTGCGATTGCACTTCCTCCCTTCCCAAATAATCCACCCAGGAATCCAATAATGATCCCTACAATAAATGTTCCGAAGTGGAGCAAATGCCCGCCTTTCGCAATTCATATGAGTTTAGCTGATCGGGGACTCTTACACCGGTTGAATCGAAGAGGTTTCACATTCGTCCCAGTTGGTAATCCAGGGCTGCCATCTGCCCGTTGTAATCGTATTGAGCGCTGACGCGCGTAATCTGCGCCTGCGTCAGATTCAATTGCGCCTGGCTTAATTCCACAATCGAGCTGAGCCCGAGCCCATACCGCGACTGCGCCAGATCGAACGCCTGAGTCGCTTCATTCAGAAGTTGCTCGGTCACGGAAAGCCGTTGAAATGCGGAATTGGCGTTGAGCCACGCCATGCGAACATCCCGCGCGATCCGGTCCTGCAGATCGCGCAAGTATTGTTGTTGCGCGTTGGCTCGCGATTCGGCTTCCAGATGGCGAGCATTGAAAAGTTTCCCGTTAAAGATCGGAATATTCACGTTGAAACCCGCAGCGGCATAACGGTTGGTGAGTGGGTCCTGGCCATAAGGAATCAGTCCAGCCGCGCCCGCAGCGGAAATCGTGGGAAACCACAGATCGCGCTCCGCGGTTGCAAAACTCTGCGCTGACTTCAGGTCGAGTCCCTTACGAATGACCTCAGGCCGGTTCTGCAGCGCCTCTTGCAGCAGAGGCGAAATATCCGCGGACGGAGCGGGCGGCTGTGGCTCATCCGAAAGTTGAAACGTGCGCTGATCGCCATACCCGAGCGCGGCGGAAAGCTCTGCAAACGAGACCTGTAAATAGTTCTGCGCCTGAATCAGCAGGAGTTGCGCCTGCGCCAAATCCACATCCGCAAAACTCACATCCAGTCCCGATTTCAGATTATTCTTTTGCAGCGCGCTTGTCTGGTCGGCAACAAGCTGGCGGGACTTTACGGTCTGTTCGGCGACTTGCAACACCGCCTGCGCCTTAAGTGCCGCAAAGTACGCCTGGTTGACCTCCAGCAACACATCGGCTCGCGTGGCGGTCACGTTCTCCTGTTCCGCCTTCGCATGCAGGTTCGAACTCTTGACAAGCTGATACGTGCGTCCGAAATCCGTCACCAACTGGTTCACCGCAATTCCATCGGCAAACCGGTTATAAATGATCGGATTATTCAAACCCCCTGCGGCGATGCGGCTGTTATTTTCCGCCTCCACCCCAGTCAGGCTGCCGCTCGCCTGCGGATAATAAACGGACCGCGTCTCTTGCACTTGCGCCGTCGCCGCTGAGGCCAGTTGCGTCGCAGCCTGAATCTGCGGGTGGTTCTGCAGCGCAATTAGTTCAGCCTCCTGCAGCGTCAGTTTTTGAGGAGCCTGCGCGCAACATGGAGCGACAGCCAGAAACGAAACGAGAAAGAACAATCCAGCTGCACGCATTAGTTCTCCTCCACGGAAACCATGTCCCTACCCGGAACATCGCTGCGGCGGTAGATCAAAACGTACGCCGCAGGGACCACAAAGATCGTCAGTAGAATGGACGAAATCAGGCCCCCGATAATCGCCCGGGCCAGCGGTGCATACGCCTCGCTTCCCGTCTCCAGCTTGAATGCCATTGGCAGCAGGCCAACCACAGTTGCGAGAGATGTCATCAGAATCGGGCGCAAACGGATGCGGCAAGCATGTGCCACAGCTTCGACCAGGCTGCGTCCCTCGCTGCGCAAGACGTTGGCGAAATCCACAATCAAAATACTGTTGGAAACCACCATCCCTTGCAGCATCACGATACCCATCAGCGACTGAATGTTCAGCGTCGTCCCCGTAATCACCAGCGTGATAATAACCCCGACTAATCCGGTGGGAACTGCCAAAACAATTAGGAACGGATCGATAAACGACGCGAACTGCGCAACCAGAATCAAATACACCAGCAGGATCGCGAGAATCAGGCCGATTCCAAAACTGCGGAACGAGTTCTGCATCGTCACGATAAGGCCGCGCGTATTGATGCGCAGATTTTGCGGCAGCTTGGTGTCGGCGACGATCTTCGCAATCGCCGCAGCGGGCTTTCCCAAATCTTCACCGGCGGGGGCGACGTAGATGTCCACCGACCGTTGCAGTTGATAGTGGTCTACTTCCGTGGGGGACTGCACGACGCTCACATTCGCAACCTGATTGAGGTACGTCGGAAGTTTCAGTCCAGCTCCGCGCAACGGCATGGCCTTCAAATCTTCGATCGAGCGCACCTGATTTTCGGGATACTGCACCGTCACCAGATAATTGTTGCCGCTCCGGGGATCCACCCAATAGCCGGGAGCGATCATGGCATTTGAAGTCAAAGAAGTAATCAGATTGTCCACGACTTCCTGAGGACTGAGCCCCAGTTCACTTGCCCGCGCGCGGTTCACATCCACTTGCAGCGCGGGATAGTCCATGTCCTGCGGAATATATACGTCGGAAATTCCCGGAATCGCGCGAAACTGGCGCGCCAGGTCCTGCGCGATTCGTTCGTCCGCATCGAGATCGATGCCGCTCACCTGAACATCGATCGGCGCGGGAGCACCCTGATTCAGCACGGCGTCAACCAGCCCGCCGGACTGAAAATAAGTTCGCAGCTCAGGAATTTGCGAGCCGATCCGCGAGCGCACCTGATCCATGTAAACAAAGCTGCTTTGTTTGTGAACTTCTTTCAGCCCTACCTGGACAAATGCCGTGTGCATTCCGGCATTGGGAGTGAACAGCGAAGACAGATCGGGCGTAACGCCGATATTTGAAACAATCGTTTCCAACTCCTTTTGCGGTACTACCTGATGCACGATGTCTTCCACTCGCTTCACATAATTATCGGTAAGCTCGATCCGCGTCCCTGTCGGAGCCTTCACGTTGATCACAAACTGTCCGGCATCGGTTCGCGGAAAAAACGAAACGCCCATGAAGGGAACCAGCAGGAAGCAAAGAACGAAAAACACCAGGAATCCCACAACCACGACGCGCGGGCGCTCCAGCGCTCGCCTAACCCATTTTTCGTAAAAATTCAGCATTACCTCGAACTTCGCATTAAACCTGAAGTGAAATCGCGCTCCCCACGATTGCTTGCTTCCCTCGTGCCCCTGCTGTTGCTCGTGAATGGCCTTCAAGTAGTTGGCGCAGAAGAGAGGAACGACCGTCACCGCATCGAAGTACGAAGCGAACAGGGCCAGCACAACTCCGAGCGCCAGCGCTCCGAATAAATACTGGCTGACGCCAAAAAGAAATGTGACCGGAAAGAATACGACTACTGCCACCAGCATGATCGCCAGAACCGCCAGCGCAACTTCATTCGTGCCTTTCACAGCTGCAACTTCCGGCGATTCCCCCATTTCCAGGTGTCGGAATATATTTTCAATCACCACCACGGAGTCATCGATCAGCCGCGAAAACGCCAACGCCAGCCCGCTCAACACCATGGCATCAATCGACTTCCCCGCGCTGTGCAGGATAAAAAAAGTAATGAACACGGAAATCGGAATCGACAGGAAAACGGCAAGCGTAGCGCGAAAACTTCCGAGAAAAATCAGAATCATCGCGCCCGTCAGCAGGATTCCGATCCCTCCCTCGCGCAGCACCGTGAAAATAGCTTGCTTCACAAACACAGACTGGTCGAAGGTGACATACGCTTTCATCTGAGCTGGAATATCGCGCAGACTCTTGATCGCATTTCGAATTCCGTCCACGACGGCGATGGTGTTGGTGTCCCCTCCCTGTTTCTGGACCGCCACGTAAACCGACTTCTGGCCGTCAACCCTGACAATGTTGTACTGCTGCGCGGCCCCGTCCACGGCTTTTCCCACATCGGAAATGAATACCGATTTCTGGCCCTCTGTCTTGAGGGGAACGTCATTCAGAGCTTTCGCGTCCGGCACTTGCGCGTTCGTATAAATGTTGTAATCGATAGGACCAAGCCGCACATCGCCGGCAGGCAGGATTAAGTTGGAGGAGTTCGTCGCACGAACGACATCCATGGGACTTAACTGGTGAGCCTGCAATTTCAGCGGGTCCACATAGACCATCACTTGCCGGTACTTACCCCCGAACGGCGGTGGAACAGTAGCGCCGGGAACGCCCGCAATCTGATTTCGAATTTGATATTGCAGATAGTCGTGAAGCTGCGTTTCGTCCAAACCCTCGCCTGACACCGTCAGCAAACACACCGGCAAGCTGGATGCATCCACCTTCAGCACGACGGGGGGCAGCGTTCCCTGCGGGAGCCTTCGCAAATCCGCCATAGCCAGGTTGGAAATCTGCGTGACGTCCGAATCGGCGTCCGTGCCGGGCTGGAAATAAATCTTGATCAAACTGACCCCGGGCAGCGATCTCGATTCCATATGATCCACGCCACTCGCCAGGGTGAAGAAGCGCTCAAACGTATCGGTGATATCCGCTTCGATCTGCTGGGGAGGCATCCCGCTATAAAACGTCGCTACCAGAACGACCGGAATCTTGATGGGCGGAAACATGTCCACGGGCATGCGGGCGAGGCTGGTCAGCCCCAACACGACCACGAACAAACAAAAAACGATAATCAAATAAGGATGTCGGACAGCGAACGATGGCATTGGGTCTCCTATTCCATGCTGGATGGGACGACCGGCTTGGGCGCGACACGTTGCCCCGGCCGGTATTGGCTCAAACTTCCGAAAATGACGTTTTCGTTTTCCTGCAAGCCCGAAATAACTTCGGCACTGGTCGCGGATTGCAATCCCAGCGATACCTCGCGCCTTTCGATCTTGTGGTCCTGCGCAACAACCAACACCAATCCTTTTCCCGGACCGATAATCTGGACGGCTTGTACCGGCACCGTTAGAACGCTCTTTGCGGAATGAAGCGGAATCTTGACGGACGCGTACATCCCCGGCACGAGAACAAATTTGGGATTGGCAACATCCAATTCCGTGTGCATCGTCCGAGTGGCCGTGTCGATCTGGTCCGAGAAGCGCACAATCTTCCCGTCAAATGGTTGGTTTCCACCCGACACGATCACCGCAACGGTTTCGCCAATCTGAATATCAGGAACTGCCCGCTCGGGAACGGGAATCACCAGCCGCAGATGATCGTTTTGTGAAAGCCGGCAGAGGGCGGACTCGCCTTTATTGATCGAGGCGGTCCCCGCGGGGAGTAGCGCCCCCGTGAAGGCATAAATTTGGGTCACAACACCGTCGAATGGGGCTGTCATTCGCGTGTAGTCGAACATGGCCTGATCTTTTCCGAATGCTGACTTCGCAACCTGCAGGCCCTGTTCAGCCGCGGCAATTGCGGCTTTTTGCGAGGAGACTTCGGCGCTGGCCTCCAAATCCTTGCCCTGCGCCATATCGATTTCCTGTTGGGCTACAAGTTCGGGACGGGACTTCTGCACGTCAGCAAGTCGCGTATAGGTAAGGTGCGCTACCTTGTACGTCGATTCCGCGCGGTTCAATTCATCCTGTGCGCGCTCCAGGTCCTGTTCGCTGCGCCGGACCGAGGCTTCGTCCTGTTGCAGCTGCTGCTGCAATTCCGGCACTTCCAATTCCGCAAGCACCTGGCCTTTCCTGACGTGCGTCCCGTAGTCCACATTGAGTTTGTGAATGTATCCGGAGACCTTGGCGTAGACATCGACTTCCTGAAATGGCAGAAACTCCGACGCTATCTCCAGCTCGTCGGCGATGTTTCCCCGCACTACTTTCACGACGGGTGCCGCAAGAGCGTTCGCGACATCGTCGGCATTCGCCTTGTGCGCATCGCCACAGCCGCCGGCAAACCCGGCAAGGGCGACAAACAACACGGTCTTTCGCATTTTCGAATATTTCACTGAGCGACCTCCATGATTCTCAAGCTTGTTTACCAGCCTAACGGAATTCCGTAATCGGAATCTCTCTAGGAGACGCGATTCTCATATGACTGCGTTAAGCGATCTCCTGATCGCATAAATCACTAATGTGGATGTTGTTACCTGGTAGTCCTCCCCCCAAGAACAGTGGAGTCGGAAGACCGGTAATATCAACGCTGATTAAATCTAGGAGTTGCGCAAGGAGGCGTGTCCCTGCGGCTGGTTAAGCAGAGGGCGGAGCCCGAAATTGGCGATACGAAAAAACAAGGTCGCACCAATTGACGGTCGGTTCGTTCGAACGATGCAGAAATGTGGATGAAATGGACGGAACGACAAAACTTGTTTGTGCGACGCAAGGCTTTGCAAAACTTCCCAACAAACATTTGAAAGGCGCCGCAAACTTCGAGGTGTGACCGTTCGAAGCTTCCAGAAAGCTCCCGCTACCGGTAGGCGCGCTTTGCACCAGAATGGGCAGGAAACTCCATTGGACGATGCCAAATACGAGGACGATCGCCAAAATCAGGTGGCAAGCAAGCCGGCGGTTTGAGATGCGGCCCGGATTCATCTGTTGGTCACTGCATGACAGAGCATGTGATAGTTTAACCTAGCACCCTGCGAGAAAGAGTGTCAAGAAACTGTTGAGTTGTCCCATTTTGGAACGATTTCCAGAAACCATGTAGAAACACAGGCCGTCCATAGTCTCTAATGCAAGAATAAACGTGTTTGGACCACGCGAATTCTTCCCGGCCCGAAACAACGGCGGAGGAAGTCGGAGTAATCCACAGTGTTAGGTAACGTTTTATTCGTCGAAGATGAAGAAGCGCTGCGCATGACGGTCGGCGACCGGCTGCGGAACGAAGGATATGTGGTGGAATGCGCGACGAACGGCGATGAGGGATTCGAGAAGGCCACCCATATCCCCTTCGATCTGATCATTCTCGATGTGATGTTGCCGGGGAAGAGTGGATTCGTCGTGTGCAAAGACATCCGCGAGGCTGGCCTCATCACGCCCATCCTGATGTTGACGGCCCGCTCACAGACCAGCGACAAAGTGAACGGCCTGAAAATCGGCGCCGATGATTACGTCACCAAACCATTCAATATGAGGGAGCTTATGGCCCGTATCGAAGCGCTGTTGCGGCGCGCCCCGAGCCGCCCTGTCGTTCAAACAGGCGTCTTCGAATTCGGCCCTTTTCGCGTGGACCTGGTCGGAACGGAAGCGACGCGGGACAGAACACCTGTAAATTTATCGGCGCGCGAGTTTCAACTTTTGAGATATTTCATCGAACACCGCGGCGCGACGCTATCCCGCGAAGAACTCTTGAAACAGGTCTGGGGCTACAGCGCCGACATGTACACCCGCACGGTGGACGTCCACGTCGCCAGCCTGCGTCAAAAACTGGAAGACGATCCCAAGCAACCCAAATTTATTCTCACCGTCCAGGGCCTTGGATATAAGTTCAAGCCGTAGCCCTGAAAGACTGTCCATTCGTTTCTGACTCGCGGATAGAAGTCCCATTTTCTGTAGTACCCGCCACCAACCAGCCTTACTCCATCAAAAGTGCCTGTCGCAGCTCCGGCATCGTCGTAGTGCGCGGCCCGTGCAGCGGGACAAGCGTTCGAACATCCAGATTCAGGCGCATGATGTTGTCGTACAGGTTCAGGATGTACGGATTCACATATTCCCCGCCGATCGTGTCTATCCTCAAAGCGGTAAGAGCCTCGGTGTTCCACGCGTCCACCTGGACAAGAATCTTTTCCACCGGTAGGTAGACCATGACGATGGCGTCATTGTGCGCGCTACCCACTTGCTCATAAACCTCGACGGGGCGCTTGCTGTCGCTGAGCACCAGCTTGCCGTTAGTGACCGGCAAAAATTTCGGCTTCTTTTTCGAAATCTCCAGCCGGTCCGGAATCAGCGTGTGCGGCGTTCGCCACGCGCGTTCGAAGAACGCCTGGTTCATGGGAAGGGTAACGATCATCGCGCCTTCATCCACGTACGTCCGCACGCCGCCGGCGTGATCGAAGTGCGCGTGCGTGTTAATGAGGTAGGTGATCGGCTTGTTGGGAATCGTCTCCTTGGTTTTCGCAATCACGGCCAGCGAGCGCGCCTCGTCCAGTGGAGCGTCGATCATCACAATGTGGTCGCCCTGATCGACAGCTACGCTGTGCCATTGAAAACCTCTGAGCCAGTACACGCCCTCGGCCAGCTTGTCCACCGTCACCTTCACGGGAGCGTTCATGGCCTCGCGCATTCCCTCAGGAACGGGAATGACCACCGGGACGTTGGCCTTTACATCGGACACAAATAGTTCCAGTCTCATCTTCCCGCCCTGCGTGCGGACAATATGGGAGGGAAACTGCACGCCGCCATAATCGCGGTATTCCGTAAACCCGGCTTCGCAGAGCATGTCGCCCAGAATCGGATTGTCGATCCAGTAGACGACGTGAAAGACCTGGTTCTGGGCGTTAATCCTCCCAATCATTTTGTGCTTACCCATCATAAAGGTGACTTCAGAGCCGCCACCGTTCAGCGGTTTGGACGTGGCGTGATTTGCCGCCGCCGCTCTCAGGAAACCTTGCGGTGTGGCCCAGATTTCCATGGTGTGCTCTTCGGCGTTTTTCGCATCCGAGATGGCGGTCACCGGCAAGCCGGTCGCATTTCCACCCGTGGAGCCTAATGTCCAGCCAATGCCCCCGGCCACGAACTCCTGCGCGCCCTGTCCACCTCCTCGAGCTGCCGCCATTTGAGTCACTGGACGCCAACGCGTCGGATCGATCACCTCTCTGGCGGCTCTCTGGATATGCGATGTGGCCGAATTGTAATCGATCGATGCGGTGTAGCTGGTGACGTCATACTCCGGAGCAGTCTCATTCGGATTCGGCTCCTGGCCGAACAAATACCACTTCCCCGTCCCTGAATATTCGATTGATCGAATGTGATCGGCTCCGAGGGCCTCCGTAGCCGACTCCAGCGTTACCGTCTTCTGATCGGCTGCCGCGGCTGAAACGGCCACAGCCACCATGAGTAACAGACTTAACCATGTGCGCATGAGAATCCTCCAAAGGAACAGTGTAGCCGGCCGTTACTGAGTGAGTCTGTGCGTCCGACAATTTGCATTCTTTGCCTCAAATGGGACCATCGACTCATCCGTGTCCCGCGCATCGTAAGCTTCTCCCGCCACCCACGCAACTACCTTCTAGGTAAAGCCTCTTCCATCAAAACTCCCCCGCCGAAAATTACGCTATCTTCGAAGACGTGGGATCAACGCCAGCGCGTTCTCGCGCTCCAGCATCGCGAGGGTTCGCTCGTCCAGTTTCATCGCGGCCACCCGGTCGTTCGCAGCAGCTAACGCATTCGGGAAGAACGGAAAATCGGTTCCGTATAGGAGTTGCGTCCGGGGCACAAAATCGAGCAGCGCCGCCATCGTTTGCGGGAACAGAGACAATGCCACGTCATAATGCATGCGCTTGAGAATCGGGAGGCTGTCCGCAAGGCTTGGATTGAGCCGGGCGATGCCCCCCGCGATACGATTGGCAATATAGGGAACCGTGCCCCCCGCGTGCGAGAAAACAAACCGGATGTCCGGGCAACGGCTGAAAGTTGCGTTAAACAGCAAACTGGTGATCGTCGTAGTCGTTTCGTGGGGGAAATCGATCATCGAAGGCGGAACGCCGATCCCGAGACTGGCGGAGCAGGCGCACACTGTTGGGTGGACAAAAACGACAGCCTTGCGGCGGTTAAGTTCATCGAATACGGGCGCAAAGTGCGCATCGCCCAAATATCGCCCTTCATAGTTCGTCATCAGCGTAATGCCGTCGGCGCCCAGCACGTCCAGGGCGTATGCGATCTCCGCCAGGCTCGCCGACACGTCCGGCAAGGGCAGAGTCGCCAACATGCCGAACCGGCTGGGATGATCGGTGGACATCTGCTTGGCGAAGTCGTTGCATCCTCGCGCGACGCGCTGCAAACGCGTGGAATCTTTCAGCGGCAATCCAGGCGCCGAAACCGACGTCATTGCAATCTCAACCCCGAACCCGTCCATCAATTCCAGCGCTTCCGCAACGCTCCACTTGGGAGGCTCCGTCTTGCCTGTAATACTGCCGATCACCGGCGCGCCGACGGCGCTGATATAGTCAGGAGGCAGAATGTGATGATGAAAATCGATACGATTGGGCTTCGAAGATGGCATTGGTCTTACTTTCCTTTAAGGGATGAATTCTGCAACGCGAGATTCTATTAAACACCAGTCCTTGCATCGGTGGTAAGCAGCTGAGGTCTGAAAAAAATGGCCTCTGGCGCGGCAATCGAAAACTAATCTGCCGAACCAGAGGCCGTCTTTACAATTTAGCGGGAGGTCCACTTCTGAACGCGCCAGTTCTTGATTTCCGCCACGTAAATGTCCTTGCCGTCAGCTGAGACAGCAATCGCGTGCGGGAAATCGACTTCGCCCGGAGCCTTGCCGAAGTGGCTCAACTCGCCGAGAATTTTCCCGTCGGTGGTCCACTTGGTGATGCGGTCCCATTGGCCGTCGCACATGTAGATCGCATCTTCCCCGGAAGCGTAGTACACGTCCCAGGGTTGGCCCACGTCGGTCCACTTCGCGATAAACTTGCCGCTGCGATCGAAGACCTGCAGGCGCGAGTTGCCGCGATCCGCAACATAGATTCGCCCGTTCTTGTCCATCGTGACGCCGTGTGGCAGCGTGAACTGTCCGTCGCCGTTGCCCGGTGTGCCGAACTTCATGACGTAGTGTCCGTCATTGGTGAACTCGATGACGCGCGAGTTTCCGTAGCCGTCAGAGATCAGCATGTTGCCGTTGGGGAGGGGCCAGAAATTCGTCGGCCGGTTGAAGCCGCTCTTGCTGTCGTTGTTGTTGGGAGAAGTTTGCCGGTTGCCCAGGGTCATTAACAGGCGGCCCAGCGGGCTGAACTTGAAGTTGATGCTGCCATCCACATCGCCGAGCCAGATGTTTCCGTTCACGTCCACTTTCAGGCCGTGCGCGCCCTTGCCGATGCCGTCCGTCAAGCGTACCGTATCGCGATTCCACGCCTGAAGCATTTCGCCGTTCTTGTCGAACTCCATGACCGGCCACGAGCCGCGGTTGGCGACCCAGACGTTGCCGTTCTTGTCGATGTCCACGCCGGTCGTCTCGCCGAAGTTGTAGCCCTTCGGAAGCGTCGGCCAGTTGGCCACCAGCTTGTGAGGAAGCGTCGGCCCGTGCTGAAACTTCTTTAGGCCTGCAGCTACTTCATCGGGGTCGGTGCCGGCATTGAGAGTGCGTGCCGCCGGCGCAGGGGCGCCTTCCTGTTGCCCTGCTGCTACCGGACCCGCATGACGTGTGGCAAAGAAAACAAAAACCGCGGAGCAAACCAGCACAAACTTTAACAATCGGTGCGCAGTACTTTTACTCATGTAATCTCCTTGACCGTTCCACAAATTCATTGGATGTTAGCTGAATTTCCGTTTTGATATCCCGGATGGATGCTCTTATACACCGAACTGCCTTCCAAGAGAAACAAATTGATTTTGCCGATGCCCCGTGAGGATACCGGCCAGATTCTTTGGAAGTCACCCGCGTTCCAAGGAAATCGACTTTCAAGAAAGGATCGGGCAATCGCAGAAACGGCTGATATTGTTTCTCACCTATTGGGTACTGTCCATCGGACCGCCTTCGTTACGTTCACATCCACATGAATGTCAAGGATGGCAACGATCATTCATATGGTTCGAGAGAATACATTCAAAATGCATATGCGGACTTGGATCGACTAGCGCCCGATCGCGTTCTATCGGGCCAATCTAGATGAGGAATTCCTGCAATCGCCGATAGGGCTATCCAGCCCAAAACGCGGCTGGAACATTGCACACTGAGACGGTCAAGTGTAGATTGTTGGTTGGCACGAAAGCCCAAGAGGTTCACCGTAGCTGTTGCTGAGTCGATATCTTGAGTCCAAAGGGCTTTTCGGAATCTTGCCAAACAGCGGCTCGCTCTGTGATTTGCAGTGTGATACTTCTAGAAGTATGAATAACTTCATCGTGAGATGCCACTGCTCGCGGCATTTGGAAAGCTCGTGCCCACCATGAAATTTCTCAATAAAGAGCGGGCATTCACAGCGGCGATGGCTATTCCTGCCGCGATCGTCATTATCGTCCTCGCAGGTCTTCAATATCGGTGGAGCAATCAAGTTAGTGAAGCCACCAGCATCCGCCTGGCGGACAGCCTCCAGATGTCCATGATCAACTGGCACCTCGATCTGTTTCGCGATTTCTCCGAAGTCTGCGTTGCCATGGGAGTGAAACCGGAACAGGCCACTCAGCAGGACCTCGACGAATATGCGCGGCGCTTTGCGGATTGGAAAAAACTGACGACACATCCCAATCTGGTTTCGAACTTCTACATCGTAAGCACAGGCGGCCCTTCGAATTCTCAACCGCTGGCCCTCGATTCTTCAGGTCGTCATTTTGAGCCCGGCCAATTGCCCGCGAATTTCGCAGAATTGCGCGAAGACTTGGCGCATGCAACTGCAAAACTGTCACCCGAAGAGGTGGGTTCGACGCATATCAACGGGCTGCAGGAACTTCGCCCGCAGGATGCTACTGATGAATTTGCCAATCGTTTCTATACCGGAAGCCCTTTGTCGGGCTGGCGTTTCGCCTCGGAGATCCCCGCGCTGGTCCATCCCGTTCTCCGCAGCGTTCCTGGCTCCGCCGGTCGCCAGCAAACCGATCACGCAGCAATCGACTGGATCGTACTCGCCCTGAATGACGGCGTGATTCGCGACCAGATTCTGCCCGAACTTGCCCAACGCTACTTCCGTGGGACTGAAGGTCTGGATTATCAGGTCGCCGTGATCGCAGGAACAGGCCCGGGGAGCCCTATTTATTCCTCCGATGCGAACTTCGGCAAGCAGGAGGTTGCCGATGCGGACGGAATGATGAACATTTTCGGCCGTCTCCAGAATAAAGCCTACGGATCGCCAATCAGCATTTTCCATACGCCTCCCCAGAATCGTGGGCCTACTGCGGCGCTGGGGATATCCTGGTTCCCGCTGCTCCATGAGATGGGTGAAGACCAGGATTGGCGTCTGGTGGTGAGGCATCGCCGCGGCGGCGCATTGGCAACTTTTGTGGCCGACTCCCGGCGGCGCGATCTGGCCATCAGCTTCGGCGTCCTATTCCTGCTGGTCATCAGCATGGTCATGCTGATCGTCACCAGCGTACGCGCACAGCGGTTCGCCAAGCTGCAAATGGATTTCGTCACCGCAGTTTCGCATGAACTGCGAACACCGCTGACCGTCATCAGTTCGGCAGCCGAAAACATCGCGCATGGCGTGGTTGAGGGCAGACAACAGCTCGAGCAATATGGCGCGGTCATCGGCGGTCAGGCCAAGAGGCTGTTTGGACTGGTCGAACAAATCCTTCTATTTGCCGCGATTCGTGAGGGCCATCAGCGATACACCGTGCGTCCTCTCCATGTTTCCGAATTGATCGAAGCCGCGCTTTCCGGCACGGCAACATTGATTCAAGAGGCTCAGTTTAAGGTAGATGTGGAAGTGGATGCGAACCTACCCCAGGTTTATGGAGACATCTCCGCTCTTTCGCAGTGCCTGCAAAATCTGATTACTAACGCCCTAAAGTATGGCCGCGAGCAGCGCTGGATTGGTATTCGCGCCCAGACCATCGAACACGGTTTTGGGGGCAAGGAAATTCAAATCAGCGTTTCGGATCGCGGCATGGGAATCGGATCGGCGGACTTGCCGCACATCTTTGAGCCGTTCTACCGCAGCCCGCTTGTCGCCGCCGCGCAAATCCATGGCACAGGTTTGGGCTTGCCGCTGGCGAAAAGCATCGCCGAGGCGATGCAAGGGCAACTCACTGTGAAAAGCTCGCCGGGACGAGGCAGCACGTTCACTCTGCACCTGCCATGTCATGAGAAGCCAGTTCATACCGGCACATCCGTCATCAGGGAAGCCATCCCCTCATAACCACTGACTGAATTGAGTCTATGCTTTACAGCAGTTTAACACCCTCACCGTCAACTTTGCTTTCGCATATCCCAGATATGCTTCCCAATAGCACGGATAAATGCTTTTTACAACATGCTTACAGTTTCCACCCCCTCATCCGTTGTAGCCTCACATAGGCTGATTTTACAGGGTCTTGCTATGGGTGGACCTAAGAACAGTTCTGGTGGAATCGCGTAAGGGATCAAACTGGATCTTTTCAAATTTGGAAATTGCCTGATTTTTCTTGGGCTGGAGCCTGTTGTCTCAGTTGCGGTTGACTTTGTGTAAAAGAGCTCGAATTCGAAAAACGCAAATCGGGCAGGAGAAACAATCTTGATACAGGCCAAACATGCGGTGGCTTTCCAGAAGCCAGCAATATTCCCTCCGGCAAATCCTTCTCCGGTCGCGCCTTGGATTAGATTCTTTCGACCCGCTGCTCTTCTGGCGGGAATTCTGATTTTGCTGCTGGGGGCGACCGTCGCCTTCGGCCAAATGAACACCGCGGAAATCTCCGGCCAGGTGAAGGACCCCTCCGGCGCGGCCGTCCCAAATGCCGCGATTCTCGCGGTCGAAGGCGGCACGCAGCAGAAATACAACAGCGTTTCCAACGAGTCCGGAGAATTTCTCCTCCCCCAGGTCCCAGTCGGAACCTACCAGATCACAGTAACGGCAGTGGGGTTTAAGCAGGCCGTTCAATCGAACCTGACCGTCCACGCTGGAGACCACCTGAGACAAGTGTTCCCCCTGGAGTTGGGAGACCAAAACACAGTGGTAACGGTATCGGAGGGTGACGCGGGACAGTTGCAAACCGAATCGGCGGCCATCCAAAACACGATCCAGCAGGCACAGGTTATCGACCTTCCGCTGAAGGGCCGCGAATTCATCGACCTGGTATCTTTAACGCCAGGGGTAACCACGGCTCCAGCAGGAACACGAGGATCGGCGCTACAGCAGACCGGACAAACCTATGGAATCCTGGGCCAGCGCGGCGGCCACAACCTCTATCTTGTTGACGGCGTTAGTGTTACCGACGAGGCCTACAACAATCTAGTCTTAAGCCCATCCGTGGACGGCATTCAGGAAGTCAATGTGAACCAGACCTCCTACGATGCTGAATTCGGTGGGAAATCCGGCGGCATCATTAACGTGATTACAAAATCCGGGAGCAACAAGTTTCACGGTAGCGTGTTCGAATTCGTTAGGAATGACATTTTTGACGCGAAGAACTTCTTCGTTTCGCCGGGGCAAACCAAACCGCCATTCAAGCAGAATCAGTTCGGCGCGTCGCTGGGCGGCCCAATTCAGCAGGATAAGACGTTTTTTTTCGTCGACTATGAGGGCCAGCGTATCCGCAAAGGATTAACAAATACGTTTACCGTTCCAACGGCTGCGGAAGCCGCCGGCAATTTCCTTGGATCCGGAATCACGGTGAACAATCCCGCCACCGGAATAGAGTACGCAAACGATACGATCCCAACGATTGACCCAGTCGCGAGCGCCTTGCTGGCTAAAGTCGCAAAAGGACTGCCCGGCGGGGTCTTCCCCAACATTATCGCTCCCAACGCCAGTGTCAGCGCCACCGGGTTATCTACAATCGGCATAAACCAATACAACGCCCGGATCGACCATAATTTCGGCGCCTCGGACAACGTGTTTGTGCGCGCCTCCATTTACGACGACAACGAATTCGATCCGTTTGGATCGGGATCGCTCAACGAAACCCTTTTGCCCGGATTTGGATACAATCTCCGAACTCACACCGACAATCTCTCGGCTGCATGGAGCCATGTTTTCAATACGTCCTGGATCAATGAGTTGCGATTCGGCTGGATGTGGGTGGGCGGCGGGCAAATCAGTCCTAATGCCGGCACGAATTTTGCCGGACCGACAGGGTTGCAAGGTGTCAGCGCCAATCCGCTGGACACCGGCTATCCCGATGTAACAATTACCGGCTTTTCGACCCTTGGAGAATCGACGCAATACGTCTCCCGCAAGGACAACGATTACGAGATCTACGACAACGCCGTCTGGCACCATGGCACCCATACTGTGAAATTCGGCGGCTACTTTTTCCACCTCGATTTCGAACCGGTGAACGCCAATAATGCACGAGGGACATTCGCCTTCACGAATAAATACACTGGCACTGCCAGCGGGAATGCACTGGGCGATTTCCTCCTCGGTGCCCCAAGCCAGGGCTCCGGAGCGGTTCAAGGGCGCGGAAACTTACTGGGCCGAACCAGTTGGATACATCTCTACATTGAAGACGGCTGGCAAATTACGTCCAGCTTGAAGTTCGACATCGGCATACGTTATGAGTACAACCAGAACGTAACGGATGCCAATAACAACATAGCCCTCATCAATACTTTGGTTCCCGGAGGTCAGCTGGTAATAGCGAGCAACGCGCAAGGTCAGGTTTCTCCAGCGGCAACCGCTCTGCTGGCGAACATACCGGCAGGCCTTTCGACGATCACTTCGGCCCAGGCCGGATGGGATCACAGCCTGCTCCAGGCACGTCCCCTGCGATTTGCCCCGCGCGCCGGAATTGCATGGACGCTTCCGGACAAGAAAACCGTAATTCGCTCCGGATTCGGAATTTATACCAACCAGGCGGCCTATAGCATTATTCAGAACGCCGCTCTGAACTTGCCCTTTTACGTCGCTAAAACCGTAAACAATACGACGACTGCAGGGACGCCGGGTTTCACGACAGAAAATATACTCAATCCCGCCACGACTGGCTCGTTCAGCGCAAATAACCTGAACCATAATTTCAAAATCGAGTACAACAACGTTTGGAATTTGTCCATTCAGAGGAGCCTCACTTCGACGACTTCGTTGCAAGCGCAATACATCGGGTCGTACACGGTCCATGCCGACAATACGACCTATCAAAATCTATTTCCGGATAGTGCTTTGCCCCCGGGACCGCTTCACGTGCGTCCGATTCCACAAATGAGCGGTTTCCAGTCAATTACGTGGGATGGGTGGGAGAAGTATCATGCGTTGACGTTGACCCTAACTCAGCGTCTCTGGCACGGACTAACGGTAAACGCCAACTACGCATGGTCCAAGGCGTTGGACGATGCTTCGAACCCGGGCGCTGACAATGCCGAGCCCAATTTCCCGCAGGATCCCACCAACTTGGCTGCGGAAAAAGGGTTGTCAGATTTCGACCATCGGCACAGGTTCGTCACCAACTTCCTCTATCAAATTCCATTCATGAAGGGCTCGCAAGGCTGGATGCACGCGGCGTTTGGCGATTGGCAGGTAGGCGGCATTTGGACGCTGCAAAGTGGCGCGCCGTTTACAGTGAACCTCTCCACCGACACCGCGAATAACGGAGAGCCTTTGTCAGCGCCATCGCAGAGGCCGAACCTGACTTGCGACCCAAACAGCGGCCCAAAAACCACTGCGCAATGGTTCAATACATCGTGCTTTGCTGTGCCTGCAGCGTTCACTTACGGCACAGCGGGCCGCGACATTGTGACCGGGCCCGGCCTCGACGATTTCGATGCCACACTCCAGAAGGAATTCCCTGTGCGCGAGAACATGAAGTTGCAGTTCCGCCTGGACATGTTCGACTTTTTCAATCACCCGAACTTTAACGCACCTATCGGAGCCGGCAGAACCTACAGCACCACATCGAGCTTCGGCAAAATCACCAGTGCGAACGACCCACGCGATATGCAATTCTCCCTAAGACTGGCGTTCTAAGCCTTTAGTAGCACAGACTTCAGTCTGTGCGCTTTTGGTTTAATCGCCAAGGCAGCAAAAACAAAAGTACCAAGGCGCGCCTGAAGCACTCGAAATAAATAGCCGTCCCAAAATAAAAAATCCCAGGGCAGCGCCGGAATTCCGGCCACTGCCCTGGGATTTTTTCGTGCCAGTTATTTCGGTCCGACTACGGCAAATCGTAGCGGAGAT
Organism: uncultured Acidobacteriaceae bacterium; assembly: GCA_964622265.1. Lineage (GTDB taxonomy): Bacteria > Acidobacteriota > Terriglobia > Acidiferrales > UBA7541 > Palsa-360. The sequence goes on along the minus strand of CAZUNI010000025.1, from coordinate 30,415 downwards.
CGACGTAAACCATGCCGGTGTGAGCCGTTGCAGGAGATCCTGCTGACACTGACCACGGTGTACGGGAAACGTAGGAAAACTGCGTGATGACTTTCAGGTCGCCATAGCTCGGATTTCTCCACATGGTGTTGACGAAGCCGAACGTGGGTTCGTAAAGGTACCGGTTGGCATTGGCTGAGTTGGCAGCACCCGGCGCGCCATAACCGGCGTACGTCGAGGTTCCTCCGGGGTTGGCCGTCAGGTTCCTGCCGAAATAGGCTGCGCTGTAGTAACCGTAGAACAGCCACTTAGGGGTCACCTGGTATTCGAATCCGGCAAGTCCTGAACTGGAGTGAATTCCGGAGAGATTACCGTCCGCCTTCACAATGACATCCGGGCCTCCGGTGTTGCCGATGTAACGGCCGCCACCATAGCTATAGAAACCCGTGTTGATGAACCGGAAGTTTTTAAACAGCTCCAGGTTCATTGTGTAGGCAAGCCCTGCTCCGTGAATCGTGGAGTATTGGGTTGCATTGGACGTAACAACTCCAGTTGCTGATGCCGTAGTCGGTGTTGTAACCAGGTTAACTGCCTTAAACGTGCGCTCCAGACCCGCGAGATCGAAGTGGACGTGGTGTCCGCCAGGCACGGCGTCAAACGAGGTCTTCAGGATGATATCGGGGGCGAGGTTGGGAATGCTGGTGTTATTAACGCCCACCGCGCTACTGGTATTTCCGCTGTTCGTGTCAAACTGGCCGCCGTACGTGCCGTTTGCGCCTACCACCGGAATACTCGTGATATTGAACGGAGTTAACACCGTATTCGGAAGAGTCTGTTGCGGGTTTTCGAGCGAAACGCCGATGGCCCAGTTGTTGGTTGGGTGGGCGATCACGCGAATGCCCGTCTGGCGCGTATAGGTCAAGCCCAGATAATAGTTCGTGTCCATCTCCTGGCCGATAAAGAGGTCGCCAGGAATCGCGGACAGACCGTTACGGTTGGGAGTCAACAAACTCCAGGATTGCCCGCCGAGAACTTCGAACTTGTTCCACTTGTAATCCGCCCAATAAAGGCGCAGACGAAGGGAATCGCTGTTGCTGGTAATGTTGCCGTTAGGAGCCAGGTACCCCAAAAAGTCAGCTTCGAGATAACCCGTGACGTCGCCGTGCTCGCCGACCTTGGAATGTACTCTCATGCCCACACGTGAGTTCTGAGCGGAAAACTTCAAATCGCTCAAGCGGCCCGTGACTGTGTTGTTGTACGCAATCGACCCGAAGCTGGTTCCGATGCTTCCGCCGCCCTGACCCGTCATATCCGCTGAACGGTAGATGGCAGTGGCGTCCATGAAGCCGAGTGGATAGAACTCAGCGGTTCCGATTCTGAAGTACAGTGGAGACGGCTTTTCTTCCATTGCGCCTTGTGCCGGGATAGCAGCAGCGGTTGAAAGCGTCCTGGAAGCGGAGCCGATCGACGCGGTGATGGGCTCGGAAGCTGCCGTCGAAGCGGCTACCGGCACGGTGACTGGTTCCGCTGGTGTAGCAGCTAACTTTTCTTCCAGCGCTTCCATCTTCAACGTCGCCGCCTTCATGGCTGCGCGTTGAGCTTCAAGCTCTGCCCTCTGCTCTTCCACCAGGCTGCGAAGGTCCTGAATTTCGCTCTCGATGACGGCATTCTCCGGCTTGGCAGTTTCTTTTACCTTTTCTGCGGTTGCCGCCGCCGGTGCATCCGTGGTGCCGGCCTCCTTTGCGTCGTTTGCCAGCATCGGCATCGCCGCAATGCTCATTCCTAGTACGAGTGCTGCAATTGCTCGCATCCTTATCCCTCCTGTAAGATTCGAAAACATGTTTTCGTAAACTTTGTTTACACTCGTTCGAACTCAGTTCAAATCGCGTCCTGTAAATAAAAAACCCAGCATCCAACCAGGAAAAAATTACATTCCTCTTTTTCCAGATCTAAATTCGATCGCTTCATAAGCGCAATCTCACGAAACGATCAGGGATGGGCCGGGGAGACAATAGATGCGGTGGATGAATCTTCGATGAGGAGAATGTTAATGGTATGTTACAAATGGAAAAACGCTGATTACAAAGAGCTTATGCTTTAAGCAGCGTCTCTTTGCGTGCCCCGTTTCACTGGTTGAGGGAGCAGAATCCTAGATGTCGGTGAAAGTATATGCACGAGCCGATGGGAGGAAACTTCCAGCAAGCGTTTGGCTTCGGATAATTTCGGTGTGAGTGGGTCGGTCTCGTTATACCCATCAGCGCGCACGACTAGCACACCGGCGCAATTCTCCAATTCCAGCCGCCGCACGGAGCGATACGGCTTGGACGCAAACGCATTTGCGAGACGCAAAAATGTGGCTATGTGAATCAGCGATCGCCGCAACGGAAGTTGGTATGTCCCAAGGCTCTTGTGATTCGAATGCGGCAGCGCACGGCGATGGAACCGCGCCACCAGCGCGACAAGTTCGAGATCGGCGTTGGCCCATCCGACCGGCGGCGCCACCTTCCGTATCAATCGATAAGACCGCTTATGGTAGGCCCTGTCATTCTTGAAATGACCCACTTCCTGGAGCAATGCTGCTGCCTGAAGAATGGACCTCAGGTCAACGTCCGGGTTGCGCTCCATCAATCCGGCATTCGCGAAACCGTCGTACAGTTGTAAAGCGAATTTCGCGATCCTCCGGACTCGTGGGAATTCCGGGGTCACAAAATAAGACCACGCTGCGAGCTTCGCCAAGCCGACCGATCGCAATTCCCTTTCGGCTGGCAAGCCTTCGCGCCAGGACCACAGGGGAGATGTCTTTCGCGCCATCTTCAGACGATATTTTTCGATCCCTGAGGCACGCTCGGCCCGCAGCATTTCCGCCCAACCAGCGCGTATTGTTTCATCCAATAAACGCCGGTTCTTGGAAATCAGATGCGAAAGAACGTCAATATCGTGAATTTCGCCCAAAACGTCCTGAAGAAACTTCAAATCGGGCGCCCATTCCGAATACATGGATGGGAGAAAATTTTCCACGGCGTATCGAAACTTCTTGAGGCCGATTCTGAGCCGGTGGCAGGCGATGTGGCTGTAACTTTTTTGCGCTCGCCGATGTAAGTTCCGAACCTCTGCCCAGATTTCCAGCACTATAGCCTCACAGGCGCGCCTGTCGGATGCCAAGTAGCGAAAATTGTCGGTGAGGTCCTGAGACCAAGCGCGCCATTGTTTTCTGTCGAAGTCTTCCGCTGCCTCTTGCGCTCCAGCCAATTCCTTTTCGAGCTTTGCCTTTAGCTCTTCGATCAGGGGCGCAGCGGAAGCATCGCCAGGCGGAACAAGCTTTGTCACAAACTCCATAAGTACCTGAGTGTCCCGCACGGCACCCAATCGCCGGAACAGGCGTCTTCCGGCCTTGCGCATCGGCTTCCAATCCGAGCCCGGATCCAAACCCCGCATGATATCCGCAATGAGGATGCACCTACGCAAAGCCACGCGCACGTTATGGACCGGCTCGGGAGCCCACCCGGATTGCAGCCGCGCATGTTCTTTAAGAACGCGGCTCATCCAATACGTGAGGCCAACCTTCTGTGCACCGTTGACATTTAATTGAGCCACAGTAGTGAAAATAAGCCCTTTGAGGAACAGACAGGGATACGTATTGTAGCTATTTGAGATTAGGAAAGGCAAATCCGCAGATGCGTGCCCCGCAAAGGAATCTGCCAGGGTACGATCAGTCGATTTCGACAACCGATCCGCGAGCCGCGGCTGGCTTTTCGGCCAGACGGGCCGCCACGGCGCGCGCCATCGCATAAATGCTCTTCGCGCCGGGGCCGTCTTCTCCAAACGACGCGACGGACTTGCCGGTGTCGCCGCCGATTCGAATCCGCGGATCGATTTCGATTTCGCCCAGCAGCGGAACACCATAGGAATCTGCAATGCGCTGGCCTTCGCCATGGCCGAAAATGTCGATGCGCTCATTGCAGTGCGGGCAGCTCAGATAACTCATGTTTTCAACGATGCCTAGGATATCCACGTTGACCTGGCGGAACATTTCCATCGCTTTTCGAACGTCCGCAAGCGCAACCACCGATGGAGTCGTCACCAGGACTGCCCCGGTAACCGGAACAATCTGAATCAGCGAGAGCTGGACGTCACCGGTGCCCGGGGGCAGATCGACGATCAGATAATCGAGTTCACCCCAAACCACGCTGCGCAGGAATTGCTGCATCACGCTGTGGAGCATCGGCCCGCGCCAGATCATCGGCTTATCGCCAGGGTTAAGCAATCCCATCGAGATCAGCTTCAGCCCTTGCGCCTCGACCGGGAGAATCTCCCGCTCGCTCAAAGCCTGCGGCTGTTCTGTAGTCCCAAGCATGATCGGCACGTTCGGGCCGTAGACATCAGCATCAAGAATGCCGACGGAGGCGCCCATGCGCTTGAGCGCCAGAGCCAGGTTCACAGCGACGGTGGTCTTCCCCACTCCGCCCTTGCCGCTTGCAACTGCGACTAGATTTTTCACGCCCTCAATGGGCAATTTGGGAGGCTGGGGCTGCGGTGCCGGTAGCATTTTCAAATTCTCCTGGAAGAACGATTCCCGAAGTGAATATATCAGCAGACTCTTATTCTCTACGAGAAATGAAAGTACGTCCACCAGTAGCACAGGTTTCAACCTGTGCGGTTTTGGTTTTGCTCCTTTCGATCTCGCCACCCCACACCAACAAAACCAAAAGCGCGCAGGTTGAAACCTGCGCCACCGGGCTCTTTGCACGTCCATTGCATTGCAGGGTACAATAAATTTTCTAGTTTACGCATGATGGCGTGGTCGGGGAGCTTCAGGATCGCACCTCATGCGCAGGCCTCCGAGGCCGCCGCCGGAACAGGAAGCGAATTCCGAAGAACGCACAAGGAACGTGATGCGAGTCGATACCATGATCGACCGGGTGGTAGCCCGGTTTATCGGCACCAAGCATGAGCGCGACCTCAAGCTGATTCAACCGCTTGTGGATGCCATCAACGCCTTGGCGCCGGAATACGAAAAATTGAGTGACGCACAGCTGCAGGAGAAAGCGGTGCAGCTTCGGGCGCAGGTGCAAGAGCGCCTCGGCGACCTGCCTCTTGAAGACGCTGACTACAAGGCGCGCTGCAAAGAGGCCCTGCAACCGGCGCTGGTGCCGGCCTTCGCGCTGGTGCGCGAAACCGGCCGCCGCAAACTCAGCATGCGACATTTCGACGTTCAGTTGATCGGCGGCATCGTGCTCCATGAGGGCAAGATCGCTGAGATGAAGACCGGCGAAGGAAAAACCCTCGTTGCAACGCTTCCTGCATTCCTGAATGCGCTTACCGGACGCGGCGTTCACATTGTCACGGTGAACGATTACCTGGCGCGGCGCGATGCGGAGTGGATGAGCCCGATTTACCGCGCGCTGGGATTGTCCGTGGGCGTGATCGTACACAACCTGACCGACACCGAGCGGCGCGCCGCCTACGGCGCGGACATCACCTACGGTACCAACAACGAATTTGGATTCGACTACCTCCGGGACAACATGAAATACGATCTGGCGGAATGCGTCCAGCGCGGGCATCAATTCGGCATTGTCGACGAAGTGGACTCCATCCTGATCGACGAAGCGCGCACGCCGCTGATCATCTCCGGCCCGGCGGAAGAATCCACCGACAAGTACTACCGCATCGACAAGATCATTCCGAAGCTGATTCAGGACATCGACTACACCGTCGATGAAAAACACAAGACTGCCACGCTCACCGAAGAAGGGGTGAGCAAAACGGAAAGACTGCTGGGGCTGGGCAACATGTACGACCCGCAGCACCTGGAAACGATCCACCACGTCTATCAGGGTCTGCGAGCTCACACGCTCTATCACCGCGACGTCGAGTACGTGGTGAAGAACGGCGAAGTCATCATCGTGGACGAATTTACCGGGCGCGAAATGCCCGGACGCCGCTGGTCGGACGGCCTGCATCAGGCCGTGGAGGCCAAGGAGGGCGTCAAGATCGAACGCGAGAACCAGACGCTCGCCACCATCACCTTCCAGAATTATTTCCGCATGTACAAGAAACTTTCGGGCATGACCGGAACGGCGGAAACAGAAGCGACCGAGTTCAACAAGATTTACAAGCTCGATGTGTCGCTGATCCCCACCAATCGCCAGCTTCGCCGCGAAGAATTTTCCGACGTGGTCTATCGCACAGCAGCGGAGCGAAACGAAGCCGTGATCAATGGGATCATGCAAGAGGACAACAGCTACGCGCATGGCCTTCGGCAGATTCACGAAACTGGCCAGCCGATTCTGGTCGGCACGATTTCAATCGAAAAATCAGAACACCTTGCCAACCTGTTGAAAAAAGCGGGCATCCCTCATCAAGTGCTCAATGCCAAGCAACATGAGCGGGAAGCCAAAGTGATCGCGCAAGCGGGGCGTAAGGGGGCTGTCACGGTCTCCACAAACATGGCCGGCCGCGGTACGGACATCCTGCTGGGCGGCAACCCGGAAGCGATGACGCGCGACTATTGCCTGCATGAAAAACTCGCGATTCCCTACACCGCTGCGCCCGCAGTCATCGGGGCGGATAACTCCACCAGTGAAGCCGCGCCGAATATGGTCCTCTTCCAACAGGAAGGGAAAATATTCCAGGTTCCAGCCGACCAGTGGAAACCGATCTACGACCAGTTTGTCGAGCAGTGCCGCGCGGAACACGACGAAGTAATTGCGCTAGGCGGGCTGCACATTCTTGGCACGGAGCGCCATGAGGCCCGCCGCATCGATAACCAGCTTCGCGGACGCGCAGGACGGCAAGGCGACCCCGGCTCCTCACGCTTCTTCCTGTCTCTGGAAGACGACCTGCTGCGCGTATTTGGCGGCGAACGCGTGAAGGCCCTGATGTACCGCCTGGGAATGACCGAAGGCGTGCCCATCGAATCCAAGCTGATTTCGCGCCGGATTGAGAATGCGCAGAAGGCCGTCGAAGCGCAGAACTTCGAAGCGCGCAAGCACCTGCTGGAATACGACGACGTCATGAACAAGCAGCGCGAGACGATTTACTCGATTCGCCGCTCCGCGCTGGAAGGAAAAGAACAGAGAGATTATGCCCTCAGCGTCGCTGAGGACATTGCGCGCGAACTCGTTGACACGTTCTGCCCGCAGAATGAGCATCCGGAGAAATGGAACGTCACGCAATTCGCCGCGGAAGTGCTGACGCAGTATGGCATCGACGTAAAGGCAGCCGGGATCGACGCAGCCACGCTGAGCCACAAGGAACTGGCGGAAACGCTGGTGGACCGGGTCAAGGAACGCTACGCCGAGAAGGAAAAGATGTTTGGCGAACCGATGATGCGCTGGCTGGAACGCCGCATCATTCTGGATATTGTCGATACGCAGTGGAAAGATCACCTGCTCACGCTCGATCACCTGAAGGAAGGTATCGGCCTGCGGGGATACGGGCAGAAGGATCCGCTGGTCGAATTCAAGAAGGAAGCGTTCCTACTCTTCGAAGACATGATGGGACGCATCGACACCGAAACAGTGCGTTACCTGTTCCTCGTGCAACCAGCCAAGCCCGAAGACGAAGCCCGCGAAATCGAGCGCCGGCAGCGAAAGCAGCAGCAGGAGCTACAGTATCAGGCAGGCGCCGCGCAAGCCGAGGAGCCCAAACCGGTCCGCACCGGAGCGAAAGTCGGTCGGAATGACCCTTGTCCATGTGGGAGCGGCAAGAAATATAAGAAGTGCCACGGGGCAACAGCCTAGCAACCGCAAGTTCGCATCTCGCCCGGATTTTCCGCCTCCAATAAAAAACCGGTTTCAGGCATGCGACCATGCTTGAAACCGGCGAATTTTAACTGGCTGAAGTTCTTAGAAGTTGAAAACCACGCCCGTCCCGAAAGAATAATTGGTTTGCAAGCCGGACGAGAAATGGGTTCCGATATAGTCGCCCTGAACTCGCCAGTAAGCCCGCGAGCCAAGTTTGTAATCGACTCCCCCGCCGGCCATGAATCCAAGAGCCGAATTACTGCCGATGGTCGTTGTCTGAGTAAAGCGGAAGTGCTCCCAGCCAACGAGAACGTGGGCCCATGGCTCGAATCTGGATTTGTTTTGCAATGCAAAATGCGGGCCGCCGCCAAGGAAGAATGATTTCGCATCAAGATTGCGCGGCGTGCCCGTGTTTCCAAATCCCATGATTGCGGTGCCTTCGACGCCAAACCAGTTGTTCATGTAGCGGGTAATGTCGGTATTGAACCCGTTGGTGCTAAAACTCTGGCCGAGAACACTGAAGTGCTGATACTGATAGCCAAGCCCGAGTTGCCAGGACTCGCGATCTGACGGATGAAAAGTGGCGGGAGCCGCAGCTTCACTCGCCGAACTGCTCGTGTCAAGAGCAGCCGTAGAATCTTGCGCCGCCGCTGTCATCGACAGACAAAGTACCGCCCCCAAGAGAACTATAAACTTACGCATTTAGACGACCCTCCACGCATCCCAAGATGCTATTGCACGCACGTCCTATATTCCCCTTGGTGTTTTCGCGTGTCCACGCAAAAAAATGGGCGTGGTTCCTTCGCGTTAATATCCCCGTATCAGATTAGGAACGGGGGTCTATTCATCCAAATAATCCGAAGTTTTTCAGCTTTGGCAATTGTCGAACGGGATCCGACACGATGAAAGGATCTGTGGGAGTTCCCAAGCGGGATAAATTCTATCCGTGCGGCCGGGAGCGCTGACTTTGCGCGGCGCGGGAGTGCATTCAACTAGCCTCGCATCATCATTTTAGCTCGGATCGCTGGATTGGAAGGAGGCGTGCTCGCTGTTGAATGGAGATGAGGAAAGGCAAGAGGTTCGAAACGAAATGCTGACGAATCCCAGCCGTCATTGCCGCATTCAGAATTGCACCGCAGTGATACCGGAAATACTCGAGGACGAAGGCCTGTGCGTTGACCACCACCTAGAGGATTCCTTCCGGAGGCTGGCGGTTGCGACAGAGGGTTTCAACCGTGACGACGGGGTGGATGACGAAACGATGGACTGGCTGCTTGGCCAGGTGGATTTCGCTGTCGATGCCTTGGCCCGGGAAGACGATCATTGGGACTCAGAGCAGCGTTCCAAGTTGCTGGAATTGTTGCTGGGGGTGGCCAATCTGAACGAATATATCCGGCGCAGCGTTGTATCGGTTCCGCAGTATCGCTGAAGAGGTATCTATTTCGCGCCCACACTGCCTGGTTCCCTTGTTCCTTCGTTCGCCGCAATCTAGAATTGGTTTGGTATTACTAAGGCCGCGGGGAAAGCCTTTGCCCCTCCTTCCGGCCCAACCGATCGACTGGCGACGATAAAGACCAATTTGCTTGTAAAATCCGCGTCCGGAAACCACCTATGGAAAACGTGTCCGTAACTGACCAGGAAAAGATCGAAGAGCAGTCCCCGGTGCATTTTGAGGTGGCGCTGACGGCCGACGTCAACTCCATTTCCCCTATCGTTGCCTGGGTGATGCACCTGGTGAGAGATGCGGAACATGCCTCCGGCAAGGAATTTGAAATCGAGATGGCGTTGCGTGAGGCGCTGGCGAACGCGATCGTACATGGGTGCAACGCCGACCCCGCGAAAAGGATTGAGTGTACAGTAACGGCATCTAAGGACTTTGGAATCCATATTGTAGTAAGCGATCCAGGCGACGGGTTCGATCCCCAAAAACTGCCCTGTCCCACAAATGAACAAAATGTGTTCTCCGAAAACGGCCGCGGAATTTATTTGATCAACAAGTTGATGGACGAAGTTCGATTCGAACGCAACGGCGCTGAAATTCACATGCGGAAGTATTAACGGCGATGGTCACCGGCACTTCAAACAAACCCGCGCGCAAACATTCAGAATACTTGGACAGATTTCATCCCGATATGCCGCAAATCCCCGGGGTGAATAATGCCCGCCCCGGAACCTCACCCGCAAACATCGGCCAGAATGGGAAACGAGTTGCGCAAATTGGCGGGCTAGTAGTCGTGGCGCTTCTGGGGGTCATCGCAATTCTGTGGCGGGTAAGAAGCGCGAGCCATCATGGTACTTCCACCGATGCGGAAATGCCCGAAGCATCCGTGCCCCTGCCTGAACCGGCGATCCAGGCGCTACCAACTCCAATTAGCGATGGACCGACTGTAGTTGCAACCGCTAAAGAGCTTGCCAAGCCATGGTCCTCGAAAACATTTGTCTTTGTGAAGCCGTTTCCTCGCGAGAATGTGGATGCGATTGCGGTCCGCCTTCCCGGTAAAGGCCTCTGGGCATTTGCTTTGCAGGAACCATATGGGGACTGCAAATTGGAATTCGTAACGGATCTGAGCAGAATAGCAAATCAGTATGGATACCGCGCTTCCCACCCGATGGTGGTCAACCCCTGTAACAATACAGTCTATGATCCGCTGAAGGTCGGTCCACTGGGCGGTAGTGTTTGGGCCAGAGGTGAAATCGTGCAAGGCAGCGGCCTGCGTCCTCCCATGGCGATCAACTTGCAAGAAAAAGGTCAATCCATCGTCGCCGATCGTATGGAATAGGATCGTTTGTATTGGGACCGCCGCGATCGTGCGGATTCTACTTTTCCTTCAGTTTCAGCCGTCCGCTGGCTTTATTTTCTTCGAGAAACTCCCGCAGCTTTGGTCCGGCGTCCAGCAGCCGTGTCCATTGTTCGTAATATAATGTGACTGGGAATCGACCAAGGCCATAAACACTCACTCCGCCTTTTTCGCCCACTTTGAAATCCAATTCGCCGGTGCGGCGCGCTCCCTTTGTTTCCAGTTCTGCTAAACGCGCCTTCAGTTCCTCATATGTCGGTTCCGCCATGTGTCCTCCTCAAATTCAAATAAGTCCGATGGATTATACCTAACAACTGTCAAGCGCAGGAAACAGAGCCCGAACTATATTTCAAATTTTCGAATTGCCCAGCGAAAAGGCGGAATCGAAATAATCGGATGGCGTCATTCCTATTCGAATACGAGCAGACCAGTAGGACTCGGGCAAGAAAAATGCCCGAGCACTCCCGGTCCAGTTCGATTCCCTACTTTGCCAGCGGATCCGGGCGTATCTGGAAGTGGACCATTTGGGGCGTCTGACCTTTTCCGCCTTCGGCATGCCAAATGACGCGCGTTTCGGTGGAGGCCCACAGCCCGCGGCCCTTCCAACCCGTCTTAGGATCGTCTATGCGCCCGTCGATATCGCGGGTATAGAAGCCCATGGGGTACGGAACCTGGATTACGACCCACTCCTTGGTGTCGGGTTTATATAGCTTCAGGGAGTCTGAACCGGTCCCGAGCACTACCTGGACATTGGTTCCAAGCCCGAAGGTGTTCAGGCGGTCCACCCAGTTGACGTAATACCAGTCCGATTTGGCCTCGGTGCCTTTAAACCCTGGGCCTGGAATGGAATATATCGTCCAACCCTCAGGGCAGTGTTGTCCGGACGCGGTTGGCCCGATCAACACTTTGCACTTCTTTCGGTCAAAGCTGGCCAGATCGCCGCTGCCCGCCAGCGCCGTCCACACCAATCCGTTGGTATCAACATCGATGCCGCGTGGTGTGTAGTGCATCTCACCCGGGAACTTGGGATTGTTAAATGGCGGCTCGTAAACTTCCGTTGCACATGTGGAGGGCGGATTGTTCCCCGGTATTGCGCGGACGATCCTCCCGGGCATGGGGCCGGGTGCCGTGTACCAAATGCTTCCGTCAACCGGGTTCATCCCCATTCCGTAGCCGTCCACGATGGGCAGGCGATCGAGCTTGGGATCTGGCGTATCGCCCAGCACGGTAAACGGCCCGGTCTTTCCGTCGCCATTGTAGTCGGTGACCGGGGCGCACCAGCCCTGAGACTTCGCCGCGTCGTGAGTTTTATTCCAGACTTGCGTCTTGAACCAGCCGAGGCCGCCTGTGCGCAAGGAGAAGAACAGCGTTTCGTCCTTATCGTTGGCAAAGACTGCGTGGCTTTGGCCGAAACAGAGATCGATGGACTCAAACTTGCGCGTTTTGGGGTCGTAAACCGCCAGGCCCCAGCCTGGAGGGCTCTCCCACGGCATTCGAACGCCTGTTTTCTGCAAAGAGTCCTGGAATCGGAAGTCGGTCCCCGCCTGCGACTTGGAAACCTGGCCGTCCTGCCATGCCTTGGCATACACATTGCCGGAGCTGGCTTTGCAGAAGGCCGGAGCTTCCGGCGGGCGATTCTCGACGCTCACCCACAGCTTACCTGCACGATCGATCTGCGCGTTCTTTGGATTCAGGGGATCGTTCCAGATGACTTCGTCGCCCCAATAGGGGGATGTCGCGGTCACAGTCTTCGGCGACCACGTCGGCATATTTTTTCTATCTTCTTCATGGGGCAGGGGTATCGGAATGGTGCTGGCTGTGTTTTCAAGGGGATCGACAGCAACCAGATCGCCGCCGGACCAGTCGCCGTTATAGACCGGGCCGTTGGGATTCACGCGGGGATTCCACCGGTTGGTGGAAACCTCGGAGTGGAGGAAAGTCTTCGGTCCCGCGACATCCCAGAGGCTAAGAACTACGTTCCGCTCAAGCCCTGCCGGTCGCGGCGGAGTGGGGGGAACTTCGCCGGCAGTAATGCGGTCGGTCCAATCGGCAAACATGTCGATGGCTCGGTCATGGTTGAAGGCATTCAATCTGGCGACCATGTTGCCGCCGACTTGGCTGGACAGAATTCGCCTCTCCCACGCTGCTTTGGTGGAGGGGAAAGTGCCGAGGTTTTTTGGCATTTCCCGCGTCATTTTGTCGCCCATCTGGTGGCAGGTCTGGCAGCCGGTCTTTATGAGATCGATCCAATCCCCTTGCGTGGCGACTACCTTTTCACCCGCTATCTTCATGGGAAATTGATCTTTAGCAGGGATATTCAGCATGGAGAGCCAATAATTCGGAGGGAAATATTCAGCTGCGGCGCGCGGATTGGGTGCGACGACTGCCTTCAGCGCCAAAGTTTGACCGGGCGCGCCATCGACCGGGGCCGAATCGACCAGGCCATAGCCTCGCACCCACACCTTATATTTCGCCTTGGGCATTGAGGGGATCAGGTACCGGCCCTGATCGTCGGTGACCACAATTTTGCGGAACTTGGTCTGAAAATCGCTGGTTTCCGCGATTACCCAGACACCTGCTTCCGGGCCGTTCGAACTGGTCACTGTGCCGCCGATGTTGTCGGCATCCACGGTTACGCCTCCGGCCACGGCTTGTGCCGCGAGCGCGCTTCGTCGGGGGGCAGCTTCGGTCTTTCCGATCAGGCCAACCACCAAAATTAAGCACGCAGCCACAGTAAACATCACAAATCGTGAATTCAATTTCTTCATTACAGCCTCATTTCATTGAGTCAGAAAATCACTCGTGGCATACGCACCTGGCAACCGATTCCACTGAGAGTTGGTTTACTTGCTTTTCATCTCTTCCATGGACTTTGCTTCCGGAGCAATCACACCCTGATCGTAAACTTTGTAATCGCGCGGGCTGCAGATAAATTCCTGAAACTCTTCCTTGGGCATCAAGTGGTAATACTTCCGGAAGCCAGTCCACGATTTATCTCCCCAGGCCTTTGGATCGTAATACGTCATATCGAGGATCAGGTTGTCGCGATCGATGCGCCGGAAGCGTTCCACGAGGCGGAATGCGTCGCTCTTATACTGGCCGACATTTTCGGTAAACATCGTCTTACCGTTGTATCCGATTGTCTCCACGACCAGTGTATTTCCCTCCCAATGAGCAGTGGAATCGCCCTCGTAGGACGGGTCTATGTCCTTGGGATGGTCGCGGTCGAGCCAGAACGTGCGCCATTCACGATGGTATTCGATGAACTGAAAAATCCTGTCGCCTTCCGGGGTGGTCACAAACTCCATCGGCGCCAGATTGGGATAGTCATAGATCGCGGGGGTGGATAGAGGTTCGCAATCCTTGCCGGGATATTCCCCTTTCAGGTCCATCGTCGGCACGCCGTTCGGGTCTGTCAAATAGCAGGGGTCTTGATTGTTCGGGCAGACGTGTCCTGGACGGTCCCAGCCCGGGCGGTGGGGGCCAGCCAGGGCGTCATTCGACATCGACTTCACAAGCAAATGCTGCTTAGCCCATTCGGTCAGAGGCGGCTCGGGAATCTTCTGGTCGAAGCTGACAAAGTTCTGAAGGCCGGCGGGGCCTCTCGGCTTCCCTTCCATGTTATGCCACGAGTAACCGCGCCAGGGACCGCGGAGATCGCGGGGATCGAAGTCGCCGGTGGCCTGGCCATGCAACAGGGGTGAACAGGCAATTGCCACGATCAAACTAAGGATGGAAATAAGGGATCGAATTTTCACAGCCAGCTCCCACAGAAATTAAGATTACGGTTACAGTAGCCGGTATTTTCGTTGCAAACTCTTGTACCGCGAAATAATTCGAGAATCAACCTGTTTAGTGGGCTAGACAGGAGGGCTGGGGACGGCAAGCACCGTTGAGGCAACTCATGAGTAGCACAGACTTCAGTCTGTGCGGTTTTGGTTTTGGTTTTGGTTTTGGTTTTGCGCGCATGGGGGATTTAAACCAAAGGCGCACAGACTGAAGTCTGTGCTACCAAGAGCGCGCTTCGTCGCGGGAAAATTATTTGGCGCTCGAAAGTCCTTTGCAAAATTCCATGATCCGCGCTTCGGCCCAGAAGCGATCTTCACCTCGATATTTCGAGATAAATGCGCAGTGGCCGCCGTGGGACGGTGCAATCAGGGTTACGTTTGTGTTCCCCGTCAGAGCGGGATCGGAAAAACTTTCGAATGGGACGAACGGATCGTCCTGCGCCGTGACGATCAGGGTTGGGATTTTGATTTTGTCTACAACACGCAGGGCACTGGAACGTTCGTAGTAATCGGATGCTCCGCTGAAGCCGCAATACGTTGCTGTGATTACGTCGTCAAATTCGCGCAGTGTTCGCACGCGTTGCATCCGGCTGAGGTCATACAGACCTGGATAAAGTTTGCCTTTTCGCCGCATGCGGTTCTTCAGACCACTGACAAAATGATTTTGGTAGATGAGATTGCGCTGCAGGCCAACGGCGTCCACGCATCGAGCCAGATCGAGAGCCGGGCAGACCGCTGCAACTCCGCGCAATTGTTGCGGCGCGGCATCGGGCAGTTCCCCTGCCATCTTCAAGATGAGATTGCCGCCCATTGAGTATCCAGCGAAGAAAATCTCCGGCAGCGAATCCCGCTCGATCAGGTGCATCATCACGGCACGGTAGTCGTTCGAAAGTCCTGAATTGTAAAGCGTCGGTGTGAGCGTCTCGGTGCCGCCGCAGTTGCGCTGGTTCAGCCGCACGGCGTTCCACCCGCCTGCGAAGGCGCGCTCGGCAAGTCCGAGCATGTATCCGGAGTCGCTCGAACCTTCCAGTCCGTGTACGAGGATCAGCGTGGGACATTCTCCGGGTCGCGTTTGCCAGTGGCACTCGCCGCGAATGCGCGTACCCGGCTCGGTTTCGAATTCGCGCGGAGTGCTTCTAGGGAGTCGGGGAAATCTTCGCCGCCAGAATGTGGATGCGAGCGTCTGCGCGTGCGGATTGCGCAGCAGGGGATGGGGGTGGAAAGGGTCCATTCACATACATTCTACGACAAAGGGGAATAAGCTGACCTCGATCCTTGGCCATACGCCGACAATCTCCATAAAACTACGATGAACCTGATATTCTGAGACGTGAGATTCGGCATGGCTCGCGCAAACGACAAGAATAAAATCATCGAGCACTACGACGTTGTCAGCCCCTATTACCGGTCACTTTGGGGCGAGCATCTACACCATGGCTATTGGATTCGCGGTGACGAATCGAAGGAGACGGCGCAACTGCAACTCATCGAGCATCTGGCGCAATGCGCCGGGCTGAATGTTAATTCCGACATTCTGGACATCGGATGCGGGTATGGCGGAAGTAGTTTTTACCTGGCCAGGCATTTCCAGGCGAGGGTTACCGGCATCACGATATCGCCAGTGCAGGTGGAAATGGCGATCCGGGCTGCGGCGGCGGAACGGCTCGATGCCAGGTTCCTGTTGATGGACGCCGAAGCGATGAATTTTCAGAAGCAGTTCGACGTGCTGTGGTCGGTGGAATCTATCTCCCACTATCAGGACCGGCAAAAGTTTTTCGCTTCCGCTGCAAAACTCCTGAAACCCGGAGGCTGTTTTGCGCTCATCGACTGGTTTAAGAAAGAAAATCTCACGCGCGAACAGACTCGGAAATTCATCGCTCCCATTGAAAAGGGCATGTTCGTGGAACTTCAGACGATGGGTGAGTACGAAAAATACCTGACGGCGAACGGACTTCAAATTGCCTGCCGCGAAATCCTGAACGAAAATTGCTCCAGGACATGGGATCTGTCCCTCGACATCATCAAGGACAAAAGCTTCTGGGCCCTGGCTGCGAAATTCGGCGCCCATTTTGTTACATACCTCCAGGCGTTTTCAGCCATGCGGGCTGGATTCGCCTCCGGCAACTTTGTTTACGGCCTCTTCGTCGCCTCGGCCCCTCAGGGTCGGCGCGCTTGATTTCGGGTAGCCACGCGCTTAGAATGATTTTTCACCGATGGATGATTCCCTGCACTCTTGAAACCATGCTGTTCTTGCCCAGCTGCCATTTGCTGGGCTGCGTCGTTTTCAGGGGCCATTTTTTCACCATCCCAAGGAGACAGGAATGGAAGGACCGATCGTTGAAGGTCTGACATTTGACGATGTGCTGCTGCTGCCGGGGAAATCCTCGGTGCTCCCGACGGAAGCCAATACGCAGACACAGCTTACCAGGAAGATTCCTCTGAACATTCCGCTGGTATCCGCGGCGATGGATACCGTGACCGAGTCGCGGCTGGCCATTGCGATGGCACGGCAGGGAGGACTCGGTTTCGTGCATCGCAGCATGTCGATCGACCGGCAAGCGGAAGAGGTGGACCGCGTCAAGCGCTCGGAGAGCGGCATGATCGTCGATCCCGTGACGATCACGCCGGACCTCTCGGTTCGCGAGGCGATGGAAATCATGACCAAGTACCGCGTCTCCGGCCTGCCCGTGACGCAGGGACCGCGGCTGGTGGGCATTCTGACCAATCGCGATCTGCGCTTTGAAAGAAATCTCGATCAGTCCGTCAGCAACGTGATGACCAAGGACAAGCTGGTCACCGTCCCCGTGGGCACGACGCTGGATGAGGCTGAGAAGATTCTGCAAAAACACCGGATAGAAAAACTGCTGGTGGTGGACGACGAGTTCCGCTTGAAAGGCCTGATCACCGTCAAGGACATCCAGAAAAAGCTGGAGTTTCCAAACGCGGCCAAGGACGAACAGGGACGATTGTTGGTCGGCGCGGCTATCGGCGCAACTGGGGACTATATCGAGCGCGCCATCGAGCTGGAGAGGTGTAAGGTGGATGTGCTGGCGATCGACACGGCGCATGGGCACTCGTCGCGCGTGATGGAAGCGGTCCGA
The DNA here is from genome assembly GCA_964622265.1 of uncultured Acidobacteriaceae bacterium. Lineage (GTDB taxonomy): Bacteria > Acidobacteriota > Terriglobia > Acidiferrales > UBA7541 > Palsa-360. The sequence continues at coordinate 13,001 of CAZUNI010000025.1, read as the reverse complement.
AAGGTGAAGGCCCGAATGCCCGAGATGCAACTGATTGCCGGCAACGTGGGGACATTCGAAGGAGCACGCGACTTGATCGCGCTCGGCGTCGATGGAATTAAGATCGGCATTGGACCGGGGTCGATTTGCACCACTCGCGTGGTGACCGGCGCGGGCGTGCCGCAGATTACGGCAATCATGGAAGCTGCGCGCGCCGCCAAGGGAACGGGCGTGCCGGTGATCGCCGACGGAGGCATCAAATATTCCGGGGACATCAGCAAGGCCATTGCGGCGGGCGCGGCAGTTACGATGCTTGGCGGGCTATTTGCCGGAACCGAGGAATCGCCCGGCGAGACAATTCTTTATCAAGGGCGCACGTTTAAATCCTATCGCGGCATGGGATCGCTGGGCGCGATGCAAGCAGGTTCCGCCGATCGCTACGCGCAGGAAGGGGCGGCGCGGGGGAAATCCGTGCCTGAAGGCGTCGAAGGACGCGTGCCCTACAAGGGCTCGCTTAGCGCCTTGGTCGATCAACTGGTGGGCGGGCTCAAGAGCGGAATGGGCTATTGCGGTGTGGCCACGCTCGCCGAATTGCAGGAGCGTTCGCGATTCGTTCGAATCACAGTCGCCGGCCTGCGCGAAAGCCACGTGCATGATGTGATCATCACGCGTGAAGCGCCCAACTACCAGGTAGAGTAGTGAAGTCTTCTGGACAAGGTTCTGCCGAGTGGGTGTGGTCGTGGTTGCCGGCGATTGCGTGGGCCATTCTGATTTCCGTAGCTTCGACCGACTCATTTTCTCCGGAACACACGGGCCCGATCATCACTCCGGTATTGCACTGGCTTTTTCCATCCGCGAGCGTTCACATGCTGGCCTTTCTCAATCATTGCATACGCAAGGCGGCTCACGTCGTGGAATATTTCCTGTTCAGCTTCCTGCTGTTTCGCGTGATTCGCGGGAAGGGTCGCGGATGGCAACTGCGCTGGGCGATTGCGGCACTGGCGATTGCCGCGGGATATTCGGCGTTCGATGAATTTCATCAGTCGTTCGTGCCCAGCCGGACGGCTTCTCCGTGGGATTCGGGGATCGACACCTTCGGTGCGGCTGCGGGTCAGGTTGCGCTGTGGGCCTGGTATCGGCTCACTCAAAGGGACTCGGGTACGAATGGGAAACCGGCCACTGAGATTTGAAATTGGAAATTTGAGATTACAAGTGGGCCGGCCCACCTGCATCGTTTCAGGGTGTCCGAGTTTGGGCTGCGACGCAGAAAAGAAAAGGCCCATTCAGATGCGAGGAATGGGCCTTTTTCGATTCAAACGGTGCTGAGGGGCCGACTATTCGCCGGCTTTCTCTTCAGTTTTCGCTTCTTCAGTTGCTTCGGGTTTTTCTGTTTTTTCTTTCTTCACTTTCTTTTTTAGTTTCGAACCCAGCAGCTCGAGGATTGCGAGGTTTGCGCCGTCGCCGATTCGGAATCCGGCGTGGATGATCCGTGTGTAACCGCCTGCGCGGCTGGAAAAACGCGGGGCGATGTCGGCAAACAGTTTCTTGGTTGCGCCGGGAGTCATCAGATAGGAGGCTGCCTGGCGGCGTGAGTGCAGCGTGTCGCGCTTGCCGAGCGTGATCATCTGCTCGACCAGCGGCTTCGCGGCCTTGGCACGAGTGAGCGTAGTGGTGATGCGCTCCTTCTCGATGACGTTGGTCACGAGGTTGCGCAGCGTGGCGCGGCGATGCGCGGGCTGACGTCCTAGTTTGGAACCGTAGTTACGATGTCGCATGATCGGTTATTCGCGCGCTCAGAGGCCCGCGGTTTCCTCCGGCGTTGGCGGTGCGGTCTGGCTGGGAAGCGGCGGCCAAATGATGCGATTGTGCTCGTCGAACTTCATGCCCAGGCTCAGGCCCATCTTGGTCAGTATTTCCTTGATCTCATTGAGCGACTTGCGGCCGAAGTTTTTCGTCTTCAGCATTTCGTTTTCGCTCTTCTGGACCAATTCGCGAATCGACTGGATATTCGCGTTCTTCAGGCAGTTGTAGGAGCGCACGGAGAGTTCTAGTTCCTCAACCGAGCGGTCGAGATGTTCGACGCGTGGATCGTTGTAGGACTCGACGGCTTCTTCCGGCAGGTCCGGTTGCTCTTCAAAGTTGATGAAGATGCTCATGTGATCCTTGACCAGCTTCGAGGCGAGGCCAATGGCATCCTGCGGCGTGATCGCGCCGTTGGTCCAGACTTCCAGCGCGAGCTTTTCGTAATCGGTCATCTGTCCGAGACGGGCAGCTTCCACGGCATAGTTGACCTTGCGCACCGGCGAGTGGACGGAATCGACCGGAATGTATCCGATCGGCAGATCTTCGTCGAAATTGCGATCAGCCGATACGTAGCCGCGGCCATTTTTGACGCGCATTTCGAGCTGCAACTTGCCGCCTTCGTTCACGGTGGCTACATAGACAGTCTTGTCCAGAACGGCAAAGTCGGCGTCTTCCTCGATCATGGCGGAGGTGACGACGCCGGGGTTTTCGACGTTGACGAAAATCGTCTTGGGCTGATCATTGTTGAGCTTCAGCGGGACTTGCTTAAGGTTGAGGATAATATCGGTGGCATCCTCGACCACGCCGGGAATCGAAGAGAATTCATGCAGCACGCCTTCGATTTTCACGGCGGTAATGGCCGCGCCCTCGATCGAGCTCAGAAGAGCCCGGCGAAGAGCGTTGCCGACCGTGGTGCCCCAGCCGCGCTCAAACGGCTGTGCTGAAAATTTTCCAAACTTATCTGTAAGCGACTCGAGTTCGGCCGCCAAACGCTTTGGTTTCTGAAAGCCTTTCCACATCTGTTGAGTCCTTCCTCCCCGCCATGGCGGGAAAACAAATCTTGCTGGGAAATCTCAATTTCAAATTTAAAATTTGAAATGTGCTGGCCGCCGCTACTTCGAATACAACTCGACGATGAGCTGTTCGGTGATGGGCGGGGTCTGAACGTTTTCGCGCTTCGGCATTGCAACCACGCGGGCTTTGAACGCGTCGCGGTCGATTTCGAGCCACGGTACGGCATTCTGGCTTGTGGCCACGTTGCGCGCTTCGAGCACCATGGTGTTCTGGTGCATTTTTTCCTTTAGCGCAATTTCCTCGCCCACGTTGACCAGGTAGGAAGGAATGTTGACCTTCTTCCCATTGATGCGGACGTGGCCGTGGAGAACGATCTGCCTGGCCTGGGAGCGCGAGCTCGCCAGACCGGAACGCCATACTGCATTGTCCAAACGCCGCTCAAGCATGACGATCAGGTTTTCGCCTGTGGGTCCCTGCGCGCGCTCGGACTTTTCGACGTAGTTGCGGAACTGCCGCTCGAGCAGCCCGTAGGTGCGCTTGACCTTCTGCTTTTCGCGCAACTGCAAACCGTAGCCTGCTAGTTTTTTCACGCGGCGGGACTGGCCGTGCTGTCCCGGCACGAAGTTGCGCTTTTCAATCGCGCACTTCTCGGTAAAACAGCGAAGGCCTTTTAAAAACAGCTTCTGCCCTTCCCTGCGGCAGAGCCTGCAAACTGCATCTCGGTGACGTGCCAAATGCGTTTCTCCTTATTCTTCTACTTCTGCAAGATCTCTAAAACCGTAAAATCAATTTCACCAGCGCGGATCAAACGCGGCGGCGCTTCGGCGGCCGGCAGCCGTTGTGCGGAATCGGCGTCACATCCTTGATGTGAACGATGTGCAAGCCCGACGAGGCCAGTGCGCGCACGGCAGACTCGCGACCGGAGCCGGGGCCCTTGACGCGGACTTCCACGGACTTCATGCCGTACTGATCGCGCGCCGTTCCAGCGGCTGACGCGGACGCCTGCTGCGCGGCATAGGGCGTGCCCTTGCGCGAGCCCTTAAAGCCGATCGAGCCGGCAGAAGACCACGATACCGCGCGTCCGTCCGGGCCGCAGATCGTAATGATCGTGTTGTTGAACGTCGCCTGGATGTGCGCGACGCCGTGCGGGACCACTCGCTTCTCCCGCTTCTTCTTGAACTCTTTCTTCTTCTTCGAAACTGCTTTTCCTGGCGCCTGTGTGGCGTCCTGCTGCTGCGGTTCTTTTGCCAAGTCAGTACCCTCGCTTCAATCTCGACTGAAAACTCGACTTCATTCCTTACGATTCGATTCCTGCGCTTACTTGCGGGCCGCGATCTTCTTCGCGGCGACTGCGCCCTTGCGCGGTCCTTTGCGCGTTCGCGCGTTAGTGTGTGTGCGCTGTCCGCGAACCGGCAGGTTCCGGCGATGGCGCAATCCGCGGTAGCACTGAATTTCGATGAGGCGGCGGATGTTCATCTGGACCTCCTTGCGGAGATCTCCCTCGACGCGGCCTTCGACTTCGATGGCCTGGCGGAGGGCGTTGATTTCTTCCTCGGTCAGGTCCTTAATCTTTTTGGTGTGATCCACGTTCGCTTTCGCGCAGAGGGACTTTGCACGCGGCTGACCGATGCCATAGATCGAGGTCAGGCCGACCCAGATGCGCTTTTGAACCGGAAGATCAACTCCTGCAATACGTGCCATGCTTGCTCCTTAATATTCTGCGAACTATCCCTGACGCTGCTTGTGTTTCGGGTTCACGCAAATTACGCGTACCACCCCGCGGCGATGGATCACCTTGCACTTGTCGCAAATCTTTTTTACCGATGCCCGAACTTTCATTTCCCTGCTCCTTCACAAATTCCGCTCGTTTACTTGTACCGATATACGATGCGTCCCCGCGTCAGGTCGTAAGGCGAAAGCTCGACCGCGACCTTGTCTCCGGCAAGGATGCGGATAAAGTTCTTGCGCATCTTTCCGGAAATGTGCGCGAGCACCTGATGCTTGTTTTCCAGCTCCACGCGAAACATCGCATTCGGAAGCGGCTCGATGACCGTCGCCATCACTTCGATGGCGTCTTCCTTGGGGTTCGACGCGTCGGTTTTGGGTTTATCCGATGCGGGTCGCTTTCCCATATGCCCTCTCGCGCCCCCTACCAAGATGGTCCCTGCATTTCGCGGGGACGCGTTAGAATCCAGGGCCCGTTGGCGGTAACCGCGATCGTGTGCTCAAAATGAGCCGAATTGGTGCCGTCGGCAGTCACCGCTGTCCACTCATCGTCCAGCACGCGTACATCCGGCCCGCCGATATTCACCATCGGCTCGATCGCAAATACCATACCCTCTTGCAGGCGAAGCCCGCGGCCGGGCTGGCCGTAATTCAGCACGTTGGGCTCCTCATGGATGTGCGTACCGATTCCGTGGCCGCAGAGATCGCGCACCACCGAATATCCATTTTTGCGTTCTGCCCAATCCTGCACTGCGGCTCCAATATCGCTCAAGCGATTACCCACACATACTTTTTCGATCGCGTGATCCAGAGATTCCCGAGTCACTTGCAGAAGACGCTTCAACTCAGGAGTGATTTCACCGACCGGAACCGTCACGGCCGCATCGGCGTAATAGCCATCGTATTCCACGCCGAAATCCAGCGAAATAATGTCGCCCTTTTGGAGGCGCTTCGACTTCGAGGGTATCCCGTGGACCACCTCGGAATTAATCGACGTGCACAACGTGGCTGGATAGCCCCGGTAATTCTTAAACGCCGGACGAACCTTCAATTCGGCTGTGCGTTGTTCCGCGTATTCGTCGAGTTCTTTCGTCGTAACCCCCGGCTGCGCCATTCCGCGCAAGTGATTCAAGACTTCCCAGATGACCAGGCCCGCACGATGCATTTTTTCCAGCTCGGCCTGTGACTTGCAAACAATCATCGCGCTGCTTCCGCCCTGTCCAAAGTCTTTTCGATGCTCTCCGTTACAGCGTCTGCCTTGGCCATCGCGTCCACCGCGATCAGCAGACCTTCCCCCTTGTAGTAATCCACCAGAGGGCGCGTCATAATATCGTACGCGTTCAGGCGGCCTCCGATCACTCGCTCCGTGTCGTCAGGCCTGTGAAGCAACTCGCTGCCGTCCACGTCGCAAATTCCTTCGACCTTTGGCGGGCGGTCGTAAATATTGTAAATATGCCCGTTCGCCTTGCAAATTCTGCGGCCCGTCAGCCGCCGCATTAGCAGGTCCGGATCCACCACCATATGCAGGACGATGGTGTAACCGAAGTTCTGACGCTTGCAAATCCGTTCCAGATCTTCGGCTTGACGCAGCGTTCGCGGAAACCCGTCGAACACAAATCCGCCCGCGCAATCCGGCTTGGAAATCCGGTCCTCTACCATGGAGAGGACAATATCGTCCGGGACCAACTGGCCATGCTCCATGAGCGGCTTTGCCTGTCGCCCCAGATCGGTCTCGCGAGCGATATGATCGCGAAGCATGTCGCCGGTGGACAGGTGCGGAAGCCTGTACCGCAGGGCGATTCGCTGAGCTTGTGTGCCCTTTCCCGCGCCCGGGGGCCCGAGTAAGATTACCGCGCGACGCAGCGCGGACAAGCTTCCAGCGCCGTTAGGATCAACCGTACCGGCGGCCACGCAGCTTTCCCTTTTTCACGAATCCTTCGTAATTCCGCATCACCAATTGGGCCTCAATCTGTTGCGCGGTGTCCATGGCTACGCCAACCACGATCAAGAGGGAAGTGCCGCCAAAATAAAAGTTTACTTTCAAGCCTTCCAGCACGAACCGCCACATGTGTTCATCAAACCACGTGCCCACCAGCGGAAGGTGTTGGAGATGAATGCCTGCCATAAGCCACTCAGGAAGCAGGCAAACCGCCGCGAGATAGACGCCGCCGACAAACGTCAACCGGCGAAGAACGCGATCGATATGCTCGGACGTATTCCTTCCCGGACGAATTCCGGGGATGAAGCCGCCGTACTTCCGCATGTTATCGGCCAGCTCGGTCGGATTGAACACGATGCCAACATAGAAAAAAGCGAAGACGATAATGAGCGTGATATAGATCAGAATATACGTCGGCTCGCCCCACGCCAGATTTGTCGAAAGCCAATCCAGTGCTCTGAACTTCTTTCCAAGAACCAGGTTTATCGTCCCCGGAAACGTCAGCAGCGAACTGGCAAAAATCGGAGGGATAACGCCGCCGGAGTTCACTCTCAGAGGCAAGTACGTCATCTGGCCGCCCATCATCTTGCGGCCCATCACGCGCTTGGCGTACTGCACGGGGATGCGCCGCTGTCCGCCCTCGACGAAAACGATTACGCCGACAACCGCGATCATCAAGGCCATCAGGAAAATCAGGGCCAAGCCGGTGAACGGCCCCCACTGTCCAGTCTTGAACTTGTCAAACAGGTCGGCCACAGCTCGCGGAAGTCCAACCACGATACCGGCGAAAATAATGAGCGACATTCCGTTGCCCACGCCGCGCTCGGTGATTTGCTCGCCCAGCCACATGATGAAGGCCGATCCGGTGGTCAGCGTCAGGATCGTCATCAGGATGAAGCCGACGCCCGGGTTGTACACCAGCGGCTGATTGCCGGGGCCGCCTGTGCGCTGCAAAGTTTCAGCAATCGAAAACGACTGCACAATGCTCAGAAGGATCGTCAGGTAGCGCGTGTACTGCGTGATCTTGCGGCGGCCAAGTTCGCCTTCCTTCTGCAAACGCTCCAGGTACGGCCATACCACTGTCATCAACTGCAGGATGATCGACGCCGTAATGTACGGCATGATGCCCAACGCGAAAATCGTCAGGCGGCGGAAGTTGCCGCCACTGAAAAGGTCTATGACGCCCAGAACCGAACCCTGATTCTGATTGAAGAAAGATGCCAAAACGTCCGTATTGATTCCCGGCGTGGGCAAAAACGCGCCGAGCCGATACACCGCCAGCATGGCAAGCGTAAACAGGAGCCGCTTGCGCAGGTCCGGAATCCGGAACATGTTGGCGAATGCTTCAAAAAATTGGTTCATGACAAAATTTCGACCTTGCCTCCGGCGCGAGTAATCTTTTCCTCCGCCGATTTGCTGAACTTGTGAGCCTGCACGGTAAGCGCGGCGGTCAATTCACCGTCGCCCAGAACCTTGATCAGGGCACGAACTTCGCGGATCAGTCCGCTGGCGATCAGCAGGTCCGGCCCGACTGTCTCTCCCGCGGGAAAAGCGTTGAGCATTTCCACGTTCACGACGGCGTACTCCACGCGCGTCGGATTGTGAAATCCGCGCTTCGGAATGCGGCGGCGCAGCGGCATCTGGCCACCTTCAAAACCCGGACGGCGCGAATAGCCCTTACGCGACTTCTGACCTTTGTTGCCCTTACCGGCCGTTCTGCCAAGTTTCGAGCCCATACCGCGGCCTACGCGAACCTTGCGGTGACGCGAACCTCGTGCCGGTTTCAAATTCGATAGATTAACTGCCATGGTCCCCTCAATTTCCTGAGCGTCTAAAATCCCGCGCTATTCTTCCACCGTGACCAGATGCCGAACCTTCAGAATCATGCCGCGAACCGCCGGCGAATCGGAATGCTCCACGACCTGCTGCATGCGGCGGAATCCCAGCCCGCGAATGGTTTGCCGCATATCCTTCGGGCAGCCGATAAAACTAACGACCCATTTGATCTTGAGCTTTCCTGCTTTTTTCGTCGCTGTGGCCATGTTCATTCCCTGCGCGATCAGCGCGCAAGTTCCTCCACCGTCTTCGAGCGATTCTCCGCGACCTTGCCCACATCCTTCAAGCGCAGCAGCGCGTCGAAGGTGGCCTTGATCACGTTATGCGGGTTCGATGTGCCGATGGACTTGGTCAGCACGTTGGAAATTCCCGCCACTTCCATCACTGCGCGAACCGGTCCGCCGGCAATGATTCCCGTGCCGTCCGGGGCGGGCTTCAGCAGCACCTGTCCCGAGCCGTACAAACCCAGCACCTGATGCGGAATCGTGGTGCCCTTCAAATTCAGGTGAATCAAATTTTTCTTGGCCTGCTCGATTGCCTTGCGGATAGCCATAGGAACTTCGCGGGCCTTGCCCATACCGAAACCGGCGTTGCCCTGCTGATCGCCGACGACAACCAGGGCCGAAAAACTCATGTTCTTGCCGCCCTTGACGACTTTGGTGACGCGCTGGATGGCGACGACCTGGTCCTTCAAACTATTGGCGTTGAACTGAATGTTGCGCCGGACCGCCAGGGTTTCCCTGAGAATGTGTTTCGACATAAGCTAGAATTTCAACCCCGCTTCCCGGGCCGCTGCGGCCAGGGCTTCCACACGTCCGTGATACATGTAACCGCCACGATCGAAAACCACCTGCTCGATGCCGGCGGCGCGGGCGCGCTCGGCGATCAACTTTCCAATCACCTTGGCTGCAGCCACGTTGTTTCCGCCCTTGAGTTCCTTGCGCGCATCTTTGTCGATCGAGCTGGCCGAAGCAACCGTGCGCCCGGCGCGATCGTCGATGACCTGCGCGTAAATATGCCCGTTCGAGCGGTACACGCAAAGGCGGGGCCGCTCAGGCGTTCCGGTAACGCGCGTGCGCACACGGAGGTGAATCCGCTGGCGGTGAGCGTTACGCGATAATTTCCGAACCGGTACTTGTGCCACGATTTCTCTCCTTGAACTTGCGGGAGCCAATCGGCCCCGAAACCAGAACTACGCGCCCGTCTTGGCCGCGCCAGCCTTGCCGGCTTTCTTCTTCAAGCGCTCGCCGGTAATGCGAATGCCCTTCTGCTTGTACGGATCGGGCGGACGCAGGGCGCGAATGTTGGCGCAGACCTGGCCGACCTGGCCGCGATCAGCGCCGGAGACGGTCAAGTGTGTTTGCTTTTCCACCACGATCTGGATTCCCTCGGGAATCGGGAACTCGACCGGATGCGAATAGCCCAGCGCGAAGTTCACCACCTTGCCCTTGAGTTCGGCGCGATACCCGACTCCGACGATGTCCATATCCTTCTTGAATCCAGTGGTCACGCCCGTAACGGCGTTCGCGACCAGAGCGCGCGCCAAGCCGTGCAGCGCGGCGTGATCGTCGCTCTGGCGAATCGCGTGCAGTTCCGCGCCCTTCTGCTCGAGGGTAATTCCCTTGGGCAGGTTCACGTTCATCTTGCCCTTCGATCCCTGGACTTGTACTGCGTCCGGGGCGATCTGAATCTTTACTCCCGCGGGAACCGTAATCGGTTTTCTTCCAATGCGCGACATGGCTAAATGGCTCTCCTGCCTGACTTCTAAAAACCTGTTAAAAACTTCCTGCGCGATTCAAGTAGCACAGGTTTCAACCTGTGCGGTTTTGGTTTTGCTGCTGTGCTAATTCAAGCCAAAAAGTTCAAACCCAAAAGCGGACAGATTGAAATCTGTCCTACCAGACCTCGCATAGAATTTCGCCGCCCACGTGCGCTTTGCGCGCGGCGCGGCCGGTCATCACGCCCTTGGGCGTGGTCATAATGCTGATGCCCATTCCGCCTACGACCTGACGAATTTCCGATGTGCCCCGGTAACGGCGGCTGCCGGGCTTTGAGATGCGCTTCAGGTCGGTGATCACGCTGCGCTTGTCCGGCGTGTACTTCAGGAACAGGCGCAGCGTCTTACGCGTCTTGTTCTCCTCGACCAGCTTATAGGTCGAGATGTAGCCCTCTTCCTTCAGAATCCGCGCCACCTCCACCTTCAGCTTCGACGTGGGGATATCCACGCGCGCGTGGCGCGCCTTGGCGGCGTTGCGAATCCGGGTCAACAAATCAGAGATGGGATCAGTTTGCATAGTCGTTATGTTTTGCTTTCCGGCGGGCTGCACATGCAGCCCCCAATCGCACTCCTACCAGCTGGCCTTCACCACGCCGGGAATTTCTCCCCGCAGCGCATGGCCACGGAAGCAGATACGGCACATCTGAAACTTGCGCAGGTAGCCACGCGGCCGGCCGCACAGGCGACAGCGGTTGCGTATGCGAACCTTGAACTTCAACTTCTTGCGCATCTTGGCGAATTGTGAGTCTCGCGCCATCGTTTCTCCTCGATCCTGTTTACTTAGCCTCGGTCTGCAGCCGCAGCGGAACGCCCAACAGCTTCAGCAATTCGCGGCCTTCTTCGTCGTTCTTTGCCGTCGTCGTGAGCGTGATGTTCATGCCCTTGATCTTGTCGACGCGGGTGTAATCAATTTCAGGGAAAACAAGTTGATCGCGCAGGCCCATCGTGTAATTGCCGCGGCCATCGAACGCGTTCGGCGGCAGCCCCTTGAAATCGCGCACGCGCGGAAGCACCACGTTGCACAACCGGTCCAGGAATTCGTACATCCGGTCGCCGCGCAGCGTGACGCAACAGCCGATCGGCATGCCGCGGCGAATCTTGAAATTCGCGATGGACTTCTTGGCGCGCGTCACTACCGGCTTCTGCCCGGAAATCTGCCCGAGTTCGACAACCGCCACGTCCAGCAATTTGACGTTCTGGCTGGCTTCGCCCATCCCGATGTTCACAATGACTTTCGCGACTTTGGGCACAGCCATCGGATTGGTCTTCCCAAAACGCTTCATCAGCGCGGGAACCACTTCTTTTCGATAATGTTCCTGCAATCGGCTCATCATGATGCTTTCCCTTATTCCGGCGGGCTTCAAGTAAGGCCCGCACCCGTCTCCCGATAATGCCTTGCCGCTTACTTCTCCAGCGTGTTGCCGCAACGGCGGCAAACGCGTTCCTTGCTGCCGTCTGGCAGCATCTTATGCCCCAGCCGCGTGCCTTTATTGCAGGCCGGGCAGAACAGCAGAACGTTCGAGATCGCCATCGGGCCTTCCTTCTCGACGATCCCGCCCTTCACGTTCTTGGACGGATTGGGACGCGTGTGGCGCTTGATGATTCCCGCGTGCTCCACCGTAATGGTGCGCTTGGACGGATTCACGGCCAGTACGCGCCCGGTCTTGCCGCGATCACGCCCGGTCATTACACGGACCTGATCGCCCTTTTTCAGTCCCGCGGTGGTTGTGGGTTGCTCTACTCGGTCACGCAACATATTCACCATACCTCCGGGGCCAGCGAAACAATCTTCGCGAATTTCTTCTCGCGCAGCTCGCGCGCGACAGGACCGAACACGCGCGTGCCTACCGGCTCGTTGGCGTCATCGATCAGCACCGCGGCATTATCGTCAAAGCGGATGTAGGTGCCATCCTTGCGGCGATGCTCCTTGCGGGTGCGCACCACCACGGCCTTCACGACTTTGCCCTTCTTAATCGGGCTGTCCGGCGCGGCTTCTTTCACGGCCGCGGTAATTACGTCGCCCAGTCCCGCGCGGCTTCCGACATCTCCGCCGAGCGGCAGGATACACGTCAACTGCCGCGCTCCTGAATTGTCAGCCACCGTCAACCAACTTCGCATCTGAATCATGACAAGTGCACCTGTTTCCTATTCTTCAAGTTAATTGACGCGGGTGCTGCGCGTAAGCACCTCAGCCAGACGCCAGCGCTTCAGCTTCGACATCGGCCTGGTTTCCACGATCTTCACGCGATCGCCCAGACGCGCATCGCGCTTTTCATCGTGCGCATAGAATTTCTTGGTGACCTTCATCACCCGTGTGTACAGCTTGTGCTTCACCAGGCGCGTCACCTTGACGACGATGGTCTTTTCCATTTTCGCGCTGGTCACCACGCCGGTCAGTTCCTGGCGAACGTGCCGCGCCGGTGCTGCTGTCGTTTCACTTGCCATCTTGCTTCCTCAATTCGCGCTCGCGCAGAAGTGTATTTACGCGCGCCAGATCTTTGCGGGCCGCGCGGAGCTTGGTAACCGCTTCCGCCTGCCCTGTTGAAAGTTGAAACCGCAGGCGAAACACCTGCTCGGCAAGCTCTCTGGCGCGCTCGTTCAGTTCAGGCGTTCCCTGATCGCGCATCTTTTCGATTCCACTGGCCATTAGAGCGCTCCCTCACGGCTTACAAAGCGCGTGTGAATCGGCAGCTTGTGCGCCGCCAGAGTCATCGCTTGCTTCGCCGTCGCCATATCCACGCCGGACATTTCAAACATCACGCGCCCAGGCTTTACAACCGCCACCCACTTTTCCGGAGCGCCTTTGCCCTTACCCATGCGGGTTTCGGCCGGCTTCTTGGTGAACGGCTTGTCCGGGAAAATCCGGATCCAGAGCTTTCCGCCGCGCTTGATGAACCGCGTGATTGCCACGCGCGAGGCTTCGATCTG
>CAZUNI010000024.1:0-64839 GCA_964622265.1 uncultured Acidobacteriaceae bacterium | reverse complement strand
ATATCGCTTGCTTCATGATCGTCTTGCGGAGGGTTGTGCAATAGCTTCTAGAAACTCCATGCCACGAATTGCCGATGGGGATTTGCGAGTTATCATTACCTTAGTCCCGGTCGGTAGCGCCGGAGGCGCGGCACAACGTAGCCCAGCCCGTAAGGGCTGGGAAAGCGGACAGTAAAAACACAAAACACCATAAGTGCGACACAAGGGGAGACCGATGATTGTAGCCAGGCTCTTAATTGCGGCGAAAAATTTCTTGCGGGTCCGCCACGCGGTGAGACATCGCGCTGTTTTGGCGGCCGCTGCCGCCTTCATGTGGGGTCTTTCATCGCTATTCTTGGTGAACGCCGCACCCGCGCCCCAGGCATCGAAGACTCAAAGCTCCACCAAGACTCCCGATCTCTCCGGCCTCTGGTTCTTCCACGGCGACGACATCCGCGCCAATTTCGACTACGGACCGAGCTCTCCCCCACTCCCCTGGGCGCAGGAACAACTCAAAGCCAATCAATCGAAGCTGAACTCGGTTTTGTACTGCTACCCCGTGGGCGTGCCGCGAATCTGGACGCAGCCCTACCCATTCGAATTTATCGTCCTGCCCAACCGGGTATTGATCTACTACGAATTCCAACACACAGTCCGCCAGATTTTCATGGACGGCCGCGAACACCCCAAGGACCTGATCCCCACCTACATGGGCCATTCCACCGGCAAATGGGAAGGTGATACCCTAGTAATCGACACCGTCGGTTTCAACGACAAGACCTGGCTCGACAATACCAAGCGCCCGCTTTCCGACGCCCTCCACGTCACCGAACGAATCCGCCGTCCGAGCCATGACGTGCTGGAGGTAGCCTTCACAGTGGACGACCCAAAGGGATATGCCAAACCCTGGACGGTAAAACGGGTCTTCGATTTGAAGCCGGACTGGGAAATCTCCGAACACGTTTGCGAGGACAACAATACGTACCTTTTCCCGAATGGCAATCCGAAGTAAGCAAGTGGGAAGTATTTAACGAAAATAAAACCAGCGGAACTCCGAGATGTCCGCTATAAATCAGCTATCCCCGCAGCCGGGACAAATTTCATTCCCATCGATTTCTGTGATTTAATTGTCGGCATGGAACAGTCCGAATCCAGTCCGCGCCCCGTCCTCGGAGCGATCGTCATAGTCAGCGGCCTCGCCGTGTCCTTCCTGCTCTGGCTGCTCTACGTGCACCATGCTTCGGCTGATTTCGCGGGGCGTTGGATGTTTTTGCCGGCCCTCAATGCGCTCCTAAACGGCCTGTGCGCGATTGCGCTGTGCGTAGGATTGTACTTCATCAAGCATCGCGACCGAGAGGCGCACCGCACCAGCATGCTGCTGGCCTTCGCGTTCTCTTCCGTATTTCTAATCAGCTATATCGTGAATCACGCCCTGCACGGCGACACAATTTTCCCCGGCCACGGCCCAGTACGCGCTGTATATCTATCGATCCTGGCCAGCCACGTGATCCTCTCCATAGTCGCGCTGCCGATGGTGCTTACAACATTCTTCTTCTCGCTGACGGGTCGGTTCGCGATGCATCGCCGAATCGCGCGCTGGACGTTCCCCATCTGGCTCTACGTGTCAATTACCGGAGTGGTGGTTTTCGTGTTCCTGAAGGCGTACGCGTACTAGGGGGCCGAACGAAGAGCTTACGATTTCTCCAGAATCTGCCGCGCAATCACCATTCTCTGAATCTCGCTGGTGCCTTCACCGATCGTGCACAGCTTCGAGTCGCGGTAAAATTTCTCAACCGGATAGTCCTTGATGAACCCGTATCCGCCGAAAATCTGGACCGCTTCGTTCGCCACGCGTACGCCGACTTCGCTGGCATACAGCTTCGCCATGCTCGATTCCTTCGTAAACCGCGGCCCCTTCTGATCGGCCAGCCACGCGGCGTGATACACCAAATGCCGCGCCGCCTCGATTTCGGTAGCCATATCGGCCAGCTTGAATTGAATCGCCTGAAATTCGCTGATTGCTTTGCCAAATTGCTTCCTCTGCTTCGCGTAGCCCGCAGCAGCATGATAAGCGCCCTGCGCCATCCCCAGCGCCAGCGCGGCGATGGAGATCCGCCCGCCATCGAGCACCTGCAACGTGTTAACGAAACCCTGCCCTTCCTCACCCAGCAAGCCGCCCGCGGGAACGAAGCAATCGCTGAAAATCACTTCGGAAGTATCGCTCGCCCGCATGCCCAGCTTATTTTCTTTTTTGCCGGGGCGAAAGCCGGGATTTCCCTTTTCCAAAATAAACGCGGAAATTCCTTTCGCGCCTTTCGTCTTGTCAGTCACAGCCATGGCGACGCACACGTCCGCATAGTGCCCGTTGGTGGTAAACGTTTTCGCCCCGTTCAGGACCCAGCCGCCATCTTTCCGCATAGCGACGGTTCGCGTTCCTCCAGCGTCGGAGCCTGCCTCGGGTTCTGTCAGCGACCAGCAGCCGAGCTTCTTACCCTGTGCGAGCGGGACGACATACTTCCTGCGCTGCTCTTCGCTGCCAAATTTGTAAATGTGATTCGTGCAAAGCGAATTGTGCGCCGCGACGATCAGCCCCACCGAGCCATCGACGCGCGCCAGTTCTTCAATCACAGTCACGTACTCGACATAACCAAGCCCCGCGCCGCCGTAATCCTCCGGGAAAATGACGCCTAGCAATCCCATTTCGGCGAGTTTTGGAATTAGTTCGGACGGAAACTGCGAGGCTTCATCCCACTCCATCACATGCGGAGCGATTTCAGACGCGGCAAATTCGCGCACGCTGCGCCGCAGTTGCTGCTGTTCGTCGGTGAAGGAGAAGTCCATAAGTGACACACACTTTAGTGTGTGTTTTTTTGGTTTTGTGTCGTGCCAGGGTCGCTCAATGTCGAAGCAGCAAAAAACCAAAAGCACAACCAAAAGCACACACACTAAAGTGTGTGCCACTCATATGCTATACGTTTCCGGGCTGCTTGGGCATCAACTCAGCAGATTCACTAGTATTTCGTTCGACACAGTTAGCCGGTCCGGCGGCAATCGAAGAAGCTTCCCATTCCACTCAAGCAGTCCCTGAGCATGCAACTCTTCGACGCGTGGTTTTAAGTTCGCTCCATACTTGGACTCAATCCCCGCCAGATCGATTCCAGCCAGTTGTCGCAGACCAAGAAACAACTCTTCTTCCAGCGCCTCTCCGGCGGAAACACAAGCAACCTGCTCGACCGGGAATCGCCCTTGCTCAATCGCGGCAACATACGCCGCAGGGTCGTGCGCATTGGCCCATCGCTGGCTGCCGTTAAACGAATGCGCCCCAGCGCCGATTCCGAAGTATGGCTCCCGCCGCCAATACTTCAGGTTGTGCCGCGATTCATATCCCGGCAACGCCCAGTTCGAAATTTCGTAGTGAACGTATCCGGCATCGGCAAGTCGCGCGCAGGCACTGTCGTAAAAAGCAGCCATCGAATCGTCATCCGGAATCGCCGAAGCGGAGTAGCGTGTTCCCTCGTTTAAGACTTCGAGACCGAGTCGGCTGCCCTCGTCGATTTCCATCAGATAGATCGACACATGCTCCGGACGAAGACCCAATAATTGCGTAACCGACTCGTCCCAGCTCTCGCTCGTTTGGTACGGAAGCCCAGCAATCAAATCGAAACTAATATTTTGCAGACCAGTTTCACGAAGCACCTGAGTGGCACGAAAAATATCGTAGCGCCGGTGCATGCGCCCAGCAGCCTTCAATTCGTTATCCTGAAAGGACTGCACGCCCATGCTGATGCGATTAAACCCAGCCTCGCGCCAAGCGGCCGCTTTCTCACGCGTAATCGTTTCAGGATCGGCTTCCAGAGTAACTTCTTCAAAGCCACACTGAAATCCAGAACGTATCGCATCAAGGGTAAGAGCAAGGCCAGCCGGATCAAGCAGGCTAGGCGTCCCCCCGCCGAAATAAACCGTGTCAACAGTTGCGTCTAAAACCGGAGCGATCCCAAATTCGCGCAGCAATCGAGGATACTCAGCGAATTCCCGGCACAGTGACTCAACATAAGGAGAGTAAAGATCGCGAGAAAACACACCCGCATGAAAATTGCAGTAAGTGCACTTAGTCTGGCAAAACGGGACCTGCACATAAATTCCAAGGCGCATAAGCACCAAAGAATGTAGCACAGGTTTCAACCTGTGCGCCTTTGGCCCGCAACGCCGAAAAATGAGGTATCAACGACCTTCCAAGAAAGGCCACGAATACAGCTTGTCATTTCTTCCTGGTTTTCCATAAACTAAACAAACAAGGAATCGTATTTCCGATATCCATAAGAAACAAGTAAGAGACGGAGCTCTCATGCGAATAGCCCAAAAACTGCTGGCGGTAGCAAGTCTTATCGGCGCATTAGCGTCGGCCAGTTACGCCGCCACCATCACCGGTACAGTGAAATCCCCCGATGGCGAGCCATTCGAGGCCGCCTTCGTCCAGGCGCAAAACACGAAAACACGCATGACGTTCATCGGACTAACCGACGCGCAAGGCCGCTACCGCGTAGAAAATCTCACCGCTGGCGACTACTCGGTTCAGGCTAGATCTACTGGGCTTCGTGCCGACACCCAATCCGGAGTAAGCCTCACCGCCGATCAAAATACCTCCTATGACTTCGTCTTGCAAACCAGCGCCGTGCGATGGAACGAACTTTCGATCTACCAAGCCAAGAAATTACTCCCCGCCTCCGAAGGCAAAGACAAGCTATTCCAGCGATGCTTCGTCTGCCACGGATTCCAGACGCGTATGGCCTCAGTCCGCCGCGATGCCGACGGCTGGCAGGATCGCGTCCAATTCATGCGTGACGCTATGCACTTCAGCCTGGGATGGCGCTTTAACGACCAGGATGCCGCTCTGGTCAGGACATTCCTGAACAATTCCTTTGGAACAGACTCGACGCTACCGAAATCGCCCGCGGAGATGCCTGAATACAAGGACGTCGCGCGAAAATTTACAGGCGAAACAACGCACATCGCCTTCGTCGAATATGACATGCCCGGCCCCAGCCGCATGCCCTTCAGCGCGGCCCCGGACAAAGATGGCAACCTCTGGATCCCCAATTTCGGAATCGCCAATAAGATCACGAGGCTCGACCCAAAGACCGCCAAAATGGAAGACTTCCCCGTGCCCAACATTGGCACCGCCGCCGTCCATTCCGCGTATCCCGCGCCGGACGGCTCGGTGTGGCTTGCCGAGCAGGGCTCCAACAAGATCGGACGCTGGGATCCAAAGACTCAGAAAATCACCGAATACCAGGACCCGTACCTGGCCGGAAAAGAAGGCACCGAGGATGGCGGAGCAAAGCACACGGTTCGAGTCGATCGTCTCGGGAACGTGTGGGCCACCGGATATCCGCTGAGCCGGTTCGATCCTGAAACCGGCAAATTCACCGACTTCTGGGATGTCGCTCCCCACACCTACGATCTGGAACTGGATAAGGACGGCAACATCTGGTTCACCAATCCGGGCACAGGCCAGATCGGCGTGGTGGACTACAAAACTCTGAAAATCAAGCAGTGGACCGTTCCGAGCAAGGACGGCTACGAACGCCGTCTGCAAATCGATTCCAAGGGCATCGTCTGGTTTGCGGAATATCAGAACGGCAAGATCGGACGGTTCGATCCAAAGACGGAAATGTTCAAGGAATACGACCTGCCGGGCGGCAAAGATGTATTCCCCTACGCCGTCGGCATCGATACCGAAGACAACATCTGGTACGCGTCCTATTACATGGACATTCTCGGAAGAATCGACCAGAAGACGGGCAAGATCACTGAGTTCCCGTTTCCCCACTCAGAGATTACGATCCGGGAAATCCTGCGCGATGCGCAGGGCCGCATGTGGTACGGCAGCCCTTCGAACAACAAGGTTGGGTATTTTTATTTGACAGGCGGAAACGCGCATTAGCAGCGACTATTTGATCTTCTGCTAACAGCGATGGACTTTTGGCGTAGAATGGGGGGAGGCTTAGTTATGGCTGACTCGACAATTACGATCCCACTAGACCCGCAGACGGCACGAGTGTATGAATCCGCTCCGCCGGAGGAGAAACGGAAGATTCAAGCTCTGGTAAGCCTTTGGCTTCGAGAACTTGCTGCCAATAAGTACCCCTCGCTTCAACAAGTGCTCGACGATGTCGGCGGTAAGGCAAAGGCTGCGGGACTCACACCGGAAATTTTGGATTCACTTCTGAAGGGTGCCTAGTTGCGCTGCGTCTTGGATACGAATGTTCTTGTCAGTGCCCTTCTCCTGCCTGATTCAATTCCGCGCCAGGCTCTTAATTTGACCCTCCAACAGGGAACTATTCTCGTCTCTCTTGAAATACTCGCTGAACTATATGAAGTCCTGAGCAGAAAAAAGTTTCGTCGCTACACCACTGAGGAAGATGTCCGAACATTTCTGGCAGTCATCACGCGAACCGCGGAATGGGTCGAAGTAACCGAGGAAATAAGCATATGTCGCGATCCGAAAGACAATAAGTTTCTGGAAATTGCAGTGTGCGGTAGGGCTACTTACCTCGTCACCGGCGATTCAGACCTGGTAGTTCTGAACCCATTTCGTGGAATCCAGATAGTAGCCCCTAACGGTTTCTTAGAAATCCTAACGAACTCTGGTCCCAAGAACTGTTAGCAAGTTAGGTCAACTACCCCAGCGCCGAAGCCGAAGTAACCCCATAAAACGAAAACCACGGCTTCGCCGCGCTCAACCGCCCATTCACATTCTTGATATTCTGCACGCCCTGAACGTTCAGCCAATCTTCCAGCGCCTTGACGCCCTGCTTGCCGTAAACGGGGATAGCATCTTTCCACGTAGCCCGTCCGCAAAGAACGCCTGAAAAATTCACGCCCGTTTCCGATGCCAGTTCCAGCGTCTCCGTGAACGTCTCGTTGCTCACCCCAGCCGACAAATAAATAAACGGCTTCTTCGCCACGGCAGCGGCCTTCCGGAAATGATCTTTGGCCTCTTCACGCGAGTAGGCCGCATCTCCCTTGCACGCAGGTGAACCCTTGACGTAAGCCATGTTCACAGGCACTTCCACTTTCAACACGTCCACGGCATATTGCGGCTTGCTGAACTCTTCCATGCTGCCGGTCACAACAGACGGCTTCTTCTTCGCGAACTCAATGCCCTTCTCGTCCATCCCGTCTTCGTATCCCACGAACTCCAGAAAGAACGGAACGTCCGCCGCCTTGCACTCGCCGCCGATTCGCTCCACCCATGCATGCTTCACGTCGTTAATCTCAGACGGATCGAAGGGAGTGTAATACAACAGAATCTTGATGCAATCCGCGCCATCGGCAATCAACCGGGGTACAGAGTAATGATCCAGCAAATCGGGCAGGCGCCCGGGCCGCGTGTTGTCATACCCGCTGTTTTCATAGGCGAGCAGCAGCCCGGCGTTTTTCGCGCGCTGCTTGGCTGCGGAAAGCCCGTATTCCGGATCGAGCAGAATCGCGCTGGCATGCGGAGTCAGCACGCGCACAACGGCTTCCTTGAACTCCGCCATCATCTCTTTGGTGACGGCTTTCTTGTCGATGCCTTTATCCTTCGCGATCGCGCTCATCAGCGAACCGCGCTGGTCCATCGCCGCCGCGGCGATCACGCCGCGCGCATCCGAGACCGCTTCCATTCCCTTACGTTTTCCGGGGGTAACCTTCATCCGACGTTCCTCCACTTTCAGGCTGAGATATTCGGGGATCGATGGAAAATATTATCACGCTCGCAATCGCGTAAAATTCTATCTTGAAATACTGTCGCCTAAAAAGCATCGTTCATTCAAAGTATCCTACGCCAGGACCGTTACAAATAACAGATGCAGTGCTCGCCAGTCCCAACCTGGACTTCCCGCTCAAGCTGATCGAGAAGTTCCTGGCCTTGCGAAGCAAGAAACGGCAGAAACGAAAGCGACCGCTCCTGCAATTCATTGTTAGGAAGTAATAGTCTGGTGATTTCCTTCTCGTGCGTATCGATCACGCCCGTCCGAAACCCTTCCGCGCGCCCGGCCTTGCTGCGCAGTCCACTAAATTGGTAGAGCATCTTTTCAGCTGCATTATCCAGCGCCCCGGCAAGCGTCTGGTCCAGCTGCGCCAGCGGTTCGCGCAGGCCCGCCAGCAAAGTTTGCAGCGTTTTCTCGCTCTCCGCAAAACGCTCGGTAAGCGCCCGCGGCAACACTTCAGATTCCATTTTTCCGCGCAGCTTTTGCCTGTCGGCCAGGCCGTCCCGCACATCCAGATTGTATTTCTTGAGCAAGTTTGCGACGTGACCGGTCACAAGCGTAAATCCGGCTCGCGGCAAAATCGCAGGCGCTCTCCCGAGCAGCCTCTTGTAAATCAGCGATGTTTGCGCGTGGTAGGCAATCTCCGCTGGTCCGCCAATATAAGCGATCGTCGGCAGCAGCGTATCCTGAATCACCGGACGCAAGAGCGCATTGGGACTGAATAGCTCGGGACTGCTTTCGGCGGCTCGTACGGTTTCCTCCGGGCTTTCCTGAAGCGAACCCGCAACAAATCCTCCGTTCTTCGACCGAATCGCGGTGCGCTGCCCATCCACAATTCGAAACACCAGCGTACTGCTCTCCACAACTTTGACCTGCGCGTGAAAACCAGCGCGTTCCAGATCTGCGGTGCGCGCCAAAAGCTCCTTCGTAAGAACTTCATGCTCCCTCAACGCGCGAATCATAGTCGGCGCAGCCAACCGGTGGAGCTCCGGCGACAACGGATCGAGAAATATCAGCCCCCGCCCGGCGAAAATTCGCGTCATCAGCTTTGCAAACGCGGAACCGAAAGTTTCCTCCGGTCGGTAGCTCTCAGCAATCCATCGCGCGACCTCTTCTCTAGCCGCCCCTTCCAAAATCCCACTTGCCCTGGAAGAAATATCACTTACCGCATCGCCGAGTGTAATTTCCCCGACGCGTCGCCCTTCCAAGCCGGAAGTGGGCAGATCGAATCGTTCAAGGCTTCCGCGCGCGCCGAAAAAACAATGGTCCACTTCGGCAAGGTCGTGATCCTCGGTTGCCAGCCAGAAAACCGGAACCGCATCCGTTCCGCCCGCCGTGAGATCGTTCGCCAAACGAATCGCCGTCAGCGCCTTATAGACGCTGAACGCAGGCCCGCCGAGCAGCCCCACCTGTTGTCCGGTAACCACCGCCGCCGCGCCATCACGTAAACGGTCCAGGTTTCGGCTCGTCGCCGCATCTCCGCCAAACGCCGCATTTTGCCGCCGCAACACCTCGGCAACGCCTTGCCGAATGGAATCGTCCAGCCGAATCTGCTTCGAAGCCCGGGGAATTCCCTCCAGATTAGGCGGATGAACATAATACTCAGAGACGTGGGAAAAATTCGAAAGATAGGAAGAGTAAAGGAGTGTGGTGTGAGGCAACTCAGCCGGTGAAAGACAGTGACACTCCATGGGGCGCTCCATCTTACAGTTCAGGCACAACTCCGGCAACATACCTTTAACAAGCTGATTGGATGTTTTCGAGACTCTCGCGATTTAAAAAAAACTGCGCTCATGCAAAACCCGGCGCAATCTACTCAACTACACCCGCAAAAGCAGTAGCGCCCTTGGAAACCAGCGCCTCTACTTCCCTCTTTTGTGCTTCACCCAGAGGCAGCAGCGGCCGTCGCGCCGGACCGCCGTAATACCGCAGAAAATCCATCGCGTACTTCACTCCGGAAATTCCGAACTCACCGACAATCTTCTTTGACGCGGGAATCAAGCGCCGTTGCAATTCCAGCGCTTTAGCGCTCTCCCCCGCAACAATGGCATCGTATAGGGCAACACACGCCTCAGGCACAAAATCCGCCAGCGCAAGAATCGCTCCCTTGGCTCCAATCGCCATCGACGGATAAATCGTCGTGGAAGCGCCAGTCATCACATGAAAATTGTCAGGAACCAACGCGAGAATCTGCCCAAGCCGGTCCACGTTTCCCGAACTGTCCTTCATCCCCGCGATATTAGGATGCTCGGAAAGGCGCGCAACCACATCAGCCTCCAGCGCGACGCCCGTGAATTGCGGCACCGAATACAGCAGAATCGGAATCCGCGAAGCATCCGCCACGCGCCGATAATACTCGACGAGAACCAGCGAAGACATCATCGGCTTGTAAAAACAGGGCGGACATACCAGCGCAAAGTGATAGCCAAGCTTCGCCGCAAATTCCGTGCGCG
Source organism: uncultured Acidobacteriaceae bacterium (assembly GCA_964622265.1). Taxonomy (GTDB): domain Bacteria; phylum Acidobacteriota; class Terriglobia; order Acidiferrales; family UBA7541; genus Palsa-360. The sequence goes on along the minus strand of CAZUNI010000024.1, from coordinate 54,653 downwards.
AAATCGTCTCGGCAACCGAATCCACGCCGGTCCCCGCAATCAGGATGCGACCCGGCGCGGCGAATTCCCGCACAGCGGAAAGCAGTCGATCGAATTCAGCGCGATCCAAAAATGGCGTCTCGCCGGTCGAGCCAGCGACAAGATATCCCGAAAGCCCGGTAGCGTTGTACCGAATGATATTTTCGCGCAATCGGTCCACCGCAAGCGCGCCATTTTCATCGAAAGGCGTAGTCAGCGCAGGAATGATCCCGTTCAACATCATTTGATTGTTTTATTCTCCGTGCCTCTGTGCACTCTGTGGCAATCCTACGATTCTAGTCGGTGGACGAGGGCAGTTGCGCCGCAGCCTTCTTGGCATGTAGCGTTTGCAGTGGTTGCACGTCGAACGTATGCTCAATCAACGCGCGGATTCCCAACGCCGCGGCATTTGCAGCAGACAGCGTCGTGATGCACGGAATGTTGTAACGAATGGCCGCCCGCCGGATGGATTTCTCATCGTAGAACGATTCCCGCCCCAGCGGCGTATTAATGACCATATCCACTTTGCCGGTCTTCACCAGATCGACGATGTTCGGACGCCCCTCATTCACCTTGTACACAGGCTCCGCAGGCACTCCCGCAGACTCCAGCGCTCCGAGCGTGCCCCGAGTGGCAATCAGGCGGAATCCCAGCGAGTGCAATTCCTTCGCCAGCGGACCGACGTGCCGCTTATCGTGATCGCTCACGCTCAGGAATATCGAGCCTTTGCGTGGCAGCCTCTGCCCTGCGGCGATCTGCGCTTTCGCAAACGCCTGTCCAAACTCTTTCGCGATCCCCATCACTTCGCCGGTCGAGCGCATCTCCGGCCCAAGAATCGTATCCACGCCGCGGAATTTATTGAACGGGAACACCGGCGATTTCACGGAAAAATAATCGCGAACCGCAATTTCCGCAACGCCGTCCGTTTCCACAATGGGAAGATTCATGTCGCGCAACTTCCGCCCGGCCATCAATCGCGCGGCCACCTTGGCCAACGGCACGCCGACAGCTTTGCTGACGTACGGAATCGTACGCGATGCGCGCGGATTCACTTCGAGCACATAAACCGTGTCGCGCTGAATCGCGTATTGCACGTTCATCAGCCCAACCACCTGCAACGCCTTCGCCAGGCGCTTGGTATAGTCGCGAATTCGCGCGAGCACCGAAGGCGACAAACTCACCGGAGGAATAACGCACGATGAATCTCCTGAGTGCACGCCTGCTTCCTCGATATGCTCCATGATCCCGCCGATCACCACATCTTCCCCGTCGGCCAGCGCATCCACGTCCACTTCGGTGGCTTCTTCCAAAAATTGATCGATCAGCACAGGCCGCGCCGATCCCATCAAAGACGCCTGCGCCACATATTCCTGCACCGTATTCAAATCGTAAGCGATCACCATCGCGCGCCCGCCCAGCACATAGCTGGGCCGAACCAGCACGGGAAATCCGATCTCCGAAGCGACGCGCGCCGCTTCCTCCGGCACCAGCGCTGTGCCGTTCTTCGGCTGAGGAATCTTCAATTCGTCAAGAAGTTTCCCGAAACGCCGGCGATCTTCCGCAAGGTCTATGGACTCCGGTGCCGTCCCGATGATGGGCACACCGTTGCGCTTCAATTCCAGCGCAAGATTCAGCGGAGTCTGTCCGCCGAACTGCACGATCACGCCATTCGGCTTTTCACGATCGACAATAGAAAGCACATCCTCCAGCGTCAGAGGTTCAAAATACAGCCGGTCGGACGTATCGTAATCGGTCGAAACCGTTTCGGGATTACAGTTGACCATGATGGTTTCGTACCCGTCTTCGCGCAATGCAAACGAAGCGTGGCAGCAGCAATAATCGAACTCGATTCCCTGTCCGATCCGATTGGGTCCGCTTCCCAGAATTACGATCTTCGGTTTATCGCTGGGCTCCGATTCGTCCTCTTCCTCATACGACGAGTACATGTACGGCGTGTACGATTCAAACTCCGCCGCGCATGTATCAACCCGTTTATAAACCGGAGCGAGATGCGCCTTTGCGCGCCTGTGGCGAACGGCCGCAGAAGTCGTCTTCCACATTTGCGCGAGTTGCTCGTCGCTGGTTCCCATGCGCTTGGCCTCGCGCAACAGGTCTTCGGGCACAGTTTCGATGGTCACGGATGCCAGACGCTTGTTAATTGCGACAATTTCCTGCATCTGGTACACGAACCAGGGGTCGATTTTAGTCAGCTCGATTAATTCCTCTACCGGAAATCCACGCTCCAGCGCCACAAACAGCCAGTGAATCCGGTCCGGCCGCGGCGTGGCAATTTTTTCACGCAATAGCGAAACAGGCGTGTCCGCAGGCGCCCTCCACGGCGAACTCGGCTCCAGCGAGCGAATCCCCTTTTGCAGCGCTTCCTTGAACGTGCGTCCAATCGCCATCACCTCGCCGACCGACTTCATCTGCACGCCCAGCGTAGAGTCAGCCCCTGCGAATTTCTCGAACTGCCATTTCGGAATTTTCACCACCACATAGTCGATGGACGGCTCAAAGCACGCCGGAGTCTTCCGCGTAATGTCATTGGGAATTTCATCCAGCGTCATGCCCACGGCCAGCCGCGCGGCAATCTTGGCAATCGGGAATCCTGTTGCCTTCGAAGCCAGCGCCGAGCTGCGCGAAACGCGCGGATTCATTTCGATCACAATCATTCGCCCCGTCTTTGGATCGATAGCGAACTGGATGTTGGAACCGCCGGTCTCCACGCCTACTTCACGGATAATCGCCGCGGCCGCATCACGCATCCGCTGATATTCCTTATCGGTCAGCGTCTGCGCCGGCGCGACCGTAATCGAGTCACCCGTGTGGACGCCCATCGGGTCAAAATTCTCGATCGAGCAAATCACCACGAAGTTGTCGCGATGATCGCGCATCACTTCCAGTTCGTATTCCTTCCATCCGAGGACGGACTCTTCCACCAGCGCCTCATGCACCGGGCTGGCATCCAGCGCACGCGTAATGGACTCGGTAAACTCCTCGCGGTTGTATGCGATTGAACCGCCGGTCCCACCCATCGTAAACGAAGGACGAATTACAATCGGATAGCCCAACTGATCCGCAAGTTTCAGCCCGTCCTGCGGGTTATTGATCAGCGCCGATTGCGGAACATCCAGCCCAACCTTGCGAATCGCATCCTTGAACCACAGCCGGTCCTCGGCAACCTTGATCGCCCTTAGCGAAGCTCCGATCAGCTCCACTCCGTAACGCTCCAGAACGCCGCTCTCGCAAAGTTCAACCGCCAGATTCAGCGCCGTCTGCCCTCCCACGGTGGGCAGCAGGGCCTGCGGCCTTTCCGCGGCGATAATTTGTTCTAGATAATCCTTCGTCAAAGGCTCCACATACGTTCGGTTGGCAACTTCGGGGTCGGTCATGATCGTCGCGGGGTTCGAATTCACCAGCACGACTTCGTAGCCTTCGGCCTGCAACGCTTTGCATGCCTGCGTCCCGGAATAGTCAAATTCGCAGGCCTGTCCGATGATGATGGGACCGGAACCGATAATCATGATTTTCTTGAGGTCTGTGCGTTTCGGCATCTGTCCGTTAAGCCTTTGCCTGTCCGCGCCGCAAAGCGCCCGATAATTTCCAGTTTTTCATCGTATCCGTGAACTGGCGGAACAAATAGTGCGAATCGTGAGGCCCGGGAGAAGCTTCCGGGTGATACTGTACCGAAAATAGCGGCAGGCTGCGGTGTCGCAGCCCCTCGTTGGTGTGGTCATTCAAATTCAAATGTGTCACTTCGACATCGCTGGAAGGCAGCGACTCCGGGTCCACGCAAAACCCATGATTCTGCGCAGTAATTTCCACCTGCTCGTTCATCAGATTCTTGACAGGATGGTTCGAACCGTGGTGGCCAAACTTAAGCTTGAACGTCTTCCCACCCAGCGCCAGCCCGCACAATTGATGCCCTAGGCAGATGCCAAAAATCGGCACTTGCCCCAGCAACGCGCGAATCGTTTCAATCGCGTACGTGGCCGGTTCCGGATCCCCGGGCCCGTTCGACAGAAAAACTCCATCGGGCTTTAACGCCAGCGCATCTTCGGCGGTGGTCTTCGCCGGCACAACCACCACTTCGCAGTTGTTATCCACCAGAAGCCGCAGAATGTTCTGCTTGATTCCAAAATCGTAGGCTACAACTCGAAAACGCTGAGAATCGCCGTGGGAAATCGCCTCGCCCATTCCTTCATGCCAGGGGGAAGCAGTCAATTCAATCGATCCGCGGTCCCACGCATATTGCTTGGCAGCCGAAACGCGGCTCGCCAGCTCTAGCCCCGCCATGCTCGGCAGCGCGTGCGCCTCCTCTACCAGCAAAGCTGCCGGAGTCCCATCGGTCGAAACAACGCCCCGGAGCGCGCCCACCTGGCGGATATGCCGCACCAGCGCCCGTGTATCCACATCCCAGAGGACCGGAATATTATGGCGCGTCAAATAGGCCTGCGCTGTTTCTACCGAGCGCCAATTCGAGGCAATCGGCGAAAATTCTCGCACCACCAGCGACTCGATGTGAGGGAGCACCGATTCCTCATCATCGACATTGGTTCCCACATTTCCAATATGCGGATACGTCAGACAAACAATTTGCCCGGAGTAGCTGGGGTCGCTAAAAACTTCCTGATATCCAGTAAGGCTGGTATTGAAAACAACTTCACCGCCCCGTCTCGTAACTGCTCCGGCGGCGCGACCGCTAAAAATTCGGCCGTCTTCAAAAGCAAGAATTCCTGGTCGTGCGGATGTTTCTGTCAGCTCAGCCTCCCAGAGTTCATCTTTCGGCTTCGGCAAAAATCGGTATGGACCCGAAATGATCCACCGGCCAATAGGCAAACACCGCCTTGCCGTAAATAAACTTCCGCGGCACCGGGCCGAAAATTCGCGAATCGTTCGAGCTGGTCCGGTGATCGCCCATTACAAAATACTCGCCCTTGGGAACGCGCATCGGCGCCAGCGTCCCCAGGTCCGCGGACTCCGGCGGCACATAAGGCTCCGCCAACGCTTTGCCGTTCAGATACACCTGCCCGTCGCGAATCTCCACCATGTCTTCCGGCAATCCCACCACGCGCTTGATAAACGACTTCGATCGGTCCAGAGGATACCAGAAGACCACCACGTCGCCGCGCTCGATCGGCTCGAACCGGTAAACGAATTTATTGATAAAAATCCGTTCCTGGTCGGAAATCAGCGGGGTCATGCTGGTGCCTTCCACTTTGACCGGCTGGTAGAAGAAAATAATGATAACGATGGCGAGGCTCAGTGCAATGACTAAATCACGCCCCCAACTGCGCAACTCGCGACGTAACGGCTGCGGCGTCTCGGGCGTGACTGTAGTTCCTGTCTGTTCGTTCGGCTCCATGTCTTTACAGTGAAACAGATATTTTATACCACGCTCTGCCGCCACGCGCCACTGGAAGCAATTCCAAGCCACGCCCTGATTTATTTTCGCTGCAAGCCCCGAAGGGGCGAAACACCATAGCCCACCGCGGAAGCGGTGGGAAAAAACATAATGAAAATTGAAAAGCCCCGGCAGGGGCAACACAAAGCTCCAATCCTGCGCACTAACGCCTGCCTTAAGGATATTCCCCTTCGTTCTGGCTGCGAGATTCCTGAGTTCCATCCGCTCACCGGAACGCCCCGCAGGCATACTGCGCCGCTGACAGCGCCGCGCACACCGCCGTCTCGGTCCGCAAAATATTCACTCCAAGCGCCGCCTCGGAAAATCCTGCGCGGAGCGCCGACGCAAACTCCGCATCGGTCCAGCCCCCTTCAGGCCCAATCGCAATCGCCAGATTTAGCATTTCGCCGACTTGCACAGATTTAGAGGCAGGTTCCAGCAATTCCCGCATAGGAGTCGCTCCCACACGCTCAGAAAGCAATAATCGGGCGTGGGCTTTCGTCGAACTGAAAACATCAAAGGGTTTTGCAGCGTCGTGCAGCACAGGAACAGACAATCTCCTCGATTGTTGCGCCGACTCGACCAAAATCTTCTTCCATCGCTCGGCTCGCTTTGCGGATGCCGCGATTAGCCCCTTCTCGCTGCGGTCCGCCGCCAGGGGGACCACTTCGTCCACACCCAGCTCGGCAGCCTTTTCAAGGGCCCATTCGAATCGATCGAATTTCACAATGGCAAGCAGGAGGCTGATTCTCAAAAATGTTACGGGAACAGAAACACGTTCAAGGATGGCAAATTCCACTGCATCGCGCCCAACCTCGTCAATCCGAGCCAGCCAAACGGATTGCCCATCGCTCAATTCATAGAGCTGCCCGCGTTCCGCACGAAGCACGCGTGAAAGGTGGTGAGCCGCTTCACCCCGCATGACGGCGGAGCCGTTTTCAAACTCATTGACAAAGAAACGTCTACGCATTGCCCGCTATGGTATATCAAACCAGAGCTGCGTAGACGTCACCGCAAGTTCGTGAATCATCCAAAAATATCTTTCACTTTATCGAACAGGGTAGAATCTCGCTGAGCAGGCCGGTTTTCAACCGGCAGCGTCGCGCCAAGCTGTTCGAGCAACCGCCTCTGCTCCCGTGTCAGCTTCGTGGGCGTCACCATATGAATGTTGACATACAGATCGCCCTTGCCTCCGCCGTGCGGATCGGGCAACCCCTTGCCTTTGAGGCGAATAATTTCCCCGGTCTGCGTCCCTTCGGGAATCTTGACGGTCTCTTCCCCGTTTAATCCGGTCACTTTGATTTCGGTTCCCAAAGCAGCTTGCGAAACCGTCACGGGGACAGTGCAATACAGGTCCGCGTCACGGCGTTCGAAATAGGGATGCGATTTGACGTCCAACACGACATACAGATCGCCTGAAGGACCGCCATTGCCGCCGGGTTCGCCTTCGCCCGGGACGCGCAGCCGCGTGTTCGAATCCACGCCGGGAGGAATTCGCAAATCGATCGTCCGCGTGCGTTCGACTCGTCCTTGTCCCCGGCAATCCGGACAGGCTTCGCGCACGATCTGTCCTGCGCCCCGGCAATCCGGGCACGTTCGGGAGATCGCAAAAAATCCCTGCTGATACTGGACCTGGCCGCGACCACCGCAGGTCACGCACGCAGTGACGCCCGTACCCGCTTTCGCTCCCGTCCCGTTGCAGACTTCGCAGAACTCGAGACGCGGAAGGCGGATCTTCGTATTAACTCCCGCCGCGGCCTCCTCGAAGCTCAGTTTCATGTCGTAGCGCAAATCCGAGCCGCGCTGCGAACGGCTTCGCGACCTTCCGCCGCGGCCGCCGCCCCCGAAAATATCTTCGAACCCAAAGAAGTCGCCAAAAATATCCTGAAACTCGTCGAAGATCGTCTGATTCATGGCGCCATCGAACCCGCCGCGAGACACTCCCGCGTGCCCGAAGCGGTCATAGGCGGCGCGCTTCTGCCCATCCGACAGAATGGAGTACGCTTCGGTCGCTTCGCGAAACTTCTCCTCCGCTTCCTGTTTCTTCTGGGGATTGCGATCCGGATGCCACTTCAGGGCTGCTTTGCGGTAGGAAGATTTGATCTCTTCGGCGCTGGCGGCGCGCTCGACTCCGAGCACTTCATAGCAATCACGTTTTTGACTCATCGGCGGATTTTGCTGTTCTCCTAATTTTCTGAATGCGAATGTTTCGCAGGGTGAACCACGACGCGCACAATCGCCGGACGAATCACGCGCCCGTGAAATGTGTATCCGTCCTGAAACACGTGCAGTATGAAACCGTCAGGATGTTCGTTCGACTCGGCGCGCTCGATCGCCTGATGCACGTGCGGATCGAAAATCTTATTTTCAGCCTCAATCAGCTGCAATCCGTGCCGCGAGAGAGCGTCCCACAACTGTTTCCGGATCAGCGTCACGCCCTTGCGATATTCTTCAAACGCAGGGTCGTCGTGAGATTGGATGGCTCGATCGAATCCGTCGAGGACCGGAATCAGATCGATGATCATGCGCTCGACTCCGCGCCGCGCTTCCTCCTGCCGGTCACGCTCTACTCGCTTGCGATAATTGTCGAAATCGGCCTGCCGCCTGACCAGCGTCTGAGTCAAATCTTCCTTCTCCGCGCGCAGCTTCGCTAGCTCGATAGACAGCGGAGATTCTCCTGCCGACGGTGGATCGTCCTGTGCGGAATCGTCCGCTGAGAAGGCCGACGTGTTGTCGGCGGGCTTACCCGTGTCGTATGAAAAAATCTTATCCTCTTCGCGTTTAGCTTCCGCCACTTTTACTAGCTCCGGTCCAAAGTTTCACTGAAGGCTCGAGCGACAAACGCCACGGCTGTGATGGCGCGCTCGTAATGCATGCGCATGGGCCCGAGAACGCCCACCGTGCCCTGCGACTGATCCTGGAATGAATACGGCGCGCTGATCAGCGCCATATGCTCCCCCGCCGGATCGATTCCCTGCACGCCAATCTGCACATGCACCGGATCGGGCGTATCGATGCATCCGGCCAGCAATGCGATCAATCTATGCTTTTCCTCAATCGCCGCCAGAATTTCGCTCAGTTGCGCCTGATCGGAAAATTCCGTCGTCGCCGCCATCTGCGCCGCGCCTTCCACATAAATGCGCTGCGTCGAGCCATGTTCCAGCATGGCGGGATCACATAAGGCAAGCGCGTTACGCGCCAGCAGGTCGTATTGCTCCTGCTCTTTCGCGAGGCGCGCCAGAAGATCGCCGCGAATGGATTCCAGCGTGCGCCCCACATAGTGCCTGTTCAGGTAATCCGCCGTGTGGTCCAGATCGGACTGAGTGAACGCCCTCTCCGGCCGGATAATCTTGTCCCGCGTAGCGCCTCCGGTCGAAACCAGCACGATGACCACGCGGCCGTCAGGCAGCAAGACAAATCGAATGTGTTCAAGAACCGTCCGAGCAATCGGAGGAGAAACAATGATCCCCAGCCCGCGGGAAATCTCCGCGAGCACATGTCCAGCGCGCTCGGTAACTTCTTCCGTCGTGGTAGCTGAAGAGAGTTCACCGCGAATCCATCGCTGATCTTCCGGACTAAGCGTCGCCTGAGCGGCCACTTGCTGCGCAAAAAAGCGGTATCCGGCAGCCGTAGGAACCCTGCCCGCTGATGTATATGGCTGGTAGAGATACCCTTCCTCTTCCAAATCGGCCATCACATTTCGAATCGAGGCTGGGCTCAGAGATTCCACGTGACGACGCGAAATCGAACGCGAGGACACCGGCTCACCGGTCTCGATGTATGCGCGCACAACCGCGGAAAGAATTTGCCGGTTACGTTCGCTGTGTGGAGCGGAATGTGGCATAGCTCAATCGACCCTAAATCTCTTCCTTAATTGATTTTAAGCGCAGGAATCGCTCCCGTCAAACGGTGCGGCAGCAGATGGTTCCCTGAAGTACGCAGGAGGTTTTCGAGAGCCTCTATTCCGTATCGATTTGCGCCCGCTGCAAGCGGTCCGAAAAATCGATATAGAGCGTCTTCCACTCGGAATAGAATTCAATGGCCGCCGTACCCGCCTCGCGGTGTCCGTTCCCGGTGCCCTTGGTGCCGCCGAATGGAAGCTGAATTTCCGCCCCAATTGTAGGCGCGTTTATATAGACGATTCCCGTCTCGATATCCCGCATAGCGCGATACGCCTGGTTCACATCGCGCGTATAAATCGAAGCCGAAAGTCCGTAGATCACACCGTTCGCGATGTCGATCGCTTCCTCAAACGACCCGAACGGAATCATGGCCACCACCGGGCCGAAGATTTCCTCTTGCGCGATGCGCATTTTCGGATCTACGTCGGCGAACAGCGTAGGCTCGTGGAACCACCCGTTGGCTAAACTCCCAGCCGTGGCCCGATTCCCTCCGCAGACCAGCTTGGCATTCTCATTCTTGCCGATTTCCACATACTTCATCACCGTTTGCAGTTGCGTTTCGTTGACCACCGGACCGATCTCGGTGTCTCGGTCGAGGCCGTCGCCAATCTTAAGATTTCTTACGCGCTTCGCAAACAGGTCGAGAAATTCCCGATAAATGTTCTTATGAACGGCGACGCGGCTGGCCGCCGTGCAGCGTTGCCCGCTGGTCCCGAACCCTCCCCACACCGCGCCTTCGACGGCGAGCTCCAGATTCGCATCGTCCATGACAATGATGATGTTCTTCCCGCCCATTTCCAGATGGCACGGCTTAAACGATGCCGCGCAAGCCTGATTCACCAGCCGTCCCGTCTCCGTAGAACCCGTGAAGCTGATTGCGGAAACGTCGGGGCTGGTCAGAAGAGGCGCTCCGGCATCTGGCCCCATACCATGCACAACATTGACGACCCCGGGCGGCAGCCCGGCCTCAGCCAAAATCTGCACAAGGTGATAGGTGGAAAGCGGCGTGTCCTCTGCGGGCTTAATCACGATCGTATTACCGCAAATCAGCGCCGGCATAATCTTCCAGGACGGAATCGCCATCGGAAAATTCCACGGCGTAATCATTCCGACCACGCCCAGCGGAGACCGCACCGACATGGCGAATTTATTCGGCAACTCCGATGGAACCGTTTGCCCGAACAGCCGACGTCCCTCGCCCGCCATGTAATACGTCATGTCGATGGCTTCCTGCACATCGCCGCGGGTTTCGGACAAAGGTTTTCCCATTTCGCACGTCATGTCCCGCGCCAGCTCTTCCTTGCGTTTCACCAGCGTTTCCGCGGTGCGATAAAGAATTTCCGCGCGCCTCGGCGCTGGAAACAGCCGCCACTTTGCGAACGCCGCCTTCGCCGCATCCACGGCGTCGTTCACGTCTTCCTGTGTCGATGCGGGAAAGATGCCGACCAGCTCCGTATAATTAGCGGGGTTGCGATTTTGAAACGTGCGTCCGCCGCGCGCCTCGACCCACTCCCCATTGATATAGTTTTTATGAACCTTGGGAACGGAAGTTTCTGCCATTGTTCCTCCTGAAGGTCTGCTGACGGGAAATCCGCTGTACGAGCCGGAGAACTGCGGAACAATTTCACTCGAAATCGCTCGAAAATCGAATGTAGCAGAGGCGTGAAAACGCGTCAAACAACGTTATCTCGCTATTGAGAGTGAGTTGACGATGGAGTAACCGACGATGCGGTCGGAACGGGAGCACCCTTCCCGGCGGTATCCGAACCCAATCCCAGTTTATTGATGGTCAGGGCATCGATCTTTCCGGTTGGTGTAATTCCATTATCGCCCTGGTATTTCTTCATCGCCTCGATGGTGGCGTTATCCCATTTGCCGGTTGGCTCGCCGCTGTAGGCACCCTCCCGGCTCAATGCCAATTGGATTTCTTTGATGCGGTCCGGCGTCGGAGTTTTTTGACCAACTGCCGTCGGTTTAGTCTTTTTTTTTGTTTTCTTCTTCTTGCTGGTGGAAGACTGCGCGGCCGGCGACCGTGCGCCGGCGTAAATAGACGGGGCCGCGCCGATCAGCAGCGCGACCCCCAGCATGGATGCCCGGATTCTCCTGTTCATCGGATCGATTTATTTCTCCGGTGCTGGTACAGCGCCCGCAAGGAAGACCGTGTCGAACTGGTTCTCCCCTGTCCGCCGTTTGATCTTGAACAGCACGTTTTGCCCTGTCTTCAATCCAGACACGGCACGATTGTATTCAGAAACCGACGCAACGGCAGTGTGATTGACCTCGGTAATCACGTCGCCCCGGGTAAAGCCGATATCCTCCGCGAAGCTGGCGGGATCGACTTCGGTAACTAATACGCCCTTGATGTTCTCGAATCCAGCGCGGCGCGCCCGTTCCGTTCCCATGTCCTCGACGCGCAGGCCGAATTCAACCGGGGCCGGCTCGTTCTCATTGCTGCCGCCGTTCCCTGCTCGATCCGGGAAGAGTTTAGTGCGATCGGCAACGGTCAGGTTGGCCTCATGTTCTTTCTTGTCGCGGACGTACGTCACTTTGACTGTGCTGCCGACGGGCGTTGAAGCAATCGGGTTCACCAGATCGCTTCCGGTATGGACAGGCTTTCCGTTGACGCTGGTAATCACGTCGCCGGACATCAATCCAGCCTTCTCCGCAGGGCTTCCGGCCTCAACGCGCTGTAGAACAATTCCGTACGAAGCACCGAGTTCCTTCAACACAATCGGGTTATTCCCCTGCGTTTCCGTGAAGCTCACGCCGATCGATCCGCGCGTGACCTTGCCGTTGGCGACGAGTTGGTTATACACGCCAATTGCAGTATTCGAAGGCAGCGCGAAGCCCACACCTTCATTCCCGCGCCCTCCGGTAATGATGGCGGTGTTGATGCCAATCACCTGACCTGCCATATTCACCAGCGGCCCCCCGGAATTTCCTGGATTGATGGCTGCATCGGTCTGAATAAATCGCTGAAACTGTTGTCCGACGTTACCACGATCCTTGGCGCTGATGATTCCTGCCGTGACGCTTCCCTGCAGGAACCCGAAGGGGTTGCCGATAGCCAGCGCCCAGTCTCCCACTTGAACAGCGTCGGAGTTGCCGAGCTTGACCAGCGGCAGATCATGTCCCACGTCAATCTTGATCACCGCTAGGTCGGTTTCCTCATCCACACCGACGACCTTCGCGGTGTAAAGCGTCTGGTCGCCGTTCAGTGTGACTTGCACCTTCGTCGCCTGATCAACGACGTGATTGTTAGTGAGGATATAACCCTTCTTATCGACAATCATGCCGGAGCCTAGGCTGCGCTCAGCCGACGGCCCCTGATCGGGAAAATCGAAGAACTTGTTAAAGAAATCCTGGAATGGCTGCTGCTGATCGTCAGGCCCTTCCTGTTCCCGATTTTTCGGGGTAGGAGGACGCATTCCGCCGTGTCCCTGACTCTGGCCCTGGCCGCGGGCAATTACCTGCGTCGTGGAAATATTCACAACGGCGGGCGCTACCCGATTCACAATGGAGGAGAATGCGCCGGACAGTTGCACGGGGTCCGGAATCACCAAAGGTGTGGCATCTGAACCAATCGTCGGATGCGATGCACCGGCATGTCCGGAGATAATCGTCCCGATGATCATGCCAATGGCCAGAGTCAATGTCATCAACAGGGTCGCCATAATCTTGCGATTGCGCGCCCAGGCAGCGAATTCCCGTAACTGCATGCCCATATGCTTCACTCCTCTTATGCCAGTCGTTTGGCCAAAAATTCGTAGCCGATTATACCACTGTCTGCGACAGGTGTATTTCCATGACGTACTGAATGTTTCTTCGAACCAGCCCCATGATTCGGGAGGTTCGGTTGCGAAAATCCTTCACCCTGCTAAACTATGATGCTTGAATATGTCTCCGCGTACAATGTATCGCAAGATTTGGGATGCCCACCTCGTACACCAGGCTGCCGGGGAACCCTCGCTGATTTACATCGACCGCCATCTTATTCATGAAGTTACGTCTCCACAAGCCTTTACCGGACTAAAAGCCGCAGGCCGAAAAGTTCGCCGTCCAGATCTGACTTTCGCTGTGATGGATCATTCGGTCCCGACGAAAAATCGCAGCCTCCCCATTCTGGACACAGCCGCCGCCGGGCAGTTCGATGCTCTTGAACGGAACTGCCGCGAGGCGGGCATCACCTTGTTCGACATGGCCAGCCACAATCAGGGAATCGTCCATGTGATTGGCCCCGAACTCGGCATCACGCAACCCGGCCAGACCATTGTCTGCGGCGACAGCCATACCTCGACGCACGGCGCCTTCGGAACGCTGGCTTTCGGAATTGGCACCAGTGAAGTCGAGCATGTTCTGGCGACGCAATGCCTGTCGCAGTACGAATCCAAGACGATGCACATTGTCGTCAACGGCAAGCGCCCTAAAGGTGTCTCCGCCAAGGACATAATTCTCGCCATTATCGGCAAGATCGGAATTATTGGCGGGACTGGCCACGTGATCGAGTACTCCGGTGAGGCCATACGTGGGCTTTCCATGGACGGCCGCATGACAGTTTGCAACATGTCCATCGAAGGCGGAGCACGAGCCGGAATGGTTGCCCCCGACGATACGACGTTTGCTTACCTCGAAGGTCGCCCATATGTCGCGCGCGGCAAGGCCTTCCAGGATGCCGTGGAAGGCTGGAAGTCCCTGACAACCGATCCTGGGGCCACATTCGATGTCACCATCGAACTAGACGCCTCCCAGATCGCTCCGCAAATCACCTGGGGCACAAATCCTGGAATGGTTGCCGGAGTCACAGACAGCGTTCCCGATCCAGCGTCGTTTCGCGAGGCGGACGATCAAAAGGCCGTAGGACGCGCCCTCGAATACATGGGCCTGAAGCCCGGAACGCGCCTGGTGGATATTCCCCTAGACCGTGTGTTCATCGGATCCTGCACAAATTCAAGATTGAACGACTTGCGCGCCGCCGCAAAAGTTGTAGCGGGCAAGCACATCTCCCGACATGTGAAGGAAGCCATCGTGGTCCCGGGTTCGATGCTGATCAAAGCAAAAGCAGAAGCAGAAGGCCTCGACCGAATCTTCCGCGACGCCGGATTCGAATGGCGCGACGCCGGATGCAGCATGTGCATAGCCATGAATCCAGATGTACTGCCGCCAGGCGAGCGCGCCGCCAGCACATCGAACCGCAATTTCGAAGGCCGCCAGGGCAAAGACAGCCGCACGCACCTGGTAAGCCCAATCATGGCCGCAGCAGCAGCCATAGAAGGCCACTTCGTAGACATCCGCGACTGGGATGTGGATGCAACAGAGTAGAACAGACTTCAGTCTGTTCGCTTTTGGTTTTGTCGTTAGTTTTTGCTTTGACCTAGCACGAATGAAGCACCATGCAGAAAAGCGGACAGACTGAAGTCTGTCCCACCAAGAACATGCAACCATTCCTAACTCATAAGGGCCAAGTCCTCCCCCTGGACCGCGTAAACGTGGACACTGACCAAATGGTGTCCAAGCAATACCTAAAGGTCCAGGACAAAAAAGGCCTGGGCCGAGTCCTATTCGCCGACTGGCGCTACCTGCCCGGCGAAAAGCCGAACCCCGATTTCATCCTGAACTGGCCGCGCTACAAAGGCGCATCCATCCTGCTGACCCGCGCCAACTTCGGCTGTGGCTCCAGCCGAGAGCACGCCCCATGGGCAGTAGCCGATTACGGCTTCCGAGTCCTGATCGCTCCCAGCTACGCCGACATTTTCTACAACAACTGCTTCAAGAACGGGATTCTTCCAATCACACTTCCCGAGGTTCAGGTCGACCAACTCTTCAAAAGTGTTGAAAAAGAAGAGGGCTATGCGCTGACTGTAGATTTGCCGAACCAGACCATCAGCGACTCACACGGGCTGAAATTAAAGTTCGAAATCGATGAATTCCGCAAGCACGTCCTTCAGGAAGGTTTGGACGATATTGGCCTGACCTTGAAACACGAGGCTGATATTACAGAGTTCGAACAGGCCCGGCACCCGGGCGCCACCATGTTCGAACATGTGGATGCAAGGTTTTCTCCCAAAGCGTAGCCACTGTTTTCGCGGCAATCCCGGCAAGAACAGACATGTTTCAGTTTGACTCCGCCGGGCGGTGATTCTTAGGCACCGAATCCGGCTTTCTATTGCTTTCCAGACTCGTTCGGGACAATATTGCTTCCCCTTTCTTTGTTCTTTAGTTAGTTCCTTGCAATTCTCATTTCCCTCTCATTGCAAGTGGGTATTCCTGCGTTTGCAAGGAGGCGAAATGCCATCGTCGAGCATGATGATTACGACTTCCTATAACTACGGCCTGGTTGCGCTTTCTATACTTATCGCCATCCTGGCATCCTACGCCGCGCTGGACCTTGCCGGACGCGTGACGTCGGCGCGCGGAGTGGTCCGTTTACTCTGGCTGAACGGCGGGGCCGTTGCCATGGGCTTCGGGATCTGGTCCATGCATTACGTGGGAATGCTCGCCCTGCGGCTGAGTGTTCCGGTGGAGTACGACTGGCCCACCGTCTTGCTGTCTCTGCTGGCGGCCATTCATGCGGCGGGGGTGGCGCTCTACGTCGTCAGCCGGCGGAAAATGGGATTCTGGGGCGCGCTCTTCGGAAGTGTTTTCATGGGCACCGGAATCGCGGCCATGCATTACATCGGGATGGCAGCGATGCGGCTCCCCGCGATGTGCCACTACTCCGCTCCGCTGGTAATCCTTTCGGTAGTTCTCGCGATCGGCATTTCGTTCGTGGCTCTCTACTTGACGTTTCAATTCAGGGCAGAAAAATCCTCGGGCGGCTGGAAAAAATTAGGTAGCGCTGTGGTCATGGGAGCTGCTATTCCCATCATGCATTACACCGGAATGGCAGCAGTTGGATTCACTTCCTACCCTTTGTCCCCTGAATCCATTGCCCACGCGGTGAGCATTTCATCACTGGGAATCGCCAGCATTATTTTCGTGACCTTGCTGGAACTTGGCGTGGCGCTGTTAACGTCCCGCGTGGACAGGCTCTTTTCCATTCAAGCTGCCGAACTGGAATCCAGCGAGCATCGTTACCGCCGTATCGTCGAAACAGCGTTCGACGCATTCGTGGGAATGGACGCCACGGGCGTGATCAACGATTGGAATTCGCAATCCGAGGCCACTTTCGGGTGGGCGCGATCCCAGGTTCTCGGACAAAGTCTCTCGCGAATAATTGCCCTGCAAGACGAGATAAAGGACGTCCAACTGCTGTTGTATACAGCCGATGCAATTCAGCCTCGCAAGAAACTGGAAATGATGGCCCGCCACAGGGACGGCCATGAATTCCCCGTCGAATTCATGATTTCGTCGCTAAACCTGGGCGAGGAGCGAATGTTTGCGGCTTTCTTGCACGATGTAACCGACCGCGCACGCGCCGAACAGGAAAGCCTGCGGGCACGGAAGGCTGCGGAACACGCCAGCCGCGCCAAGAGCGAATTCCTGGCCAACATGAGCCATGAAATCCGCACTCCTCTGAACGGCATCGTCGGAATGACCGACTTGGTTATGGATACCGATCTGTCTTTAGAGCAGCGGGAATACCTCGACACCGTAAAAGTGTCTGCGGATACCCTCCTCACCGTAATTAACGACATTCTGGATTTTTCCAAGATCGAAGCCGGCAAAGTGGACCTGGAAGCGATCGATTTCAACTTGCGGGACTGCCTGGAATCCTTATTGAAGACGCTCGCATTTCAGGCTCACAAGAAGCGCCTGGAACTACTATGTGAAATCGCGCCCGATGTGCCAGACAGCGTGCGCGGAGACTCCAATCGCCTGCGCCAAGTGATCGTCAACCTCGTCAGCAACGCCATTAAATTCACGGAAAAAGGTGAGGTGGGGGTGGAAGTTCAGATCGAATCGATGAACCAATCCGAATTGAGCCTGCATTTCATTGTGTCTGACACAGGTGTGGGCATTCCCCCGGAGAAACAGAAATTGATCTTCGATCCGTTTTCACAGGCAGACAGTTCTACAACCCGAAAATATGGCGGCACCGGCCTGGGGCTTACGATTTCAACGCGCCTAGTCGACATGATGGGCGGAAGGTTGTGGGTAACCAGCGAAATCAGAAGGGGAGCGCAGTTCCATTTTACGGTAAAGCTCAAGTTTTCAACATCAGGCAAGCCCGAACCGGAGGCTCATGCTTCTCCAGAGGTCTTGCGAGGGACAAGAATCCTGGTCGTCGATGACAATCGCGCCAGCCGCAGAATCCTGGATGGAGTGCTGAAGAGGTGGGAACTGAGACCATCGATTGCAGAAAGCGGAGTGCAGGCTCTGGAATTGATCACGGCCGCCTATGAAAGCGGCGATCCGTATCCACTCATCCTGACGGACATGCACATGCCGGAAATGGACGGATTCACTTTAATCGAACGAATTCGACAAAATCCCGTATTAAACGCCGCAACGATCATGATGCTTACGTCCGCGGGACAGCGTGGCGATGCCGCCCGCTGTCAGGAACTTGGGGTTGCGGCTTACCTATTAAAGCCGGTCAGGCAATCGGAATTGCGGGAGGCCATCGCCAGAGTGCTCGGGGCCGGATCGCAATCCAAAGGCGCGCCACTCATTACCCGATACTCCTTGCAGGATGCCCGCGAGTCTTCCATTCCTCTGCGCGTTCTGCTGGCCGAGGACAACGCGGTCAACCAGCGCCTGGCGGCGCGCTTGCTTCAAAAGAGGGGCCACCGCGTGACCATCGCTGGAAATGGGCGTGGAGCGCTGGAAGCATTCGAAAAGCACGCTTTTGACATGATCCTGATGGACGTCCAAATGCCCGAAATGGATGGGTATGAGGCAACTGAGGCAATCCGCAAATTGGAGAAGCACGGCGGAGCCCAAGTGACAATTATTGCCTTGACCGCTCACGCGATGAGCGGCGACCGGGAACGTTGCCTTGCCGCCGGGATGGACGGTTATCTGACCAAACCGATACGCCCCAGCGAATTAGACGAAGTGCTGCAAAAATATGCGACGCCAGGCACCGGAACGGTACAAGTCAATGAAATGGCCGAGCAGCCGAAGTAACACGGCGCGCCTTCATCCCATAATAGCTGGTGGCTGACCAGAGCCCTTCAGCTCAGCCACCAAAATCCCCGCAAGAATCAGCGCTGCGCCAACAATGGCCCTGCCTCCAAGCCGCTCGTGAAGAACGATGTAGGAGGTAACTGCCGCGAAGATCGGTTCGGCGGCCAGAATCAACGCCGTGTTCGTGGCGCTGGTGTGGCGCTGCCCCCAGACCAGAAGCGTATAGGCCACCGCTGTCGCGAATACACCGGTGATGAGCACGCCCAGCATCAGTTGCGAAGTGAGCTGGAAGCGGGGCTCTTGCAGATGGAACGCCGCCAGCAGAGGGATTGCCGCCAGACACAATACACCGGTCATTGCCACTTGAACGAAACTGAGTCCCCCCAGCGAATGCCGCGCGCTATATCGCTCGATGTAAATGATTTGAAAGGCATACAGCACCGCGCATCCCATCACCAGCAAATCGCCCCGGTTCAGGTCGGTAACTCCCTCTTGCGGGACCGTCAGGTAATACAGGCCCACCAGGGACGCCAGGACTCCGCTCCAGGCCCATGTGCCGATGCGGCGTCCCCAGAACAGCGCCATGAACACGGGAACGAGGATTACACTGAATCCGGTAATGAAGGCGGCTTTGGAAGGTGTCGTCCGGGCAATTCCTGAAGTTTGAAAGATGTAGCCGCTGAACATGAAGAGCCCTATTCGAATTCCCGCCCAGCATTCGCCGCGCGTCAGCTTTCGAATGTCCGCGCGATAGAACCATGCCATGGGAATCGCGGCTACGATGAACCGGGCCGCGAGGTAGGCAAAGACGGAAGCGTCGCTCAACGCATTCTTGACGACGACAAAGGTCACGCCCCACAGGAACGAGCAGGCCAGCAGCCCCAGAAGCGCCTTCGAACGGAGAGTCACAGGATAAGTATCATAGGGGAATTGCGCGGGGAACGGGAACCGTGCTTGTCCTGGGCGCGTCTCATCTCTGGTTCGAGTCTATTAACGCTGCAAAGGAAAGGCAACCTGTAGGCCCCGCGACGAATCGCAATCGGTAGCATTTGCGCACATTGACAGGATCGTGGCGGGTTGCTTAGTCTTAGATTCAAATGACAGTCCTATCTTTTCTCCGCCAACGGCGCATCTTTCATTCGTGGTTAATTTTTCTCGTTCTATGCGGGATGCTTTTGCCTGGGCTTGCCATTGCCGCCTCGGACAAAGATAAAGACAAGGACAAGGAAAAAGTAAAAAAGGTCGAGCCGTGGGTCGAGGTTCATTCCGACCATTTCCTGGTGGCCAGCGATGGCGGCGAAAAGACGGCGCGCCGCATTCTGGACTTGTTCGAAACGCTTCGGCACGCGATCCAGGCAACCATGCCGAACTCGCACCTCGACACGGGAATCCCCATTCGAATTCTGGCCGCAAAGGACGGGAAATCGTTCGCTACGGTCTTTCCAGAATACCCATACGACAAGAAGCAGTCTCAGCCGGAGGGACTTTTTGTGGCCGGAAGCGAGAAAAACTATATCGCCTTGCGCGCCAATGCTTCCGGGCCGGTCCCATATGAGGAAATCTTTAACACGTACGCGCGGCTGGTCCTCAAGCTGAGTTACCGGAATTTGCCGCCGTGGCTGGAAACGGGATACGCGAGCGCTTACGGCGTGCTGACCCTAGGAGATAAAGGTCCGAGACTGGGCCGTCCCCTTCCCGAAGACCTGAGCGCGTTGTGGGAAAGCCCGCTGCTCCCGCTCGATCTGGTCCTGCATGTCGATCGAGGCTCTCCCTACTACACTTCGGGAAATAAAGTTACCGTGTTCTCCGCCGAGTCGCGCGCGCTGGTGCACTACTTCCTGTCCCAGTCCCAGGGATCGGGGTCGCAAACCCTTGCGCGATACATCGCTCTGGTCGAGGCCGGAGCGGACTCCCTGGACGCCGCGCGAAAAATATTTGGCGATTTGAATCAGTTGAAAAGCAACCTTGAGGCTTATATCAAGCAGTCCACTTCGGGACCACTGGAATCGCTGGCGGTCGGTGGAAGCGAAGCAGCCTCCGGCTCCCGCACGCTGTCTCTTGCTGAGACCGACGCGCTGATCGCCGATTTTACTCTGGCGCGCGGCAGGACCGGAGACGCCGAGGACAAGCTCGAAGAGGCCATCAAGCTGGACCCTTCGCTGGCAATCGCTGAGGAGAGCCTTGGATACCTGAGCCTGAAACAGCAACGCCTGGACGACGCCGACATGCACTTTAAGCGTGCAACGGAAATCGATTCGAAAGACGCGCTCGCATACTATGGCCTGGGACTCGTCTCCATGGCGCGCGGTGGGGGCATAGGCGTGCCGGTGGGTGCCGTTGCCGCGTTCGAAAAGACGGTTGCCGTAGCGCCCGGGTTCGCTCCGGCCTGGTACAACCTTTCATCCATCTATGCGGAGCGCAAGGAAACGATGCAAAAAGCGCTGGAGGATGCGCAACGCGCGGCCGCCCTGGTGCCGGGCGACTCTGGGTATCAATATCAGGTTGCGCTGCTCCTCCAGGAATCCGGCCACACCGATGACGCCCGGAAAGTAGCGGACGGAATTCGCAAATCTTCCGACGATCGGACTATCGCAGATAAAGCCGGAGATTTCATCGCACGTATGCCCCAGCCGAAAACGTCCACACCTGCTCCCACTGCAAGTGTCGCCAATACGATTCCGCCCCCGGCCCCTCCGCTGCGGATCGAACATAAGGAAGAGCCAGAAAGCAAGCCTGTGGTGACCGCTTCGAACAGCACGCGTGAGGCAGTCGCTCCTCCTCCTGCACCCGTGATTTCAAGTTCAGCGGAACAGCATGTGTACTCCATGGTTGGCAAGATTACGGATGTGAATTGCTCGAGCGCTCCGGAAATTCAAATCACGGTCAAAGCGCAGACCATCGTGATGCACCTGCATGCCGCCGATGCGGCGCAGCTTACGATCAAGGCGAATGGGACGACTCCGCTGGCAAAGGGGTCGGCATGCTCCGGGCTTCGCGGACGGACCGCGCGCGTAAGCTATCAATTTGTGGAGGGCAAAAAGTGGGACGCTGAGCTTCAGACGATCGAATTGCGGAATGAGCTATGAGAGCAAATAATCGCCGGAAATTCCGATCTGCCGCCGCTTTTCTTCTTTAAGGCTCAACCCCTGCTACGCCCAGTAGCGTCAAAGCGACGCGCTGCAAACCCATCTCCCGGCCGACGGGGTCATACCATTCCTCCAGCGTATGGGCGCCACCGCTGCGCCCCCCCGCACCAAGCGAGATTGCGTGAATTCCCAGCGACAATGGAATATTCGCGTCGGTGGAGGATCGTTCACGCCGCGAACGGTTTCCCAATCGCATGTCGGCTGCCAGCAAAGCCGCCAGAAGCGGCGAATTCTCCGGAAGGTCTCCGGCGGGGCGTATACCTAGGACGACCGTCTTCAATTCAAGTGCGTTCGAACTGCCTGACATGCCACGATCTCTGGCCGATGCCATCTCCTCATCGAGGCCTGACTGCATCGAGGTGCGCAAAAAACTTTCCAGCTTCGTGAGTTCGCTTTCCGATTCGGAGCGCAGGTCCACCTTCATTGCCGCGCGCGATGGGATGGAATTTACCGAAGTACCGCCTTCGATTTCTCCCACGTTGAAACTTGTCCTGGGGGATTCCGGGACCCGTGCATTTACAAATCGAGCGATTCCGCGCGCCAGGGCATGGATGGGATTGGGCACGCCGAAATCCGACCAGCTATGGCCACCGGGGCCGGTGACCGTAATCTCGACGCGCCGCGAGGCCAGCGCGGCGGTGGTCACGTATTCCGTGGCGGACCCATCGAGAGCGATTACGTATTTCACATTTTTCCTGTAGGTGTCCGCCAACACGCGCATTCCGCGAAGATTCCCTTCTCCCTCTTCTCCGACATCGGCCACAAATAACACCGTACTTTTCGTTTTGATTTTTGCTTCGTGAAACGCTCGAGCCAGGGCTACCAACGCGGCGAGACCTGTTCCGTTGTCCGAAATTCCGGGCGCGAGCAATCTGCCGCCGTCGCGCTTGACTGTTACATTGGTGCCCTCTGGGAATACCGTATCCATGTGGGCCGTCACCATCACGATCTCCTGCGACGTGCCCGCAAATTCACCGATTACGTTTCCGATGGCGTCTGTCTCCACACGAAGGCCGGCAGCCATCAGCAGTTTTTTCATGTACGCGGCGCGAGCGGTTTCGTGAAATGGCGGCGCGGGAATTTCCGTGATGCGGGCTTGTTCTTCGGTTGTGGCGGAGACTGTGTTCCTGAGGATCTCCAGGACGCGATTCACGCCCGCATCGTCCTTCAAGGATACAGCGACCGTCTTGCGCGTAAAATTCTGGATGAATGAAGTCAATACAAATCCAATCGCGCAAAGTAGGAGATAACGTTTCAAGGCGTACGATGCCGTGCCGGCAATGTCCCTCATCCCGGAGCAATGCAGCGAGTTTGCGTTATTCCTCGGCAAGGGTCAAACGAATTTCCAAATCGCTTCAATAGCGCAGCGTGAAGCTGTGCGGCATCTGCTTCGGGTCCGGCTTGTACAGCGTCTTGCAAAATTCGCAGCGATAGATTTCCGCGTCCTTCCCGATTTTAGCTTCGACATATTTCGGGTAGTCGTACCAGCGCTTCAGGTGCCCGGCGCAGAGCTTTCCTTTTGCATCCTTTTCATCGCAGGAACGCTGCTTCGGCTTGCGGACTTTGATCTTCGTTTCCGCTGGCGCCGCGACGGGAGCTGCGGCTGCTGCAGCCGGCGGAGTCGGTGGAGGAGCGGCAGGCGTTGTGCTTTGAGGCGCAGTCTCTTCGGCCATGATCGATTCCCTCTCTCGTCAGGTTACAAGATGTCAGCTTCCCGCGTATTCTAGTCGAAAAAATCCCGTGGGGCCAAGCTGTTCCTAACATCTTAGGTCGCTGGCGGCATTTCCGGGTCAGGATACTCCACTTTGACGAGGCACAGGCCAGGAGGCGGCATCGTCGTTCCCGATTTTGCACGATCGCGCAGTTCGAGCAGGTGCGGTATATCATCAGGACGCATCTTGCCGCGCCCCACGTCAACCAGGGCTCCGGCAATTTTTCGCACCATATAACGCAGAAACGATTTCCCCCGCACCCGGTAGACCCACTCTTCCGGCGCGCCCGGAACGTCGTCATGAGAAATTCGAATCATCTCAGAGCGGTAGATGACTCGTCTAGTTGGCCGCTCCCTGTCATCTTCCTCCGAACCTGTCGATGCAGAAAATGTCGTGAAGTCGTGTTCGCCTTCGAATTTTTTGGTAGCTTCGGCCATCGCGTCGAAGTTCAGTGTTCCATAATCCTGCTGGACGCAACGGCACAGGAACGGGGGCACAACCCGCCCTCGAAATATCCGATAGCGATATGTTTTGGCTACGGCATTCCACCGGGAATGGAAGTCCGGGGAGACCTCATCGGCCGCGAATATTCGAATGGATGGCGGCAGCAACGCGTTGAATGCGCGCTGAAACTCTGCCGCGCTCAATTCGGAGGTGGTGGTGAAGTTAGCGACCTGCCCCATGGCGTGCACGCCAGCATCGGTGCGTCCCGCACCCTGTACGAGGGTCCGCTGCAGCGTGATCTTTTCCAGAACATCGCACAGCGTACCCTGGATGGTTGGTTGCCCCGGCTGGATTTGCCATCCGCTGAAGTCGGTTCCGTCGTAGGCAACGGTGAGTTTGATATTCCGCATGGAGGCTGGAGGGATTATCGCACGCCGGTAAACGGTGGGACAGGCCTTCAGCCTGTCCGCTTTTGGTTTTTAAAAGTCCAAGTGAAATTTAAACCGGACAGGTTGAAACCTGTCCTACTTGAGGGGTTACGAATTTGCTCGCACGCTGCGGCTGCCGGGCTTCACGGCCGCGCTGCCGTTGCGGCACAGCGGACATTCCATAGAGTCGTAACTTTTGACTTTCATCTCCATCAGGGCTTCGGTGCGAACCGGCAACTCGATACGGCCTCCGCTACGGTCGATCAGCGCTCCAGCGGCCACGACGCGCGCTCCGGCCTCTTCCAGGACGCGAATGGTTTCGAACGTCGAGCCTCCCGTCGTCCATACGTCCTCCACTACAAGGACGTGTTCATCATGGGCGACCTGGAATCCTCGTCGAAGCGTCAACGACCCCGTCGCACCACGTTCGGCGAAGATGGCTCGAACCGGCATGCCATCGGCCCGTGAAGGCAGCGCTCGGGCCACTTCATGGCCGATGATGAGGCCTCCAAGCGCGGGTGAGGCTACGCAGTCCACACGGAGGTCGAGAAATTCGGCAGCGAGTGCCCTGCCCAGTTGTTCAGCATACTTGGGATACTGCAACACAAGCGCGCATTGGACGTATGTCGCGCTATGGAGACCTGACGACAGTTCGAAATGTCCCTGGCGGATTGCTCCTACATCTTCCAGCATTTGAACGATGGCTTCAGGCCTCATGGAGCGCCCAGCGTATCGGCCCCCCCAAGGATTGTCAAGGAAGGACGACGCAAACCAACGCTCGAAAATGACAGACGCCTCTTGACCTTAGCTTGAATCTCACGTTCAATACTTGGGCCTTCGGAGTTCCGGGCGGTGGTCGGCATTCGGTGTTACAGATTTTTGGGGCGCTTACTGACTCCTGCTCTTGCATGTGCAGGCAGATATGTGTGCAGCGGGCTTGAAAATCGTGGAAAATAATTGAAACAAATCGGCTTCCCCGGACGTTTAATCAACTTAGCGCTTATAAGCAATACTTTAGCAGTAAGAACTTTGAAGTGATGATCTTGCGTCGAGAGGACAACAATACAATGACCGGAAGGTTTCACCGTACCGTGCTTGCATTTAGCCTGGCAGTAGTGACGGCCCTGGGGCCAGTCGCGCCGACCTATGCCCAACAGGGGCAACCTGCTCCCTCGCAGCCTGTGAACCCCGACCGGACCATCCCGGTTTCGAACGTAGATTACACGCGAGGCAAGCTCTGGTTTCCGAATGTTCTGGCACCGTATACGCCGACAACGGTTCCAGAGCCTATTCTGACCAACGCTCCCCGCATCGAGCAGATGATCCAGGACGGCAAGCTGCGCATCAGCCTGCAGGATGCGATCGATCTTGCGCTCCAGAACAATTTGGACATTACGATTCAACGGTATCTTCCGTGGCTGGCTGAAGCGAACATTCTTCGTACCTTGAGCGGCGGCGCGCCATCAGCATCGACGATCACTCCTCTCGGCAATATTCCTGCGCAGAACTTCGATCCGCAATTGACGACCACTTTGTCCCTGGACCAAAGAACGATCCCGGTGAATAACGGACTCACCGCTGGCACGAGCGCGGGGTCGGCTTCCAGTGCAAGCACTTTTTCTCAATTGAACACACACACAGCCCTTGGCAACGTGGCGTATTCCCAGGGCTTTCATACCGGCACCTCCTTTTCGGCTTCGTTCAACAACACGAGACAATCCACTTCCAGCACCGCCGGCTTTTTTTACCCTTCCGTGCAATCCAATTTTGTATTTATCGCCAGCCAGCAATTGCTGAATGGCTTCGGATTGCTCGCCAATGAACATTACATCCTCATTGCAAAGCTGAATAAGAACATTGCTGATCAGGCTCTCCAACAGCAGGTGATTACATCCGTAACAGCAGTCAGCAACGCCTATTGGGAACTTGTTTTCGCCCGTGGCAACGTGGACGTGGCGCTGCATCAAATTGAACTGGCAAACAAGTTGTATAGCGACAACAAGAAGCAGGTCGATATCGGCACTCTTGCCCCATTGGAACTCGTCCAAGCCGAGGCGCAGGTCGCAACCGCCAACCAAACCTTGATTGTCGACCAGACGACGGTACTTCAGGATCAGCTCACGCTGTTAAACTTGATCTCCAAGGACCCAAATTCTACTCCCTTGCGTAATGTCGAGATTATCCCCACCGACGCTGCGGATGCGGCACCGCCTGAAGTAGAAAAGCTCCCGCTGGAAGACTTGATTAAAGAGGCCGTGACGAAACGGCCGGATGTCTTGCAGGCAGGGCTCACGATTAAGGGAGATGACATTAACGTTCGGGCTACAAAGAACGCGCTGCTTCCCGTGCTGACCCTTTCGGGCGAATACGCGAGCGTGGGACTCGCAGGCGTGAGCCACCCGTGCACACTGAATGTCATAACGTGCCCTGCCCCCCCAGCTCAAGTTGTCACCGGGTTGCCCCAATCCCTGGGTGATATGTTTGCTGGTGTTTATCCCGAATATAACGCGCAGATCAGCCTGACCATTCCGATCCGCAATCGTGCGGCACAGGCCAACAACGTTACCGCGCTATTGAATGAGCGTCAGGACCAGACCCGTTACCAGCAAACAGTAAATAATGCCGCCATCGACGTTCACAACGCACAAATCCTTCTGGAGCAGGCCCGGGTCACGTTGGCGGCGGCCATCAAGACACGCGATCTCGATCAGCAGACACTCGACGCGGAACAGAAAAAGTACCAGCTCGGCGCCTCCACGCTATTCAATGTAGTGTCCGATCAAAACATCCTGGCGGCCGCTGCTTCCGCAGAAGTTCGCGCACGCGTCAACCTGGTCGAGGGGAAAGTCAATTTTGACCGAGCCATGGCCCGCACTCTCGAGGTTTACAGCATCACTATTGCCGACTCCAAGTCCGGAAACATATCGAAAGACACATTGATTCCCGGGACGGGTGCTTCCGGTCAATTGTTTATCGATCCCGCGAAGCCGAACATGGCAGCCTCCAACCCCTCTACAGGTTCATCGCTGGCAGGGAAACAGCAGTAGGCGTAAAATATTGGAGTAATCTGTTCAGCGCGGCTTTGCGGACCATGGAGGTATTCTTTGAAGAATCTGTATTTCTACAAGGCACTCAGTGCGGTTGGCTTCTTGTGTCTTTTTGTCAGTTTGAATGCGCAAGCGCAAAAGGCTCCGAAAAAGCTTACGCAGGAACAAGCCCGCGACTTGGCCGTCAATGCATTGGATGAGAAATCGCGCAATTTGCCCGGATTGACACTTGAACCGTATGTCGAAAAGTCTGTCCCTGAGTACTTTTCTTTCGAAGCTCTCTGGGACAATCCCATCCCGGACGGCAGCGTCGTCGTCGACGATCTGGCCGTAGATCCTCAAACAGGCGATGTCTGGAGGCGCGGCGCGTGCAAGCTGAATTCTCCGTCGCTCAAGAAAGCGCAAGCCGCTGTTCGCAAGCGCCTCGGCCTGAGCGACAAGGATTATAAGAAATTGCAGCATGACGGGCCCGATTGCTAGCAATCGATCGTTTTTCGTAATGAACCGCTTCCGTCGAGCGGCTTTATTCGGAATCGGGCTTTGCGCAGGATGAATCGATCCAGCGCAAGGCGACCCCGATGACATCTCCTCGCAAACCTCGAATGCCGGGTCAGCCGTCGCGACAGCCATCCGATAGCGAACAGCGTTGGGAGCAGACCCAACTTCGCGACGCGCTCGACAAGTCTCCTGAGCGTTCAGCGGACTTCACGACAATTTCGGGCTATCCCATTCAGCGACTTTACACACAGGCAGACTTTGCGGCGTGGGATGCTTCGCGCGATTTAGGCGTCCCTGGCGAGCCACCTTACACTCGCGGAATCCATCCCTCGATGTACCGCAGCCGTTTGTGGACGATGCGGCAATTCGCGGGATTCGGCTCCGCCGAAGACACTAACCGGCGCTTTCGCTATCTACTTGCTCAAGGACAAACCGGAATTTCCGTGGCCTTCGATCTGCCCACGCTCATGGGTTATGACTCGGATCATCCGCTGGCCGAGGGCGAAGTCGGCAAATGCGGCGTCGCGATCAGTTCCCTTGACGATATGGAAGTGCTGTTCGACCGGATTCCGCTCGGCGACGTTTCGACCTCCATGACCATCAATTCGCCCGCGGCCATTTTGTGGGCCATGTATCTGGCGGTGGCGGAAAAACAGGGCGTCGATTGGAAGATGCTCAACGGAACGCTGCAAAACGACATCCTGAAGGAATACATCGCGCAAAAGGAGTACATCTACCCGCCTGAGCCTTCGATGCGGCTGGTGATCGACACTTTCGAATACGGCACTCGACACACGCCCAAGTTCAATACGATTTCAATCAGCGGCTATCACATTCGCGAAGCGGGCTCGACCGCGATTCAGGAATTGGCGTTCACATTGCGGGACGGGATTGAATACGTCGAGCGGGCGCTACGGCGCGGCCTCGCAGTGGATGACTTCGCACCGCGGCTATCTTTCTTCTTCAACGCGCACAATGATTTCTTCGAGGAAATCGCCAAGTACCGCGCGGCGCGGCGTATCTGGTACAAGACGATGACCGAGCGCTTCGGGGCGAAATCTCCTCGGTCGTGCGCCTTGCGGTTTCACGCGCAGACTGCCGGATGCTCGCTTACCGCGCAGCAGCCATACAACAACGTCGTGCGGACAGCGCTTCAGGCGCTCGCCGCCGTGATGGGCGGGACGCAATCCCTGCACACCAATTCTCTGGACGAGGCTTGGGCGCTACCAACCGAATTCGCAGCAACCCTGGCGCTGCGCACACAGCAAATCATCGCGCACGAAACCGGCGTCACGCAGACGGCTGATCCGCTGGGCGGCTCGTACTTTGTCGAGACGCTCACCAATGAAGTCGAACGAGGCGCGTGGGAATACATCGATAAGATCGACGCGCTCGGCGGCATGGTCGCGGCGATTGAGCAGTCCTACCCGCAGCGTGAAATCGCAGATGCTTCGTACCGCTATCAGATGGCTGTGGACCGAAAAGAGAAGGTCATCGTTGGCGTGAACGATTTTGTAGGCCAGGAAAAGCCGATCGAGGTCTTGCAGATAGGCGAATCGGTGGGAGAGAGTCAGGTTGAGCGGCTGCGCCGGTTGCGCGCAGATCGATCGAACCAGGAAGTCGAGCGGCAACTTGCCGCACTCCGAAAAGCCGCGCAAGGAACTGAAAATCTGATGCCTCATATTTACGATGCCGTGAAGGCGTACGCGACGGTCGGCGAAATCTGCGGCGCACTGAGGGATGTGTTTGGCGCTTACGAAGAAACATCCATAGCTTAGGGCCGGTCTGAGCCTTTAGTAGAACAGACTTCAGTCTGTTTTCTTTTGGGTTTGCCCTTGCTTTTAATTTTGCGCTGCAACAGACTTCAAAACCACGCACACTAAAGTGTACGCCACCAAGTGCCAAGACAACTGCGGAGCGGACAGAGGGGCACAGAGAAATGCTTGAAAAGAGAATACGGGTGCTGATTGCAAAACCGGGGCTGGATGGGCACGACCGGGGGGCTAAGATCATTGCCCGCGCGTTGCGCGACGCCGGGATGGAAGTCATCTACACCGGGCTGCGGCAAACGCCGGAAATGATTGCTTCTGCCGCGGCGCAGGAAGATGTGGACGTGATCGGCCTCTCCATTCTCTCGGGAGCGCACAACACGCTGGTGCCGCAGTTGATGGAACTGCTGAAACAGAAAGGCATGGCAGACATTACAGTGCTTCTCGGCGGAACGATTCCGGAAGTAGATATCCCTGCCCTGAAGAACGCCGGTATCGCCGAAATTTTTCTTCCCGGCACCTCGACGCAAGAAATCGTTGCCTTTGTCCGCGAACGAGCCGCACAGAAAGCCCGATAGCCTTACTTCACGAGCATCCCGTCGGCGTCGCGAATTTCAATCGCTCCCAGATCGAGTTTCTTCAGGTCCGGCTCGATTTTTGCGCGATCGCCTACGCAGATGAGGATAATCTGTTCGGGATGCAGATATTTCTTGGCCACCATTTCTGCGTCTGCAGTGGTGACGGCTGATAGTTGTTCGGGCAGTTTGGAATAGTAGTCGGGCGCAAGATCATAGAGGAAGAGTTCCGCCAGCGCTCCGGCAGCCTCATTGCTCCCTTCAAAAAGTCCGGGCAGCGAGCGTGATTGAGAATCCTTCGCGAGCGCTAATTCGTCAGGCGTCATCTGCGTATCGATCATACGGCGGATTTCTTTGATCATTTCGGTGACAGCTGGGGCGGTCGCATCGGTGCGAATTCCGCCTCCTGCAGCGAAATATCCCTGCGAGCGGCGATACACGAAGCGCGAGCTTGCGCCGTAGGTGTAGCCGTGCTCTTCGCGGAGATTCAAGTTGATGCGGCTGGAGAACAGTCCTCCCAGTTCGGAGTTCATCACTTCAAGAGCCGCGTAATCAGGCGTCGCGCGGCCTACTGCGAGTTGCAGCAGGCGTACCATCGTTTGCTGCGCGCCGGGACGGTCCACGAGTACAATTTTAGCCTTCGTGGTTTCGGGCGTGCCGATCTGCGGACGCGTGGTGTCGCTGCCTTTCCACCCGCCAAACTTTTCTTCGGCAAGCGATTTCAAGTCTTCCATGGAAATATTTCCGGCGACGATTAGCGCGGCGTCGCTGGGAACGTAGTTCGTCTTCCAGAAATTCATCATGTCGTCGCGGGACATGGACTTGTTCGATTCTTCGGTACCGCCATTGTCATAGCCGAAGGGATGATTCGGCCCAAACAACGCGGCCACTCCTGCGCGGGAGACGATCACGCCCGGTTCGCCGCGATCGTTTGCTAGCGCTGCCAGACGCGCCGCGCGGCGACGCTCGACCTCGTCTGGCGGGAACGTCGGATGAAGAACGATGTCGGCGACCAGATCGAGCGCCCCTGAAAAATTTTTCGAGAGCGAACTGGTGCTCACGCTGGAGCCGTCCATGTTCGACCCGGACGTTAGCGAAGCGCCGAGGAGTGCGGTTTCATCTGCAATTTGGGTGGCATTCCGCGACGCCGTTCCCTGCTGCAGCATATTCGCCGTGAAGCTGGCGAGGCCGGGCTTATCGATCGGGTTTGCGCCGCTGCCGGTATTGAAAACCAGATCGGCTGCGACGACCGGCAATCCGGGGCGATAGTTGTAGTAAACCGTTAGTCCATTCGCGAGTTTGAAAATTTGCGGAACCGGAAGATTCAGCTTTGGAGTCGGTCCGGGCGGCGGCGTTGTGGCTCGCCACGGCGCGTCCGCATTCACTGCTTCCCCACCGGTGGTCTTTCCCTTTTGTTCCGTCTTCGGCGTGGGAACGTCGGGACCGAGGTCCGGCTTGCCGGGCAGGCCGTACACGACGACGCGGGCGGTTGGCTTCAATTGCTCCTGCGCAAACGCGCGAATCGACGCGACAGTGGCATTTCGATACCGCGCAAGGTCCTGCGCGAGATAGTCCGGGTTTCCGAGATAGTGATTGTATTCGTTCAGACGGTCAGCCACGCCGCCGAAGCCGCCCAGCCGCTCCAGCCCTTGAATCGTGCGAGTCTCGACGCCGTTCTGCGCGCGTTCGAGTTCTGCGGGCGTGGGTCCATCCTTGCGAAACGCGGCGACTTCTTCGTCGATGGCCCTTTCAATTTCCTCAGCGGTATGGCCGGGGCGAGCCGTAACGGCAATCTCAAACATCGAGCCCAGTGTCAGCGAGTTCTGCGAGACGCTGACGTCCAGCGCAATCTGTTTGTCATACACAAGCTTCTTGTAGAGGCGGCTGGATTTTCCTCCGCCCAGAATTTCTGAGGAGAGATCGGCTAGTGCGTCGCCCGGCTTGAAAATCGGCGACGTAAGCCACGCTTCGTAGACGCGCGGCAGCTCCACCTGATCGTGCACGACGATCCGTTTTTCTGCCGTAATTGGTGGTGTCACGACATTGATCTTCGGCACTGGTGCGCCGCGCTTCAATGGGCCGAAATATTTTTCGACTAGCTGCTTTGCCTTCGCGGGATCGAAATCGCCGACAATGGCCAGGCTGGCGTTGTTCGGAGCGTAGTAGAGCTTGAAAAAGTTTCGAACGTCCTCCAGTTTCGCCGCCTGAATATCCGCGTGGGAACCCATCACGTCGGCGTAGTACGGGTGACCCTTGGGATACAGATTGTGGAACACGGCTTCTTCCACGATCCCGTAGGGGCTGTTCTCGATGCTTTGGCGGCGCTCGTTGCGAACCACGTCCTGCTGATTGGTGAGGCTGGCCTGGTCGAGCTGGTCCGGGAGATAACCCATGCGGTCAGATTCCAGCCACAACGCCAGTTCCAATTGATTCGACGGAATTGTTTCGAAATAATTTGTACGGTCAAAATCGGTTGTGCCGTTCAGGTCGGAAGCTCCGGCCCCTTCCATGAAGCGGATGTGGCCGTTCCCCGGGACATGCTTGGAACCTTCGAACATCATGTGTTCGAACAGGTGAGCGAATCCGGTGCGTCCTGCGATCTCATTCGCCGGGCCCACGTGGTACCAAATGTTGGTGGACACCAGAGGCAGGCGATGGTCCTCGGAGAGAATTACGACTAGGCCGTTGGGCAGCGTATATTTCTCGAATTTGATGGTGGGCGTCGCGGTGGCGCCCGGTTTTGCTGAGGCATCTTTAGGGGGCGTCTGCCCGGATGAACTCACCACTACGACGGCGATTGAAAATACCAGCATCAACAAGCGGCTGCACAGCGCGGACGTCATTCTGAATCTCCTTGGCGGCTGACAAATCTCCACTTTAGCTTAGACGCAACAAACGGAAATAAAGCTGTAGCGCCCCCAAAAGACTATACGATAAGTTTGCGGCGTGAAACTTTGCAAATTCCATAGGCAGTGCCAGAACGATGCAATCTGTCCGCTGTCGGCTTATACTGTCGGCTCGGCGCCGGGGCAAACTGCGGGCGATGCTATGGGGAGTAACTCTTGACAAGTTCCGTTGTGGAAACGAAGGTCAATCGAACCTCGCCGGATTATGAGAAGAATACGCGCCGGCTGGTGGACCTCGTTCGCGAAATAAAAGACCAGGAAACTGAAATTCAGCAGGGCGGCGGCGCAAAGGCCATCGAATCGCAGCACAAGAAGGGTCGCCTGACGGCGCGGGAGCGGATCGCGAAGCTGATCGATCCGAAAACATCATTTTTCGAGCTGGGAATTTACGCCGCTCACGAAATGTATCAGGAGTGGGGCGGCGCTCCTGCTGCGGGGACCGTTACGGGCCTGGCGCGAGTTTGCGGTCGGGTGGTGATGGTCATTGCGAACGATGCCACGGTGAAGGCTGGGGCGTTTTTTCCTCTCACCGCGAAAAAAGTGATCCGCGCGCAGAATATCGCCCTCGAAAACCGCATTCCTACGATCTATCTGGTCGATTCCGCCGGGGTATTCCTTCCCTTGCAGGAAGATGTGTTCCCCGACACTGACGATTTCGGGCGCGTGTTTCGCAATAATGCGGTGATGAGCGCGTTGGGCATACCGCAGATCACGGCCATCATGGGCATGTGCGTTGCGGGAGGCGCGTATCTGCCGGTGATGTGCGATCACATCCTGATGACGGATGGCTCGGGACTTTTTCTCGCGGGACCGGCGCTGGTGCAGGCGGCCATCGGACAGAAAGTGTCCGCTGAAGAACTGGGTGGCGCAAAAATGCATGCGGAAATCAGCGGCACGGTGGATTTTCGCGAGCCCGACGACGATTCGTGCTTGAAACGAATTCGTGCGCTTGTCGACAAGATGGGACATCCGCTGGCTGCGCGGTTCGATTACAAGGAAACCGAAAATCCCTCTTACCCAGCCGAGGACATTTACGGAATTTTCTCCTCGGACCCTGCAAAGCAGTACGACATGCATGAGGTCCTCTCCCGCATCGTGGATGGCAGTAAATTCGAAGAGTATCGCGCCGATTACGGAAAAACCATCCTGTGCGGCTACGCGCGAATCGGCGGCTGGGCCGTGGGCATCGTCGCCAACAATAAGAAACATGTGCAGACCATCGACGCGGCAACCGGCGAGAAACGAATTGAATTCGGCGGCGTGATTTATACCGAGTCCGCCGAAAAAGCGGCGCGATTTATCATGGACTGCAATCAGAATCTGGTGCCGCTGATTTTCCTGCATGACGTGAACGGGTTCATGGTGGGAAAAGAAGCCGAGTGGAGCGGAATCATTCGCGCCGGGGCCAAGATGGTGAACGCCGTCTCCAACAGCGTGGTGCCGAAGATTGCGGTAATTTGCGGAGGCAGCTTTGGCGCGGGACACTATGCCATGTGCGGGAAGGCGTTCGATCCGCGATTCGTGTTTGCATGGCCCACGGCGCGCTACGCGGTGATGAGCGGCGATTCGGCTGCGTCCACCCTCGTCGAGATCAAGATTAGGCAGCTTGAACGCGAGAGCAAGAAGCTGTCCGAGGCGGATAAGAAAGGATTGAAGGAATCAGTTCGCGCGACATACGAGCAACAGACCGATCCAAGATATGCTGCCGCTCGCCTTTGGGTGGATGCAATTATCGATCCAGCGCAAACGCGCGAAGCGTTGATTTGGGCTCTCGAAGCGGCTGCATTAAATCCTGATGTCAAGGAATTCAAAACCGGCGTCCTACAAACATGACCATTAACTTTCAACTCTCAAAGGACCTCATTTGACCGACACCGTAAAAATCATCGAATGCCCGCGGGACGCGTGGCAGGGGCTTGGGGAAATCATTCCGACAGAAACAAAGGTCGAATACCTGCTGAAGCTCGCAGCGGCAGGATTCAAGCACATCGACGCGGTGAGTTTTGTTTCCCCGAAGTTCGTCAAGCAGATGGCGGACAGTGAAGCCGTCATGAAAGATTTTCTTGCCGGACTTCCGGCGGGCGCTGAGCGGCCTGAAATCATTGGAATCGTCGTGAACGAGCAGGGTATGGAACGAGCACTCGCTACCCCGGGCGTAACGACATTCGGCTATCCATACTCCATCTCGGCATATTTCCGCCGTGCGAATTCGAATATGTCGCGCGGCGAGTCGCGAGAGCTGGTCGAAAAGATGCGAAAGGTGACGAAGGCGTCGGGGCACGATTTGGTCGTCTATATTTCGATGGCGTTTGGAAATCCATACGAGGAGCCTTGGGGCGCGGAGATTGTCGAGGATGCTCTGATTTGGCTGAAAGACATTGGAGTTCGAACGGTGTCTTTGGCGGATACGGTCGGAACGGCCCCGGCTCCGTATGTGGCTGCGCTCTACCACGCGGTGAAGGATTGTGTTGCGGGCGTCGAGCTGGGCGTTCATTTGCACAGCCGCCCTGAGGATGCTGCGGAAAAGGTGCTCGCAGCATACGATGCCGGGTGTCGTCGGTTTGACGGCGCGCTAACAGGGCTTGGCGGGTGCCCTTTTGCAGGAGATGCGTTGGTGGGAAATATTCCTACGGAAGCGGTGATTTCGGCGTTGGCGACGCGAGGCGTGGAAACCGGGATTCGTCCGGATGCGCTGGAGTCCGTCATCGCGATGACGAATGAAATTCGCGCCAGATACGGGCATGCGGTGAACGCGCAGTAGGACATGAACCTTCCGAGGTTAAGGCAAATGGCATACAGCGCTCTAAAATTAGACCTGTCCGGCGACATTGCGACAATCACGCTCAATCGGCCTGAGAAGCGCAACGCCATTTCGGCTGAGATGATGGCGGACGTGATGGCCGTTCTCGACGAAATCGAATCCGGCTCGGCGCGTGTGGCCATCCTGACCGGCGAAGGCAAAGCCTTCTGCGCCGGGATGGACCTGGGTACATTGAAGGCGCTTTCGCATCAATCGCCGATGGAAAATCTCGAAGATGCGCGCCGCACAGCGCGACTTTTTCGGCGGATCTGGAGCTTTCCCAAGCCGATCATTGCCGCCGTGAACGGCGCGGCCCTCGCGGGCGGCTGCGGCATCGCTACGCTTTGCGACTTCACAGTGGCCGTACCCGAGGCGACGTTTGGATACACCGAAGTGCGTGTTGGCTTTCTCCCTGCGATTGTCTCCGTATTCCTGACGCGGCAGATTGGCGAGAAGCGCGCCAGAGACCTCTTGCTAACCGGAAGAATCATCGATGCGGCGGAAGCGCACCGGTTGGGACTCATCACCTACATCGTACCGGTAGACAGCCTGATGCCTGCAGCGCAAGCCCTGGCGTCCACGCTGATTGCCAACAGCCCCACGAGCCTCCAGACCACAAAGAGACTGCTTTGCGACATCGCCTTGCCGGAATTGGACCGCCAACTGGAACTTGCCGTCGAGGAGAGCGGACACATTCGATCGACAGATGATTTCCGGGAAGGCCTCGCGGCGTTTCTGGAAAAACGATCTCCGAAATGGACGGGACACTAATCGCTGCGCCCCGCTGATCGAGCGGCCAGTTTGATACACTTTCACTCTCCATGACCGAATACTTTGACACAATCGTGCGCGTGCGTTATGCCGAGACCGACCAGATGGGCTACGTCTATTACGCCAACTACTACGTTTATTTTGAGGTTGGCCGCGTCGAGTACATGCGCCAGCAGGGCGTGGACTACAAGCAGATGGAAATCCAGGACGACAGCTTCATCGTGGTTGCGGAGTCGCATTGCCGCTATAGACGCCCGGCGCGCTACGATGACAGCCTGCGGATTCGAACGCGCGTGACCGATTTCAAACGGCGCACGATCCGTTTCAGCTACGAAGTGCTGCGCGAGGACGATGGCGAATTTCTGGCGACGGGCGATACGACGCACGTCGTCTGCGACAGCCACGGTAAACCCAAGGCCCTGCCGGATAAATACCGCCGCTTTTTTATTGGGAATGTGGAACCTGAATAAATAATCGAGCTAACTGCTCTTGCTACGCCAGCGCTTCGAACAGAAACAGTCCGAGGCGCGCCGCTGCGGGGAACGCGAAGGGCGCTAGTTCAAGAGAGTAGTGTCCGCACGGCAGAACTAATGTTTCCAGGCGAATTCCCTTCTTCTTCATCTTTCCGAACATATCCTCGGTAAATTCATACCAGAAGGTGGGATCGTATTTCCCGCTGACCATCAGCAGGCGCTGGCCAGTATCGCGCAGGCGATCCACGTAGGGCACGGGGCTGATCGGTGACCAGAAGCGGCGTAGTTCGTCTTCGCCCACTTTGGCGCGAAGGCCTTCCCATACGTGCATCGTCGTCATGCCTGTGCGGACGGCATCGGAAAAATATGTGGAGACATGCAGAAATGCTCCCGCGCGCACCGATTGATCGTGCGCCATGGTGATCGAACCCACGGCGGAGCCAATACTGGTTCCCACAATTCCCAGCCGCGTGTATCCCTGCTGCTCCAGCCAGCGCAGGCAACGGCGCGTGTCCGTAATCGCCTGGCGGGTCGCCTGAAGCGTGAGTCCTATGTTCGTGCCGACCAATTGGTCCGCGCGCTCGTGGCCGGGAGCAACCCGCCGATCGTGATATGGAAGCGAGAGGCGCAGGACAGTGATTCCCATCGAATTGAGCCACCGGCACAGATTGACCTGTCCATTCCACTTCGCATTCCAGTTAGGAAGAAGGACCACGGCAGGCCCGGTGGCGCGAGCCTGAAAAAATCGTGCGCAGACCAGATTATTTTCCGCCCACGGGGAGGCAATCTGGCTGGTAAAAGTAAGAACGCGTCCGCCCGCCGCGCCGTTTTCGGGTGGATGCAGGACGTAATCGTTCGCAGGGGTCGTCGCAAACCATTCCTCGCTGTGGGCAAGCGTATCTTTCACCCAGGCGTTCAGAAACCCACGCGGATCGGGCTCGTCGCGGCGTCCGCCGATGTGTTCGAGCCCCCATTCGAAGGGAAAAACTCGCCGGTTGTCGTCGGTCGTCCACCGAGCATGCTCGTAGCGGCGTATTTTTCGTTCCAGCCAGGACATAATCTGTAGAATTTGAATATAGGGGCGGGTGCGCGCACTGTCAAACCATCGGCGAAAGACGGCGCTATGTGGTTGCAGCTTTCATCGAACGAAGCGCAACCCCGCCCAGGAGCAACACTGCTCCGACGATTGCAGCCCACAAAATAGCCGGATGGCGTTCCGACCACGGCCGATCGTCGGGACGCCCGGTGTAGACGGCATTTACTACTTCAGGTTCCATTTGAACCTGGTCAGCCTTCGCGTCTTCTTGGAAGAGCTTCGCGTAATCATAAACCGGCGCCCGCAGTTGAGAGTCGCCATAATAAACCGTGAGTTTACGGCCTGAATCAGCCTGAAAGTAAAACCGCCGCTCGTACTGCTGGAGGCGAGCACTGGTAATTCTCAGCGGCAGATCGTCTTCGTTGTGAACAATAGCTTTGAGTGTTCCCTGATTTTCCCCTCGAAGATCGATCGACATCCGCTCGGTGTCGATCATCTGCCCATTGCGCTGCATGTGGATGCGGCTGATTTCTCCTGCGCCAAGCCATTCATTCTTTTCATTCTGAATTTCCATTCTCCGCATGAAATTTTGCTGAGGCTCGTCCACGGTAACAACTAGCCGCTCGACGGGAATGTTCCTTGGGATAGGAAACGTCAAGACCGTATCTTTTCCATCCTGCGTTTGGCTCACTTCGGCGCCCGTGTCGCGCCAAACTGCCTTATGCTCCAGTTTCACACCCGCCGTTCCGCCTTCTATATCCGACGGTTTAACCAGGTTGTCGACGGTCACCCTCAAAAATCTGTAGGTAGTCAGCGGAATTTGAAGCACGTAATTGTGGCCCAACTTTTCGTTTGAGAGGTCATAGAGCGTGGTCGTACCAAGATCTGTCCACTTCCTCCCATGTGCGTCGTCCTGGCCTTCCACGCGGGCGCGAGCGACGAAATTCTTGGTCTTAAGTTTCAATTCAACCCGGTCGTATTCGGATAGGCTGGACATGTCCAGAAGGAATTGCGTTTTACTGTCGAGAGTTCCCGGCTGCAACACGCGGCATTCTTTTTGTTCAGTCTCCGACTCACCACTTTCAATCGTCAACACGTAGGGGATTTCCGTTTGATTTTCAAATATCCGCAAATCGCCCAAATTCGGGCCGGCATGTTGCCAGATTGTTTCATCCACCACAGCGTAATGCTGACCTGTGGAGGTCAGCGCTTGCAGTTCGCGTTCATACTTGAAATAGGAGAAGGAAGTGGAAGTCAGTAAGAGAACTGCGAGAAGCCCCAAAGTCATCCTCATTACTGATCTCTCCGGTCGGATTCACGCGCGGAATGCGAAGAAAGCTTCAACCAATCGCGTTGATAGATAAAGGAAATTCCGAGCAACACTGCACCCAACCCGATAAAGCTCACAATCCGGTAACTTCCGCCGAGTTGAGAAACATCGTAAAAAAACACTTTACCGATTGTAAATGCAATGAGAATCAACGACTGCCACCGCACGAACGCCGAGCGTTTCCGAAAGCCGATGGTCATCAGGCCCGCTCCATAGACCAGCCAGATTGCGGAATAACTAAAGTCGCGAGCTACTGAAGCCTGACGGTAATAATGAATGTGCCGTCCGCCCATTCCCATTTGCCTGTCAAAGTAGTCCGAGGCTTCCCACGTCAGTGCAATCAGCGCCAGTAAATTCAAAGCAACCACAGCCGCCTCAATAAACGGCACCTCAGTTTCCATGGCATGGCGTTTGCCAAATATCGCGATCCCGCCCAGGACAGCGATCGCGGTCAAATAGGTGGCAAACCTCGCATTGAATATCAACATTTCCGTTTGAAAATGGTCAAAGAATAGCAGCCGCACAATACCCAAAGTCAGGGCGACGGCTGCAAGATAACGGAGAAAGTTGGCTCGCACCATTTCGCTGACCCAAAGAAGGGCTGCGGATTCAATCAGCCACCCGATGGTGATCCACTGATCGTCCAGTTTCAAGGGGATGGCAATTGTGATAAAGGCTATCGCTATAGCGGCATGTAGCAGGCTGAGGAAGGTCGAGTCCTGGTTTGGGAACCGCTTCTTGAAAGCGCCACTAATTCCCAGGTAAAAGGCCGCTAGCACAAGGGCGAACCAGGTAAGAGTACCCGTAGCTGGATAATACATCGCATATAACACCAGGAAAAAACACACGGCATTCAGTAGTGGAAGCAGTGTCAATGTAATCGAAGGCCCGTCAAACCGCTTGGACTTTTCGTAGCGACTTACAAGTGGGATGGCCGCGAATATGGCTGCGAACAAGGCCGCAAAACAAATGGTGACCGCACGCTGGTCTTCCGAATAATAGTCCGAGAACCAGCCGGCGAAGAGAATAGCGGTCCCGGCAAAGCTACCCCAAAGCAGTCGCCGCCATGGTCTGAAAATAGCCATGGCCAGAATCGCAAGGTCCAGCAGGCCTGCGTAAAGAAACAGCACAACTTCGTGATTCTGTCCCGAAGAGAGCAGAACCGGAGTGGCAAAGCCGCCAATCAAGGCGAAGCTCGCCAGCAGTTCCGCGTCCTGGCTGAGGGCGAGTGCGATGGTGCAAGCGGTCACAAGCACCATCGCCATAAACGCCGCCGCCGTGGGAATCAGGTGGTAAACCTGGAATGCCCCCCACAATGACAGATATAGTGTGCCGATACCGATCGCCTTGAGCGAATAGGAAAACGCCGCGTAGCCACGACCGCGGAACTGCTCACTCCACAGGACCAGGCCAATCCCGGAAAGCAAACCAATCACTATTCTCCCGCCTGGACCGATCCAGTTGTTTTCGAACGCAAATTTCAGGAAGTAGGAGACTCCGACGAGCATGGCGACAATGCCAATGCGGTTTAACCAGTATTGCCCGATCTTTTTTTCCAGATCCACGTCTTGTTTAGCGGCAACAAATTGCCCGGAAGACTGAAGTATAGGCGTTTGCCGGAGCGGTGGTGGTGGGGACGCAGCATTAGCTGGACCTGAATCGGTTTTGCCTAAAGGAGGTTGAAGCATCGTCCCGGGAGGAGCCGCGATCGGCGGTTGCGACTGTTCCCGAGAATTCAGTTGCAGCGGCGTTTCCGGAATGATACCGATCAATCGCTCCAGTTCATAGACCCGTTCCGTCAACGCGGCCATCTGCGCTCTCAGAAAATCAACATCGTCCTTTCGGCCCTTCTCATCCGCATCCTGATTCGGAGCATTTACCATGAGCGTACACTACCCCATGCGATATCCTAGAGCAAAGGTCTTGTTTCATTACGTGACCCATCTTGGACTGATTGTTAAATAACCTCGGTGTTGCCTGATTGCTTCCCCTTTACCACCGCAATCGTTGTCCGGCCGCGTGGGCTGTGGCAGAGTTTGAGCGTGATCCCTCTTGGCGTATTCTTGTTCGGCCTGCTGATCGGAAGTTTTCTGAACGTCTGCATTCTGCGGATTCCGGCGGAGAAGTCGATCGTTTTGCCCGCGTCGAGCTGTACCAAATGCGGGAAGGCAATCGCGCCCTACGATAATATTCCGGTTTTCAGCTGGCTGATTCTTGGCGGGAAATGCCGCAATTGTAAGACGAAGATTTCGGCGATGTATCCAGCCGTAGAATTGCTGACCGGGCTGCTCTTTTTGGCCTGCTATTACGCCTTCGGGCTGACTGTGGATGCGCTCAAGTGGGCCGTCTTTGCAGCGCTACTGGTGGACCTCACGATCACCGACCTTCGTGAACGCATATTGCCGGACGTCGTCAATTTCTTTGGATTGGGCGTCGGACTTTTGTTCAGTTTTTTCACCAAACCCACGGATGGAACCGCGCTGTGGCTTGCCAATCGCTGGTTCGATTTTCCTCCTCCGCAGCCTGTGCTTTCCTTTGTGGATGCCATACTCGGTGCAGTGGCCGGCAGCGGGTTACTCTGGGTGGTGGCTGAGGGTTATTTCCGGCTGCGCGGGCGCGAAGGCATGGGACTTGGCGACGTAAAAATGATGGCGGCTGTCGGAGCATTTATGGGCCTGAAGTGCACGCTGTTGACCGTGCTTGCCGGATCGCTCCTGGGCAGCGTCATCGGCATAATTCTGATCGCAGTGTCAAAGAAGGATCGGAATTACGAACTGCCGTTCGGTACTTTCCTGGGAGCGGGGGCATTGCTGGTATTATTTTTTGGCAATCCGGCGATACAGTGGTATGAGTCTATTCTGGCGGTGAAGTAAAACGTGCACTTCAGTTTGCTAGCTGCGATCGCAATGCCTGGTTTGGGATCGGTCTGGCTGCTTACGGGAGTGTTGTTTGCGCTCGTGATAGCCGCCATGGTGGTCATTGCGATTGCCGCGCGGCGCCTGCTTTTTCGCGGCTCAAAATCCTCCGGGGACCTGAGCGACCCAACTCCGCGCAGTGACAACCCTGCGGCATTCATGGCGGCTTCGATGCAGGCCGTAATTCAGAAGCTCCGCGAACAGGAAAAGGAGCTCGAAGCCCTGCACCGCGCCGAACGCGAGCGCGCGCAACAGACCGAACGCCTCAGCGAAGCAGTGACCCGCAATATGCCCGCCGGACTTCTGCTGGTGAATTCCGCCGGCCTGGTGACCAGCGCGAACCCAGCAGCGGAGCTTGCACTGGGAGTGAACTCCCTTTCCTACCGCCGTTATAGCGAAGTGTTTGGCGCGGATTCCCGCCTTACGCAACTCATCACAGGATGCCTGGAGCAAGGGCGCACGTATCGCCGTGAAGAGGTGGAATATCTAACGCCTTCGCACGATCTCCGGCAACTGGGCGTTACGATCTCCCCCATCCTGCGCGGCGCCGAGGACGAAGTGACCGGAGCCATCTGCCTGCTCAGCGATCTGACCGAACTCGCGGCGCTGCAAAAACAGATTCACATGAAGGAAAATCTCGCCGCGCTGGGAGAGCTTTCCGCCGGCATCGCCCACGAATTCAAGAACGCGCTGGCGACGATTTCCGGCTATGCCCAAATGATCCGCAGCGAGGCGCAACCCGGCACCGAACTGCGCGAGCACGGGCAAAAAATTCTCGATCAGACCCGCGCGCTGACCCATGTAGTGACCGAGTTCCTGAAATTTGCCCGGCCGCTTGAACTGGCAGATGAGCAGGTGGCCCTTCGGCCGATCATCGAACATATTCTGGCCGAAGTGGCCGATACCATACCGGGAGTCCCAATTACCTGCGAGGGAGAGTTTGGGAATGTATCCGGCGACGATGCCCTCCTCCGGCAGGCCCTGCTGAACCTGACCAGGAATGCCGCAGAAGCCGCCGCGGAAGGTCCCGGTGGCGGGCTCGTAATCATTCGAGGAGAAATCGATCAAGCTGGAGTGACTCAAGGCCAGCGAATCTCCATAGCCGATAGCGGGCCGGGAATCCCCCAAGAATCGCTGACTAAGATCTTCATGCCCTTTTACACGACCAAGGCCAACGGGACGGGGCTAGGCCTGGCCGTCGTTCAAAAAATCGTTGTCCAGCACGGAGGGACCATTCAGGCTCGTAACCAGCCTCAGGGAGGCGCCGAATTCATCGTATGGTTACCATTTGTACGCGAACCTGTAAGGAGCGTTGATTCCGCCCCCGCGCGCATCTAAACTAATGGTGGTCGCAATCCGCCGATACCTCTCAGAAAGGCGGCTAATCGCTATGAACCCTAAACCTAAGTTGATTGTTGTACTTATGGGCAGTCTATTGCTTCCCTCGGCGTTACTAGTGGCGCGCCAGGACCAGGAAAGCGCTGCCGACGCGGCCCGCAAGGCGCAAGCAGAAAAGAAAACCCCCGCCAAACCGGCGATGGTCTTTACCAACGACAACCTCGACACCATCAAAGGCCAAATCTCCATTGTTGGAGAAGCGCCCACTCCGCCGCCGGATAAGACCAAGGCGGAAGCTCCCGCTGACGACAAGAAAAAGGCAGTCGCAGAGGTCGAACAGGCTCCTCCTCCCAAGGGCGAGGATTACTGGCGGCAAAAATTCGCGGATGCCAGAAAGAAACAGGCCGACGATGCGCATGAACTGGACATTCTGCAGCGCGAATACAATTTGAAGCAGCAGCAATACTACAGCGACCCGAACACGGCGATGCGCGAACAATACAATCGCCAGGACCTGAACGACACCAAAGCGAAAATCGATGAAAAGACTGCGGCGGTCGCTCAAGACAAACAAGATTTCTCGGACCTGGAAGATGCGTTGCGCAAGGCCGGGGGCGAACCAAGTTGGGAAAATGCGCCCAGTTCACCACAGCCGTAGCGCCAGTTTTTGGATCACATATCTTAGCAACCGATAGCAGACACTACACAAGGCTGCCCGTAGACGCACTTCACGTCACAAAAGCGTGGTAAAACAAAGTTCCGATGGAACCCCTTCTTCTCGTTGAAGATAAACCTGAATTGCGCGCGATGCTGCGTAAGGCACTGGAGCGCGCCGGCCACAAAGTGGACGAAGCACCGGACGGCTCGT
Organism: uncultured Acidobacteriaceae bacterium; assembly: GCA_964622265.1. Classification (GTDB taxonomy): domain Bacteria; phylum Acidobacteriota; class Terriglobia; order Acidiferrales; family UBA7541; genus Palsa-360. Next base: position 10,204 of record CAZUNI010000024.1, on the reverse strand, counting down.
CAGCCGTCGCAAAAGTTCGCCAGCGACGCTACCTGCTGGTTCTCACCGACTTGAAATTGCCCGGCTGCTCGGGCCTGGACGTTCTGCGCGAGACGAAGAACGCCGACCCTACCATTCCCGTCATCCTGATCACCGCTTACGGATCGGTAGAGGAGGCCGTGACGGCGATGAAGGAAGGCGCATACGACTTTATCCAGAAGCCGGTGGACCTGGAACATCTGAATTTGCTGGTAGAGCGCGCATCACAACAGCAGGAACTGATGCGCGAAAATCTCTTGCTTCGGGAGGAATACACTGAACGATATGGATTTCCTCGCATTGTCGGCGAACACAAATCCATGCAGGACGCCACGCAGCAGGTGCAGCGCGTCGCTGCGACGGACTCGACTGTACTTCTGCTGGGGCAAAGCGGCACAGGTAAGGAGCTTTTTGCCCGCGCCATTCACAACCTTTCTCCACGGCGCATGCACCCTTTCGTTGCGCTCAACTGTGCGGCGATCCCAGAAGGGCTGGTGGAAAACGAACTGTTCGGCCACGAACGCGGCGCCTATACCGGGGCGGGCTCCCGCAAAGTCGGAAAAATGGAATTGGCTAATCGCGGCACAATTTTTCTCGATGAGGTTGCGGAGCTTCCATTGGCCACTCAAGCAAAATTGTTGCGTGTGCTCGAAGAACGTAGTTTCGAACGCGTGGGTGGAACGCAACTGATCGACATCGATGTGCGCATCCTGGCTGCAACCAATAAGGACCTGCGCGAGGCCGTGCAAGACAAAAGGTTTCGCGAGGACCTCTTTTTCCGAATCGCCGCCGTGCCTATCACCATCCCACGGCTCAGCGAACGCGGCGATGACGTCCTGATGCTGGCGGAACATTTTCTGGAACGCTTCCGGAGGGAATTCCGCAAGCCCGACCTGAAATTCGCGCCCAGCGCGCAGGCAGCGATGCGCGGTTACGCCTGGCCCGGTAATGTTCGCGAACTCCAAAATACGATCGAGCGCGCAGCCATTCTTTCCGACTCCGAAACGATCGATGCCGCATCTTTGCAACTCCCGGCACCGCGCCCCACCGAAAACGAAATGCCCGAGGGGATGCTCGGCCAGCATTTCGATTGGGCCGGTACGTTGCAGGATGTTAGCGCCCGCGCCCTGAATCACGTCGAGCGTTTTATGATCGAGGAAGCGTTGAAATCGGCGAAGTGGAACAAGACACGCGCCGCGGAGCAACTTGGCGTATCCTACAAAACGCTGCTGAACAAGATTCGTTTGTTGGGACTAGAGAACTAAATAGAGTAATTTTCGTAGCCAGTAGAAATCCTAAACAATTTCCCGTCAGTTCTAGCTACTCGTCTTGTGGCCATCGTGCAGCGTAACGATTCCCCCAGTCCAACGTGCGAATCCAACTTCAACGAATCCGGCGTGTTCGAATTGAGCCTTCAAATCCTCGGGAGGCGGGAACTTGCTGACCGAGTTGGGAAGATAAGTATATGCCGAGGAATTACCGGAAATCAGGGCGCCCAAACGCGGCAGGATGTGTCTGAAGTAAAATCGATAGACCGCGCCAAACACTTTGCCGGACGGCTCCGCAAATTCCAGGATGCCCGCTGCCCCTCCAGGCTTTAGCACACGCAGGATTTCCTTCAATCCGCGTTCGTAATTGGCCAGGTTGCGAAAACCAAACGCGCAGGTCACCAGATCGAAACTCGCATCGGCAAACGGAAGATGCAGGGCATCCGCCTCGAGAAATTCAATGGTGACTCCGGCGGCGGTAGCTTTCGCGCGCGCTCGGAGCAGCATTTCCGGAACGAAATCGGAACCGATGATTTCCGCTCCCGCAGCGGCCTCTCTGCGAAGCGCGAATGCCAGGTCGCCCGTGCCGCAACAGAGATCGAGTACGCGGGCATTCGGATTGTGCAGGATGGTGCTAAAATTTCGCGCGACGCGACGCCGCCAGATTTTATCCACGTCGAGTGAGAGCAGATGGTTCAGCAGGTCGTACCGCGGAGCGATGCGCCCGAACATTTCCTGGACTCGTGCCGCCGCCTCGGCTTCATCGCGCACACCGTCAGGACGCGTTCCGGGAAGACTTTGCTGCGAGGAGGAAGTCATTTCCGCGCGCCGGCCGAGGCGCAATCGTTCAGGATTTTTGCCAGCATTTGCGAATCGGCTTCGACTCCGCAGCGAACATTACCGATATTCTCCGGCAGGACAAACCGCAATCGCCCAGCGCGAGTTTTCTTGTCGGATTGCATGGCCTCAATCAAGCGCGCGGCAGGGACGCTTGGCCATGAAGGAAGCGGGCCTACCTTCTGTGTCACTTGGATGATCCGGTCCGCATCAGCAGTTGACAGCATGCCATTGGCAACTGCCAGTTCCGTCGACGTCATCATTCCCCACGCGACAGCTTCGCCGTGCAGATACTTTCGATATTTCGTCACACTTTCCAATGCATGGGCGAATGTATGGCCGAAATTCAGGATTTCGCGCAGGCCGGATTCGTGTTCATCCTGTGAGACGACGCGGGCCTTCTGCGCAACCGATCGCTCGATGACGAAATTGAGCGCTTCGGCATCGCGGCGAAGGAGTTTGTCCATATTCGCTTCCAGGAAGCGGAACAGTTTCGTGTCGCCGATCACGCCATACTTGATGATTTCATAGATGCCGGAGCGGAATTCGCGCAGGGGCAGAGACCGAAGCAGGTTAGGATCGCCGATCACGAGTTTCGGGGGATAAAAGGCTCCGACCAGGTTCTTCCCTTCCGGCAGATTTACGCCGGTTTTGCCGCCAATGGCGCTGTCCACCTGCGCCACCAGCGTTGTGGGGATGTGTACAAGCCCAATCCCGCGAGAGTAGCTTGCCGCGACAAATCCGGCCACGTCGCCGACCACTCCTCCGCCGACTGCAACAAGCAACGCGCGGCGGTCCGCCCCCGCGCGCACCAATTGCCGGGAGGCCTTCTCTACCGTGGATAGATTCTTGGCGGCTTCCCGGTCGTCGAACAAAATTGTCGCGCGGCTTACGCCCTTGAAAATCTTTTCCAGGCGCGCACCGCAGTGCTTCCACACGCGGGGCGACGAAATCAGGAATATCGCCGCGTTTGGGTTTAGCGCGGTAACAGCCTTGGCGGACTTGGCTACCGCACCGCGGACACACATTACTTCGTAAGCACCGTTCGCAGAGCTGACCTTAATTTTCTTCATCGGGATCGCCCAGAGGCGATAGAAAAATGTAACACAGCTGGATGGGCATTTAGCATGGAAACAGTAACCCCACTGCCCCTCAACGCCGTCATTCCGAGCGGAGCGAGGAATCCCCCTTTCTTTTGGCCAACAACCAAGAGGAATTCCTCGCTCCGCTCGGATTGACGGTGGTGTGGTGACGGCATTTATTGAATTGAATGACGCCCTTGTCTCCGATCCGTGTTGCGATGTACGGTGGACAACGTATTTCGCTGTGTGTGCCGGCGCACAAAAGTCCAATTGAGAGGACTTCATTGAAAATACTTTTGTGGGCTCTGTTCTTTGCCGCCGCCTGGACGGCAGCGTTAGCAGTCGTTGCGCACTCGCCGGGATTACATTCCACTCCGGGGATATGGTTGGGCGTCTTTGGATTGCCGGGCGTGGTGATCGCGAACTGGGTACAGGGCTTCGTCTTCCATAAGTTCAGCAACTACCTTGGATATCCCCGGATGTTCCTCGTGAATTGGCTTTTTTATTGCAGCGTGATTCAGGGGCTGGCATCCATCCAGCGGGAATTCCGGAAAAAATGATTAGTGTATTTTCTTTTCTAATTCCGGAAGCGACGCAATCAGGACGTGCCCTGTAATCGCGAGCGTCCGGGGATCGATCTTGTCGAGCGTATCGTGGCTGGTGTGCCAGTAACTCAGCACGTCGTTTTCAAAGTCGATCACGTCGGTCGCGGGGATGTCGCGCTGGAGAAATGGAAGGTGGTCATCTTCAATAGCATTCTTATCGCTAATGAATACCTTCCCGTATCCGAGGTTCGCAGCAGTGGACCATATGATGTCCGTCAGCCATGGCGTGGAATTCGATTCGCGTTTATAAATCGGCTTCGCGGGACCGACCATGTCCACCAGAATCATGGCTTTGATATGCCGCAAAGTTCCGGCCAGCGCAAGACTTGCCGCCAGTTCGCGGCTGCCGTAGGTATTGTCGGGATCGGCCCACTGCATGTTGAACGCTTCTTCACCATCCAGGAATGCCAGCCAGATGGTGTTGGCATTCTTACGGGCACAGACGAGGCGCGCAAATTCCAATAAAACTCCGGTGCTCGATCCGCCGTCATCGGCGCCGACGAAATGTTCAATGCGCTTGGTGTCATAGTGCGAGGCATACAGAATCGTGTTGGGATTTGCCGACGGAATTTTCACGAGAATATTTTTCATCGCGACGTCGCCCACGGGGGTCGATGGCGCGTGGAAGTCTTCCTCCTCCACGGGGCATCCGAAGCTCTTGAGCTGGCCGATGATGTACGCCTGCGCCTTATGAATTCCATCGGTTCCGGCGGAATGTGGCCCTATGGCCACAAGCTGTTCGACGTGCTTGTATGCACGCGTACCATCAAAACCGCCGGTAGTTTCCGCTGCCGGAGCGGAGGGAACACTGGATGCCTGCGGGGACGCTGACTTTCCGTTCGCATCCGCCGAGGAAGCCTCGTGCCCGCATCCCGAGAGGCACAGCAATGCGAGGGAACTCACGACCAGGGCCGCACGGCAGAAAGATTTCCCAATGTGCCGGGGATCAGAAATGAATCGCGCATTCCTCATTGCGACCCTCCTCCGGAAGCAGCCGCAGCTTTATTCTTATTCCGCACGACAAGCGCCGCCACGCCAATGCCCACAAAATAGAGTCCCACCATGGGCGCCATGAACACCAGCATCGTGGTGGCATCCGGCGTGGGCGTCACGATTGCAGCCACAATGGCGATAATCAGAATGGCATAACGCAGGTTCTTCCAGAGAAACTGCGGCGTCACGATATTAAATAGCGCCAGGAAAAAGATCAACACAGGCAGCTCGAAAATGATTCCCAGCCCGAGAAGGACGATCAAAATGAAGTCAAAATATTCGTTAATGCTAATCAGCGGGCGGAATGGGCCCTGAAACCCGGTCAGGAAATTCAACATGTACGGCAGCATCACAAAATAACCGAACGATATTCCGGAAAGAAAAAGGAACAAGGATGAAAAGATGAATCCCGTCACGGCCCGGCGCTCGTGCTTGTAAAGCCCCGGAGCAATGAAGAGCCACACCTGGTACAGCACGAATGGAGCGGCCAGAACAACGCCAATGTAAATTCCAAACGTGATAATGATGTTGATCAACCCGGCCGGACTGGTATAGATCAGACGATCGTCGAGATGCTGCTTGCGCAACGCCTCCTGCATGGGGCGCGCAATGAAGCCGATAACTTTTTGGGAGATGCTGACGCCGACCATCGCGCCCACGGTGATCGCCAGCGCGGAGTTGATCAGGCGTTTCCGCAGGTCCACGAGGTGGTCAAAAAACGACATCTTCCCTTCCGCTTCCTGCCCGGCGGGAGATGTGGTCGAGTCAAACCGCGGGATTGGCATCAGAAGGTTTCTCGTGGTCCGGCGTGACGGCTTCAGGAACGGCAGCCACAGGCTCAGTTTCCGATGGGGTCGGCGGTTCGGTTACCGTTGGGGAGGCTTCGTCATGCTCTGGTAATGCGCGGGGGACGACGCCCTCCGGTTCTACAAGAGCTGGCACCGGCTGCGTGGGTGCGGCCGCTGCGGCCTCCTTAACGCGAGTCTGGCGCTCCAGTTCGCGCACTTCCTCTTCCAGCGCGTAACGAAAATCGCCGCTCATTTTGCGGAAATCCGCCGTGGCTTTGCCGAGCATCCGAGCCAACTCCGGCAGCTTCTCAGGGCCGAAAATGACCAATGCCACGACGAAAAGGACGACCAGATGTGGCAGGCTCAACATAGCCGGTTATTTGCTTTCTTTCGTTGGTTTCAAGGTTTTCCGGCGCCCCAGGAAACGAATTATCCTGAGTCCCCAGGCAAAATTCTGACCGAATTCGGGTCCGCCCCGTTGCGCAGATGGAATCATAGTGGACAGTGCGGGGGGTGTCAATTCAACCGCCATGCTATGCTATACTTTACGCATTAAGGATGCGGGAAAGCGAGGGCGAAATGCAGGGTGAACGACGCGGGGCGCTGCTCGTCATTGGAGTATTAGTCTTCTCAGCCATTTTAGGGGGCATCTACGGCCCGCCTGTCCGGGCAACTTCCTCGGACGTGAGCAGCCTGCAGGATTCGGTTAAGTCCTTCACGCGCGTGCTTTCCGTTGTGGAAAAGAATTACGCCACGCCTGTAGATATCGATCATGCCCTCTACTCCGGTGCTATTCCGGGAATGTTGCGTGTGCTCGATCCGCATTCCAGCTTCTTCGATCCTCGCGCTTACGCTAATCTCCGTGAAGACCAGCGCGGCCGTTATTACGGCGTCGGCATGACCATTGTTCCGCGCGAAAACTATACGTACGTGCTCGCTCCTATGGTGAATTCGCCTGCCTATCGCGCAGGCATACGTCCCGGCGACATCATCACGACGGTGGACGGTAAGACGGCGGAAGGGCTCAGCAGCTCTGAAGTTGCCGACATGCTGAAAGGCCCTAAAGGCACCACGGTCCATATCGCCATGAAGCGCGTCGGATATGATGACCTGCTCAATTTCACGGTCACGCGCGACGAGATTCCGAAGCACTCGGTGGACATCGCCTTTCAAGCGAAGCCTGGCATCGGATACATCAAGCTTTCCGGTTTCAATGAGACGACGGAAACTGAACTCGCCGACGCCCTCAAGGATGTCAACGCCTCCACGCTTGACGGGTTGGTCCTCGATCTCCGCGGCAATCCCGGCGGACTGCTGAATGAGGCCGTGGCAGTTTCCGATATGTTTTTGGACAAGAACCAATTGATCGTATCGCATCATGGCCGCAGTTCGCAGGAGCGGCGCTACTACGCAGTGCGCGGCAATCGCGGCGTTACCGTGCCGCTGGTCGTTCTGGTGAACGGCGGATCGGCGTCTGCATCGGAAATCGTCAGCGGCTCGATTCAGGATCACGACCGCGGGCTGGTGGTAGGCGAGCAGAGCTTTGGCAAAGGCCTCGTGCAAACCGTCTCCGGCCTGGGCGAAAACACAGGTCTGGCTCTCACTACGGCACGTTACTACACGCCCAGCGGACGCCTGATTCAACGCGATTACAAAGATACTTCCCTGTACGACTACCTGTATAACCACAAGAACCCTCCGCCAACCGAAGTGAAGCTCACTGACAGCGGACGGCAAGTCACTGGCGGCGGAGGCATCACTCCTGACGTGCTCGCACAGCCGGCCAAGCTTGATCCGTTCCAGGAGCTGCTGCTGCGCCATGACGTGTTCTTCGCTTATCAAGGCGGCGTCGGCGGATTCACCACGTACTTCCTCGGGTCCAAACCAGAGATTGCCAAAGATTTCGTGCCGGACGAAGCCACTATGAAAAAGTTTACAGCGTATCTGGACAAGCAGAAGATCAAGTACGCGGACGCAGATATCGCCGCAAATCTTCCCTGGATCAAGCGTGAGATCCGGAAAGAAGTCTTCATTTCCGTGTTCGGATTGACCGAGGGCTATAAGGTCGATCTCGAAGACGATATGCAGCTTCAGAAGGCAATCGAATCGCTACCCCAGGCGCGCGCGCTATACGACAATGCCCGGAAAATCGTGGCGCAGCGCACATCGGGGAGCGGCATGCCGCAACAGCAATAATTTCCCTATTTCACCTTTTCCTAAAATTCTTGCTCGAGCGCGATTGGAAACCGGGCCGTGCCCTGCTAACATAGGGAAGTTCCCGGGGGCTTAGTTCAGCGGGAGAATAGTTCGTTCGCAACGAACAGACACGGGTTCGATTCCCGTAGCCTCCACCAATGACTTCACTTCTCGAGTCTCAAGCACGTTTTAATCTAACTTGCGAGCCTTTCAGTTGTTTTTGAAAGGGTTGGGTCTTCGTGTTTACTTTGTTGCACACGTTCAAGTGCGGCGTCGGTTTTCATCACCCTGTCGGATGTACAATTCAGGTATGGTGATTTCGTTGGCTGGGCTGCAGTCCTCTTGTTTCCTGCGCCTTCGCATTTCTGGGCAACTACTGGGCTTGCTAGCAGTGTGTTTACTCCCCGGTGCCTGTGCGAAAAAGAGCACGCCAGCGGTTCTCGCACCCCCTCCATTCGGCCCTCATTCAGTGACAGTATCTTGGGCCCCGAGTACGTCATCTGTGGCCGGCTATTACATATACCGCACGACGATTCCCTCAGGCTCCGTTGTAAAGTTGAATTCCACTCCCGTCAACTCCACACAATATGTTGACCACTACGTTGAGGCCGGCAAGAAATATAGTTACTCTATAACCTCCGTCGACTCCAAGGGGATCGAAAGCAAACCCTCGACGGGAGTTTCCACTTCCATTCCCACCCCTTGAAATCAGACTGTTTGGAATAGTAGTGTCTCGGCCGAACACAAGTTAAGAATCCGCACATGACCCTCCCCAAATGTCACGGTAAAATGAGTATATGGCAATCAAGCTCATCGCGCTAGACATCGACGGCACGCTTCTGGACGGCCAGTCCCAGCTTCCGGAGGTAAATCGGCGGGCGATTATGGACGCAGCGGCACGAGGGATCGAGATCGCTCTTGTGACCGGACGACGCTACGACTTCGCCATGCCCATCGCCCGGCAGATTCCCTGCCCGCTGACGATGATCGCCAATAACGGCGCGCTGGTGAAGTCCAGCGACGGTGAGACGCAGTTGCTTTATCGCCTCCCGAAAGACGTTGCACGGCGCGTGCTCGATGTTACGCCGGAATTTCGGGACATGGCCTCGGTTTGCTTTGACCGGCCGCGTGAAAATCAGATTATATTCGAACAGATTGCCTGGGACGATCCTTTGCGGGGGCCCTATTTTGAGAGAAACAGGGAATTCATCGCAGAGATGTCACCTCTCGTGGATTGCTTGACCGAAGACCCCATTCAGGTGATGTTTGTCGGCCCGGTTTCAAGCGCCAAGGACGTTAAAGAAACGCTCCTAGACCTGTCCTTTGCCAACGAGTATTCGCTGGCGGCGACGCTCTACGAGAACCGCGACTTTGGCCTGGTGGACGTCATCTACCCGAGCTGCTCGAAAGGCACGACGCTGGCGGAATGGGTGCGGCGGCGTGGCTGGTCGCGGCAGGATGTGATGGCCATCGGAGACAACCTGAACGATATCGAGATGCTCCAATATGCGGGACTTCCCATCGTGATGGCGAATTGCGTTCCGGAGTTGAAATCGCTCGGCTGGCGTGAAACGCTCACAAACGATGAAGGTGGCGTGGCAGCGGCAATTGAGGCTTATGCGCGATAAGTTTTACAAGCGGATGCGATTGACTCGGGCCGCGTTACAAAGTGCGGCGGGCGTAGCCTTGTGCCTGCTGGGCGCGCTGGCGCCCGCGGCTCGCGCGGACTACGCGGTGTTGCAATCGGGCCAGCGGATACACGTCACCGGCTACGAAAATCTGGGGGATACAGTCCGCCTGACGATGGTCGGGGGAACGCTCGAAATTCCAGCCGATTCCCTGCTGAGAGTCGACCCGGAAGACACGTTCCTGCCGGTCAAGGTGAAGCTGCTGGACGTTCCGTTTGCCACTTTCATCGCCTCTTCCGCGCGAACACACGGCGTGGCTCCCGAACTTGTGGCTAGCGTGATTGCCGTCGAGTCCAACTTCAATCCCAACGCGGTGTCGGTAAAGTTCGCCCGCGGCCTAATGCAACTGATGCCCCAAACGGCCACGCGCTTCGGCGTCCGAAACGCTTTCGACCCGCAACAGAATATCGACGCGGGCACGCGCTATTTGAAGGAACTGCTGCTGAGGTATAAGGGCGATTTGGCGCTCACACTGGCGGCTTATAATGCGGGCCCGGACAGAGTCGAGCAATTTCGAAGCGTGCCCCCATATCGCGAAACGCGGGATTACGTGCGCAGGGTTACGCAGAAGTTCAACGCCACTGTAAAGCCCCCGGCTATTCAAAGTATTTGGTAGAACAGACTTCAGTCTGTTCGGTGTTGGTTTTCCAGGCGCCCGAATCAAAAACAAATTCAAAGTCCGCCGTTAAGAATTAGTTTTCGGTGGATAGCTCAGCGGGAAGTGATGAA